>MHHG01000023.1 GCA_001805965.1 Omnitrophica WOR_2 bacterium RIFOXYA2_FULL_38_17 | reverse complement strand
CAAAACTGTCAAAACACCTGTAGGCGTATATCCCCATGATTTGCTGTAGGGCCAAGCAGGCAAAGACACAACTACAAAAGCAAGGATTATAAATAGCAATGATGTTTCCACAGACATTTTGTTCCTCCTTTTTATTTATACTGGGTGGGGAAATTCCTTAAGGTTCGTTCTGCTTCCAACCAATTATCCGGATCAGATCCTACTTGAACCCATCACATTGACCTGCCCCATTATTAGAGATGGATCATTCAGGGAGTCGGTTATAAGGCCCCGATTTTATCTTTTCTTAACATTATCTATCGTATTCATTTCAATACGTACGCGCGGCAAGCATTCAGTAAATTTATTTTGCAAAAATTCAAGAAGTTTTTCCCTAACCTCACAGCGTAAATTCCACGCCATAGGAGAATCAGCAGCGCTCATCAAGGCACGCAATTCAATAACTCGTTCCTTTGCATCGGTAACCTGTAAAACATTAACCTTCTTATCCCAATACTGGCTATTCGTAAGTATCCGTGTCAACTCGGCGCGCACTTCTTTCACGGGAATAGTGTAATCAGTATAAATAAATACACTTCCCAAAATATCTGCTGAAGTACGTGTCCAATTCTGAAACGGTTTTTCAAGAAAATATGATATAGGGACTACTAACCGCCTTAGATCCCAGATACGAACCACTACAAAAGTAAGGGTAATTTCCTCGATCCAGCCCCATTCATTCTCAATAATGACAACATCATCCAACCGGATCGGCTGAGCGATGGCTATCTGAATACCGGCAATGAGATTCCCCAGTGTTTTCTGCGCAGCAAAACCAACCACTATTCCCATTATCCCTGCTGAAGCCAACAGGCTTAACCCAATTTGCCTGACTTGGGCAAAACTCATCAAAACAAAAGAAACAGTTAACAAAACAATAACCACGCCGATGATGTTCGCGATTAAACGTATTTGTGTATGCATGCTTCGGGCATGCACATTATCCCGGGTATCAATATCATAATGGTTCAAAAGCGCATCGCGAATAATGCAAACAATCTTTAGGATAACCCAACCAAACAACAGAATAAGGAAGATTTGAATAAAATGGCTAATAAGGACAACCGTGTTTTCTGGTAACCGCAAGAAAGGAATAACTACTGAGACACACAAAACTGGCATTAAAAATCGCAACGGCTTCTTAAGAAGTTCTAAGTTGACTTTACGCCATTTTAAGGGAAGGATATCGCGCTGCTTAATTAAAAAAACAACAAGAAAATACAGTATCCACCCGGTAATAAAGCTAGAAGCTGTTAAAATACCAGAAAAAAGATACTTACTCATAATTTAAAACCTTACTTTACAGATTTATCCGTCGAAAACACTTAAAGCTAAAATAGAAATATATGCATATGTATTTGTTAACCATTGCTAAGCTGGCGATACTCGTAACAACCAAAGCTTGTTGTGTTTGAGTCTTATAAATCCCCTAAAAATAGCATTATCCATGCGATAACTATGACGTTTCATCTTTCATTTTCTCTCTCATCAATCCAGAAACCTTCGCCAGAATAGCGTTTTGATAATGTTTTTCCGGCGAAGGCCTCTGTCCGGATATTACTTTGCTTTTTTTTGGGAAAAAGGTTCCTTCACAACAATCTTGACTCCATCAATCGTTCCTGTAGCAGCTTTTTTAACTTTATCTCCGGCCTCAGCACTGATCTCATAGGCCGCCTTAATGGCTCCCGTGGCAGCGGCAGAGACTGCTTTTTCAGCATCAACGCCCGTATCTTTTGCCGAACGAATAACACCTTTGAGTAAGCCCTTTGTTGCGTAGACAAGATCACCACCCGCATTAAAGGTGGTTTTTATGATCTTACCGGCTAAAGCTCCAATCGAAGATAACGCTTCTTCTCCCATTGACTTTGACCCCTTTAATATTCCTATGACAAGGCCTTTAACGCCATCTTCAAGGTTCTTACCGGTTTCAACGATCCCGCTTATAGTCGCGCTAATAATATTCTCTGCCGCTTCTATCAATGCCGCCCCTGTTTTACCTGTCTCTTTTACCAGGTTACTCACCATCCCACTGATCGTATCAACGATAGCATTGACAATGTCTCCTGCGCCTGTAATCACGCCTACGATACTATCCTTTACTGATTCGACAATCCCTTTTTTTGTTTCTGTAGCCATGATATTCCTCCTTTATTTTCTTAACTACGCGGGTAGAAAACCTCTACCCGCGTAGTTTAAACTCGACTTGCACCTATGCATGCCTTACAACAAAGCGCGTCAGACCCACTAGAACCACCGCTCCGATGAGCGCCATCAAAAAAGCACCAATCGAACTATTTGTATATAATCCAAGTATTCTGGCTATCCATCCTCCTAGCATAGCTCCGCCAATCCCTATCAATATGTCAAAGATAATCCCGAAGCCTCGGCCCTGGATAATAAGTCCCGCCAACCACCCTATAACCCCCCCTATAAAGAGAAACCAAACCCAATAACTTATAGTATTATTTTCCATTCTACTACCCTCCTTGCCAGACAGCCTATCATGTCCCTTTGTGGTGACAATCATACTGTTTGTTACTTCTGTTTGTTAATTATTAGTTTTAGAAACTGGTGCTGACAGTAATACAATATAAAGAAACTCCGCCTACAGATATAAACAAAACTATTTCATAGACAAAACCTCATTAACGGTCATATTATTGATCACGCTTGTTACCCCATTAACATCGTTGGCAACTTTAGAAGCCATCTCTTTTGCGGCGTCACTACTGGCGTTGCCGCTTAACGTGACCACTCCGTCAATTGTCTTAACCCCAGTCTTAAAAAAACTGGTTGAGTGATGAGTCAAAAGTGCCATCTTAACCTGTGCGGTTATAGACGCATCATCTATTTTTTCACCCATAGTCTGTTGCGGTTCAATTGAAACTTTAGCGATCGTCATTTCGTTCTTTACATCTTTAACACCTTTGATGTCTTTGGCGTATTCACCGGCCAAATCCTTTTGAGCCTGGTTCCCGGCTTCGCCGCGTAGCGTTACGATTCCATCTGTAACAAACACCTGGGTGTTAATACCGCTTACATGCCTGTTATAAAGAAGCGAATATTTTACCTGCATGCTGATCCATCCGTCAGATTCTTCAGCTGGACCCTTTAATACCAACTGGTTGTCTACGCTTTTGACCCCAGGAAGGTTTGCAACAGTCTCTTGAGCTAATGATTTGTGGGATTCTTCGGTGACAGTTCCCGTCAATGTGACAACGCCATCAATGGACTTAGTTTCAATCGCATCGGTTTTAAGATACGTTCTAAAAACGTAGGAGTTCTTAGCGGATGACTCGATGGTTTGATCCATCTCAGAGGCGAGTGCATATGCGCTAGTCAATAAGACTGCGGCCGTAAACGTGATTAGTATTTTCGAATAATTTATGTTCATTTAACACCTTCCTTTATAATGTTGCTTGATTTTTGCGTTAACGACTATTTAGCAACTATTCATGTTCTGACTTCTATTAAAAATTTATGCTGCCCGTTTTTTTGCTAGAAATAATATGAGAACCGATAAAATCAAGAAAACAAAGAACAAAAATTTAGCGATCTCAACAGCTGAACTCGCAATTCCCGTGAATCCTAACAGGGCCGCAACTATTGCAATAACAAAAAATGTTACTGACCACTGTAACATGATGACCTCCCTTCTTTCCGTTCACCTTATTCTTTTTAATTATTAACCACCAAAAATTATCCGGAATAGCCCACCGATAATAATGAATGGTAAAGAAATAACATAACCAACCGCATGAAACGTAGAACTTAAAACTCCGGGATGTTCAGCCTTCGTCTCAGTTGTTGTAGTGGTTGTTTCACTTTTCTCTACTATTTCTTTATTTTGTTGATCATCGGATGTTGTAACCGTAGTTGTAGTATGTTGCCCTGCGTGATATATAACGCCTTTATTGGGATATGTCACTGTTGTTTCTGTCGTCGTTGTTTTATTGGTACTCGCACAACCAAACACCATAGAAACAAGCAATGAAATAAAACATAAATAAAAGCTGTTTTTAAACCAATATTTTAATTTTTGCGACTCGATTCGCATCTTCATCTCCTTAATCATTATGATCCACAGTTCTTTGAATACTTTCTCCTGCATTTGATATATCTTTCCCCGCGCCTCTCATCATATTGCAGCCCAGAACTGAGGTTGTAAAAAATGGCAATGCAAGAACGGTTATTAAATATTCCATAAGTAAGAATTTATATTTTAGGACATTCCCCTTATAAAACGCCAGGTTAATCAAATCGACCAATGCCTTGTCGTTAAAAGGTTTTTGTAAAAATCCAACTGCTCCTGCTTTTAAAGCATGTTCTTTTAACCCACCATTTTTATCAGCAGTAATGATAATAACAGGACGAGTAGAACCGGTTTTAATCAAACATTTTAACGCTTCCCACCCATCCAATCCTGGCATATGAATATCCATGACCAAACAGCCTTTCGTATTATTCGGAACAGCACTAAAAAATTTCTCGGATGAAGGAAATGTCTCTACTTTAAACCCAAAAGTAACTAAAAGAATTTTGAGCGCGCGGCATACCGATTCATCGTCATCCACAATATAAATTTGTTTTTTATCAACCATCACTTTTCTTCCCTCTCTGCCAGCCGGCATGCTGGCTTTTAAGTTCAGTTTAGACTTTATCTCAAATGAATCAATTGTACCTAGGTACACACTGGCGTTTGCCTAACTATTTCTTGCAGCATAGAAATTTATACAGTAGAATTGCTGCAAAGAATCTCAGCTTTTTGTAATGTTTCAAAGCTGCACCCGGGCTTTCTTGTAAGGCGAATTATTTTATATTTCACATAAGGCACTAGGGTTGACTGCACACTGAAGTTTCTTAATCCAATATCCAAAAACAATTTTGTAAATTTAAGGTTGCCTGCTAATTCTCCGCAAATACTGCATTCTTTACCTGCCTCTTTAGCTTTTTGGATAATGTCCTTAAGTGCGTTAACAATAAGGTGATTTCCAGCCTTATAATACTCAGAAACCTCTTTTTTTTCTCTACCCGCGGCCATGATATATTGCACTAGATCATTGGTCCCTATACTTAAAAAATCAGAATGCTCAAGCAGCTCATCAATAAACATAAGTGCAGCCGGGGTTTCGATCATAGCTCCCAGAAAAAGAGCTTTGTTAAAAGGTATTTTCTCTTGACCCAACTTCTCTTTTTCCTGCGAAAAATACCGCCGGACATCTATCATATCTTTCGGAAGAGTAACCATCGGGACAGAAACTTTCACGTTAAATTTTGCGCTCAATCTTAGAAAAACACGTAGTTGCATCTCTAATAAGCTAGGATATTTTAAAAGCAGCCTTATGCCGGTTAAACCTAAAGCTGCATCTTTAATTTCCACAATATCCAGAAAGGGCAGTGTTTTATCTCCACCAATATCTAAGAGCCGAAGATTAACCTCTTGATCGCCCACACAATTCAAAGCCACAACTAATTGTAAATAAAGCTTTTCTTCTGCAGGGAAATTTTGGCTATCCATATAAAGCGGTTCTGTGCGATAAAGACCAATACCATCCGCACCACAATCCATCGCCATTTTGATATCACTTAAAGAAGATACATTCGCACTTACTTTAATTAACTCTCCATTAGTTTTTAATGGGATATTATTAATGCGTTTTAAAACCTTGGTCCTGTTACTTAATCTCTTTTGAATTAATAGCGGATAGGACTCCAGCTCAGCCTGAGTTGGATTAACAATAATTAAGCCCTTATCACCGTCGACAATGACTCTTGTTTTCCGAGGAAGTGAATCAATTGGGACATTTATTTTTGAAACAAAAGGTATATCCAATGCCTTTGCAAGAATCGCGGAATGCGAATTTTGCGTTCCTTCAACCGTAACAATGGCTTTTACATTTTTTATATTAAATGAAGCGGTGTCTGAAGGAAGCAGTCTATGCGCAAATATTACAGAATCTTTAGAGCGATCCAAAACACTATTTTTGTTCGTGCTTCCTACAAGAGCTCGAAGAAGACGCCTACCGACATCAATAACATCATTTGACCTCTCCTGAATAGCTGATATCTCTTGACCCTTTATCTTTTTTTCCCACTTTCCAAATACCTCCTGGACAATTTGTTCAACATTAATCCTCTTTTTCTTTAAATCCTTTTTAATATCCTTAAACAGTTCTTCGTCTTTTAAAATCAGTTGATGTGCACCAAATATCTCTGCATGTTCTGTATCGATCTCATTAGACACTTTTGACTTTAATTTTTCTAGGTCCTTATGAACCTTGTCAATCGCTCTTTGTAGTCTTTCAAACTCTTCTTCAACTTGTTTTTTAGTTAATTTATTTTTCTCGATCTCACGCGTTAAAATATCCTGATAATAGAATACTCGTCCTATGGCAAAACCCGTTACAATGGGTTCACCATGAATAACTATTCGCTTCGTAATTGAATTTATCTTATTCGATTTAGAAATTATAGGCTCCTTTAAATATCAAACAGATATTGCCTTTTAATCAAAGTTTATACAACATGTCGGGTTTGTTTTTCGTCGTACATACGAGTATCAGCTTGCTCAATAAGATCCTCAATGCTCTTCGACTCACCCGGATTATTGGATGCAATGCCAACACTTAATTTAAGCCCACATTTTGGCTTAAAATTACGTTCTGCTACTAGCAATTTCTCGTTTAATCGATCACGAAGAATATCAGCATTATTTTCTTTAGATTCGAGAACCAGAATGGCAAACTCGTCACCTCCAACCCTGCCAATAACATCAGAGCCGCGGAATGTGGCTGTAAGCACTTTTGCAATACTAACAATAGCTTTGTCCCCTCCTTTATGCCCCAAATAATCATTGATCCATTTCATGTTATCAAGATCTGCGTAAACAAGTAAAAGTGCATTTTTTGACCGAATTGCTACTTTTAAAAGATGGTTTGCGTATAGAATAAAGCCTCTTCTGTTATATAATCCAGTAAGCACATCAAGAAGGGAAAGTTCTCGTTGGATTGCTTCTGCTTTTTCTAACCTTTTACACTGAAAACACATTGGCTTATAAACAAAACGATATAATATTGGCAATACAATAGTCAATAGGGTCAAGGCATTGATAATTGGAATATCAAATTTAGCTAAAGCCGGGATGCACATGAAAAAATATTTAATGCAAAATTCAGATATTAATATGGAAAAAATGACTATAAGAATAGCCTTAAGAGGTGAATGATGTTTTTGAAAATTATCTATTTTAAATCTTTCAAGGATAAAGCTTTTCATTATCCGCCATCTTGATTTGCAGGGTTCTCCTGGAGCATAAGTTCAAGTATTTTGTTCCAGCTTCTCATTTGTTTCCGGGTCAAGACCTTACTTAACTTAGTGTATAGGTGCGCATCTAACGATGCAGATTGAGCCTGAGTAAGGCCTTTTGCCAATTGTGGCGTTATTTCTTTTCGTTTGGCCATGTTCTCTTTAATAATCAGTTTTACTTTATCAAATTGCTCCTTTGTTAAATTCATTTCTTCTTGTATTTTTTCTACAATTACTTCCACGCTAGGCCATTCCTGTGCGTAGACCGATACGGTTAAAAGAAATAATGCAATTAAAACAAAACCAGTTATTTTTATGCTCATGATATTTCCTTTCTTTATTTGGATAAAATGAACAAGTTTAATTATTAAAAAAGCTTTGCAAACCATAAAACATTTAAGAAAAGCGAAGATTCCATGTACCCACCTATTTCTATAATTTCCAAAACTACAAGCAATATTTCAGATCCCTTCATCAACTAAAAATGTGTCTCCATTGAAGGAAAAATTTTAAAAAATGCTGTCCCTATAAAATAGGCAATGATGATGATAACTAACGCTATTAGGAAATATTTCCATGATGAATCCGCGTTAAATAAAACCTTATTTTTCTCTTTGTCCATTGGTCTTCCTCGATTTTATAATTTGTCTCTTAATCATAATCACCTTACTATCTTCCTTTTGGTATTATTGTAGGTTTAATTCTTATTGAATCAATTGTACTTGGGTACAACACTTGTTTTTTCCTAAATAAGATTTATTTATGTGCAGCGTGCTATAGTGAAATTAGAATATTAGATGGGAAGAAAAAGATTAAAAATTTATGCTACTTGGAGGAGATGAGACCGGCTTTTTGGGCGAAATGGATAAGTGCGGTAACGGTTTTGGCTTGCATTTTCTGCATGACACGGCTGCGGTGGACCTTGATCGTTTGAAGTGCAGTCCCCCGTTTAAAGGCTATCTGCTTACTCAACATTCCGCTGCACACTAAACGGAAAACTTCAAGTTCCCTAGGGGATAGAGTCTTAATACGCCGCCAGATATTTTCTTTTTCAGCCAAATCTTTATTGATGATCTTGTCTTTGGCAATGGCACGGTCGATAGCATTCAGCAGATCTTTATCAGTGAAGGGTTTAGGTAGAAAATCCACTGCTCCCCCTTTCATCGCCTTCACACTCATGGGGATATTGCCATGCCCTGAAATAAAAATAATCGGGATGGTCAATCCTTGTGATGCCATTGTTTCCTGTAGAACGAGTCCGTTCATATAAGGCAGGCGTAGATCCAAAATAAGGCACGATGAAGTCTTTGGATGCTTAAAAGCTAAAAAATCTGTCGCGCATTTAAATATCTCAACGTTAAAATCGTGTGCTTTTAATAGTAAAGATAATGCCCTACCGACAGAAACGTCATCATCGACAACATAAATAACGGGCTTGCTACTGGTCATGACGGCCCCTTTGTCCCTTTGCTTTTCCCTCTGATCACAGGAATGGTGAAATAAAGAGTTGCACCTCCATCAGAATTATTCTCCGCTTCCAATTGTCCACCATGCGCCTCGATAATAGAACAGCTGATGGACAACCCCATGCCTAACCCATCTGGTTTGGTGGTAAAAAAATGATTAAAGACCTTTTTGATATTCTGTTGGGGAATGCCACATCCTGAATCCTTCACTTCTACAATAATCTCTTTGGGATCTTTTTGGAATGTGCGAATCACTATCTCACGAGATTCATCGTTAGCTTCCATCGCGTCTAAACTGTTGTTGATGAGATTCAAAAGAACCTGTTGTAATTGTATTCGATCGCCATTAATAAACGGGAGTTTCGTATACAATTCCGTTTTAATAACCTTATTCCTTACGGTAATGTCAGTCGTCATGAGAACAACCGTTTCGTTAATAAGCGCGTTCATATCAATAGGCGCAAATTCAGGATCGCTTTTCTTAAGTAAAGAACGTAGCCGCCGGATGACCTCTGAGGCCCTTTGGTCATCATTAACGATATACTGCAAGATTTCTTGAAGCTGAAGTTCTCTTTCTGCCAGTCTGGAAGGCGGGCCTGCAAGGATGCGTTGGGCAGCTTGTGCGTAAGAGAGAATGGCTGTTAAGGGCTGGCTGATCTCATGAGCCAAGGATGAGACAAATTCCGCGAGTTTTCCCACCCGCGTTACATGCAAAAGTTCCTCTCGTTGTTCCTTAATTTCAAAATCCCGCTGTCTCATTAATGTAACGTCAGTCTGTATTCCTATATAATGGGTAACCACACCGCTTGTATCGCGCACGGGAGTAATACGCATGTAATTCCAGAATTTCTCGCCGTTTTTTCGGAAATTAAGCATCTCGCCATGAAAAGATCTGTTTTGTTGTAAAGTATTTTTTATTTCTTCAGCGATACGCGGGTCGGCAGCCGCTGCGTAAAGCAAAAAATAATTTTGCCCAAGGATATCTTTCTTTGCATAACCAGTCATTACCTGAAAAGAATGGTTGGAATAAATGATAGGAAAATCTCTCTTTTGAGCATCGATAATAAAAATACCATCTGTCGTTGAATCCATTGCTTTTGTACGAATGCGGATCTGTTCTTCTGCCAGCTTTTCTTTATCTGCCCATTCTTTTATTTGACCATTTTTAGTCTTTAACTCATCAGCTTGGTGGTTGACAGTTTCTCGAAGATGGTTGCAGTTTTTGCCTAAATTAGAAACCTGTCTCTTAAGACGACTCTGTTCCTCTGTACGGTTCTCCTTCTCCGATACGGACTTTTTTTCTTTTTTTTGTCCGCTAACACTTGAGCTTTTTTTTCTCTTTTTCAGGGTCGGTGTTTTTGGCTTGGTTTTCATTTTACTTATATTTCTCATTATTCGGTTCTTAAATCATTTAAATTTTTGTATAGTATACTCCTTTTGCCATATTATTTAAAATGTTTTATTTTCTACAGTGGTTACAAAACGATATCACTTAAGCTGAACAAACGCCTTCGCGATCCTCTCCATAGCCATTTTATAATGCAACCATCGTCCAGCCCTAGGTTGTCAGAAATATTTTTGACTTTTGTAAACCTTTTGATCTGATATTAATATGTAGGTGTTAAATATTGTAAATAGGTAATATTTATACTCAGCTTTACTCAAATCTCAACGCTTCTATCGGATTAAGCTGTGCTTACTTTTTTCCGGCCACAGACCAAAGTTGATGACAACGGCGATTAGAAAATTTGTAGCTGTTTTTGGCTTTGATAAAGCTTCAATTATTTTGTAACCAGAGAGCCTCGGAATATGCAGAACACGGCAGCAAGTATGAAAATAGATGCCCAGATATATTCTTGTTTTATTCCTTCTTTCATGTAGAAGATCGAAAACGGAACAAAGACTGCCAAAGTGATAGCTTCTTGCAAGATCTTTAATTGCCCAAGGTTCATTACCTGATGTCCAATGCGATTGGCAGGAACCTGAATAAGGTATTCAAAAAGGGCGATCCCCCAGCTAAATAACGCCGCTACGATCCAAGGCTTGCTATTAAAATTTTTAAGATGACCGTACCATGCAAATGTCATAAAAATGTTGCTACAGGCAAGCATGCCTACTGTAATTAAAAATTTTTGCATTTATAGTATTTCACCTCTTTAGGATTTATATTAGATTTGTCTTTTAAGCTCCGATACTAAGTTTTCAGTGGTGTGTTCTGTGCTCACTTCATACTGATTATTTCCGGTTTAACATATAAAAAGCTGTAAACACATGGCACTAGGATTAAAGTTATTCCTGTGGCAAATAACAGGCCCCAGCACATAACTAACATCATTTGACCTAACATGGCATCATATCCTGCAAAGCCGTAAGCTGTCGGGAAAACACCGGCTACAGTGGTTAATGTGGTAAGGATAACAGCACGAAGACGTGTAGCTGCGGCATTGGCGATATCTAGATTTGTAATGAATTTCTTACCTTCTGTCATAATATCCATTTTAGCAAGCATGACTATCGAGTCATTTACAACGACCCCCGCAAGGCCGATAGCCCCGATAACGGCAAAAAAGCCATATTGAACAATGCCGTGCAGCCAGAATGCAAATATG
>MHHG01000022.1 GCA_001805965.1 Omnitrophica WOR_2 bacterium RIFOXYA2_FULL_38_17 | reverse complement strand
TTTATTCTGGTTCCGGCGCATTACTACTTCTTGTTCCTGGCGGCCAACAGCAGGATAAAACATCCATCTCCAACACATCTTCTGTTCCCAACTTAATAATTTCCATTTATTCACCCCCTTTCAATTTTTGCTAATCTAAAGGTTATATAATATCCTAAAACTAGTTTTCTGAAATATACCAGTTTTTCATCGTATATACCGGCATATCAATACTGAAATACTCATCTGTATTTTTTAATTTGGATGAGATCGCATGATAACTCACAGGAAAAAATAAAAAACAAGCCGGCTGGTCTTCATATACCATTTTGTGAATCGCTCTATAACTTTCTAACTTCTTATTTTTATCAATAGAAACCCTACATAATTCAAAAAGTCGGTCTACTTCATCATTTTTATAATTCCATATTTTCCCAAACTCACTCGATAATGAATACCAACTGCCTACTGCTTCATAAGGATGATTACTTGATCCATTATAAAATCTCAACCATGCCTGCGGCTTTTTTTCATTCAAATATTCCTTTGTTAACTCTTCTTCATCCTTATACAGCTGCACCACAATTTTTATGCCGACTTCCGCTAATTGCTGCCTGATAATTAATGCCATCTTTTTATAAAGATCACTTCTTTCATCCACAAGCATCTTTATTTCAAGCTCCCTGCCGTTTTTTTCCAAAATCCCATCATTATCCTCATCTATCCACCCTCTATGCATGAGGTCTATTTTGGCTTTCATTGGATCATATTCTAAAAGCTTAACCTCTCTATTAAATCCTTCTGTTTCAGGATGAAAAGGCCCAATACTTTCAATTCCCCCCGGAAATACAGCCTCTATTATTTCTTTTCTATTTATGCTTTGTGCTATAGCCCTCCGTACTTCTTTATCACGCAAAACAGGGTCTTCTATGTTATAAGCTATTGCACAATATTTATCCCACGGTATTTTATATCCCCTTAGAGCAGGATCTTTTTCTATAACCTTATAGTCCTCATGATCTATAAACATAATAAAATCAACTTCTTCGCGCATAAATGCCGGCCAAAGACCATAACCTTCAGGATATATTTTGACAATAATTTTATCCAGATAAGGCCTGCCTTCAAAATAATCTTCGTTGGCAACAAGTTCAATTTGATCAGTATCTCTATCCCAACTGCTGAATTTAAAAGGCCCTGTCCCTATGGGGCTATAATTAAAAGAAGTGTTTCTTAGCTCTTGTCCTTCCAAGATATGCTTAGGAACAATCTCTCTATATGCTAATTTTGTTAAAAATATAGGAAAAGGATCAGATAAAACGAATTTAACTATATATTTATCAATTATTTCTATTTTCTCGATCAATTCAAAATGTGATCTGTAAGGAGACTCATTTTTAGGATCCAGGATCTGTTCGTATGTAAATTTGACATCTTTAGCTGTCAATTCGACACCATCATGGAATTTTACACCCTCTTTAAGATAGAAAGTATAAATTAACCCGTCTTCTGAATTTTCCCAACTCTCAGCTAAGCTTGGTTCAATTTTGCCCTTTGTACCCATCCTAATCAAATGATCAAAGATAAGATTCATTAAATCCAAAGACACAGTATGTGTTGTAAAAATTGGATTGATTTTTGTTGGGATCTCTCTTGCACCCATAACAAGAGTTCCGCCATAACGACCTTTGAGGAATTTTTCCTTAGCTTCCGTTCTGGAAGGAAAGACCATCGTCAAATTCATTATCAATAGGAATACTATTGTTTTATTTCTAACTTTTACTGACATAATTCTACGCCCAAGATTAAAACCATGTTTATTATGCTACAATAGATAAATATTAATAAAATAGGATAACAACCCTTTAACCTGACTTTTTTCTACTTTTCAAAAAGGTTTGGAAATTTAATAATCAAAAATTCAGGGTAAATCCTCCTTCAAAATATCTTTTGGGCAATGGATAGGTGGGATCTGACCAATATTTACTATTGGCAAGATTGTAGATGTTTAAAAAAAGTTCGAGATCGATATTCTCTTTTACATCTTTAAATTTCTGCCTGAACTTAGCATCAAACATAAACTTACGATCATTAGCCTGGTCAGGATCGGAACTCCATCGGTTATAATATCCATAAAGATCAAAGCCGAAGCCTTTATCATTTTGATATTTGCTTCCTAAAATAAAGCTCTGTCTGGCTATGCCGGAATCACGAACGGTCTGCTTTGTTTCCCTGTTTTCAACATCATTAAATGCACCGCTTCCATAAATAGTCAGCTCATCATTTACCTTGTAATTTAAAGAAAGCTCTGCCCCCTGACGCCTTAATTTCCTGAGATTATCCATCATAGATCCCGAATCATTGTAAACAATAGCATCTTTTACATCGGATCGGTATATATCCAATTTAATTCTCGCTATGGAGAATAGCTCTGTCTCAAAGCCGACTTCATAAACGAGCGCCTTCTCAGCTTTTAGATCAGGGTTAGGGTTAACATATGGAGGCAAATTATTGTATATCCACATCAGTGGCGGAGCACTGAAGGCGCGCGAAATTTTTGCTCGGACTAACGATTTGTTAGAATCCTTAAAATGGTAAATTATCCCTAAACTCGGACTTGTCTGCGAACCAAACTGCTGATTATTATCAAACCTTACTCCAGGAATAAAATCCCAATCATTTAATTTCAATGTGTAGTTTGCATACGGAGACTGCATGCTGATACTTTTTCCTGTATCTAGATAATTTGATGATTTGAATCTATGCCAATCAAAATCCGAACCAAAAACAAAAAGGTCTTCTTCTCTTAAATTCAAACTTCCATTTATGCTGATTCCCTGAAAAATATTATTGTTAATAGAAGAGCTGTTTTGAGCATTTGTTAAAGCATCATAATTATCGCTTACAACATCCTGATCATTGTATTTATACGCTATGCTTAGTTTTAGATCGTCTTTATTAAGATCCATTTTAACATTTCCATAACGGGCGATATATGGCATTGAATCCCATGTGACGTCAGAATTGACTCCATCATGGACATTTGCTCCAGTATATCCGAACGAACTTATTATCTTCAGAGCATCACTTATAGGAACCGACACCTTAGCAAAAATCTTTTCCTCCTGAACATCAGAGCGAGACTTAGTTCCATCTGTTTCCAAATAACTCCCTGAAACAAGATATCCCACCTCAGAAACTTTTCCTGCTAATTCAAGACTATTCTTTGTTGTACTGAATCCAGCAAATGTGGTTTTAAATTTACCTTTAGGGATTGCAGAGTCTCCTGCATCTTTTGTAATAACATTGATCACCCCTCCTAAACTGGAACCCCATACACTTGATGAGGCTCCTTTAAGAATTTCTATACGTTCAATATTTTCAACCGGGATTATCGAAGGATCTGCCTGGCCCGAAAGCTGAGTATTAAATGGAATTCCATCAATCATTATTAAGACTTGTCTGGAATTTGACCCGTGAATAGATAAGGACGTGGCTTGACCAAACTGATTTGTAACAGAGACATCAACCCCCGGTATATATTTCAATACCTCTCCTAAATTATTTGCTGATGATCTTTCAATTTCTTCTTTTGTATATACTGTTACATTTTCAGCAATATCTTCTCCCTCTGAGCCAACACGCTTGGCTGATATTAGAAGAGTACCAAGCATTATTGGATTTAAGGATAAGTCTTCCGAAGATGAATTGGCTAAAAGACTAGTGTTAGAAAAAAGAATAAAAACAAGAACTGCTATAGCGATACTTATAGTGTGTTTAAAATCAATAAAGCATTCATTTTGGCATGAAATTTTCACGATTTAGAAATAACCTTCAATGAACAAAATTCTTACTTTTTGAGATTAATAAGAAAGACATTGTTACACAGATTCAAATAGAATGTATTTTGGTTCAAGGCTCAATAACTACTTTTAAAGACTCCTTTGCCTCAGCAACCAATCTGAATCCTGCCTGAATATCTTTCAAAGGTAATTTGTGCGTAATCAGCATATTGACATCTATTCCTTTATTCTTAATTACATTTAAAGATTCAGCCAGGTCTACAGGAGCAGCCCCATATGATGAGACAATACTTAATTCATTGCGCCAGAAATCAACTGTTGGAATTTCTATATTAACACTTGGTATTGCAAAAAGAAGAATTGTCCCTTTCTTGTCAATACACTCAAAAGCCTGCCCGACAGCTTTTTGCGCTCCGGTACAAATAATTACCTTATCAGCTTTACGATCTATCTTTTGGCTAGCATGAATAACCTGGTCTGCTCCAAATTCCTTAGCCTTTTGCAATCTGTATTCATCGATATCTGTTGCTATTACATGAGCGCCACTTAGTTTAGCAAGCTGAATGTTCATCAAGCCCGAAACACCACTTCCAAGGATCAAGACTGTCTGGCCCTTGCGAACACCTATTATTCTATGACCACGCACAACACAGGCAAGCGGCTCGATCATCGTGCCCTCAACATATGAAACATTTTTGGGCAGCACATAAACACCTTTTTCCACATTGATCGCAGGCACACGAACATATTCTGAATAACCGCCAGGGTCATAATTTCCGCCATGAAGAGTATCACAGGCAGTATGATTTCCTGCAAGGCAATACTTGCATTCTTCGCAGGGAACATGATGGCTGACAAAAACCCTGTCCCCTACTTTATATTTTTTCGTTTTAGACTCAACAATATCCCCGGCAATTTCATGCCCGAGAATCCGCGGAGCCTTCTTGATGCGGTACCACTCCATAACATCGGTCCCGCAAATACCGCTGGCGATAACCTTGACCAAGATCTCGCCCTGGCCTATCACAGGCCTTGGCATCTCTTCAATGCGGACATCATCATTTTTATAATATTTTGCAACTAACATATTTTATATTCCAAAGGGCACACATAATGGCAACTCTACATACCGATAATTGTTTACCTCTTATCACTTTAATATCCACGGTGTTTCTCATTAGATGAGAAACACCTTATGTCTGTGATCACTTCGTGATAACAGACTCCTTAAAAATATCATGAGCTTGCTTGACACTGACATTATCATGGATGATAGCCTTTAACGCTTTTGCTATCGCTACCGGATGAGGGCTCTGCCAGACATTTCTTCCTAGATTGATACCAACCGCACCTTTTTGCATTCCATCGTGCACGAATTCGAAAACCTCTAATTCAGTTTCACATTTTGGCCCGCCTGCCATAATAACCGGGACCGGACATCCCTGAACAACTTTATCAAAATCCTTTTCACACCAATACGTCTTAACAACTCTGGCTCCAAGCTCTGCGGCTATTCGGCAGCACAAAGCAAGATAGCGCGCTTCCCTTTTTTCCATTTCTTTACCAACAGCTGTTACAGCCATAACAGGTATTCCGTAATCCTCGCAATCATTGACCATTTGAGTCAAATTGTTAAGGGTCTGCCTTTCATAATCACTGCCGATGAATACCGATACCCCTACAGCTGATGCATTAACTCGAATGATCTCTTCTATTGAAGTCGTAAGCTCTTCGTTTGCAAGGTCAGCTCCGACCATGCTTGTACAGCCGGACACTCTAAGCACAATGGGCTTTGATTCTATTGGGTCAATACAAGCCCTCAAAGTCCCTCTGGTACAGAATATTGAATCTACATATGGTAATAACGGAGCAATCGTTTCAGCAGGCTTTTCCAAACCCCTCGTCGGTCCCTGAAAATACCCATGGTCGATCGGCATAAAAAAACATTTGCCGTCCGGCATTAATCTATCCAATCTGTTCTTCATTCCCCAATCCATAATGACCTCCAGTTATTTTGTTTTATATCCTTATAATGCAGCTTAGGCCTAAATTTATAAATAATAATCTAAATTACTTATTAAAATTGTCAAGGGAAAAAGGTGTACGGCTTTATATCAAATAAAAGGGGACACAACATTTAACCTGTAAATAAGCGTTGTGTCCCCATTATTCTTTATTGACTTCTTATATATTAAGGATCTATTGTTTTTTACCAACTAAATAATATGCAATAAGACCAACAAGAGGTAATACGAGTATTAAAATGATCCAGAGAGCTTTTTTCCCTCCAGTTTTATTACTTTTTATGCAATCTAAGATAGCAATAACATCTAATACAAAGATTATTAAACCAATTAATTTTCCCATTTTTTTCTCCTCTTTTTTTAGTTATCGGCCTAAACTATCCATCTTTTTCTTTAATTCTGCTTTTGCCTCTTCAACTTTTTTCTCAGCTAAGGCTTTCAATTCTGCCTGGGCCTTTTCCAATATACCTTTTGCATCTACAGATCCCTTATCTAATTCTGCCAAGATATATTTTGCTATACTTATTGATTCATCGAACTTCTCGCTGCTGATATATGCATTTGCTTCACCTACAAGGTACTTTACCTGCTCTTCAACTGTCTTTAAATTCTTAGAGTGTTGAATGGCATCACCTGAATTGTCTGATTTAGGCTTTTGAGAACAGCCTACCACACCAAAAGTAAAAACTGCGCAAACAACTATTAATAATAATTTGTTCTGTCTCATTTTTCTCCTCCCTTCAAAATGTTCAACCCCATTAATTAATACAATTCTAGTGTCACCCAATATTTTTATCAATGTTTTATTTCTTGCCAATTTTTTCTTCGTAAACATGTATATCCCGCTGCGGGAACGGAATCGTTATGCCATTGCTTTCCAAAGCCTCTTTTCCTTCTTCCAGAACATCAAAATAAACCGCCCAATAATCCCCAGGCTTGACCCATGGACGGCAAACAAGATTAACGCTGCTGTCTCCCAGTTCAGATACAGCAACAACTGGCGCAGGGTCTTTCAATATCCTTGGATCACTTTTAACCACCTCTAAAAGCACCTCTTTCGCCTTTTTCATGCTATCACTGTAAGAAATCCCAAAGATGAGATCAATCCTTCTATTCTTAATATCGCTAAAGTTAGTTATACTAGTTCCTGTAACTTGCGCATTAGGAACGATAATTCGCCTGTTATCCGGTGCATTAAGCACAGTATTAAAAATTTGTACTTCTTGAACAGTGCCCATAACGCCACCAGCCTCAATAAAATCACCGACCTTAAACGGCTTAAAAATAACAAGCAAGACTCCAGCCGCAAAATTTGATAAAGATCCCTGCAAAGCCAAACCAACAGCCAAACCAGCAGCACCTATTATCGCAATAAAAGAAGTTGTCTGAATCCCCAGTTTATTAAGAGCCGCGATTACAACAACAACCATTAAACCAAAATAAACAATATGGCTTACAAAACTTGCTAATGTTTTTTCCACCTTTGCCTTATCCATCAACTTTTCAACAAAACGAGAAAGAACCTTTGCAGCCCACTTACCAATGATAAAAATCAATATAGCTGCCATAAGGCTTATACCGTAAGTTATGGCAAATTCATAGACCTTATCTAAAATCTCTTGCTTTTGCATTGCTCTCCTCCTGCTTGGTTATAATTATTTCTAAATCACTAAATAGTTTTACTTTTGATTGGCCTTTATTCTAAATCATCATATAAGTTACATCAATAGATCTATCTCGAGCCCTTTTAATATAGAAATATTTTAAAAATAAAAAAGAGCCACTGGCTCCCTTATTCCTCTTGTAACATTTCGTATTGCTCTATTCTTGCTTCATAATCCAGCACTTGTTTCTTATAACTTTCCACCAGCTCATTATGCTCTTTGAGCTTCCTGTCATATTCTTCAGATTGCCTGACATATTCTGCCATTTGCTTATTATATTCTTCCGACTGTTTTTTGTAATTCTCAATGGCGCTATTATATGTTCCCTGCTGTTCCTTATAAACTTTTTGCTGTTCCTGATAATTTTTCTGCTGTGCCTCCCAAGTCGTCATTATCTTATCTAATCTGGCTTGCTGTATTTCAGCTTTTTCTAATACCTTTTCAGCTCTTTTAAACCCTTCACATCCTGTCAATCCTAAACATAATAAGATAGCTAGAACAAACCTCATTTGACTGTCCCCCCTTTTCTTTTTGATTATCCTAGTAAACCAAATAAAACTATTTATTTTATATGCCAGCGTTTTAGATCATTTAATACAGTCTCAGCCGCAATTTTCTGCAGATATCCCGCTTTCGTTTTTCCTAAATTAAGATGGTCACCAATACCTTCGGGGCTGTCTTGGAATATAACCGCATAAAGAACACAGGCAGCTAAGTAAGAGCCCGTTAAATTAGGATGGCTATTATCCGGATTCCAAAAATCAAGCAATGGCGCGCCCTTCTTGGCATTTAACCACGTATCACCTATCGGGGCAACCGCCACTTTCAAGGTTTTCGCCACCCTTAAGTAACAAACAGATAATTCATTCTGCATACTACTAAAATCCTTGAATCCATTTTCTTTCAGGCCGTCACGCCGTCCCCAGGTCATGAACAGAATGGGGGTTGCGCCTTTTTTATTAATGGCACTGACCAATTTACTCGCAGCCGGCAGCATACGGTCCCCACATTGATCTTTCATGACAGGAAGCGTGCTTTGCTCCTGAATAATCACATAATCCCAACGTTTACTATTTATTTTGGATAATGTTTCTAAAGAACTGGCATGCTTGGCAAGCGTCCAGCCCGGACCCGTAGCCGTTGATGTTTCAACCTCATAACCCTTGTATCCGGCAATATCAGCAAATATTTTTGGAAGATCATTAAAAAAAACATAGCTGTTCCCTACAAAAAGCACTCTTGTCAAATCATTAGCAAAAACCAAACATTGGCTGCTGACAAAAAATAATAACCCAGAACTCAATATCAATACTTGTAGTATTTTTCTATTAAACCTCATACCTGTCTTGGTATCTCCTGTCATGCTAAAAGCTCAATAGGGGTAATCAACGATGTTTTTGAAATACTCAGGAACTTTTGCTTCAAAAGTTAACCGTTCTTTGGTCACCGGATGATTGAAAGAAATTGACTTGGAATGAAGCGCCATCCTCCCATCTTTTGTAGCGCTATTGCCATATTTCATATCCCCCACTATTGGGTGACCCAAGTCAGCAAAGTGCACACGTATTTGATTTTTCTTGCCGGTCAAAAGGTCGATTTTTATCAGACTGAACTTGCTCGTTTCTTTAAGCACCTCATAATCTGTTAAAGCCAGCTTCCCTCTCTCAGTATCATCTGTCGCATGCATTACATACTCATCATCTTCAATTAAATAGCTCGATATTGTTCCGGTTCTTCTGGCAAGGCGCCCATGAACAATAGCATAATAAGTTTTCTTTGTGGTTTTCCAATTATCCTTCAAAAAACTTTGCGCCTGTTTCGTTTTCGCAAAAATAAGCACGCCTGACGTATCCTGGTCTAGCCGGTGCACGACATACACGCATTTTCGCGACTTTGAATTTCCTTTACGGACATATTGATTAAGGGCAGATTGAACCGTGTTCTCTCGGTTCCATAATGCAGCAACAGTTAAAAACCCCGGAGCTTTATTCCCGACAATAATATATTTGTCATCATATTGGATCTCAAAACCGTTCGGCTGATATTTCTTGGGTATCTTTTTTTTCTCAGACATAATCATTTTTAAAAATGAAGCCCCTTCATAACATATTAATTTAATGCAATATTCTATATTACCTCCAAATCAAAAGCAAAAGAACTTTGTTGCTCTGAGAATTAAAAGAATTTTTGTTCTTGATTTTACTTATACTATGAAAGACTTTGGTGGCAGGTTACAAATTTTTGTTCCGCCCTAATAGAAAGACTGTTCCCAGCAGATTAATTAAAAGAGCCTTTAAACATGAGGACTTAAAACCTGCTAAATATCCTTTTCCTTGTCTTTACTTTTTTCATTATATGAATCTACTTCCAACTTTTTAATACCTTCATATAAAAATGAAAACTTCTCACCTTCTTCTTCTCGAACTAACTGGAGAAACTCACATTTATAACAATCCATCAATTTATTTGAATACGTCCCCTGCACTTCACCTTTACAAAATGTACCAGCAGCGACCCAACAACATCTTCCACCATTCTTTCCATCATTAACACCCTCAAAACATTTTTCAACTGAGGCAGAACAGGCTCCGAGATCTTTAACATTTGTTCCCCCAGGCTCTCTGTCACATTTCATAACTTCCCAACAATTTTTTTTAACCCTTTTATCTGCCATATAATTATCCTTTGATCCTTTCTCATCATATTTAAATGTTTCGATTAGGATCTTTACATAAAAAACCATCTAAACATAGAATAAACAAATTTCTTACTTTTAGATTTCTTTATTAATAGCTTTTTCTAATCCTCCGATTATCTTTTTCGCGTTTTCTTCTGAAAAGCGAACTTCAATATCGCCGCCATTTAAAACTGATAAGTAAAGCGAAACTTCTTTGTCTGAAGCCTTTATGATAAAAACTCCCTCGCTTTTGGTTTTATTATCAATAAATGTCAAGGTGGTGATCTCTCGCATCTTTCCCTCCTTTTAACTCATTATATGCTCAGTTATCCTTCGCCTTACTGCTCTTTGAACTAAAAATGAACTCTTTTTTTGCTACATCAACATTGATACTGTCTTTTTCCCTAATTTTTCCTTCAAGGATCTTAAGCGCGATCGGGTCTTGTATATATTTTTGCACTACTCTTTTTAATGGCCGCGCGCCGTAGGCAAGGTCATATCCAAGCTCGCCAAGAAGATCTTTTGCTTTATCTGTTATTTCGACATCAAAATTCTTCTCTTTTAATCTGTTACTCAGTATTCCCAGCTGAATATCAACTATCTTACGGATATATTCCTTGTCTAATTGATTAAAGACTATGACCTCATCAACGCGGTTAAGGAATTCAGGACGGAAATGTCGTTTCATAACTTCCTTGATCTTTATATCAATGTCCTTTTTTTCTTCCATATCCATTATCAAGTCTGTCCCGATATTTGAAGTCATTATAATAATGGTGTTTTTGAAATTGACGATCCTGCCTTGCCCATCTGTCAATCGGCCATCATCAAGGATCTGAAGCAAGGCATTAAAAACATCTTTGTGAGCTTTTTCAATTTCATCAAACAAAATAACAGAATACGGCCTGCGTCGAACGGCCTCAGTAAGCTGTCCCCCTTCTTCATAGCCGACATATCCGGGAGGTGCGCCTATCAACTTTGAGACGCTGTGCTGTTCCATATACTCACTCATGTCAATACGTATCATGGCAGTTTCATCATCGAACAAGAACCAAGCCAGGGATTTGGCCAGTTCCGTTTTACCAACCCCTGTCGGGCCAACAAAAATAAAAGACCCTACCGGACGGTGCGGGTCGCTTAATCCAATTCGCGAGCGCCTGATGGCGTTTGCGATCAGATCGATCGCATTATCCTGACCGACAATGCGGGTCTTTAAGCTCTTCTCAATGTTTATCAGCTTTTCTGTCTCGCCCTCTATTAATTTTGAAATAGGGATCCTTGTCCATTTGGAAACAACTTCAGCAATATCCTGATCATCAACCTCTTCTTTCAGCATAGAGCCATGTTTTTGCAGGTTAACAAGCTCCTTGTTTTGGACCTCCATGTCCTTCTGCAAATTAACTAATATCCCATACTTAATTTCAGCTGCCTTATTAAGATCAGCATTTCTTTCAGCCTTGGTTTCTTCAAGCTTCTGATGCTCTATCTCGGACTTTATTTTTCTGATCTTATCAATTAAACTCTTCTCTCCCTGCCATTGCAAACGAAGCTTCTTGTTCTCTTCTTTAAGGTTTTCAAGTTCTTTTTCCAGTTTTTGAAGGCGTTCTCTTGATGCTTCATCCTTTTCTTTTTTTAATGCCTGCTTTTCGATCTCTAATTGACGGATACGTCGCTCATTGATATCCAATTCCTGCGGCATGCTGTCAATTTCAATTCTCAGTTTTGAAGCCGCCTCATCAATAAGGTCAATAGCTTTATCAGGAAGGAATCTTTCTGTAATATATCTATCAGATAATGTCGATGCGGCAATTATCGCTGAATCCTGTATCCGCACACCATGATGGACTTCATATTTCTCCTTTAATCCTCTTAATATGGCTATCGTATCTTCAACAGACGGCTGATTTACCATGACCTGCTGAAATCGCCTCTCAAGAGCGGCATCTTTTTCGACATATTTTCTGTATTCATCCAAAGTTGTCGCACCAATACAGCGCAATGTCCCTCTGGCTAAAGCCGGCTTAAGCATGTTACCCGCATCCATAGACCCTTCCGCCTTGCCTGCACCTACGATCGTATGCAATTCATCTATAAAAAGTATCACCTGGCCTTGTGCTGTTTCTATTTCCTTTAACACGGCTTTTAACCTGTCCTCAAATTCCCCGCGAAATTTAGTACCGGCGATCAACGCTCCCATATCCAGGGCAACTACTTTTTTGTTTTTCAGGCCCTCGGGAATATCCCCTTCATATATCCTTTGCGCCAATCCTTCAACAATAGCTGTCTTTCCAACTCCGGGCTCGCCTATCAAAACAGGGTTATTCTTTGTTCTGCGAGATAAAACCTGGACGACACGCCTTATTTCCTCATCACGCCCGATAACAGGGTCGATCTTTCCCTGTTGTGCCAATGCAGTCAGGTCGCGGCCGTATTTCTCCAATGCTTGATATTTGTCTTCTGGGTTCATGTCTGTTACCTTTTGCCCTCCCCTTATTTGTTTAAGAATATTAAGGATATCTTCCTCTTTAACTCCGTGACTTTTTAATTTTGTACTTATGAGAGTATTGCCATCTTGAGATAATGCCAAGAAAATATGCTCTAATGCAACGAATTCATCTTTCATGCCAGATGCAATATTCTGTGCTTCATTTAATATATTATTTAATGCTGCAGATAAAAATGGCTGGGAGCCTCCCTGAACAACAGGCTTTTTATCAAGCGCAGTTTCCAGCTCATTTAAGATTTCAGCAACTGGTATATTAAGCTTTTCCAAAAAAGAGATGACCAGGCTTCCTTCAATTTTGAGAAGGGCATAAGTTAAGTGCTCCGCTTCAATTTGCTGGTGCCCAAGCTGGATTGCAAGCTCTACTGCCTTTTGAACAGCTTCCTGGCTCTTATGAGTGAATTTTTCAAAATTAACTGCCATCGGCCGTACCCCTTTAAAAATATTTACTTAACTGCTTTCAAATAAATATATCTTAGTCCTTATATAAAAAAACTCAACTTAAATTTCAGCACGTGTTTTAGACTAATTGCAGTTTATCAATGTCAATTAAACATAACAATTGGGGAAGGACAATATGCTTGAGCACAATATCAACAAATAGTTAATCTGTTAATAAAAAAGCCTTTTCTCAATGTGAGAACCGGCTTAACTTCTAGTACCACTTTATCAAGGCATTTTGAACTATACTGTTTTTATTTTGTTCGACAAATTGGAATAGAAAATCATTTACGGCTGCGATATGTCCAAGAATAGACAACCTAAGTATTATCTTTTTTTGGAATCTTGATCTCTTCTAAAAACTTCTCTTTTCCTACTTCTTCGATCAAAAGCGCGAGACGTTGCCGAGGCTTTGCATTCTTCTTAAAAAATGCTACTGTCCTCTCAATAATACCCAAGACCTCATCTTCGGTAAAGACTTTTTCAAGTTTCATTCCAAAATGCGGGGTCCGACCTCCACAGCCTCCGATATAAACAATATAACCAATACGTTTTTCAGGATGCGTTGTATCAACAGCCCCATGAATACCTATCTCCGAACTCTCTGCCCTTGTACAGCGATTTGAACATCCTGAAATAGTGATCTTAAATTTATGAGGCAGGTCATAAGAGCAACGAATTCCAAGCTCCGTTTCAATTCGTTTAAAAAGACCAAAGGTATCAACCAGTCCTGTTTTACACCAATTATTTCCAGGACAAACTGTTGTTGAACGCAATCTTGGACCCGATGTGCCGATAGCAATATCTGCCTTCAATACAATTCGCTCAACTTCATCAATATCCCTAAATAAAATAAATGGTATCTCAATCCCTTGGCGAGTTGTAGGATGAATAATATCACGGCCAAAACTTCTAGCCACTTCAACCAATATTTCAAACTGGTCAGCTGAATAATTTCCTTCAGTTGTCCTTGTACGCAGCAAGAAATATCCGTCTTGTTTTTGTTTCAAAAATCCTCTTTTCTTCAATGCATCATAATCAATTTCTTTATCATCCATATAAAGCTCCTTATAACATCTTTATCGCCTTTAAAATCGCCTCTTTAGTTTCTTCGATATCTTCTTTTGAATGTGCAAAAGAAATAAAATTTGCCTCGTACTCCGATGGAGCTAATAATACACCCTGTTCTAACAAATACTTATAGAATTTAGGGAACATATCCTGATCTTCAAATTTAATACTGAACATTGAGCGATATCTACTGATATTTACCCCAATACCGACTTCAATGCAAACTTCTTCTAAAGACTCTGTAATCTCATGAACATAACGAGTCAATGAACCATAATTTCCTTTTATTAATTCAAGCTCTTGCAAAGTAGCTTTTCCAGCAGCCATAACAATAGGATTTCCCGCAAACGTTGAAGCCTGGTAAACATCACCCAAAGGCGCAAGATCTTGCATTATCCCATCCGAACCACCAAAAGCACCAATGGGCAGACCCCCGCCAATGATCTTCCCCAAACATATCAGGTCCGGTTTGATCCCAAAAAGGTCAGCTACAGCCCCAAAACCAAAGCGAAAACCGGTGATCACTTCATCAAAGATGAGAAGCGACTGATTTTGTTTTGTTATTTGTCTTAGATAATTCAAATATTTTTCATTCGGAGGAACTACGCCATAATTTCCTCCCACTGGCTCAACAATGATAGCAGCAATATCTTCTCCATTCTTCTTAAAAATTGTCTCTATATTTTCTTGATCCCCATATTCGGCAATAATTGTTTGTTCATAAAACTCTTCGGGAACGCCTTTGCTTAAAGGTATTTTTAACGTTGCCAAACCCGAACCTCCTTCAACCAAAAGATAATCAGCATGCCCATGATAAGAGTGCTTGAACTTTACTATTTTTTTTCGACCGGTAAAACCCCTTGCCAAACGCACAGCCCCCATAACCGCTTCCGTTCCGGAATTAACAAAACGGATCTTTTCAATGAACGGTATCGCTCTTTTAATCGTCTCAGCCAACTCGATCTCAGCAGGTGTTGTCATCCCAAAATGCCAGCCCCTTTCTGAAGCCTCCTTAATAGCATGCTCAACAGACAAATGATCATGCCCTAAGATCATTGCCCCAAAAGATAGAACGTGATCAATATAACTTTTATCCTCAACATTCCAGACCCTTGACCCTTTCCCCTTCTGAATTATCAAAGGCTTCATCCCAATTGAACGCATAGACCTAACAGGGCTGTTCACTCCGCCTACAAAAATACTGTTTGCTCTTTCCAGCAACGAAGATTCCTTGGTTTTTTTAAACAATTTATTTATTGTCGATTCTGCCATAAAGCAATATCCTTTGCGTGATAGGTTATT
>MHHG01000021.1 GCA_001805965.1 Omnitrophica WOR_2 bacterium RIFOXYA2_FULL_38_17 | reverse complement strand
CTGAAGCGTGGCTGATCGATCCATCTCTGAAGGGCTGCTTCGTTATTTGCCCAAATAGCATGTGTGCGGCTCATCAATGGATTGCCTGCATTCAATGGTGTTGCTGTTGTTGCTTCTGCTGCCTTAGTTGCTTCAACAGTATTCTCAGGGACAATTACTGGCTCATCTGTTCTTATTGGCGCAGGTATTATCTCTTCTACTGCCTTGGGTGCCTCAACAACATTCTCTGTTAATAATCCCTTAATTATCTCAACAAACTCTTCATCATTTTTAGCTATGCTTCTTGCGCCTGCATTAACAACTGCCCAGATCATTTCACTATCTTTAGATGCTGCTTCTACTGTTAGCGCATCCTTGCTTCCTGAAAGAAGAGCGTTTACAACAAATGTTTGATATGCTGAAGGTGTTCCCGGCCTTACCTCTGCTAACATTGCTGCGATTGCCTTTTCTTCAGTCATGCCTGTTTTTGCAATAAATGCTGTAAATTCTTTATCGCTAATGATAGCTTTTGCTGCCGCCTTAACTAGCTCATCTTCTGCTGAGATTTTCTGGCTGACAACAACATTAGCTACTGCTCTTGATAGAACTGCTGTCGTTGTTTCATCTGCAATATCTAAAACACCTTCTTGCATATAAGCAATTGTTAGGTATCTTCTGTACATTACCAACATTTGCTCTCTAAGCTTTGCTAGGTCGATGCCTTTTTTCTCTATATATTGCGCAAGGGCTTCATTTCTCAGGACAACATCTGCTGTTGCTTTAAATCCTGCATCTGAGACTTCAATACTTGAAAGTAGATAGTTTACAATGTTCGTTCTAATTGCATTCTTTGTTTGCTCTACGTCTAAAACTCCTCTAACTAAATTATTTTCAACCGTTACATCCTTGATCAGTTCAGGATACATTGTTCTATAAGCCTTGGTTTCAAACCAGTTCTTTAAGTTTCCGCTAACTGTTGCTTCTGCAATACTGTTAATTTCTTCTGCTGTTAAAGTTTTGTTTGCTCTTGTTTGGGCTGCTACAATGCCTTTATCTTCTGCTACTAATCTCTGGGCGATAGCCTTTGCTGTGTTCTCATGATTTACGAATGGGTCTCTTCCCTCGCTGATTGCTTCAAAAACTGCTCTGATATTTCTTCTTTGATCAACATTCTCTTCATCGCTTGCTGCTTTTTCTGCAACTGCCTGATAATGCTTATGTCTTTCTAGCTGAGCCTCTGCATTCAATGCCTGTCCTGCCATTGCTTGGTTTGCAATGCCTAATGATAGAAGAACAGCACTTACCCCCAATGCATATTTTGCAACCTTTGAGCTCTTTGTAATTACGCCTAAGTAGATAACTAATCCGACTCCGATAGCAACCCAGAATAATGGGTTTGTTATTGCTGCAGCTGCCGCTGTTGCGCCGCCAATTAGTTTTAAGATGCTGATCATTGATAGAGTTACAAAAACTATCTTCATGTGCCCTGAAGCGATATTTTCATAAACGATCTTTGCTGCATGCCTGTAAACTGACCTTGAAGGATCACTCTTTGCGCGGATAGGAGCAAGTCCTGCAATTTTCTTTCCTAGCGCGATTACGAAGTATAGACCCATTAGAACGAATCCTGCCGGTGCCAACATATGTGAGCTTTGTACGAATGAGAATGTCTGCTCGATGCTCATGTTCATCATCGCTGCAGTTACAGCTGAAACTAATGCCGGTGCTATTGCAAGTCCGAATGCTGCCGGCTTATGATCGATCCCCCTGTCTCCTAAGATGCTTGAGATAATTCTTTCAGCTAAGTAAACAACTACTGCTGCTGCATAACCTACTCCTACAATTACCGGCCAGCTGCCTGCTGTTACTGCCATGCCTGTTATATGGAAGAAAGCTAGTACGGCAATTTGTCCTAAGGCGCCTGTCATTAGAGCGTTCAAGAATCTGCTGTATTTAGGCCCTTGTTTTACGTCTACCGGAACAGATTTAACCTTGTTCAGATTCCTTACGCTTAGCAGGGTTCTTATAACAACTGCAGCAACGCCCATGATAGCTGAAGCAACTACTAGCGATGTCGGGTCTGTAACAAAACTGATCTTTAACATATCCGGCTTTGTTAATAGAACGCCCATCAGTCCGGTTGTTGTGACCATGCTTGTGTAGCTGATCAGGTCTAGGAATGTCTTAGCTGGTGATAAGATCGCTGTCTTTGCTGACGATAGGAATGCTCCAACGACTGTTGTGTGTTCTTCATTGTTTACGCCCTTGATGTTTGCGTCCATATCCTGAGCTGACTTGTCAGCTGACTTGATCCTTGGAAGAATGTTCTTGTTGAAGATCATAATGCCGAACAATGCTACTAATGCAACAGGGATAGCCCATGCTGCTGGAATGCTTGATAATCCCTGGATCAGGCTGATAGCAGCTGTCTTGATAGCGTCGAAATATCTTAAATATACAAATACGCTTGAAGCTATGCTGCCAAGAGCAACTATTGCCGGCATGGATCTGATCGCTTTTCTTTCAGTTGATTCCTTGACCGTTGGCATTTTGATGCCATTCTTTGCAAATACTTCGTAGAAAGCTACATCAGAGATCTTATCTAATAATCTTTCATAAGCATTCTTGATGTTTACTCTTTGCTCTGTTCTCTTGTATAGAGGGCTTTGGCTGTTCCATGCCTGATATTCTTGTGAGAATTTATTTAGTGCTACTTCAGCGTCTTCTACGCTTGAGAAGAATAATGATGCGTGTGCCTCAAATATGTTCAATAGTCTTTCTCTTGTGCTTGACTGTTCTGCCGGTGTTAACCTGTCCCATTCTGCTTCTGGTACAAAAGCGATGCGTCCTGGCTTCAATACTGCCTGCCATAGATTTAAGAATTTGTTCCAAGCTGCCTGAATATCTTCTTGTCCTTCTTCAGCTGCTTCGATCGATTGGCGTGTTTGCTGTGCTAATCTATTTCTCAGAGGTTTAATGATATTTCTTGCTTTTCTTCCGGCGAATCTTCCTTCTCCGACTGAATTCAATCTTGCCCTGGCTTCAGAAGCTAAGCCAGGATTTTGTACGAACATTCTGTCTGTTAATGACCAGAACGCTTCTCTTCCAGCTTTTTCACCAACTCTTCTTCCAACGCGGTCAAATAACTGTCTTTCGTCTAATGATGATTCGCTTGCATATGTTGAGATTACCCAGAATGTGTTTCCTGCATCTCTTGCTTCTTTTGATAGCTCAGGGTCAATACCTTGAATTGCGAAGCTTGTTACGATCGTTACCATTCCGATGTTTCCGGCTTTTGCGATCTTTGCACTGATAACTTCTGCGTCTGATGAATCTTCTGCGTCAGCCCACTGAATTCTGTTGCTTGCGATCCCTGCTGCAATAAGTTTACTTACTAAGTCTTTTCTTGTTGCGATCGAATCAACTTCAACTATGACCGCATCACCCTTAGCTTGTTTTGCTACGATCGAAGCTACTGCAGCTGCCATCTTTCTTTCAGCTGCCTTGAAGAACTTAATAACTACATTCTTATGTGTGCTCTTTGCCCCGAACCTTCTTGCATTGATCCTGTTGCCGAAAACTGCCTTTACGTCATCTTCTTCAAGTGTTCTTGTAGCACCTGCGATCGATGCGATATGATCAGCATCTACGAATCCCTTAAGAGTTGTTCTGTTATGTACTTTTCTTTGTGGCTCTGTTGCGTTTCCTAGCTTGAAGTCTATTGCCTGATGTAAACCATAGCTTAATCTTTGTCCTTGCAGCGCAGCGCCACTCTTGCTGATAAGAACTGCCTCTGTACCATTCCTGAAGAACTCAACATCTTCGTTGTAGTAAAGTTCTACTGTAAGGGCATTTTCTACTCTTTGTATCCAGTGCTCCAAGTTCGCATCTTTTGAGATCTGTGCCCTTAACCATCTTTTGCCTTTGGATGTTAGTCTTGCTCTTCTTGCAACGTCATCTGTCTCAAATTCTCTAATTAATCTGCTATTTCTTGCAATTACTGCCTTTGCGAATTCATCAGCTCTTTGTAAGACTACGTGTAATCTGTCAACAAAGGTCTTGGTGCTTTCTCCATTAATATATTCAGGATCGCCTATTTCATTTCCGGATACGATAAATGGCGTGATAGCTTCCTTTAATAACGTGACTTGGATCTCATCAGCCAAGATAGCCCATTGGCTGTTCTTTTGTACCTGGTCATTGATGTCCCTTGCGAATTGCTCTGCCAGTAGGTCAAATATAGGCTGAGATACAACTGTGTAGATCACATTTGCTTCTCTGTACAAGTCTTCTCTGCTTGTTGATGTCGCCTGGCCATTGACGAATCTGTATCCTGCTAATTGCTTGTCGTTTTCGTTCTCTGGAGCAAAATACCCTACTTTTCTTCCTAATTTTGATAATATCTCATTTGCTTGTTCAGCATCACGGCTTGAGAAATAATGGCCGGTTACGAAGACCATTACCTTGCGTCCCGGGTTCTTTCTCATGATCATTTCAGCAGCCAAGATGTAAGCGATAGTCTTACCACCGGCCAGTTCAGCTAGGTGGATATCATCTTTAGCGCTTCTTGCTAACCAGGCGGCAAATTCTACCTGCTCGTTCCACTTGTCATTATTCCATTCTGTTCCCGGATAACGTCTTTCGACCATTGCTTTAGCAATTGGCTCAACTGCCTTAACAGCTCGTTTTTCTGTCTTAGTAAGCTCTATTTTCTTTGTGCTTCTTGCTTTCTTCACAACTGTTGCAACAATCGCAGCCGCGGTTAAGACTATTACTACTATGCTGGTTGTGATCGCCCATGCTGGCCAAGTCGTTGGGGTAACAGTTTCACTTGTGCCAGCATAGGCATTATTAGCAAACAACATGATCGCAGCAACAGCTGCTAACGCTTTTCTTGGTAGGATTGAATTAATTAAGGATAAGACTGAGATTATCAGTTGTGTAGTGAGGGATACTGTTTGAGCTAAGAACCCTGTCAATCTGCTCTTTGATTGCATTTCTTCGTTCATGGATCCAGGTACTGTTAATTCCGTGTCTCCAGTATATGTTGCCATCTTTGGAGATGAGGAAGACTTTTGCTCTTCTTGTTCCTTCTTCTCTAGCTGTAGCGATCGTGCAGCTGCAGTTGGGGACATCAACGATGTGCTTGAAGTTGATCTCTTTTCTATTTTGTTTAGTATTGATGCAGACCATAATGCACCTCCTTGTTTTTTAACAGAAGAAGCCTGGCCAATGATACGTGCAACGAATGCACGAATACCACTAACCAGGCTTCTTGTTTGTGTTTTAATTTTGTTTAAGCTGCTGTTTGGAGCGTTTGCTCCCTTGAAGAATACAAGCAATAATGATACAGCCCTAGCGATCAATGTCGCGGCTGTACCTCTACCACTTGCACTATTAGATATGCTTGGAATAACAGAATTACCAGAGACATAAGATTTACCACTCTCATTGCGTGGTTTTCTTAATCCCTGGGTTGCGTGCTCAAATCCCAAGAATTTAGCCCCTGATTTCTCTCTTTCTTCTTCAGCGGAGACTCCAGGAACCTGTGTTTGATCTATTTGGATAGTATTACTTACAAGGCTTTCGCCATCTATATGATCAAGCTGCTCATCGTTTACCGCAATAGGATTGACTCTACCGTTTTCGTTCTCACTTATGGTAGAGTTTGCAGACTTAACGATTTTATTCTCGGTTGTCTCAACTTCTACTTCTTCAGACACTCCAAGAACGCTATTTGCAACTTGTCCAACTTCATCACTATTGTTCGCAGATATTACGCCTTCTTTACTTACACTTACTTCACTGCTTGCTCCAAAGGCAATGTTCTTGATACCATCTTCGCGGCTCTCAAGAACTGTATTAGATACATTTTGTGCACCTATAGTTTCGTTCTCGACTTCGCTTTCGCGATCTTCGAGAACCGTTGATACATTTTCTGCATCTAATCCTGCAACTACTTCAACTGCATTGTCACCGATAGAACCTTCGCTACCGACAGAGCTAATTCTAGCCTGTTCTCTTACAAGGCTAAATCCAGAAGTTCCTAATTCTTCTGGTTTGGAGACACCTTCCACAGCTGTTCTTGCTACAAGTTCGTTCTCGACTTCCGCATCGCGATCTCCGAGAACTGTCTTAGATACATTCTTTGCACCAATGGTTTCGTTCTCGTTTTCGCTTGCGCGAACTTCGAGAACCGTTGATACACCTTCTGCATCTAAGCTTACATCTACTACATCTACATTGTCACCGATAGAACCTTCGCTACCGACAGAGCTAATTCTAGCCTGTTCTCTTACAAGGCTAGATCCAGAAGTTCCTAATTCTTCTGATACGGATACACCTTCTACATCTGTCTTTACTACAAGTTCGTTCTCAACTTCGCTTTCGCATACTTCGAGAACAGCCTTAGACACATCTTCTACACCTATAGACTCATTCTTGTTTCCGCCTTGGCGTACTTCAAGAACCATTGATGCACCTTCTGCATCTAAGCTTACATCCACTTCATCTACATTATTACCGATAGAACCTACAACATCATTACTATCGATAGAGCTAATTCTGGTAGATTCTTCTGCGCTACCAGATCCAAGATCTCCTTGTACTCTTGGTTCGGATGCATTGACACTAGCTGCTTCACGTACTATAACTACATTTTCAGCCCTGTTTCCATTCACATGAACCACAGGAACTGCATTAGGCATACTCACAGAACCTAATTTCGCATCTACTTCTTGTGCTTCTTTGATCTCAGTAGCTCCTGTATTAACTACAGTCACTCCAAGATCCTCACTTGACACACCTTCTACAGTACGTCTTGCTTCATTGCTTCTTGCTTCAACTACTTGTGTTTCAGCAACGATAACATCGTCGCTAGAACTAATCTGTCCAAACGCTACGTGGTCAGATCCGGCATCTGCATCCTCCGGTCCGGTTGTCGTTACTCTAGCTGTCTCTCTTCGCTCACGATTTCTACGGCCTGAGCGAACATGACCGATCTGCTTCAGTACTACCTCTACAATACGTGCTACTATCATCAGTAATAACGCGACAAAGCCACGATAGAACTGATTCGCTACTGTTACTCCAGCAAATCTCGCTGTATTACCAGTGACTTCAGGTAAAACACCAAGAACAGCTGGTGCTTCCTTGCTACCACTGTTTCTGTTACCAGATCCAGTGTTTGATGCCTTTGCTACGTTTACTTCGTTTACTACATTTGCTTCATTTACTACGTTTACTGCATTGCTGATACTGTTTCCAATACCATTGCTTCCAGAAACATCACCGGAAGTCTTTGTGCTCTCTTGTATCAAGCTTGCGCCTGAGAACTGCTCAACGGTTACATTCTGTACCGGATCTGCACTAACTTCCGATACCCCAAGTACTGCATCTACAATATTTACTACATTTGCTACGCCTCGCTCTACCATCTTTTGCACTGCCTGACGCATTGCGAGAATGCGTGGCAGCCTGCTTGAATTAGGGCTGAGACCAGAGGTCTCACCCCTTTGCTTAGTATTTGATGCAATCTGCGTGCTACGATTATTCTTTCTTTCCAAATCTTGCTTGCTACCTTGATGATCCGTCTTAACTGCTTGAGAATTTTGTGATAATTGTCTAATATATTCATGCATAGCACCTCTCTTAACAGGTGCTGGCCTAGATTCTTCTGTCTTAGTCTTACCTGATGATGTTCCACCGTCTCCATCACCAGATCCACCTCCATCAGGACCATCAAGCAAGCTCAACATAATGGTAGATGATGCAAATGGCTGAACCATACCGAAAGGAGCTTTAGTGTCTTCTAATGGCGCTTTTTCTCCACTCTGTTCATTCGCAGGAGCCTTACCTATAAGGAATATAGTAGGTAATGGCTGAATTGGCATAATATTAGTTTCAATAGGCGTAGTATCTGGATAAATTGGGTCAAGAGGTGCTGGTTCAATATCCTGTAGAGCCTGTGGATCCTGACCTAATACAGGTTTCTCTTTATATTGTGGCAATTCGGCTGTTTGAGATGATTCTTCGCCCTTGAGAGGCTCTATGAGCGCAGATTTTTCAATAATACCTGGCTTTTCACCAAATTGTGGTCTTTCTATATCTGTTTGGAGCGTCACAGCAGCTGTAGGAGTGCTGAATTCTTGAGAAATAGGCTGTGCCTGCAATGGCTCATTTGACAACCCGTAGAATATAGCTGCCGTAATGATCCATATTCTAAATGCACCGCCCATTTTCTTTATAATAGATAATGTTGCATCTTTAGCTTGAATTAGCCAAGAAGGACCTGTTGCGGCCTTTTCTGCCACATTATCAGCTTGTTTTGCGGAATTGTCATCAGAGCTTACAGCCGTTCCGCCTTGGTTATCACTATCATCTTTCTTATCATTATCCTTCTTTTCAGCTTTTTCAGCCTTTGCCTTTTCAGCTGCTTCTTTTGCAGCTTTTTCTTGCTCTGCCTTAGCCTTCTGGTCTGCTGCAATTTGCTTTAATCCATCAAATGAATCTTTAACACCTTTTATAGCAGCTGCTGGATCTTCTTCAATTGCACCTTCAGCAACAAGATCTAAGGCTTTTTGTGCAGTTTGATCACTTAGCTGTTCACCATCTTGCTTGACTGCTTGCGCTAATTCATTAACTGCAGGAATAACTGTCGCAGCATTATTTTCTGAAACAAGGTCTGCTAGTTTTGCTGCTTTTTCAGGATTTTCCTGTTCTGCGCTGGTTGTTGCTGCCCAACGCATTGCAAATTCAAGACTGTCATTATCATCAAATACGATCGGATCAACATATAGAACATTTTCTTCATCGACAATTGGCATCAATGACGATCTGTTCTCTTTTGATCCGATAACTATTCTCTTAAATGTAGATAAATTCTCTCTAATACCTTTTAATTTCTCTGCTGTGCGCTGTAATCTTAATATATCTGACTCTGCATCGCGGCCTTGAGCAGTTTTAACAGCAACTCCGTTCAACTTCTGGCTTCTTTGTACCTGTAATCTTCTTAATCTAACTTGTTCATTGATTTTTTCTGCTTCTAAACTTGCAAGAGTATCTTCAAGTATCTGATCGTTCTGACCAAAATCAGCCATAATAAATGTTCTTGTCCAGACAAGGTCTTCTTCTTTATATTTGCGATATGCATCATCATTTAAGGTTTCAGGCTTGATCGTTTTGTGAGATGCATACTTATAAGCAAGTAATTCAAGCTTATCAACATTATCCATTGCGATTTCAAGATCAACATCCAGTTGTTCTAATCCTTCAAGCGCCTTAACTATACGTACCTGCAATCTAGCGAAATCTATTGGAGAAAGATCTAATCTGTTTGTAGCAAGCCTTAATGCCAGATCCTGGGCTTCTGGATTATCTTTAATGCTTTCGTTAGCTGCAATTGCTTTAGTTATACCTCTGCCCTTTAACAATGTCTCCGGCCTTAATTCAGCAGCAAACTCATTTCCAACTGCATTTATAACAGCCCTGAAACTAAAAGCAGCGCTCTTCGTTTTAAGAATTTTGTTTAGAGCCTTTAACGCATCCTTATGTTCCGTAGAAGCGCTTAACCTGTTTCTCAAGTCCTCTATTTGTTTTCTGCTGACGATTAATCCGCCATTTGCAGCTTCTGCAAGAGCAATAAGCGCTTTGTAAGCAGGTTCTTCTGCATCAATTTCATCTTCAAGAGTATCAGCATCAATCAAGCTTGGTATAGCTAAAGGATTATTGGCCATAAAGGCAACCGTGCTTAATGCCTGCTGTTTAAACCACTCTGGCGCAACCTGCTGAATAAAGCCTAATGTGTATCTTGCTCTTTCAAAATCTTTTATCTTATTAACTTCACTATTTGTTCCAGCAGCCTTAAACATCCTAAGCACATCAATATGATCACCGCCAAATGCGATCTGGATCTCGCCTATCGGAGCATTGATATATTGTGTCAGATCATTACTTGCAGCTGTTATCTTCTTGTTAAGCTTTGCACCTAATAAGTTACCCTTGATCTTTGTTGTAACGCCTTCCCACCATGTTGTTTGAGGAATGTTTTCGCCATTCTTTATCCTTACAGTAGTATCATCTTGATGCTTTCTTGAAACAGCCTTTTGGAATTCTCCAGCCTGTTTCTGTGCTTCCCTGGCAACTGCTCTTAAATTTTCAGCGGCGTCTCTTGTCTTGGCCAATTGCTGAATTAAAGCAGTCTTTTTACCATCTTTGTTTTCTGCTTCCAGCTTACTGATGATCAGATCAAGGCGCGGCTCAGCAGCTGTGGACATTCTTACCCTTCGAAGGTCTTCCCTTAATTGATCAAGCTCAATATTCAGGCCTTGCTGAGTTAGAGTGACCAATGTATCGATATCTCTGACCTTGGCATCAGCTTTTGATTGAAGAACTAAGGCCAATGTGAATATATTCTGTTCAGTTCCGCTTTGCTTTGTTGCTACAAATGCATCTATCAAGCTCTTTTGAGCTGCCGGATCAAGAGTGGAAATATGCTCAAATAGATCAAGAATTGCGTTTCCTTCACGTGTCAACAATCCTTCCTGTACAAACCCTCTTCTTTCCAGTTCAGCAACAACATGATCAGCTTCATTCGGCTTGATCTTTCCGCTCTTTGTCAAGCGTTGTTTAATAGATTTTGCATCATAATATGTATCAGCAATACCTCTAATTTCATCTAATACAGCACCCAATGTCTCGCGAGTTGTATTATAGTAAGTAACATTCTGTATCTGTCCGAAGATACGATAACGAATATTGGCGCCTAATGAAGCAGCCGCTTGTATAGCCGCAACAGCTTTTTGCTTATCAGATTTCTTCTCAAGATCAAGTTTTTCACCAAACAAGAACCTGTTATCCTCAAGTGATAATATGATCTGATGTCTTGTTCCTTTTGCAGCACCAACACGGTTGGCATTATCCGGAGCACGGCCTAATTCCTGTTGCCATCTGGTCTCTGTCTGAAGATCGGTAATAATAACGTTCAAGCTATCAAGGCCTTCCCCATTATCTTTTCTTGCTGCAGGGTTAAGACCTGTAACATCTCCAGCTACAAGAACTATTAGAGACTCTCCCTTACTCAATCTGTCAATATACTTGTTTTTCTCAATT
>MHHG01000020.1 GCA_001805965.1 Omnitrophica WOR_2 bacterium RIFOXYA2_FULL_38_17 | reverse complement strand
TCATTAAACTTGCTTCCTTTATATTGTTCTGCTAGTATTTTTAGTGAATTCACAAAGACGAATTACCAAATTAAGGATATAGATAAATGAAAAAGATAATTTTAATGATGTTTTTATTTGTTCTTTCAATGACTTTTTTTACTTGTAGCTTGGTTTGTGCGATGACTACTGATGAATATACTGATAAGGCTTATGCTCTTATTGAAGAACAGAGATTTGATGATGCATTGGAATTGCTAAAGGAGGCTTATGAACAAGATCCTGGGAACATTGGCTTAGTTTTTGCCTTTGCAGAAGTTTATCACAATAAAAAAGAGTATTATGGCGCCATAATGAATTATTTGAATATTATAAGCGCTATTGAGGGCCAGGGAGAGGAGGCTCCCGGTCAGATACATCATAATTTGGTTGATGCATATAATGAAATAGCGCAACTGCATTATTTTACAGAAGATATTTGTCTTAGGATCATTTATCATGCTGAGAAAGTCTTTGAATTAACGCCGGAAGTTGCAGGTGACCCAAGGTATATAGAGTTCTTGCGAAAAACTATCGGGCATTATGAAATTGCAAAGACAGGAGCAAGAATGTTAGAGGAAGGCGGTGATGGGGAAGAATTTGATCTGCCTGTTGATGTTGTAAGTGAAGAGAAAAGATTGTTATATATAGAAAAGGCAAATAAGCGTCTTTCTGATTTTGATTTACAGCAGAGGGAGGATGAATACAAAACTGCTGTTAGCAATTTGGCTGTTTCAGATATTGTCGAAGTATTGAAAAAGAAAGAACAAGAGATAAAGACCATACATTTTAAAGTCATCATAGATAAGGGGTCTAATGAGAGCGCAATTGATGAGATTTATTACAAAAGCCCTGACAAGTTTAAGGCTGTGCAAAAAGATGCAGACAGCATAATCATAGACGATAAATATTATGTTATAGATAGGGCAACAAATAAAATAGTAGATGAGAAAGCTTTTGATCTTCAGCAGGCAGATATGCTAAAAGCCCTATACTTGCCGAATTTAGAATGGGTATCAAATTATTATGATCTTGAGGTCGAAGCATTTAAACAGGTGCCTGATTTTCTTAGTAAATTTTATGGATCGGCTATTTCGCCAGACCTTTATTTGATAACAGCAAAGCTCAAGGAGAATACAGATAGCCCTTATTATCCATCGGTTATTAAGCTTGAATATTATATTGATATTAAGTTTGGCGTAGCTATTGCCATTCGTGAATTCTGGCCGGGGATATTGGGGAGCGGACAAACGCACGAGGTATCAAGGGAACATTTGGTTAAGAGCGTGGAGGAGTTTCCAAAGGGAAGCGGGATATTCTTGCCTGACCAGGTAGAGATAAAGGGAAAAGCCAAAGAGCTCTCCGGGGTAAATGAATTCTTGCTCATAGTGCTTTTAAGTTTAAATGAGGATATAGATGATGAAGAGTTTAGTGTTGAAAGTTACAGAACAAACGAATAGAATATCTCGATAATGAATAAATAAAAAGGAGAGATTCATGGGTGGAGGCTGTTGTGATAAAAATCAAAAGGAAAAAGATGCTAAGTTGGTTAATACTCAATTCCCGAAGTTGAAATTTACTGTTATAAAGAATGATAATAATTTCTGCTACCATAATTATAAGGTAGGTGATGAGTTCATTCTTGATGATTTTACCCATGCTCCGGAACATTTTTGTTTAGGCATAGCTCATGCAGCTTTTCCATGTATGCATGCCCTGACTTTTGGAGGGCGTTTCCTTTTTATGGAAAATATGGCATCTATAAATACAACATGTCCTGATGGCGGAAAAATGGCATTTAAGATTGAGCTGCTCGACAAGGAAGGGAATGTTGTTCTTGATCCGCAGAAGGAAAAACCAAAAGGTCCTAAGCCAAAGAGAATGGAGATCGAGGTTGAATATAGTGATAATACTTGTTCTTATGGATATAAGGAAGGCGATAAATGGGAGGTAAAGGGCTTGCAAACACCTGGAGGCTTTTGCGGGGCTGCATACCATTTATTATTTCCTGTTTTGTTTGAAATGAATTTCGGGGCTAAATTTGACTTTGAAAAAGATCCAAACTGTAAAACAGGCACTACTTGTCCTGACGGAGGTAAGGTTAAGTTTAAAGTGAGAAGATTAGATTCTGAAGGATAGTTATAGCAATGATCAGTTAATAGATGACAGAGAATAAGGGGGTTTTATAGGGCCTTTTTATTTGCCTTAGATGCATACTTAATATAAGCTATACTTGAAGTAAATATAATAGGAAGGAATGGAATATGGATGAAAGAAGGATGTCTAAGAGGCTGAATATTAATTTACCTGCAATTTTCAAGAATCTTGATGTTGATAACGGAGAAGAGAAATCTACGGTTGTAAATGTTAGCTACGGTGGCATCGGATTTATTGTAGATGTTAAAGTTAATGTTGGGCAGCATGTTGAACTGGATGTACAACTTGAAGATGAGGGTATTGTTCGCTTGCAGACTATTGTTGTTTGGATAAGTAATGATCAAAATAATGCTGAAGAGTTTGCATATGGTGTAAGGATATTGAATTTTGGATGTGATGATGCGGAAAAATTTATCAGGTTTTGCGACCTAAGACTTTATAACCCTCCTTCGCAATATTAGTGTTCTAATGGAGAGCAACTGTGGCAGATTTTGTTGTGGTAAAATATTTCTTAAATAGGCATTATGCGGGTTTAGCCCAAGGATTGCTTGGAGATGGGAACGTTGAGAGTTTTATCGATGCTGATGATTGCGGAGGATTGAGGCAGGGCATGTCTATTGGGAGGATCCGATTGCTGGTTCCTGATTTTCAATTGGAAAGAGCGAAGGAATTGCTTGAAGTCTTGGATGTTGAACAAGAATAAAATGAATCGCTGTAATTATTGGGAAGTAATTGATCTTAGTAAAGATCATCAAGCGAATTTTTGAGATTATAACAAAATCATATTTTGTTTCCCTCGTAAAAGAAGTTTTGCCTTTCCTCAAAGGTATGATAAAGAATTATTAAAGATGCTCCAGTCCCCTATGCCGGAATTAAATCAAATTTAAAAAATGTGTTCAATTAGGAGAAGAAGTTGGTTTTATATGAATATTGATAGGTTGCTATTAATAAAAGTATTTACTGTTATTATCAGCTTTTGCCCTTTTGAAGCTTGTGCAGATATGCTTTATTTGAACAGTGGGGAGAGCGTTGAAGGTGAAATAGTTGAATATACGGATCAATATGTAAAAATTGATAATGGAACAGGTGTTGAGATCACCTATTTTGAAGAAGAGATTATGTCCATTGAAGGTCGACCAAAGAATAAAATTGATAAATATAGCGATAAGGTTTCAGGACAGTATCACCAATTATTGATAGAATGGTTGAAGGGTTCGCAAGATCTGCGTACTGGTTTTCCGGTCAGTTTTTCAGTGCTCCCGCAATATAAAAAAGAGATTTATGGCCGTATGTGTGGGTCTGAATCAGTTACGGGTATCATAGAGAGAATGATAGTTGAAGAAGGGGTATCGGTTTATGATACGGCAGTATATCAAATGGTTCTTTCTATGCGCGGAGGGAAAAATGATCTAGAAAGAGCATATCGTCCAGTAGCTGTTTATTGGAAGGGGAGTTTGGGTGAGCTTAAAAATATCCGCGCAGGAGGAGAACCAGGACAGGCATTTATTTATGATACAGATAAACGGGATGCTGTTTCATCTGACCTGACAAGAGAGGGGGAGAGGGGTTTTGTATTTAGGATATTTAATGCAAAGGGAAAATATAATACACAGGACCCATTAGACGGAAAAACGAGATATGATGATTTCCCGAATTGGCCGACTGTTCATTGGGAAGACTGGAAGCCCATTGCTGGTGAAAATGCTTGGATAGTATTGGCTGCGCTGCAGTTGTACCATAAGAAGTATTTTGATCCTGATGTAGGGGCTTATAAAAAGAATAATGCGATAGAGCTAAAGCTTGCTGAAGAAATTGCCAGAGCTGCTATTTTACTGCAAGCGGAGAATGGCGGGATTAGGATGGCTCCGATAGGGACTTTTTGTAACCTTATCGGAATAGATAATGAAGGGGACCCGGCATATATTGAAAAGCAGTTAAATGAATTTGCTCACAAGCAGAACGGCCATAGCAAAGATGGCTCAGCTGGGATTGTCGGCAATATGTCCCCTCTTAAGAGGTGGTACTATTATGAGATATCATCAGAGAATAATATTTCCTGGAATGCCGCTTTTAGGATGCTCTATAAGATCACGGGTAACCCTATATATAGAGAAGCACAGAATAGGACAATGGAATATTTAAGAAGTGTATGGGATGTAGATGGAAATGTTTTTTATCAGGGCGCGCATTTTAAAGAAGGGGAATGGATCCCTAGCAGGGAATATTTTGCTACGGATGTTCAGGCTTGGGCTATTGTCAGTCTTGGGCCGCAAAGGATAGATGAATTGTTCGGGGAAGGTTCTTCATATCGTATTTGGAAAAAAACCAAAGAATATTCAGGTGCATATAATGGATTTGGTTATTTAAGCGGCGTAGGCTTTACAAAAGAGAAAGATCGGATATGTATAGAATGGACTGCCGGGGCTATTATGGCCACAAGGGCGCTTGCAGAATATTATCAAGATATCAATCCTATATGGGCTGATGAATGTCAGAAAGATTCTGAATCTATGCGTGATGGGATTGAAGCGTTCAGGTATAAATATTCTGAAAATAAAGCAGCTTATTCATATTCTTCAAAAAGAGGCTGGATTCCTTTTGGCTGGTTTTCTCATGAGCCTGAAGTTCTAAGCCTTGTATCAACTTCATGGGTTGTTTTGGTGGATGCGAATTATAATCCATTTTTCCTGCATTAACAGTGAAATGACATTGATTGTCCCTGTCTTGAAAAAAATCTGAAAGATTTCCGCCCAGTGTAATTTGCTAATGGTATACTTGTATTTGCTGAGAGAAAATTCTTATTAAACAGTATTATAGGAATTTATAGCCTTACTTTATTTACGGGATTATTTTATGAATAAAAAAAAAGCGATACTTTATTCAATTATTCTATTTGAGCTTGTATCCGTATTTAATTTGAGGAGATCTATTGATGCTCAGCGTAAAGTCGCTAGGATAGAATATTTGCCTCCTAATGCAAATGTTTTAAGGTTAGCCGCGAACGAATCATCACAAAAAGAGATTGAGATATTTCTTAACCCGCCGGTAGAATTTGATTATTTATCTAAAAAAGAAATTTATGATTTGAGAAAACAATATGTCGCTCAGCATAAGGACCTAGTTCAAGGTGACTATGAGCCTTTAGACGCTGTTTTTGGGAGAATAGAAGACGGAAAGCCCTGGTGGGGATTAAGAGGCCAATTTTGTTATGGGAACGGAGACAGGAGCATTGATGGCTTATCTGAGGAATCGCGTTTTATTGCAAATCCATTCCACCTGCTTTATTTGATCGAAGGCAAGGCTTATATAAAGGAGCCATGCTTTCCTGTTTATCCCAGGCCATATAAACTGTTATGGTCGATCAATGAACCAAAAGCGGTTGCAAAATATAATTTGTCAGAATTCTATAAAGATAAAGATTTTGTCGGGCATTATCGTTCTTATGATAGCTTTGTTTTTGAGAGGATGAATGCGATTGATTTTGGATACAATTATATTTTTATTGATCCCTCTCGTTCAAAGAAAGTCAAGCCGATATCAGACAGCAGGGTATTAAAGGAGGTCTGTTATCTTAGAGGATTTATTCATCTAGGTGGAAGCTGTGGATATCCTGGAAAATGCAACAATGGAAGCCCTTATCAGCCAGAATTATATTTTCAGATAAGTGAGCTACCCGCTAAGGTTTATTGCAAATTGTGGAAAAAACGCCCTAACAGTAAAAACGACAAAGCGGATTTTATTTTTGTTGTAGAATTAGACTAAATAACAATATTTTTGAAATGCTTAATAAGAGGGAGCTGAAATGCAAGAAGATTTTAAACAAGAGATAACTTTTAGAATTTCAGAAATACTCAAGGATGCTTTCCGTATTTGGAGGGATAATCTTGTTCCTTTTTTAATGATTTCAGCCACAGGTTTTGTCTTGCAGATTTTGTCTTTCCCTGGTCTTGGCTTGATTGATAAGTTGCCAAGCTTGTGGGTATATAGGGCTTTAGGATTTGCTCAGGCTATAATTTATTATTGTATGACAGCATTTTTGCTGTTTTATATATTTCAGAAGATAAATGGCCTGGAAACCACATTCACGGAAGTACTGGTAAACATAAAAGGTAAACTTCTTAAATATATCATCGTTACAGGCTTGTTGAATATTATTCTTGTCCTTGGTTTTATTCTTTTAGTAATACCTGGTGTATTCATGATGATCGTATTTGGGTTTGTCGGTCTTATAGTATTATTTGAACACGCCAGCATAACGGAGTCATTTAAGGAAAGTTTTAAACTTGTCGAAGGATATTTTTGGCAGGTGTTTGGATTAAGCCTTACAGTTCTTTTGATGTATATTCCTGTTGTTATTATTTTAAGCATATCTCCAAATTATTTGATGAATGTTGCGGCACAAATAATATTTACTCCATTGATTTGTTCGGTTTCAGTTTATGCATTTGTAAAATTAAAGGAAATCAAAGTGCAAAGGACTTATGCCAGGGAGATTTCCCTGGACCCTAAAAGAGATAAAAGAGAGATAATTATTTTCGGACTGGTATTGGCTTTAATATATTTAGCAGCGTACTTTGTGTTTAATGCAATGTTCCTCGGAGGAGGGAAAACCTGCCCTCTTTCAAGTAAATTAGAATATAATAAGGCGGCAGATTTTGAAGCCCCCAAATTAATGTCGATGGACCCGAACTCGAGTATTATTGAGGAAGAGCCTTTCATTATATATGTTCCAAGTAAAATAGATCTAAAGAAGAAATACCCTCTTGTGGTTGCGCTATCCCCTAATGCAGATGCAAATTCTATGCTTAATGCGCTAAAGAATGCCGCTGAAAAGAACAAGTGGATAGTTTATGCCTCTAAGGAATTTAGAAATAATGTGACAATGACAGAGCAGCTCTTTAGCTTGATGGTAAATTTAGATTGGGTAAACACAAATCTTCCGGTAAAAGAGTCTCAGATCATTGCTGCGGGCTTTTCTGGAGGCGGAATGGGAGCGCACGCATTTGCCTATCATTATCCTGACACGGTAAGAGGAGTTATTGTTAATACGGGTATGTTGCATGATTATTATATGAGCCCGAGGGAATCAGAAAGGTATCCGAGAGAAAAGAAGGCTGTTTTAATAGCCAGTCCAACAGATTTTAGGTATGAAGAAATGATAAGAGATAAAGAGTTCCTGGAAGGGTTTGCCTGGGATGTAAAATGGATCGAATTTGAAGGAGGGCATAAGATCGCAACAGATAAAGAGTGGGAGGCTGCTGTTGAATGGCTGGATGATCAGATGAACAGGGGGCAAAGAGAGTATGGGGATGTTCCTGCGGTTCAAGAGGAAGTCAAATTGACAAAGAATGGAAAAGTACAGGACTATTATGATGACGGGAAATTGCTTAACGAGCTTTATTATGTTGATGGCAAGCGCCATGGTGAATACAAAGCTTATTACAGAAGCGGCGTTTTATGGACTGAAGGAAATTATGTTAAAGACCTCAAGGAAGGGCTTTTTAAAGTTTTCAATGAGGATGGAAGCTTGCAGACTGAGATCAATTATTCTAAAGGTAAATATCATGGGCAGTCTAAACTGTATGATGAAGATGGCTTGCTTGAATTTGATGACCTTTATGAAGAAGGACAAATGGTCAGCCGCTTGAGATTCAACAAGGAAGGTGTTTTGAAGCAATCAGTAAATTTTAGAAAGGGAAAAAAGCATGGAAAAGAATATTTATACCGCGCTGAAAATATACTTGAGTGGGAGATGAATTATGATATGGGTATGCTTCAAGGGATAACAAAGTATTATGATGAAGATGGTGATTTGCAGTGGATCATGAATTACTCTAAGGATGAGCGTGACGGGCAGACTATTATGGTAGATAAACAGGGTAAAATTATTATGGAATATATTTACTCCAATGGAAGACTTAAGAATTATTGGAGCGTTGAATGGCAGAAGTTCAGCAGGAATATGCGTGAGTTCTTTGAAGTGTTTGAAAAGAAGAAGATCCAAGCAGAGTAGTCTTCTCCATGCATGTAGGAAAAATTTTAAATGAATAAAAAAGGATAGGCTAAAACATGAATGTTAAGAAGACAAAAGACCTGCTGTTGTTCTATGAAGAGTTGTCATCGATGATAACGGGGGGGTTGGCCATAGTTGAATCTTTGGGGTTTCTTCGAAAAGAGGGGAATTTTTCTCAGGAGATCATGAGCGCGATATGCCATATCGAAAAGGACGTTGTCGAAGGCGCTACGTTGTCGGAAGCTTTAAAAAAACATGTTTTAATCTTTCCTCAATGGCATGTTGTTTATATTAGTGCCGCAGAGAAAAGTGGGAAGTTGGCTCAAGCGTTATCCGACCTTTGTGTAATAATGTTTAGGCAGTTTGATCAAAGAGAAGAGTTGAAAAAATCTTTATTTTGGCCAAAAATATATTTCATCGTTTTTGTTATGATCTGTCCGTTTCAGGATTTAATTGCTGTCGCTGTAGCATTGTTCCAGGAGGATGGCTTTGGCGTAGCTATAATCCAATATTTCTGGGCTTTGTTTTATATATTGCTATGGTTTATGCCGATTTTGTTTCTCAGGTTTGTATATGATTTTTTGAAGGATGATCAGGACTGCAAAATGACAATGGATAGGATGTTGTTGTATATACCTTTTGTAAGCAAGCTTTTAAGGACATTGTCTTTATATCAATTTTTACAGACATTGGCGATCCTTAACAAAGCAGGGCAAAGCCCTTATCTAACATGGAATATCGCATCAGAAGTTTGCAGTAATAAATGGATAGGGTCTAAATTAAAAGAAAAAGGTGATCTGTTTCGAACTGGCATTGATTTTGCAAGCGTATTTAGCCAAACCGAGCAGTTTTCTCCTAAGATGATAAGCCTGATAAAAGTCGGCGAAAAAAGTGGCTCAACAGCTGACATGCTGAAGAAATGTGCTTTTTTTTATGAGAGAGAATATGAAAGGTATTTGAATGTTCTTGGAAAGGTTTTACCGAAGTTTGCTTATTTGGCTTTGTCAGCCCTGATCCTTTTTACTGTCATGTCAGGAATTTTTAAATATGTTACCAAAATGATAAATTCAATGCCTTCAATATTTTAGTCCGGATTTTATTAATAAAGAATTTTAGTATAAAGATCGAAATATTAGCTAGTGCCTTATGATCAATGAAAACAGGAAGTCTAGAAGCCTTTATGAAGCAGCAGTGTTTATTATTGCCTCTATTGTTGCAATTTACCTGTCAAAGATCCTCTTTTACATAAATTGCTGGCCAACGGATTCCTGCAGTCTTTATATCCCTGCCGCGAGAAGGCTTTTTGAGCCGCCATTTTTTTTGTCCCAGGTACACAATCTTTTTGAAACTGACCTTACTGCCTTAGCTATGTTCGGTAAGGAGTATTTAATCCTCGGAATAGCAGTATTTCAAAATATTTTAGGTGATTGGCAGAGCCTGTATCCAAACATATTGTTTTTGATCATTGTTAACTATATTGCATCGTTGATGGTTTACTTTGTTATAAGCAATTTCTTTAACAGGCATATCGGATCTTTAGGATTTATCCTTTATGTGACGACATTTTGGCCTTATCAGTATGTTCTTCAAGGAGCGCATCAGCCGCTTGTCTTTATGAATTTTCTCCTAGCGGTTTATTCTATACAAACTTCAGACAGAAGATATTTAAGATGTTTTGTCTCCGGATTGTTTTTAGGCCTAATGTTTTTTTCTTCACCGACAGCAGCTGTCTATATGCCTTATTATTTAGGTATTGTTTGCTATTATTTTATTTATAAGCTGTCTCAAAGAGATGCTAAAAATAGTATATTTTGTTTCTTGTCAGCTTTAGCGGGAATATTGTTGATTTATATTGTTTTTACTTATCCATACCCTGTTCTTACCATAGAGTATTTTCTTAAGGTGGTCAGTTTTAGTAAATTGAAGAATAATTTCATTGTGTTTCGTGGTGCGAACGCAAAGCATTTTCTTGTGCCAGAGATGTTTCGTGGAGGCGGAATTGTCTGGATCGTGAAATACTTTTATGCGTGCATGCCAACTTTGTTGTTTTTTTATGTTGCAAGTATTCTAATTTTGATCAGGCGGGCAATGCAGCAAACAAAAATATGGATCATCTTGTTCTTTAATTTTTGTGCTTTCGCTATTGTTGAGATGTCACAAGTTGCCCAATTTGGCAGGAATTATTTTTCTTACTATTTTGGGTTTATATTCATTATTTGTTATGCATGTTTTCTGTGCAAGAATGGGAAAGATGAAAAAAAGAGGCCGGGCTATTGGGGGCTATTGCTGGGTTGTTTGCTTATAGTCCATGTAATATTTAATGCCTGGATATTCTTCGGGGATGTTTTGCCTTCGAGGTTAGCGACAACTAAAATTTACAAATGGTTAATTGAGCGCGATATCAAGCAGGTATATGTTTATGGCGATCATATTTATAAAAAAAATGTCTATGATGTCATGAACAACCCTAAACAAAAAAAGAAAATAGAATTTAAGGCCATTAATTCAATTAATGACATTTCAGACGGTTATATGATTATTCCGCCTGTTACAGGAAAGTCAGTTTGGTCCAATTGTATACCTGATGATTATGATAATGATGAATATTTTAACAAAATATTCGGGTCAAGCCGTTGGAAAGATTCTATTGTGGCGGAATTTAAGGCAATGCCGTCAAGCCGCATATGGACACAAGAAGAAGAGATATGTACATATAGGGACCTAATATTGCATCAGATTGATGCTCAAGACAGGTTCAAGGGTAATGTTTGGATCATTGATGCGAAGATGTTGAAAGCTGGCCTGCAGGATTAAGAGCTATTTTTGCTTTTCTGTTCCCAGACAATCTTTGGCGCAGATAATCTGCGGCAGCCAGAACTTCGTTTATTGCCTTATATTTAGTTTCCGGACGGTAATAAGATTCGCCATACCCTCCAAGATCGAAAGTCAAGGCTGCAATGTTGTTTTCTGCCAAGGGCTTAGCCATTATTGTCATGTATTCTTTATTGACAATAACGCCATGGACTAAACCCACACCCGCATTAAAATCATTTTTGGGGAAGAACAGGGTGCCTTTTAACGTATGGCCGGTTTGGGAATTGAATGATTCGTGCTCGGACTTTATTGCGGCAGGAGAGAAGATGACTAATAAAAGCCCTTAAATAGAAATAAGTAATGCTAATATTAAGACGAGGTATTTTTTCATAATAAAAAATAGAGATAAATCTACTTTTGAAAAATTTTGCTTTGTATAATATTATCTATTAGAGTTAAGAAGAATTCTTGATATATTTTAACTTTATTTTTGGCATATAAGGGTTTTTAAAAGATAACAATATAATTAATTATCAGTCAAGAAAGGATGTTCCAATGGAAATAAACTTTATTGTTGCAACAGGTATGAATTTATTGATTAATCTGCTTTACACGATCCTTGCTTTGTTTATTGGTGTTTGCGGAATGAAATTTGTCGATAATAAATTATTAAAGCAAATAGACCTTGAAAAAGAAATTAAAGAAGGAAATATCGCTGCAGCAATCTTTGCCTCAACTCTTGTTATTTTTGTGGCTATTATTGTGGCTGCAGGTTTTAAGGGTTGATACAGTGCGATCGTATAGGCATAAAAAAGGGGAAATAGGCCTTGGAACTTTAGTCTTGGTTATTTTATCATTCATGGTGTTCTTATTATTTCTGAATGCTAAGAGTGAAGACCCTGTGGATTTATCTCAAGAGTATGATTACTTTGCGGATATAGCTAAAACTGGCCAAGAATTGCCCAGAGAGGGCAAGGTGATTCCCCTTGATAAATACGGCATAGAGAGGGATTATACGTTAGTACCAAACGACTTGGGATTCATTAAAAAATATGATCAAGGGGTAGAAAATTTTACTTACATGGGTCCCGGAATTGATGGAAAGCTCAGGGCTGCAAATTCTTATTTAGTTGGCTATGCACCATTTGAAACTGATCAGTTGTGGGTTCCGCTGGTGACTTTATCGAACAGATTAAAGTATAAAAGTGATTTTTCGTTATTTTCGAGAAGGCAGGATGCCTGGCAGACTTCCAGGCAGGCTTACAGGATCAAAAAAGGTGATTGCGAGGATCATTCAATATTGCTCGCTGACTGGTTAATTGAAATGGGCTATGATGCGCGTGTTGTGATCGGTGAACAAAATTGGAGCGGCCATGCCTGGGTAGTTTTATTTAAAGATGGCAGGCAGCACTTGATCGAAGCTACAAAGAAAGATGTGACGCAGAAGTTTAGTCCTGTCCGTAATAAATTCTCTTATAGCCCTTATGTGATGTTTAACAGGGAGTCTTTCTGGAGAAATTCAGGGAGCAAGTATACTGCGTCTTATTCGTCGGGTAGTTGGAAGAATATCTCAAGATTTGAAGTAGATGGATATATAGAAGAACCGGATTGGTGAGCCTGGGCAAAAAATTTGTTATAGCTTGGAAAAATGTTATACTTTTTAATAGAGAAAGAGCATTTAGCAGGCTCAAGCATTGATCAAGGTAAACCATTCGGAAGGATGGGGCACAAAGCTATAGGGCCCGACGGTATAATCCGGGGTAGCCAGTTGCCGAAGATTTGAGCAATGGGAATTGTTTAAAACTTATCCTTCTGAAGGATAAGTTTTTTTATTAGGGAAGAAAGGAAAAATGAAAATATCAGGAAATAATAAAGGCATGACATTGGTGGAGGTCATGATGTCTATTATGATCCTGGTCCCGCTTTTTGCTGGAGTAATGATAGGGTATGTAAAATGCATAGAGTACAACGATCTTTCAGGTAATACTTCAGCTGCTACTCTAGCAGTACAAAATAGAATAACCGAAATAGAGAATACTCCTTTTTCGCAAATATTGGCAACATATGACGATACGACATTTACAGTTCCCGGGCTTGATGGAATTGGTGTTTCTTATGTTGATGATTCAGTTGACAATATATTAAATGTCAAAACAGTATTCAGCTGGAGAGAAAGAAACGGTAGGGTTATTGGGGAGGATGTTAATCAAAATGGTCAGTGGGATGCAGGAGAGGATACCATGGCTGTTAATAATGAGTTGGACTCTATAGTTCAACTTACTACGATAATCAGGTAGTATAGGGGTTTATTATGTATATAAGAGAGAATACAGGTTCGACTTTACTGGAAATGCTGGTAGCGGTTCTTGTTTTCTCTATTATAGCAACAGCAGGTACGATATTATTTCTTTCTGGGCAGTCAGCGTGGACCGTAACTGATACGGAAATTGATATTCAGGATAGTTTGCGCCAAATACTTGTTAGAGGTTCTGCTGAGCTTCAGGAATCAGGGACTGATAAAAATGGTGTTTTGCAGGTCAATATTTTGAATGGTTCTGGGGTTGGGGGATCGGACATTTTAAGATTTGCCGTTCCAATATGTGTATGCGGCACAAGTGTTGTTGATGAAAATTGTGATGTTAAGGCTTGGGGTGCGCCATTAACATGGGGAGATTCCGGTTGCAATCCTACATATAATATAGGGAATAACGGCAAAGTGGATATTTGTCATTTGCCCCCGGGAAATCCCGAAAACGAGAACACGCTTAATGTTTCGGTAAATGCTATAAAGGCCCATTTGGCACATGGTGACAGGCTTGGGGATTGTGATGATTGTGATCCTGATAATTACAATAATAGGCTCATTGAATATCTACTTGATGCAGATGGTAATTTGTTGAGAAGGGTTTTAGATAGTAGTTTAAATCCAATTGCATCAGTTGCTATTGCAGGCAATGTGTCTGATTTTCAAGTTAGTATAAATGGAGACAATACGGTTGTAACTATGGATATTGATCTTTCGAAAAATACAGCGAATAACAGGGCAATAACAAGGTCGGCCAATATTGATGTTCTTTTAAGGAATTAGGATGTGCGTTATGAGAAATAATAATAACAAAGGGATGGCATTAATTGGGACAATGTATTTTGCTGTTATTCTATATGCTATAAGCGGCATGTTTGCCTTAAGGGTTATTAATGAAAATAATTTAACTAAAATAGAGAGAACAACTTCAAAAAGTTTTTATGCTGCCCAGGGCGGGGCGGAAGAAGCATTGAGGCAGTTGGATATTTTGATTAACACGAATTTGTCAGACACTATTTATAATGCAAGCCCATCAGGCGTTATATCCTATGCGCAAAGTAAGGTCAACACAGGCGACGGGTTAGGCTGGCTTGTTTATGCGGTTCGTAATAATAATGTTGCACAATTAGCGCAAGACGGGGATCAGGCTGAATATACACAAGCAGGCACGATCGATGGCGCTAATTACAATTACACAATACTTTTAACGGAAAAAGATGACCCCGCTGATGCCGGTCCAGATGCATGGGATTTCTCTTACAGCTATTCGATCGAATCAACAGGCACATTAGGGGATATTTCCAAGACCGTAAAGATCACGGGTGATTTTACAGTTCAAGTCCAAAGGGATAATTTTGCAAAATACGCTCTTTTTACAAACAGCCAAACGACGACAAGCGGTACTAATGTCTGGTTTACTGATAAGACTAATTTCTCGGGGCCGCTTCATTCTAACGGTAGGTTTAATTTTGCCTTTAATCCAAGCGGTACGTTTGATGACCTAGTTCAGCAGCAGGAACAGCAGGCAAGGTTTTATAATAATGGCTGGACTGTCTTAATTGATGCTGAAAGTAATGGTACAACGGATGTTCCTGCCTTTAATGCCGGATATGATAGGGGCGTGAGCGCAGTTACGCTTTCTTCTCCAACATTGGAAGCTGATATGGTCGATCAGGTTGACGGAAATACTAATATTAATAGCGATGGTATATATGTCCCTAATCAAGCCGGAAACACTTCCGGTGGTATTTTTGTCGAAGGGGATTGTACGATTTCAATGAGTGTTGATGGAAATGATAATGCGGTTTATACGATCGTTCAAGGTTCAACTACAAAGAACATCACTGTTGATAGAATAAATAGTCAGACAATAGTACAGACGGTCAGCGGGTCCACAGCGGTCTATGACGGGTTACCGGATGGTGAGGACAATGCTGGTTCGATAATTTATGTTAATGGGGACATTACATCTTTGGGAGGTACAGTCCAGAGAAATACTGAGCTAACTATAGCAAGCAATAATGATATTGTTATTCAGAATAATGTTTTGTATTCTGATTATGATACAGGTTCAGGAACACCTGGTGTTAGCGGTTATGTTGCTCCTTCTGTTACTGAAGCTGTAGGCGAAACAAAAAATCTATTAGGACTAGTTTCATGGAATGGAGATGTAATGATCGGGCCGTCTGCTCCAAATAATGTTAATGTCCATGCAACAGTTCTTTCCGGCAGTGGTGTTTTTACAGTGGATGATTATGACCAAGGTAGCCCGAGGGGAACAGCTACTATCCTTGGAGGCGTAATCACGGACAATTATGGGGCTTTTGGATTATTTAACGGAAGCACTGGGCAGCAAATATCTGGTTATGGAAGGAACTTTGTTTATGATCAAAGGATGGGAAGCGGAAGTGCGCCACCGTATTTCCCGACATTAGATGCGTTCTTGGCGTTTAGTGATAATATTGATGACAAGCTTGTTTGGCAAGAAGGTGAATAATATGAAAAATGGAAAGAAAGTTTTTACAATACTTAGTGTCTTCTTTCTGATTGTTTTGATAATGATTATAAACAGCTGGATAGCGAAACAGGTCGATAAATTAAGCACAGCTCCTGCTATGAATAAGACGGAAGCTGCGAAAATAGAACCGACAAGTATGATTACAAAAGCAGTGTTGCCGAAGATTGACCCCATGAATGATCCTTTGGCTCCGGTAGTTAAAAAAGTAGCTCCTGTCAAGAAGGCTATATCTGCAGCAGAAACGGTGAATCCTGAGCCTAAGAGGCAATATGAATTTTCATCGGACGAGAAATATTTTATCCAGTAAATATTAACAATAAGAAAAAAAATAGCTTGTCGATATTTTTTAATGTAGCCTTAATTTTATCTGTATCAAGAAAGCTTTAAATTATTAGTATTTAATATAAATAAAATCGAGTATTAATATTATAATAGAACTTGTATTAAAATAAATTGTTCGAGTTTGCTCTAAAAAGGATAGTACTTATGAGTGTTGGAAATAATAGTTATAGGGATAGGGAAAACAAAGACACTGAAGAGATAATTAAACAAATGGAGATGATGGAATTAAGGGAAGAAATAAAGCTTTTTAAAGAATCAGGAAAGAATCTTTCTGAGACTGAAAGGGAAAAAAAGCTATTAGAGTTAAATGAGAAAATACAGAAATTGATGTATGAGGACTAGTATAATTTATGATGGCCAGACAAAGGAGAAATTAAATGAGCTATTTATTCTGGGTAATGATCCTTGCATTTGTATTGCTGACCTGTATTAGCATGACATCTTTTGAATGGCAAAATCTAGGAGCACGTGCCGGCAAGCTTTTTATGTTATTCTTTTGGGCTTTGGTTATACTTGTTGTTGCACCATGCGTTTATATTTATGCATCACATTACTATAAGATGGTCATTGTGGGAGGCGTTTCTTTTTCTGAATTCAAATCAATGTATTCAGATTATGGCTGGAGTCAAATGTTGCTTCTTTATGGCGAGATTTATAATCAGATAGGATGGATTATTTACAGAATGAAGCATTAAGTGCTTGTTTGACAGGTATAACCATTGTCTTTAAGACAATATAAGAGTTCGCTTATGATATTCCTGATGTTTCTAGTTATGGTTTTTATCCTTTTCCTTGTTGGCCTTACTGTTTATCCTGTCGAAACAAATTCATTACAGCCTTATGAGAAAAACAAATTTAGTTATGATCAAAGCATAGATCATATCAAGCGGGATATTGCAAATGATCCTGATAATATTGCTGACTATGGCCATTCTATTCTTATGACCCATGGAGCGAAATGCGAGAGAGCAGCTGTTTTCTATCACGGCTATACTAATTGTCCGCGCCAATATGAAGAGTTAGCGAAAATATTCTTTGATAAAGGGTACAATGTTTACGTTCCTAGAGTGCCTTATAATGGAGTCAACGATCTATATACTAAAGAGATAGGAAAGCTTACAATCTCTGATATAAAAAAAGTTTGTGATACATCAGTTGATGTTGCTTGCGGGCTTGGTGATAAAGTTACGGTTCTTGGTTTGTCAATGGGTGGAGTTATGAGTGCATATAATGCACAGTTTCGCGATGATGTGGACAAAGCAGTTGTGATTGTCCCTAGTTTTGGCTGGTATTTCTTGCCAGGGGTTATTAAACCATTAGTGAATTTATCGTTTCTGTTCCCAAATCAATTCTTGTGGTGGGACCCTATCAAAAAGGATAACAGGAAGTGTCCATATTCCATGTACCATCATTTTTCAACGCATGGAATGGCGCACATTTTAAGGCTAGGATTATCGGTTTTAAGGGCAGCGAAAAAAACTGCTCCGTTAACAAAGAGAATAGTTGTAATTACAAATGATATGGATATTGCTGTTGATGCAAAAAGCACAGAAAAACTGGTTAAAAGTTGGAAGAAATCTGATGCCTCAATAGATCGGTATAGATTTTCAAAAGATCTTGATATGGAACATGATATCATAGACCCCCTTCATCCTTACGCAAAACCTGAAATTGTTTATGATAAGCTGCTTGAATATGTTGATTAAGCCTGGAAAATATGAAAGAAGGTTATAAAAAAATAATTTTCTATGTCTCTTTCAGTGCTTTAGGAGTATTTTGGGCCGAAGCCTTATCAACAAATATTCCCCAGGCACTGATCAATCCATTCCTGTATTTAGGATATGGGCTTCTATATGTCTTTTTCCTTGATGCACTTATGAGATGGAATGAGAAATCATTTGTTGTCTGGTATTTATTTGGGGCTTTAGTTGGTTTGATAACAGAGACTTATATAGCAAAAGTCACATTCTATGGGCTTGATCCAAGTGCTTTTAGAATTTTAGGTGTAGCACCAAGCGAAATATCATTCATTATTTTGTTTTATCATGCGTTTTTTTCGTTTCTGGCACCTGCGTATCTTGCAAAACGTATATTGAAAGTTCCACTTCCTATAGTTGAAAAACAATTTATTGATGTTTTGTTTGTTTTTGCGCCAATTATTCTCATTCCTGTGATATATTCTGAAATGGTTATGAGAGGATTGGATCTTTTCTATTTGATAAAGCTCCTTAGTATGTCTGCGCTGATATTGATTTTATGGATAATGCTTTTATGTTCATTAAAAAAGATCGAGAATGTTCTTTTGACAGATAAAGAGAGAAATGGCCTACTTGTGTTTACTTTCTTAATATATTTGGTATTTACTATAAAAGCCACAAATAAAGCACATGGCCATGCCCCGATGGATATTCCTTTGGTTCCAATGATCGGAGTTTCTTTAGTAATAATTTTAGTTTTGTGCTTAATATACAAAAAAATAGGTCAAAATAAAGATTTTATACATAAAATTGAATATTATCCTGGTTCCATTAATTTTCCTGTATTTCTTGTTTGGCTATCTTGGCATTTATTGGTAACAGCAATGTGTCTTTATTTTGTTATTAAATATCAATGTTCAATAAAAATATTCTTGATCTGTTTCGGCTTAGTTGGCACTTTTTTGGGAATTATTTTTTTTGTTTCATCAATAATATTCTTGTTAAAAAAGTCTTCTTAGTCCCTGATTTGAAACAATCCATAACATGATACTTCTAAGTTGTTTATGGAAAGATCTGCAGCAGAGAAGAACCTCCTCCATAAAAAAAGTAATTTTTTGAAGTTCACAAAATGTTGCTTTTTTGCAAATCATATGGCATACTTTAATCCCTTTCTTAAAATTTTTAAAATACAGTGTTAGATTGAATTTAATTACAACAGTATTTTAAGACTTAAATTGACTTTAGTTTTAATATGAAAGAACATTCAAATATCTAAGGCCGAAACTCTATGCAATAAATATGTTTACAAAAATTATAGTTTGTGATAAAAATATATTCTGTAAAATAGGAGAGAAAAACAATGACCGTAATGTCAGAAGAAAATAAAGGAATGCGCAAAGAGTCAGAAGAAAAAAATAAAATGTTGACCGATTATCAAGATAATGCTTTTGAAGATTTATTAAAGCAATTGGATCCAACAGGTTATGAGGAAATTTTATCGGGTGTCAGGGAAACTATTGTTAAGGATTATGCCCCTCAAGTTGAGGTTAAGCCTAAGGTTCAGCCATTGAGAATTGCAATGCTTGCATGGGAATCGCTTCATTCTATTAGTATTGGCGGAATAGCCGCACATGTTACTGAGCTTGCTTGTGCTTTGGAGAGAAAAGGCCATGAAGTACATATATTTACGCGTATGGCATTTCCCGGACATGCTCAAAACGAAAAAGTTGATGGGGTTTATTATCATAGAATTCCTTTCTCAGGACATCATGATTTTGTTGAAGAAGTTAACAATATGTGCCGTTCTTTTGCTTACAGCTTATGTCAAGTAGAGGATTATATGGGTGCACATTTTGATATAGTTCATGCTCATGATTGGTTAACATCCAATGCAATGGTTTGGATCAAACAGGGCAGGGGACGCAAAGGGATAATGACAGTTCACTCAACTGAATATGGACGTTGTGGAAATAATTTTTATAATGGCCCTTCAGCTCGCATTCGTGATCATGAACGTCATGGGACATTTTGTGCTGACAGGGTAATTACAGTATCAAATGCTCTAAAAGGCGAAGTAATGTGGATGTACAATACTCCTGATTGGAAAGTTGATACAGTTTATAATGGAGTTAATTTTAATCATTTTTATGGAGATCTTGATCCTGGTTATATAAAGGAAAGATATTGGATCCATCCTATGGACCCTGTTGTTCTATTTGCAGGCCGAATGACAGAACAAAAAGGCCCGGATATCTTAGTGGAGGCAATTCCGGGCATTCTTCACTACTATCCAAATACAAAGTTTATTTTTGCCGGTGATGGGAATCTAAAGCGTTCTGTGGAAAATAGGGCAAATCAACTTCGTGTTGGCCATGCAACAAGATTCCTCGGGCATCAGAATTCCTGGGTGCTTAGAGACCTTTTCAAGGCTTGTGATTGTGTTTGTGTTCCAAGCAGAAACGAGCCTTTTGGTATTGTTATCCTTGAAGCCTGGAGTGCTGGTAAACCAGTAGTAGCAACAGTAAATGGCGGCCCTTCTGAATTTGTTTGGCATGATGTTACTGGTTATAAGGTTCATCCAACACCTGAGTCAGTTGGCTGGGGCCTTGGTACGCTTCTAAGCAATTTTGACCATGCCAGGTGGATGGGTAATAATGGCAAATATGCGGCTGAAAAGGATTTCTCATGGGATGTTATCTCTGAGCGTACATTGGATGTTTATAAAAAGTAGATATTAGGCCATTGATCCATTTCTTCCTCTAATTATATAAAGTCTCAAGCAGGCGCTTTTAGGGCTTCACTTTAGACTACCAACCTTTCTTGCAAATATTTAATAAAATATATTTATGACTAGTTATTCTTTGATTTTTAAAAAGTATGTTGAATATTTTAATAAGTTGATTACAATTGTAATATTGATCAATGGCAGGGGCTTTGAAAATTCAGGAAAAGTATAAAAAATGGATTTTTTAATTGTTATTGAGGGGATTAGTCCCTGAAATTAATGTGCTTTAATTTAGGAGATTTATGGATAAAGTTCTTTTTCTTGCAGTAGTACTGTTAGTCAGTGGGGCCTTTCTTTTTTCAGGAACAGCTAAAACAGTGAAGGTTGGAGTTGAGACAGAATCGTGGCCTGCTGTCAGCGGGAATATGCAATTTTCACAGATACTTCTAAAAGGTTCAGGAGAAGAAGGCCCTGAGGAGGCTCTTTATTATCCTGATGTTAAATATTATTATATTGTTGATGGAGTTCGCTATGAAGGTAACAAGTTATTTGCTTATGATTATTTTACTCCAAACAAGGAAGTGCTGGAAGATATTCTGAGTAAGTTTAAAAATGCAACAATCATTGATGTGTTTTATGACGAGAAAAATCCAGAACGGTCTGTTTTGATACAAGGTGCAAGTGACAGCAAGGATGCTAATAGATTTAATGTTGGAAGCATACTTATGATAGTCGGCGGAATGTTGTTCTTTTATCAAAGCATGAAAAAAGGTCTTTTCTAGTCAATGTGTATTCCACCAGTTTATTATTGAATTTGAAGATTGTTTTCAAATTCAATCCCTTCGAACAGGGTGCTTTTCAAAAGATCATATTTTGCTGATAGGGGTTTACTGTTTTTTGTTTCATTTCTAAAGGCAGGCCCAAAAACTATATAAGCAGCAAAATGGTCTGAAAAAT
>MHHG01000019.1 GCA_001805965.1 Omnitrophica WOR_2 bacterium RIFOXYA2_FULL_38_17 | reverse complement strand
TCTTAGCTTTAGCATTAACAACAACTTTCGCATTGGTCTTTGATAAGATCGATCTTCTTAATGATATTGCTGTAAGGATAGCTGTAGCGCTTAAGCCTACGATAATGATAGTGAATACTGACAATTCTGAGAAAGTGACAGCTGCAAGCGTGATACCTGCAACTGCAAGAGGAGCCTCGATGATCGTGAATGCACGTCTTCTTGATGCTCTTCTTGTTCCTGCTGCGTTGTTATTTGATAAGTTAAATACTTTTGAAGCAGATACTGCTGCCGCCACGTTCTTGATATTACGAGCCACTCCAGCCACGGAAAGAGTCGATAATGTAGAACGTGACGGCATTGATACTTGAGATCTTGTTGTATTGCCCAAATTCACAGCGGCAACAGTACTATTTTCGAGGGCGTCTCCAGCCACGGATAGAGTCGATAATTTTGTAACTGAAGGCTGTGAATTATTTCTTTGGGCGATAAATCTTCTGATAGCTGCTATAGATAAGATCCCTAATCCGCCTGCGATCAAGATTGCAACCGCAGGTGTCAGGCCTGAAATGTTTTGTGCTAAGAAGCTTGCTGTTACAACAGCCAATCCAACTACTGCGATCGCTGCCGGAACCTCAACTAATGTGTATCCGCCGTTATTTTTGTTTGTTTTTGATGTGTTTGATTTTGTTTCTGAAAACTTTTGTCCGCGGATGATTGAAATTGAAGCTTCTTGATCAACAACTATTCTACTACCTGTAATAGCTGGCGCATCAACAACCCAATTTTGATCTTCAGGGTAAGCTGAAGGTCCCCATGCCATCCCTCCTTGTGGATCTGGCCACAACACATCTTTATATTCCCAATGACCTTCTTCTTCCACAATGAAAGTTTCTATATGAGATTTCTCTTCTTCACAAATAATCTCAAAGTCGTATCCTTCGTTCGCCCATGCAATTGCTTGTGCTAAGTATTCACGCACTTTTGATTCTTTTGAAAAATGCTTTCCTTCAGGAATTCTTGATCTTAGTCTTTCAACTACTACTCTTGCTTCATCTCCCATAATTATAGAAACTGTTCTAACTTCGCCTTTTAATTTAGCAATAGAGATATTTACTTTGCTTACTTCCAAATTATATTTTATTAATAATAATTTCGCTTTTTCCTCTATCACTCTTATTCCTTCTACATCTCCTCTTTCTATAATAATGCTAACATTCTCTTCTGTTTGAGCAATTACTAGTCTTTTTAGTAATTTTTTAGCGACTCTAATTTTTCTTGCAATTATTAAGTTCTCTTTAATAGCAACTATTTTATCCTTTAAGGACATAAAGAATTTTATTGCTTGGTCACCACAATCTTCCATTATTCCAGCAATCACAAACAAAGCACCTAAAGAAATTGCTAATAATTTTGATCCAGTTATCATAGCTAGAAAAGTTAATGCCAGTACTAATACACTAATTCCACCAATCCAAAATAGGATAGCCAATAATATTTCTATTTTAACAAATCCACCATTTCTTTTACTTACTCTATTTGCTCTACTGCCCTCATTCACAGTCTTAACAGCACTATTTTCGCGATCTACTCCAGCCACGGAAAGAGTCGATATCTTTGTAACTGTTGACTGTGAATGATTTTTACGGGCAATATATTTTCTGATCAAAGCTAACATTAATATTCCGGCTGCTGCAACTGCTATCGTGATAGCAACCCAGCCTAATCCATGAACTGCTGAAATACCTACAATGCCGATACCTGCGATCGCGATCGGCATTTCAATAATTGTAAATCCTGCATTTCTATTTCCTGATTGAGACGGTGTTGATCTTGGCTTTTCTAGGTCAAATCCTTCGCTTGCAACTATAACCTTATTAACATTTAAGCTTGCTCTCATATGCTTTGCTTCAACTGTCTTTGCATCAGCTGCTGGCTGCCAAGCCTTAAGAGCTTCATTGATCGCTCTTAGTTGTTCTACTGTTGCATCATATATATAAGCAACACTGATATGATTGATATCTTGCACAAAACTTCTTTGGCCTTCTGGAAGCTGTCTTCTATCAAGAGATCTTTGAGCTGCTTCTCTATATTGCATAACTGCAGAATCTAGTGTCCTTAATTTGATGACAACGCTGAAGTTATCCATTAATTGAGCGCCTACAATTTCATAACCAAATGGGGTAATTCCTGCGGCATCAGCCTTAACCTCTTCAATAACATCAGCAGGTGTTAAGGAAACTTCCGTTCCAACTGCTTGTGTTGATAGAGTTGTATGGATCTGATCGACATCCATATAGTCAGCCTTTGTCCTGCCTGCATCTTCTAATTTTTCTGTAATGATTGTTTGAATAGCTGTCACAGCAACTTTTGCTGCAGTTTGACTGTCAAGTGGGATATTCGTGAAAATAGATTTTTCTGTCTTTTGTTTCTTTGCGTGATTTGATGTAATTTGAGCTGCTGCAGTTGTCTCAGCCCTTAGCTTTTTATCAGTTTTATTTTGTTTATCAGCAAATTTAGAATCTCTTTCTTCTTGATATTTAGCAGCTCTTTCTTCTAGTTCTTTTCTTACTAACAATACCGCTCTAGTGTATTCAGCAGGAATAACAAGGTGGACACTAGCAAATCTGATCGTAATCTGGTCAGCAGGAACGATCACGGTTTGTCCCTGAGCATTAACCGCCTTGATCAATAATGCTCCTTCTTGAATAGCCTTTCTAATTGTTGCTTCTGCAGCATTTCTTAATTCAACCGGCACCTTAACTTTTGACACTGTAAAATCATATCCGCTTTGTGTTGCTTGCGCTTTTAAATTGCTTAAGTTTTCTAATTTGTTATTTAAAACATCAACCCTATCTTGATATTTCTGTTCTAATACGTCGTATAAAGTTTCTTTTGCTCTCTCTTCATTATTCTCATTATCTCTCATTAATAATTGCTTTGCTTTATCTGTTAAATTTTCCCAAACATTATTTTTCAACTCATTGTCTTGCGTTCCTTGTGCACCAGCATTATCTAATCTTGAAATTGTTTCTTTAGTAAAATTATCTTCGATCTCTGCTACTAATTTCTTGTATTCTCTTGGCATCAATTTCTCAATTTCATCCATTGCTTTATTTGCATAAGCAAAGGCATCTTGATGAATATAAAGTTGTGTATCAGCAAACAACGCCCTGATTTTGGAAACTGTTAATGCTTTATAGAATGTCTCTCCATTAATGTTGCTTCTCATTTCTAAGTCATGGTTACCTGCTAACATTAATGCTTCAGCAGCCATGTATTTCTTAAATATTCTATGGTAGCGTCTCATAGTTACATATGATAAAACAACAGATGCTACTTGGCTTAATATGCCGCCTCCAATAATTACACCAGCGAGAATGACGATCATCTTTCCTAGCTGAGCTAGAGTCAGAACAATTTTAAATGCAGCCGCATCAAATACCAATAGGCCTGGAATAGGAACAATGTAGAACCATAGTAATACGAATGTAGCTATAGCAACATGTCGCCAGAATTCAGAGTATAATCTTAATAATTTTAACCTGCCTGATGCTTTAAGATTTTCTGACACATAGTCAATTGCAAATGATAGAACAACAGGTACAATTGCTGCATATGCTAATGCAAGAATTGTTCTTAATACAAGCTTATCAATTAGAATAAAGTCCTTAACTGTCTTCATATCTTTTTTATTTGATAGTGACTTGAATGTAAAATCATAATACTTCATAACAATATTTCCGCTAAGCAGATCTTTCCATGTTTCACCTTTCTTGATCATTTCCACAATGCGTTCCTTAATAAATACACCCTTAGTTGCCCATGTAAAGTATGTTAACGCTCCAACTGCTAATATCAAGTAAGATGCCCCTGCAAAGAATCCTCCAGCAATAACTAACCAAGTCAATCCTGCATATCCTAGTGTTACTAATCCCCAACCAGCCATTCTTACTAATTGTGTCTTTATCCAGCCAGCCTCATGTCCTTCCTTTGTCTTCATAACAAAAGGTCCTATTATCAAACTTAAGTTGAACATGATTGATGGTAAGATCAACAGAACGTTTAAGAAATCTAGTCCGATCATTGCCCATATATTTAATCCAAAGAATAGCAATCCTAAGAACCACATCGTACGTAAATTTACAAAGTTTACAGCTGGTTTCTTTTGACGATCAAGCAAAATAGTTCTCATTTCAACACTAGCTGCATCATTGACATCTGCACCAGAAAGAATAAACTCTAGACTTTGTCTTATCGCTTGACCAAGGACATGAATTACAAGCTGAGGCCCAAACAATAACATATCGCGAGGTCTTCTTGATAGCCATTTTCCGAGAGCAACAATATATCCTCCAACCAAGAAGCCAATTGTTACGCTTGCAGGTGATAATGCGATAAATCCTGTCACGCTTAGAACCGCAACTGTAACACCCCCAAGAATACCAAACATCTTAGAGAAGCCAGATGCATCCATGTATGCGTTCAAGCCATTAATAGTTAAGATCTGGTTAAAGATGAACCCGATCAACCAGAACAGAATGTTAATACCAACGAAAGGCAAAATACCAAATTTAATAGCTAGCGGCAGCATTAGGATATTAATTAAACCAAATGGTGCTGATAAGAAGAATCGGCCACCGGCAGATCTTATCTCTTTAGCAAATACAGACATCGGACCGAAATCAAAGATCTCCTGCATCATCTTATCTGTCATCTTTTGAGGGAACCCACCGGACCATCTTGGGAACGCTGCAAACCAGTCTGCTTGTGAGAAGGATTCACGCATCTTATGCCAGAATGCTTGAGATGTTGCAAATCTAGGAGTTCTACCAAGGCCAATTACTGAGTGAGCCATTTGCTGTACAGCCCAGATATCTTCACTTATACCAACCGCACTTGGAATAAAACCTATCAATCCATAATGACGTGATAATAATCTCTTAAAGAATCCTTCATTTTCACGCGCCTTTAGACCTTCTGAAGTTAGGGATCTGTCTGGGAATTCATTTGTTAACAATGCTTCCTGAGCTTCCCAATAAGTATTTCGTAAAATATTACCCCAACCAGTACCAACCGCTTCACCAGCACCACCACCAAGAACCATAACACCCTTCATATGCTGTCTATGTCCCTCTTCAACGGATTGAGATGATTGGCCATGCGGCATAATGACGTTTGTAGTACCACGTCCAGGAACAATAATGACATAGTTATCATCAGACAGTGCTGTCTTTAAGTCTTGTACAAATAGATCTAAATTCTGAACACAAGCATTTCTATCCATGATGAGGAATGTATCTGCTTCAGGTGTTATTTCAGGAACCATATCCGTAGCAGTCATACCAGCAGCTTTACTTGCAAATGGTGTCCAGTCAACACGTACAGCCGCATCTAATCCGGTCATTGCGTTAATCACTTTTGATAGCTTTTCTCTTTGTCCTGCATCTTTGTCCCAACTAAATTTTTCTTCTGCTGGGATAGCTGACTCATCATCGTATTTATTATGTAGCAGCATAAATGTAACATTGATATCAGATACATTATCTTTCCCAACTTCAACTTTTAACTGTTTCTTCATTGCCAATGCCATGTCGACTAAGTTAATACCAACATCCTGTGAACCTCCAGAAAGCATTGAGACAAAGAATCTTCTCATGTGCCATGCATGGATAATATTCTTCTTTTCTGTCTCATCTTTAACATATACATAAATATTATCATCATCTTGTTCAATCTTAAGCTTGTCTGCATCCACTCTGATTTGCATTGGATGCCATAGTGTCACCTTAGAATGTCCTTCTCGTTTTTCTAATGTCTTGAACCATTCTTTCAACTCTTCATCTTTACGTCCTAAGAATAGCTTTGTAAACATCACAATATTCTTCTTAGCTTGAGCTTTGAACAGGTCAAATCTATTGATCATGTCTCCTGCTTTTGGCCCTCTGTTTATAAATCCAAGAGCATCCCCACCCATATATACAACGCCAAGTCTCTTGGCAAAACTCTTAAGAATTGGATTATTTCTATCTTTTACTGGATCTAATTCTGCGCCAGGATGTTCGCTGTTATATTCGTCAAGATTCTTTTTGAAGTGTGCTGCAATATTTAACGCAAATTTCTTATTGGTTCTGCTATTTTTCCAATCCCTTGCTTTCTGCCAGATCTTATGTTCAAATGCGCCAATAACCATGAGTGTTACTGCAATAGGCCATGTATATGGAAGACTCCAGAATAGACCAGCTACTATCCAAGCCAACGTTAAGAATTTAACAGGCCCAAGAACAAACATGGCCCCCACTGATACAAGCATAACTGACTGTGCATATCTTAATAAATATAGCGCTAATACATATAATGCTCCGCCAGCTATTAATTGTATCCAAGGCCAGATACCCTCCAATACTAGATATTGAGTTAAGAACCAGCCAGCCATAACCGACGGCCCCATAACCATTCCAGCTAATCCTATAAATAAACTCGTTAAAACACCATAATTAATGATCATCATAACTCTATCAAAAATGCTTCCTGTCGGTGCAGATGGGGCTAAGTGATATTGTACTGACATAGCAATGATTGATACCGGCCTTGTTTCTGGGATATTTAAGGAGTTCACAAAATTTATCCACTTTCTCTTGAATGCTGTCCAGCTAGTTGTGTCGTCTTTCAGTGAAATGGGCTGCTCAATAGCTTTTCTTTGATACCTTCGACTGACCCAAGTTCCTACAACAGGAAGAACAATACCTGAAATTTCTAGAGCGATCACACCAAGAACCAATAGTATTACCATGCTTTGTGCAAATCCTGCATGAGCAATGGTGATTATTGATGCTGCTAGGACGACAAGGCCAGCCAATCTTAGAGCATATCCTAAACCATCCCAAATTCTTGGGTTCCAAAGCTTACCCTCTTTCATCTTAACAACTGGGAATACTTGTGAATATCTCTTTACAGCTATCCATTTAGAAACTAAATGAGCTCCAATACCTAAGAGTATCAAAACGCCACCTGCAATAAATACTACCTTTCCTAATAATATTGATGAACTAAATGCAACAAATCCGAATAATGATAATCCGCCTCTAGAAACACTGAACCAAACAATAGATGTCAAGATCGACATAACTATTGTTGGTAAATTCTTAGCAGCATCAATTAACCAAGGATGACGAGGTGTCAAATTATCTCTTTGTATAACATCATTATATGCTTTTCTGAACTGTGATAATTGTGCAAGCTTTTGCTCCATTAGATCCTTATCCCCATCTACAAAACTGTATGCTAATATGGCATCTTTAGATTCAGCATCAAAACCTTCTACCTTAACTTGCATTCCGTTAGCATCTGTTGAATATGTATTCTTAACAACTTGATAATGTGGAGCCTTTGGATTTAATCCTGAGAATGTAAATTGCTTGTCTGGGCAAAGAGCTCTTACTTCGTCTTCCTGGCCTGCGCGAGCATTGTTCTGAATTGAATATTGAACCATCCATAAATATTTGTTTGATTTTCCTTCTGTTTCTGCATCAAATGGGAAGACTCTTGTTGCTCTTGGGCTCATACCCATTTCTCTTAACATGATCTCTATCTGTGCAGCACTTGCTCCAGATGTAAGAGCTTTCTTTAATACAACTCTTTTTGCATTAAAGAAATGTTCAAATCTATTCCACCCGTGGTTACTATCAGCTGACTTAGCGCTATCTTTTAAACCATCCTTAATAATTCTTCTTAACTCAAAACCAGCAAATAATGCCATTTCATCTAGAGCATTTAACCATGGATCGCTATCACCTAATAATTTTTCAGTTAATAGCTCATCATCAAGCTCCCAACCATTTACTTGTCTACGCCATTCAATAACCATTTTGTAAATTGCTCTCAAGTTGCTGATAAAGTCAACTTCAACAGGTCCGTCGCCATAAGCTGAGAACTCTAATGTTTCTTTTGCCTTCTTGCCTTTTCTTAATATCTCTACTTCTGTCTTCTTTGTAAATAAGACATTGTTTGACCATCTTTCTTCTGCTGTTGCCATTATCTTTTTAGTCGATAATTTCATTCCTGCCTTTGCATTGCTTACTAACTTCTTATACTTAGACCATAATGTCTTCCAGTAAAGTAGATGCAATAGAACTAAACCAACAAAACTAACTATTAAAGTCGTAATAAGTATCTTCTGGTCATCATATTCCTTAATGCTTGACTTGATAGAGAACCCTGTTTCCACTGCATTGTTGCTGTTGCTATCTGCTAATCTTGCGGCCTTAGCCAGAGCTGTCGTTGAAATAGCTCCATCATTTAAAGCAAAGTAGTTGTCATCACCTGTTGCCACGCCTACTTCAGGGATTCTCAAGTTTTCATCTGCGTATAATTCACGCATTTTTTCCATTTTGTTCAATGCGTTAGTTGCCCATATTTCAATATCTTTATTTCCGACAAGCCTTGCAATTCTTACCAATTCTGCAGTTAGCTCTGAAGACACTATATCAGCTCTACCCATCGGTAAGCTCCAGTCAAGCCCTTCAATAACTACCTTATCTCCTGCATGTGTTGTAATAATTGTCTTTACTCCGAACAGCTTGACTGTTCTATCTAATAATCCTCTCAACATCTCATCGCTAAATTCATTTCCGTTCATCATCTTTGCTGCTTCAATGAATAAAAGCATATCTTCAGAATTTGCATTTAGATTTTCAGCAAATACCTTTTCTGCCGTTGAAACTCCAGTAACATCTTGAATTTCAAATATGCCTGAGATAATAACATTGTCTTTACCTGCTCCAACCCTTGGCATAATATAAGTTCTTATCCATGTTCTCTGGTCTTGAGCTAACTTATTCATTCTTGACGTAAATGCATTTCGCTCTGCTTGATTTGCAAATGGCAGTCTGGCAACATTGTTTCTTGCCCATGAAGCCAATATGGATGCTGATAGGTTGTCACCTGTATCAAATATTTCTTTACCTTGCCAGAATGCCGGGTTCTTGCTTTGTTCAACAAAATAGCGTCTATAACCTGGTCTTGCTGTTCCATCGTTCTTCTTTGATTTGAATTGAGCATCTAAGTTTTTCAAGATGTTCATTGCAAGCTCAAAGGCTTCTCTATTCTTTGTTGCTGCTGCAAATTGAAGAGCGACACGTGCAATAGCGATCTGTGAACCTGCATCTGCTTTTGCATAATCTGGTTGAGGCAGGCCGATAACAAATCTTAGCGGCTCTCCTGTTGTTCCTTCATATGATGAATAAATTGTCTTGTTACCATCATTTGAAACAGTGCTGTAGAACTTCAATGCTTTTGCGACTGCATCCAGGTTACCCATTTCTAATAGTGCAGTTAAGATCTCAGCTTCTTTCTTTGTATTTACATAAGCGGCAAGACCTGTTCCAGGATTTGTAACGATCAATTGCGCTGTTGGATCGATGCTCAACTTGATCACAAATGCACCTGATCTTGCATCAAAACCTTGAGACTTGACAGGTTGTAAAGCTTCAGCTGTGTAATCCACCATATCCCATGGCATTAACCTGTAATTCAATCCATCTGGAACAATTGATAATGTTTCAACGCGGCTCTTGTAGTTTGCTGATTTTAATAGAGCCTCAACATTTTCAGCTTTTTCATGTAAATCAAATCCAATAACTGGATCAATTCCTCTATATATAAATCTCTTAACTCCAAGTGCATAAATGTTTGAATAAATATTGTTGTCAAGGCGTCCGCTGACCCCGCCTCTGAAAGGAATAACTGTGCTTCCATTAAAACCGTAAGCAATCGCTAGCGGTGTTGAGTAATCTTTGTTTGTATATAATTCGATCCTTGGAGTGTTAAAACCGCTGGCAACGCCGTAAACAACGATTGTTTTTCCAGAATTCTCCAGTTCAATGACTCTTGAAGAATTAAGTTCAACTAAGTCACCATTGTTGTTGTACGTTGTGTAAACTGGCTTACCATTTGCGTCAAGTGTTTGTCTCAATAAGATCCTTGATCTTCCTTGATCAACAGCTCTTTCAAATGCCATACTTGACATCTTGCCACCAATAATAATTTCTGAAGTTGAATATTCACCAGTTTTTCTATAAGTAACTTCCCCTCTTGCACCCTGTCTTGCGATAGCAATATGTTTTTCACCCTTCTTTTTACCAGTCACTTCATCAGCATTGTAGATCACAAAGTATGACAATCCTTCTTCTTCTTTTACTTCAGCATATGTATTCCATTGGACTTTATACTTATTCCCACTTTTACCTTTTTCTTGATTTTGATATTCATCTAATCGTTCTTGACTTAGAACTGATAATGTTGTCCAATCTGATGCGTTCGTTAGATTTATATATCCGGTCTTAACAACTCTTGGCGTCTTGCTATCATATCCCAGAGATACTCTTATCTGTGTATCGTTGATAACTTCGAACGATCCGACAACCTTACCCGTGTTATCTACTATGAACGCACCTTCGATTTTGTTATCTTTTACTGATCTTCTTTCGCTGAGATCATGTTTAGATCCGTCGAAAATTAGCATCTCCGGCATAAATTTAATTACTGAAATAGGTCCTTTAGTCCTATCTGCTACACCAGCTGTTGTTAAGTTATAAACTGTTAATTCATCTCTACCTGTAACTTCATGATATTCGCTGTCTGTTAAGTTTCTTGAAGGATAGATAATAGCCTTAACATTTCCTTCTTTTCCTTTTTCTGTATCCAAAAGAACAATTTCTTCCGCGTATCCGAAGATATCCTTGAAATTAGCTGCAAATTCAGTAAATGACATTGATGCTGATCTTCCGTTTCTGAACCTTACTTGATATTCGTTCTCAACGCTTCTATTAGCAACTGGGGCTTTGATAGCTACTCTTGTTTCCCCTGTTGTATCGACGAATGTCTTCATATTTCCCATCCAAGCTTTGTAATCTACAGATAACATGCGTGCTGAGAATCTTCCGCCTTTAGTATCTTGCCTGTATCCTAGGTCTAGTTCTTCAATTGTCTTCTTAAGATCACCTGTAGCATTTTTAATTTGAGCCAAAGTTAAGTAAAGTGTTCTTTCTCTGGTTGGTAATCCAACTTTATCAGCCATGAAGGCATCAATGATCGGTGTGACAGCAGGTACTGTTGCTTTTATCTTTGAAATCTCTTCAGCTGTTAATACTCTTCCTGTTGCTTTAGCTTCAGCTATTGCTTTTGCTACTGCCTGTCTTTGAGCTTCTAAAGATTTTCTTGAATATCCAAGAGCTTGCTCTTCTAATGTTCCCGGCATATTTGGATTGATCAAGATGAATGGATCAACTGCATTTGCAGATGTATTAAGTACGTAAGCCAACTCTCCTGAAATAATTGCTTCTAATATTTCTGCTTCTGTTCTGTATAAAGTTCCTTTTGAAGTTGGAACTGCAAAGAATTCTGCTGTTAGGCTGTTGAATGCCGCCCATCCTGTTGCGCCTTCTTTTCCTGCGAAGTCCATAACAACCCTCTTAGCCTCACCTGTCCTTGGATCGATCTCTT
>MHHG01000018.1:4305-65969 GCA_001805965.1 Omnitrophica WOR_2 bacterium RIFOXYA2_FULL_38_17 | reverse complement strand
GCCTTGCCGGTTCCTAAGATCTTAGAAGGCGTTACTTCTCTTATGCTCGCGCCGCTACTGTTTCCAATATACATGAGCTCCAGGTTAGCTTTTTCATCCAAGGCCCTTTGTATCTCTTTGAGCTTTGTCCTTTTATGCTGTTTAACTATTTTGTTTGGCCCAAAAAGGCTCTCTATTATAGAAAGCGAGCATATCCTTCTTTTTGCTGCCATCTGCAGTAAATGCAAGAACACCTTGCTGGTCATCTCGACATCCGCCATAGCCCTGTGTTTTTGCACATTTTTGATACCCATGAAATCCGATACCGTTGCAAGCGAATATTTGCCCAGCTCGGGGATCATTCCTCTAGACATCTTAACAGTATCAATGGTCCTCTGGAGATCACGCTGGGGCAAACCTGCAAGCTTAAGCTCATTGTTCAGGAACTTCATATCAAACTTGACGTTGTGCCCGACGATGACGCAGCCTTCTATGAACCTGATAAAATCAGGCAGGACCTCAGACGCCAGGGGCGCGCCGATCAGCATTTCATCAGAGATCCCGTTGACCGCATAAGCAGCAAAAGACACTTCTCTTTGAGGGTCTATCAGGGTTTCAAAGCGGCCTATTATCTTTTGATCACGGATCTTTAACGCAGCCATCTCTATTATCCTGTCGCCGAACTGAGGAGAAAGGCCTGTTGTTTCTACGTCGAATATTACGAAATCTGTACTGTAGATCCCCATTATCTTAAAACTTTCTATTTTAATGATATCGTATAAGAGTCCAGAAGCACTGTTGGACTGAACGACATTTTTGTTCTTCCGATATTTTCAAGTTCAAAATCATCCATAACGTTAATGAACTTGTACTGCTTTAACGCCTTATCCTTGCAAAACTCATTAAAGATAAATACCGATAAGCCGCTGACTTCAAGGTCAACTATTTCCGAAAATACGCAAAACACCAGCGCGGTCACTTCAAATCCGAAAGTGTAAGCTCTCACTTTACCGTCGGTCAATACAACCCTTACAATCAAACCCAAAGCATCAAAATTATCAAGAAGCAGCCTGTTGACCTCGCGGCATTCATCAAGCATCTGGTCCCTTGCTTCTTGGCCCGACCCGCTCTTTCTGCCGATCGCCCAGCGGTCATAAAGCTCAAGGCACTCATTCCTTAAAGATGAGTCAAAAGGAACAAAGCTGAAATCATTATTTTTCACAAAATTATTGTAGGCAGACCTTTTTGATTTGAACTTGCTTCCCGATAGATCAGCGATATTATCCTTGAAATAAAGGTACTCATAATGCTTCTTATAAAATGAAAACCTGTCCGAAGAAAAGTGCTGCAGATGCCGCATGCCTGCATTCTCTATCCTTGTTACATTGCCTGCACCGTTTACCTTAGCCATCCTCTTAAAGCTTTTGGATATAACTGAGCCGTTCAATGTCTCACCTAAGGGTGGCAGGAACATAAAAGACCCAAGCTCATTTTCAGCAAAGATACAAAGGCATTCATCTATCAGTTCGACATCAAACTTAAAGAACTCGCTCCACGCAAAGATGCTGACAAAAGAATAGGCAGAAAGAGGGCTGTTCTGCCGCCTTAAATAGTTTTCAATTATCTCTTTTTTCTCAAAAATTTCAGGACACGTTTTTAACATCATCAACCAAAAATGTAAAGATCCTCTATCTCTTTTTCGTGCTTTGAATAATCATTTGCGATCTTGGTATAATCCCCCAGCAACTCCTTTGCCTCTCCGCCCAAAAAGAAATCCTTTAAATAATCAACGTACTTATCAAACTCCTTGTCGCCCCTGTGGTCCTGGACATAAGGACAGGCCAAATGAACGCCTAATAAAATATTGTCGCCTTTTTTCTCGAGCAGAAAAGGATACAAATGACATTCGAAGGGCCGTATCGGATATACTTTGCACTTGTTCTCTATCTCATAAAAAAAACTGCATTTTACAGCATCCTTATATTTAAGCGTTTTTATATAATTATCATCTGTTAAATGCCCTTTAAATTCGGGAAAATTCTCCCTTTTTAATACCTTTGGCCTCCAGCAGGAATTAGGCCCGCTAAACCTGCAACAACCGTTACATGCCAAGCATACTTCTTGTGTTACAAATTGTGGGAAAGATCCTATCATTATTATTCTCCTATAAATTGTAAAACAACTTTTCTGTTTCGGTTACGGTTATCAAAATCAATAAAGATCACTTGCTGCCACGTCCCCAATATCAGCTCTTTATCCTTAAAAGGTACGGTTATTGAAGGCCCGACCAAAGAAGCCCTTAGATGGGAATGCCCGTTACCATCACCCCATGTTTTATCATGGTTATAACTTACTTCAGGGATAAGCTTGTCAAATATTTCAGGAATATCCTGCACCAATCCCGGCTCATATTCGCAAGTGGTTATGCTCGCTGTTGAACCTATGGCGCTTACTGTCACTATACCGTCCTTAATATCTAATTTTCCCAATTTATCGCTGATCTCAGGGGTCAAATCAATCACGTGGGCATTGCCTTTAGAAGAAAACCGAATATATTCTGTGATAACTGCCATAATGACCTGCCTTGTTTATCGTACCTGGCTACCTATCGGGACATCTTTTTCCGGAGTTAAAATGACCGGGCCGTTCTCTCCTGCTGCAGCCAAAAGCATCCCTTGTGATTCTTCGCCTCGAATTACCGCCGGCTCAAGGTTCTTGATCACAATAATTCTTTTACCAACAAGTTCCTCTTTTTGATAGGACTTTCTAATTCCCGCGACTATCTGGCGAGGCTGCTCTTCGCCTAGATCAACTTTAAGGACATAAAGCCTGTCCGCGTTTGGATGGTCCGCGACTTCCTTGATCTCTGCAGTAACCATCTGGATCCTCATAAAATCTTCAATTGTTGCCATTTTTTTGATCCTTGCTTAACTTGCCCATGCCTATATATCATTAGGCACTCGATTATTAATACTATGTTACCCCAAATCTTATAGGCTAAATACTATCACATCTTGCTGCTCCTGTCCAAAATTACATAAAATAGGTTGCTCTGCCAATCTACATATAATAGGATGATAGCATAAATGAAATTCTCTCAACTCTCCACGTCTTGATGCGCACTTTATAACAATACGATCAATTGAGCAATACTAAAGAACGTGATACCTTTTTTAAAAAACAATATCAAAGCTTTTCTGGCCCTCTTAACAGTACTTATTGGGCTTTTACTGTTTTTTCCACAGGTCAACTATCTGGATTACATCGCACAGGGAGACCATGGGAGAGACTTGTATGCTTTTGCAAGAGCCTATGAAGGGGACCTTCCCTACCAGGATTATTGGTGGGAGTACGGGCCTCTAACGCCCTACTATTATGGAGCCTTTTTCAAACTTCTCGGGACAGACCTGACCAGCATTCTTTTTGCAGAATTAGTTTTGATCCTGGCTTCCGGGCTCTTCATTTATTTTGCTGTAAGCACATTTTCCGGACCACTTTTAGCCTTCTCAGGCGCCCTGTTCTTTTTTGCATACTATCCATTTTTCTATTTTACATTCAACCATGCAGCAGGAATTGCCGCCATATCATACTTTCTCTTTTGCCTGCTACTTTATTTCAAGAACCCCAAGATACGCTATCTCTATTTATCCTTAATAAGCATCTTTCTTCTTTGTTTAATAAAGATAAACTTTGGAATATGCAATCTGATCGGTTTAGCTATTTCTGTTCTGCTGATAGATTCCTTGTACAATAGACCACTGGATAATCAAAAAAAGAAATTCTATGCAATATCGTTATTAGCTGTACCCCTTTGTGTCTTTGGTGTTTATTTCTTCCTTCTGCACAATTTGACTCTTTACGAAATAAATCAATGTCTGCCATATCTTTCTTCTGACCAATTTTGCAATATTTCTGTTCTCTCAGCTCTAAACCTTATATTCAAAAAAATAAACCCTGCAGCCCTCCTTAATCCGGCCATTCTGTTCTTCTCTGCTATTATTGCGTTTTCAATTATGCAGATGGTCCCGTACAAAAGGACAAGCGAACCTGATAGATTGCTCAAGCGTAAAAACTGTATGACAGCAATAATATTATTAGGTTTCTGCATTATCAACACTCATGAATTCCTGTTTAGCGGAGTGAAATACAGGCTTTTATGGGCAATTCCATTTGCTGTCCTATTAATGTTCTTTTTTGTTTCAACCGCTATCAAAAGAACCTCTTTTTTCATAAGCACTCTTCTATCGATAGGAATTGCCTTCTTTTCTATTCTTGTCGCTATAGACAGGTCATTTATATGCCACAAAAATAAAATCCCGGAAAATTTTCTCTCTTTGGATAGAACAAATATCTTTACGATCAACCCTGCTGATTGGAAGGACACGGTCAAGAATACAACATCTTTTCTCAAAAACAATTTAAAAAGCAACGAAACTTTCTTCGCCCTTCCCTATGATCCCCTATATTATTATTTAACAGGAAGAAAAAGCCCGACCCGACAGATCATCTTCTTTGAATACATGAATATCCCTGCCGAACAGGAGGAAAAAATTATCAGCGAGCTGGAAGAGCAGAAGATCAATTGGGTCCTTATCTCCAGTCGCTCAAACTCCCGCGAGAACGGGCTTGGCATTTTCGGAAAGACCCACTGCGCATTAATAGGCAAATATATCAAGGATAATTTTAAATTAGCCGCTCAATTCGGAGACTGGAAGAATGAGCCCGGATGGGCATCTAAGCACGGGATAAGGATATTGAGAAGAAAATGAGTTGCCCGCCACTTATAATAAGAATAGAATCAATGTATTATTAACCTGCAGGAAATATTATCATGATAAATTATTTAACAAAGAACAGTAAAACACTTTTCCTTATATTAACGCTCCTGGCCGGTCTTTTCATTTTTTATCCTCAGATAGATTACCTTCCCTATATTTCACAGGGTGACCACGGAAGAGACCTTTACGCGTTTTCCAGAGCCTATGAAGGCGATCTCCCTTATCAGGATTACTGGTGGGTCTACGGCCCCCTCATGCCGTATTATTACGGATCATTTTTTAAGGCCTTTGGCGTGACCATTCCAAGCCTTATGGTTGGCAAGATCTTCCTTATAATGATATCCGGAGTTTTCATTTATTTATCTCTTAACCTGTACGCAAAACCATTGATATCTTTTCTCGCAGCTGCCTGGTATTTTCTGACCTACAAGGATTTCTTCTTCACCTTTAACCACGCAGGCGGCGTAGCGGCAATAATAGCTGCAACATACTGCCTTCTTCTGTATTTAAATTACCAGCGAACAAGGCACCTTTACTTTGCTCTAATAAGCATTTTCCTTGCCTGCCTGATCAAGGTCAACTTCGGGCTGTGCAATCTGATCGGGATTACGGTCGCAGTCCTGTTTATCGACAGGCTAAACGGCAAGCCAATTGACGCAAAAAAAGCAGGATACTACCTGACATCTCTGATAATACTTCCTGCCTGCGTCTTTTCGATATATTTTCTTTTGCTGCACAAGCTTCCTGTCTATGCGATAAGGCAATGCCTTCCATATATGAGATCAGACCACCCTTACAATGTTTCACTCTTAGAGGCCTTGAAGCTTTTCATCGACATCAATAAATTCCATTTGTCACAGAACCTGGGGAACATGTTCATCGTAAGCATAATCTCAATTTCTATCCTACAGATAATCCTGGCGATAAAAGCAACAAAAGGATTTTTCGCTGTTAACAAAAAGGTGGCTATAGCTTTTGGTATCCTTTTGTTTTTTTATATTTTAAACCTTCACGAATTTATTTCAAGCGGCGTTTATTACAGGATGTTCTGGGCACAGCCTTTTAGCATAATGCTTACGTTCCTTATAATTGCTTTTGCAGCAGGCATGCTTTCAAAATTCGTGAGTAATTTGCTTATCTTTGGCATTTTATTCTGTCTCACAATGATATTCTCCAACCACAACCTTATGATGAAGGCGCTGAAGGTCCCGATCAACTATATGCCTGTCGAGCGAACGAAAGTATTTACCATAAACCCTCCTCAATGGAAGTACACGGTTTTTCAGACAACCGAGTTCCTCAAAAGCAATCTTAAGGAAGACGAAACGTTCTTCGCTCTCCCTTACGATACTCTTTATCACTATCTCACGGACAAAAAAAGCCCTACGCGCCAGCTGATATTCTTTGAACACATAAATATTCCTACCAAGCAGGAAGAAAAGATCATTAAAGAGCTTGAAGAAAAAAACGTTAATTGGGTGGTTTTATCAAGCAGGATGTCTTTAGATAAAAAAGGGATGGGCATCTTCGGCAAAACATACTGCCCGATACTTCATAAATATATAAACGATAATTTCTTGGAAGTTGTCCGCTACGGCGACTGGGTCAATGAGCCCGGATGGGCGTGGAACCACGGGACAATGATATTAAAAAGAAAATGACACCAGGTGCTGGGACGCTTTATATGAATTCGCCACCCGGAAGGCGCCCTTTGTGATTGATAAATTTTCAGGCTTCAAAACTTCCCCTATAAAAGCCTTCTTACTTCTTCTTTCTCGCCTTTGTAATACCTACAATAACCGCCCATATGAGCAATGCCCAGACAACGACAGGGGCAAGCGCCGAAAGAACAATGATAATACCATTTGAAACATTAATGAACGCCTCTATTGCCGTCCTTATCGTTTCAACGAATCTATTTTTAACATCAAAGGTCCCTAATACAAGCGATCGTGGCTCAGAATAACTGACAGTTATGGTCGCAAGATCCACTTTCCTGTTAATGAATTTCATGCGGCCTTCGATCGTTTCTATCTTCTCTCCCAAACGGGCAAGCTCTCTTTCGACTTCAAGTATATCTTTCACTTCCCTTGCCTGCTCATCCAGAATCCTGTACAAACGGTCGCGCACCTTAATTGAATTGTTCAATCTTGCCTGAAGGTCGACAAATTCCTCTGTTACATCCTCGCCATTAATGCTTTCATTATTTACCTCGCCAACACCTTTAAGCAATGTCAGGACGCCAAAAAAATTGCTCGGAGGCACTTTGATCTCAGTGTGGCCATATTTTGACCCGTCTGAATTTCGGTAAATATTTGAATTAACGACATAACCATTATTCTTCTGGGCTAGCATACGTATCGAAGCGCCGGCTTCCTCACAATCTTTGACTTTCAGGTCCATGCTTGCCGAACGAATTATCTTTCTTGGAACAACAGCTTCACCCTGCTTATCAATAGCCTTTGTCGGCACCGGCGCTTGAGATGCAGTATCCAGATAATACGGTTCATACTGGCTTGCAACAACTGCTTCTTTGTTAAGGTACACAGAGGCATCCCTTACTCTTGATTGTAATACCTTTTGGGAATATGTCTGCAGGGACGCTATTATCCCGGCAAGAACAATAACCCCGGCGATGATCCCTAAAATGACTTTCTTTTTCATATTATCTCCTTTTTAAGATCACGTTTGCCTTCTATGTATTAAACGCACATTTTAATAAAAAGTTACAAAAAAAGATATTTACCGATCACGCTCACGGGTAAACCCTAGTTCGCTTAAATCAGCAAATATCTTATTTTCACACTTAACTAAGACCTTCTTATTGTATGGTCAACAATTCGTCCCACTTTGTCGTGAACCTTGCAGAGCGCAATGTTTGCCTGGAGTGTATTTTATTGCCGGTGCCTTCCTGCGCAAAACGTATCTTTCCAAAATTATTCTTTTTGTTGTACAGGTCAATATCCGCCATCAGGGATTCTCTCTTAGAATGCAAATCCACATCGACCGTATTATCATATTGAAAATGGCTGGCATCAACAAGATCGCTCAGCATTACTCCTGCCCTCTTATACGCAAAAGCATCATTATAAATATGTTTTAAAAGCAAGTCTGCCCATCTAAGCATTGTAGCCGTATCAGATGTAGGCGGGTCCAGCCTGATCCCTGCGGAATTGCTGTAATATCTTTCTTTATTAAAGCGATCTGAATTGATAAATATTTGCAAGTACTGGGCCTGTGACCTTTGCGAGCGCAATTTTTCAGCCGCCTTTGAAACATAAGTACTGACCGCCTGGCACAGGCCATCATAACTGCCTATCTCCTTGCCAAACGACCTTGACACGACAATGCTCTGTTTTCTTCCATAAACCTCTTCAAGAGGAATGCACGAAATCCCCCTTAGCTCCCAAACCGTGCGCAATCCGCAAACTGTCAGTTTCTTTTTTACCCATCGGTCCTCTGCATTCTTTAGGTCAAGCGCCGTTGAATATCCGTTCCGCTTTAGCATCTCTGCCCGCATTTTCCCTATTCCCCAAATGCTTTCAACATCAATTTCCTTTAAATAACCATCAATGTCCCTGCCACAAAGATTTATCATTCCGTTCAAATGAGGATCTCTTTTTACAATATGATTTGCTATTTTAGCGAGCGTCTTGGTTGGCGCGATCCCGACGGAAACAGGCATGCCCGTATCACGCTCAACAGTATCCCTTACAAACCTGCCATATTCATTGAGCCGCTCGTTATCGTCAAATCCATCAATCTCTAAGAACGCTTCGTCAATGGAATAGCTCTCCATCCTAGGGCTTATATTGTCTAAGGTCCTCATTACCCTGTGAGACATATCGCCGTAAAGAACATAATTAGATGAAAAGACCTTTATGCCGTGCTTCCGGGCTAAATGCTGCCATTTAAAATACGGGGAACCCATTTCGACACCAAGGGCCTTGGCTTCATTGGACCGGGCAACCGCACAGCCGTCATTGTTCGAGAGAACAACGACAGGCTTTTTGCGCAGATTGGGGGCAAAGACCCGCTCGCAGGAAACAAAAAAATTATTACAATCAACTAAGGCAAATATTTTATTTTTCATACACTGTGTATCACGTTCGTAACAACGCCCCATACATCAAAATCCCGGTCTTCTGTTACTTCAATAGGTTCATAGTCCGGGTTCTCTGAAACAAGAGATATCTTTCCTCTATATTTCTTAAGGCGCTTAACGGTAAATTCACCGTCAAGTATCGCGACAATGATCCTATTGTTGCGGGCTTCAAGCGAGCGGTCAACTATCAGGATATCGTCAGGAAAAATACCGGCGTTTATCATCGAGTCACCGGCAACTTTCACAAAAAAGGTCGCGGCCGGATGCTTAACAAGGTGTTCATTCAGGTCCAGTTTTTTATCCAGATAGTCATCAGCAGGAGACGGGAATCCCGCCTTTATTGTAGAAACATACAAAGGCAATCTCACCTTTGTCCTAGCTTCAAAACCGAATATATCTTTAATTTCCTTATTTTTACGCATATTTATCTTTCGCGACCTAACCAATACGCTCATTATCACTTATTGATTATATATTTTAAAAAAGAATTGCCTGGGCAGGATCGGGCGCATAATAGAATTAATATTTTTAGGGTCTATTTCTCTTTCATTCCTTTTATTCAGAATAAAAGCATCGTTGAAAAGTCCTTTATTTAGCACATATAGCGGTATCCCGAAATCTATATATTTATAATTTACCGGCCGCTGGCCTTTAATCATCATAATAAACCCATCAAGATTTTTCTCTAAATAACCGTCTGCTGCCTTAGCAGCAACCTCCTGCTGAATAGGCTCATAAGCGATCTTTCCGTCCCCCCATTTATCCACATCTTTTTTCCACTCTTCATCATTTTGGCTTAAAAACTCATATATTAGCCGCGTTATATCTTTACGCTTACCATTAAAATTTGAAAAATATGGAATAACCGTATTGAATCCGGCAGTTCTAATGGTACTAGAATATATATCCCAGTAACTGCCTGGCCCATCTTCGGGTCCGGCATATCCATCATTTTTCTGATAAAACAACGGCTTGATCCTTGAAGTTTCAAAAGCGGCGAAGCCATGGTCTTTTAAACTTCTATGTACAAAAAAGAAGAATTCACGGCTATATAACTTGCTTAGGTCATAATTTTCCGGGACCGGAAGGTCGAGATAGATCGCATCATATTTTTCTTTGCAATTTTTAATATAATAATACGCATCAATGATTTCTATATGAACTCTCGGGTCTTTAAAGGAATTTTTATTAATGCTTGTAAATACCGGATGATTATTGGCCAGATCGATCATTTTTTTATCTAATTCAACAAGGGTTATGCTTTCAATCTCAGAATATTTTATTAGCTCCCTGACCAAAAATCCATCACCTGCACCGAGAACTAAGACCTTATGAGGGACTGAGCCGTTCAAGATGATAGGGATATGTGTAATGTATTCATGATAGAACTCTTCCTTATCAGAATGGAACTGAAATTCGTGATTTAAGAACAACATATATCCCTTGGGATAGTTCGGGTCAGCAGTTATTTTTGTGCTTAATAGTCCCCAAACAATGTCCTCTCTGTTATACTTTTCCGGGACTTTAGCAATATCAATCTTTTGATATACCGAGCTATGCCGCTCAATGTCCTCAAAATCATTAAATGGCTTAAAGAATTTCCCCGCATCATTCTCCGCATATTTATAGAAATATTCTTTCTTTATAAAATACTGCTGTAAGCGCGAACTGTTGGCGAGCAAAATAACAAGCAGTCCGTATAAGATCAAAAAAAGCACAAATTTCTCAAACACGTCCCTGCAGTCTTTTCGTACAAAATAAACCAGTATGAATAAGGCAACTGACAGATTGATCAAGGCAACCAGGCACCCTATCGACAGAAGGTCAAAGCTGGGGAATAAAACCAGTGGCAGGATCAACCCGCCTGCGAGAGACCCGGTATAATCGGCGCACAAAACCCTGTTAGCAACTCTTTTTGTTCCCGACAATTCATTACAAAGCCTTATCAATAACGGTAACTCCAGGCCCGTTAAAATACCAACAATAACTACAACAAAGAAGAATATCAGGAAAAGCAATCTAACAGCCAGATAGAATTGATCATTCATCGTTAAAAATATATAAATAATATGGGTATAATTGACCATTAATACGGCAATGCCGCCGAATAACGACAGATAGATCTCGACCTTGAACAGGTTCAACCAGGTAAATTTATTTTTATACAGCTTTTCGCATAATAACGCCCCGCAGCCCATTGATCCTAAATATATTCCGATCGTTAAGCTATACCAAAATACCGTATTGGAGGTCAAAGACGTGAATGTTTGAGCTATTAACAGCTCATAAATAATGCTGCATGCAGCCAGAACAAAAGCAAGAAAGTAAGTAAAGATGATTTTATTCCTTGTTTCAAAGTTCATTTTAAAAGCCTGCCTCGGGAAATAATTTTCACTTCTGCTTTTTCCGCTTCAAATCCGGTTCTCAGGATACTAATAGCTATATCTGATTCAATGTGCCCGCATGAGAACATATCGAACGCTGCATAATCATGGTCTGGCCACGTATGAATGGAGAAATGTGATTCTGCGATCAGCATTATTCCGCTGACGCCTGTTGGCTTAAACTGGTTGAAATAATATTTCAATATTGTCGCATTGCTTTTTTTCGCTGCAGAGATAAAGACCTTTTTAACATCTTTAACATATTTTAATTTTTCAGCGTTGCAGTTTATAAATTCTACCAGGTAGTGTTTTCCGAATTCGTTGTCCATATTTAAACTTTCCTTTTTTATAACGACCTCGCTTATCAAGGTGTTCTATATTTAATTAAGCTCATCCGACAACATACACAAAGAATTAAAAGGCATTCATATATCTGTCCATAAAATATTCGTTGATAGGATCAGAACAGAACAAACATATCCCGATCATCACGAGGATCATTACCTGCAATGTCCACAGCCGGTAAAACGGCTTTAATGCCTCTTTTGAGATCAGGCCTCTCAGGATCATTAAACTTGTCCCGGCTAACGCATTAATAAAACCGACAAAAAAGGAGGTCGCCATCAAGCCTGCTATTGGATAAAAAACAAATGTAAAACAGCCTGTCCCTACGAACGCCCCAAAATAATTGACGCCAAGCACTATATTCTCAGAAGAGATCTTTTTAATCCGCACGATCTCAAAAAATAACGGGACCTCAAATCCAGTCAAAACACCGATACAAATTATAAGAATATGTGCAGCCGCACTAAAAACGATCCTGGGTAAATACAGCATATTTAAGACATGCAATATCCCCAAAGAAAAGCCACCTATTAATGTCAGCAATATTTCTACGCTTAATAAAGTATTGATCGGATGTTTTGTGTATTTCTCTTCTGCCGCAAGGGCCCCCAGCCCCATTGAGAACATGTACAGTCCTATTGTGACACAATATCTCAAAACCGTATTCTCTAAGAACGCAGACAAGGCTTGGGCTAAAAGCAGTTCATAAACTATGCTGCAAAAAGCAAGGATAAAGATCAAAACATTAATTATTGGAGAAGCAAAAGCGGTATTCATCGGAGGCTTGGGTTTCTTTCGTTTTGAGGAATTAACCGTTCTTCACTTAATTCCTTTAATATTTCTTAAAAGCGCTTCTGAATCGTTCTTAGGAGAATTAACATCTCTGCTGACTGCGTACATATCCATTTCTCCAGACGGATAAGGGCATAATATTCTTTTGAGCTCTTCCGGATCATCTGACCGTAGCCAGGCTTCTTCGCTATCCTTGGCCAATACAACAGGCATGCGGTCATGTATCGGCCTGATAAGGTCATTGGCCGTGGTAGTTATAATAGCACAGTTTAGCCTGTCATCCCAAATATCCCAAACACCAGCAAAAGCAAAACATTCCTCACCTCTCAAGAATATTCGATGAGGAACCTTAAGGCTTCCCTGCTTGTGCCACTCATAAAAAGAATCAGCCAATATAAGGCATCTGCGCTTTAAGAACGAGCTCTTAAAAAAATTCTTGGTAGTAATTTCCTCCGAGCGGGCATTGATAACAGAAAAGGATCTATCCTTGCCCATCCAATGCGGAGTATATCCCCAATGCGCCAGAATTATTTTAGAAGTATCCTCATTTAATATGACAGGAATAGCCGCATCAGGCGCAATATTAAAACTGGTCTTATATCCAGGATCAATATCTTTTACCTTGAAGCGCTTCTTAAGCAGCTGTTCTGTTTTTGATAATGCAAAGCGCCCGCACATAGATACAATTCTATCCATCTCTATTTTATTTGCAAGGCAAAAATATCCTGAGACTGTTCAAGGAGAAAAGAGCCTGCTGCAAAAGCCAGCAAGAAAACAACAGCTAGTTTATATTGCTATAGATCTGTTTAGTAGATACGGATTTCTGGGAGAAGATGATCCCCAAAAGGTCTTTTTCAGGACAAATGAAAGAATTGCAGCAATCCCGTAAAATCTCGAGATATTACCGATCCAGCGCGCTTAACTGGTCTTCATTTCCAATATCTGTGCCACCTAACAACAGGGGTATGTTCATGATAGGCGAAATATTTATGATCACAGGAAAGAACCCTTCAATGCTGTCAAATGGCACATCCAAGAAATCTTGCGGTATTTGAAATTCCGGCGATCCGCCTTGTATATTGACATTCATTTTTCCAGGGTTAAAATCGATGCCACCGACCTCCTTAGGCTTAACAATTTCTTCCGTTCTAATGACTCCCTGGATCGCAGACAGTTCACCGGCGACTATATCTGCAGCGATAGTCTCTCGGCTAACACCTTCTTTTGCTAACACTGCTATTTTCTGGTTCAATACCTCATCAACGATCCCTGCTACGATCTGATATCTGTTTAAAGCAATATTTGCATCTTCAAGAATACCGGAATTAGGCGATGCGGTGAATACCCCGACATAAAATTGCTGTAATCCAAGAAAATAAAAAAGCGTTCCAACTCGAAGCATCTTGTGTCCTCTGTCCGTAAAATCATCCAAATACATAACTTTCTTATCCGCCATATCATCTAAGGTCATGCCGGAAAACTTATTTACCGCTGCATCGATATCTCTTCTAAGAGGCGCCATGCCATAACCGCCTTCTTCCATCCTTGATATCGGCACACGCCCATAAAACATCCCTAGTTCAGAGCCAAAATTTATAACTCGCGGTTTTTCTTCCTCTGAAAAATTTTGACTTTTCCAGGCCTCTTCAAATACCATCTCTACAAATTCCCCGCTCCTGCCAGACATCAGAATTATCTCAATGCCCTCTTCTTTTATCTGCCTTACAACATCCTTTGCTGCTGCAACGAACTGGCTGCGCTCAGCAATTGACAGCATCGACGTGTCTGTCCCCTTCTCATTATCTTCGACCTGGCCTAATAACGGATTATCTAATACAATACCAACAACCTCTGCACCCCGCAATTCCCTGGACAATTCTGGGACCGCTTCTCTTTCTTGAGGCTGATGAACCTTTCCAGCAAGCTTAGCTTTGATCCCTCCAGAAAAGTATTTTCTGGGAATAATTTCCTGTGTCGCTTCATCATATTCTTCTTTGACATGATTATAAACACCCCTCTCAAAAGCCTCAACATAACGATCATATATCTTGTACTTAACATCCTTATCTTCGAGGTCAATGCCCTGTGTCTTATTCTTATCTACATATGCCTGCCCTAAAAAGCTTTCCTTAAGTGCCTGCTTATACCAATTAGCTAATATGATCGCATTGAACATCTGTCTTAGCGGGGCAAAATGCCTCCCTTCATTAACTTCCTTTTCTATCTCCGGAATAATTATATCCCTCATTATCTCCGACTGCATATTCGCTGAAGGTTCAGATGTAAGACCATATGAATCCGCTTCCAAAGCCAAGTAATCTTCTTCCAACATTACCTTTAGATGATTACGAACAACAAAAGCATGATTACCGTTGACATAAATATCCGCACTTTCAGGCACGATCCAGATCTTATTGAATGTGTTTACAGGCACATCTGCAATACCGTGGTCATCTTTTGCCCGCGCATATACCCTCTTCCAAAATTCTTCACCTATTTCTTCCTCGGGTGAAAGCAGCGTTGCCGTCAATTGCTTCAGGATATAGTCTTGCGCCAACATATCCCGGCCCATTTCTGTATCGCTTAAGCCTTCGGCAATAATGCGTTCTTTTTCATAAGGGGAAAGATTAACCCACATCTCATCCTCAGGAACTGTTAAAGCAGCCAGAAAGTAATTGATCAGCTTTTGTGCTTCTTGTTCAAAAGCATCTTCTGCCAATTTATCGTCACCGGGATGAATAATAAAATCAAATTTAAGAGGATTATCAGGATAAATTGTAATGCCCTGTACCATTGCGGGTGAGAATGCCGGGCTTATATTGATCATTGTCCCTGGCGAAGGCAGGCTGAACAACTCTTGGGCACAAACCGCTGTTGCAGAAAAAGGGAGCATTTGACCATAAACAAAGAACAGGGCCACTATGGATACTAAAAGTTTTTTACAGTATTTATATTCCAATTAGTTCACCTATAAATATTAATATTAAACGCGTCTAAAGTATATCCTCTGCGGAACAAAATAGCAAAACTTAGGCTTTTGAAGGACATTTATGCAATTATCAACTGAAAATCAATATTAATCTCAAAAATTGACATAAAAAAACCGATAGGATATATTGCACCCTATCGGTTCTTTTGAAAAATGTTTATCTTCTGGTCTGCTCTTTTAATTTTAGCCTGAGAGCTTGCAGTTTTTCTTTATTGTTCCTTAAGACTTCTTTCTGCTGCAGATCTTTATCACGAAAAACGATCCTGTTCCTGTTGATCATATCTTGCGTATCTCTTTGCCTTATTCTAGTATTCTCCAGACTGCTAGTTTGTAGCGACACATATTCTCTAAAATCCCTAAGCTTTTGTTTTGCATCGCTGATCATCCTGTCATAATGCGCCTTGAATTCCCTCAAAGCGGCTCTTCTGTCTACCTTAGTAGTATTGTCGACCCTGGATGCTTTGAAAACCTTCAATTGATTGTTAGTCCTTGAGATGAACTGCTTAGAATCATACTCCATCGCCTTAATTGAATAATCAACTCCTGCAAAAACAGGGCTTGATAAGTATACCAACGCGCAGAATACGAACAATCCCATCACTTTACTTTTCATCACAGCTTTCTCCTAAATTGAATATATTTGAACAAATTATTCTTTCATATGAACATCTTTCTGAAAATTGTAGCAATATCCTACTACCATACCAATATTACGTCAATATGACACAGCCGGACAAAGTGATACACAAAAAAACAGGGCAGACTTAATAGTCTGCCCTGTTGTCATATTTGGCGGGGGGGGCTAACAGCTAACACCCTTTTCCTCTCCCTGAGCTAATCATATAATATTCCTCTGTTATAATTCTACATAAGGAAATTCAATCAATCAGAGAATCGCCTTATAACTGCTTCAAGTGGAGAAAATGTTATAAGGAAAATTAATCAAAATTATGTCCTATTTGTCCACTTTTTCAAGATAACAATTTACATAAACATATATCGCTGGAACAGTTAAACAATGTCCACCTAAGAGACCTGGACATTACATTTTCCGCTGTCATATCTTTCCCAATCCGGCGTTGAGTGTCGACTCTCCCTCTCGAGCTCTGCTTTTAATGAATCGAGAATAAATCCATCAATCCTCTTCCAAATGTAGGAAGAAAATCGAACAGGTTTAAACTCACCATGCTTATCCTTATATCGCAAATTATAATTTTTTATTTTATCGTACAAAATAAAAATAGCCTCAGAGAAAATATCTTCACCAAAGCGCTCGATATAAGAAGGAAATGTTTTCTTATGAATTCTATAAATAACAAAGCCAATATGCCTCAAAACAAGTTCATCAATCTCTCTTGGATAACCTTTTTTCGCCTTAGCTATCAGCCGTCTTTCTTCTATTATAGAAATTTTAGGATATCTCGGTATGTTTTGGTAAAATTTTTCAAATAAACTCATTCAATATCGCTAATTTAATCCCTTATCGGAAAATAGTTAATACCTGTAACTTCCTTGAGAAAATATTCCAAATCATCTTCTTTTGCAAACCCTGCTAATTGCGATTTTCTATTTAATCTTATATCAACTAGCTTTTTGATCTCTTTTTTTTCTAAAAGAAATCTTTAGCTGTTTTTTTTTGCAAAACCAATCGTATATAATTTAATCTTCTTTATTCCCTATATCTTACCCGCACCTCTTGCTCATACCCAATAACCCAATTCCTTTTGACATCTCCTCCCTCTATTGCACTCTCCCTTATAATCGCCCCAAACAAATCTTCTTGCCTATAAGCAATTTTTCTTCCATATCGTTACTTGATATTAATAAGCCACTCTCCAAAATATGATTTACATTAATATTGTTTTTCTCCAATTCATAAGAAACAAGAGCAAACCTATGGCAGTCAAAAGGATCTTTCTCCGCGCACATCAATGAAAGAACATGACCTTTTTGTATTACTCTCAACAATTTAAAAATATCCCCTATAAACACGTCTGCTTCTCGGACACGCCTAAAATCTGACACAGCTTTATTTTCAAAAATAAAGTATAATCACCATGCCTAGCACCCAACCCTTCCCCTAAATAGAGATACTGAATGCCTTATTTAATTCTTTCTTAAAGAACTCTCGATTAAATTGAGACATATATTAGCTATAAGGAGTGCTTCTAACATCAACAAGTGTATCCACATTTTGCTTCTTAATTAGAGCTATTAGCTGTTCAACAGAATAAGTTGAGTGACCAACCGTATAACATTTTAAAATATTATTCTGCATATTTTTGCCGTTTATTTTATTAAATTTTTCTAATACTGGACTTTACCACAAATTAATTATTTAACAAATTTTTGAAAATTAGCAATATTGTTTAAAATAACTATTTATAATTCATCCACATATATATACTTGCTACTACAATTCTCTGTATGCGCGGTTATTCCATTCTCAATTAAACAATCTTCAATTGCTCGTGGAATATCCATTAAAGATCGAAACAAAATTGGTTGTTTAGGCTTAATATCGTGCACATTGTTTGTCTTAACTCTGACTACACCTGCATCCCAACAATGTTTTGGCTTTATATTTCCTTTATCTTTTGCAATCTGATCGGTCCAAAACCTCACTTTTATCTCAATCATTTTTTCCCCATACTTGGCTTCTCTTTGTTCTACATCCATATACACTCTCCTTCGAAATATTATATTGTTAATAAATCTTTTTAACATAATCATTTTGTTCAACCCCAATTACAATAGCACTAAATCCTATACGCAATTTTTCTACTATTAACCAAAATATTGTTTAATACTGTCCATAATTATAGGAGCATACTTAGAATATTTACTTTTTATTAACATTTCGTTTAACGGTTTGAACCTGCCAATTCTAAAAACTCGCTCATCAAATTCTATTCCTTTTCCTATCCAATCTACATTCAAAAAATTAGAGTGAGGATTGTATTTATTCCCAGTCCTTTCAAGTCCTTTTTCTTCTGAATAAAATCTGATTTTCCTCTTCCTTTTAACCACCTTACCAAAACCCAATATAACACTGATACCTTTTTTTGCTATAACGATATCACCTTCTTTTATTTCATTATAAAATCTCCAATGATCTTTAGCATAGTGAGCTGCACTAACAGAAGAAAACCCTCGAGAATTCATTATTTCTCTTTTAATCACATCTTCTGACTTACCCTCCGGGTTGCCAATAAAACTGCCCCCCAATGCTATAGTGCCATTCTGTAAATCATATTGCCAAACTGCATTAAACCCCTTATCTTTGCGATCCTTCGAATAAGTTTCGTGCCCATATATTTCCGATTTCTTTCCATATGGTGAAATTACCCAAATTTTTCTCATGAGTATACCTCCCTTTAAATATAAAAACTTCTAATTTAACGATTAAATCTTAAAAACCATGATGCTTTCTAAAATAATGTCTTCTGCGGCGATAATAATCATCAGCTTCTTTATTAGACTTCTTATTAAAAATCCAGGGAATTGCCAATATAATAAATAATAAACCCAAAGAAGGAAAAACAGTCCCAATAATGCATACTACCCAGATCACTACAATTAAAAGACATCCCCTAATTTTATCTCTCTAATTATAATATCTTCATTACTGCAAAACATTACGTCTTTACACTTAATCAATCTTAGATGGTAAAGCAATTGACTCAATCACCTCTACTCTTGGCAGAGCTTTCTTTTCAGTGTCATCCGACAACAAATTAACAACATTTGTTTCAATGCTGTATGCCCCACTATATACATTCCTATACTTATTTACTCTTAGTTCCCATATCTTTAAATGATCTTTAACTTCCTTAGTCAAACTAACATACAATTCTTTAGTGTCTTCCATAATAGTTTCAATGCTATTACGGAATGATGGCCCCTGAATATATTCTAATACCGCTTGAATTGTTTGTTTTCGCTTCTCAGTACTCAATTTTAATTTTGAAATTCGAACAATATGGTCTCTGATAATACTTATTAATACCAAAGCCCCTGATGGATGAATTATAATCACTCCCTTGGAGACAGAGAAGCCAAAGTCATCTTTAGAGCGCTTTGCATTAGTAACAAGAATCCCATAATCTGCGTTTCGTTGCTGTTTAGCCTCAAACGTTTGGATTATATGACTTTTATTAAACGTTGATACCTTCTTTAATTCATAAACAATAACACCCACTTCCTTTTCTTTATCAAGAACATGCTGAATTATATCTCCTCCTTTTCCTGGATGCTCAAATGTATCTCCAGGAAACATCTCTTGAAGCTTTTCAAGAAAAACACCTTCTTCAAGAAGACCTAAAACTTGGGGAGTCTGATTTTTCTTTATTTGTTCCTCAAGCAATTTTATCTTCTTATCAGCTTTTTCTAAAGCTACCCCACTTTTAGTCTGTAGCGATACATATTGTTGATTTAATTTTCTATATTTGTCCATTTGTACATTTTCACGTTTTTGTAAATCATTTTTGTCCTTTTGCAATTTTTTCTTCTCTTTTTCCATTGATGCTTGAGCCGCAAGTTCAAATTTTTCTTTTAAAGTTTTTTCAAGTTCTTTTTGCCTAGCCTTCTCCTGCTTTAATATCTTGTTAGTTTCAGTTGCAAGCTTCTTCTCAAACGTCTTTAAAATAGCCTCCTTTTCTTTTTTTATTGACTCCCTTTCTTTCAGTAATATTTTCTGAAAAGATTCTTGCTGAATAGCAAGTTGTTGCTTAAGTTTTGATTTTTCTTGGTCTACAATCTTCTTTTTCTCAACTTCAAACTTTGCTTGCATCTTCTTTTCTCGCTGCAATAACTGTTTTTCCTTTATTTTCAAATCAGCCAATTTCTTTTCTTTTTCTTGCCAAACACCAGTTATTTTTTCATAAAGCTCTTGAGTTACTTCCTGCTTACACAAAGGACAATAATTTTGAGACATTTCATATCCCTCCTTTAAACAAAGGCCTTTATTTTTTTCAAAACCCGATTTCTCCATATTTATCTCTTAACCTATTATTTCATCCTCCTCTTTAACATCGAAATTACAGCCTCAACTTCTCTGTCAGGTTTCGCAAGGTCACTTCTAGAAATAATTCTTGGTTTATCAAATGACTTCTCTTTATTGTTTCCACCCATCCCCATTGACACACTCCCTTGGGGATACTGATTAACAATCTGTTTATAACCTATATCGTTAAGACAAACATTGTATGCCAATGGATCAAATCTCTTATAAGCATCCTTTTCTTCAAAAATTTGAGAACAAAATCCAAAACTTTTTCTCAAACAAAGAGCCAATGCATCTACATGTATAACAGCACTGAATAAAGATGACGTAACACAATTTTCCTTCTCCCTACCCGTCACGTTCAGATCAATAACAATTAATCCATTGGTCGAAATCTCCAAGCGCACAATATCAGTACCCTTTTGTCTATTTTGTGATTTTTGAAAATAGATAACATGATCAACTGCGACATCCGGATCTTCTTTTGCTTCTTCATAAGAGAACAAATCAATTCCACGTTTATGTGCTATATCATAAATCATTCGCTTAAAATCTTCCGTATCTAAATCAACAGCATCAACTATTTCTCCCTTACGAGTCGGCATTATCACAAACCTTAACGATGTTTCATTGTTTATTTGAAATGACTCTTCTATTTTATTGTCAATTACAGATGTATCATATTCCATATTTGTCCAGCCTTCTGTTAACGGTTTTAGTGATTTCTCAATTCCCTCACCTAATTCATCTGAATCAGAGAAAGTATTTCTGAAATATCCATCTACGTAATCGCTGACTTTATCAACAAATTTCTGAGCATATTCATCGCGATCACCTTCCTGCACAAAAACTAACACTGGTATTCTCTTCCGCAAAGCTTCCTCATACTCCTCTTCAATCACAATCTTGCCAGATGGTGCTATAAATCCTCCTCTTAATCCAATAATAATAACCAAGAAATCACTACTATGAACACCATCTAAGCAGGCATTTCTTGGAGAAACTGAAACACTTGGATAATCTTCAACCAATATGGGCAATCCACCACTCCTTGCAATCGCTTCTCTTGCAGTAGATCTAAATTCGGAGAATCCTTCCATAATTGAACTTACAAAAACACGTGCTTTCATTTTAACTCCACTTTTAGGCTTCCACACTTTTTACAACAAGGATTACCTGGCCTTAGATTCAATCTTTGAATCTCTTCCCGAGAATAAATCTTCACTTCCTCTTTGTACCCACAATCTTTGCAAAGTTTGATCATTCTCTTCATCTCAATCCTCCCCTTGTCTTTTAATTTGACATTAAGCTAATTATCCCTTAAAACAAAACTCTCACCATCATTAAGCACCGTAACATTCTTAAACAAAGACAAATACTCATTCTTATTGAAAGTATGAATAGGAATTAAAGTCTTTGGATTTATCGCATCTGAAAAAGCTTTCAAAGCTTCAATTGTTGCATGCCCGCTCGTGTGGACTTGTTTTATTTCAATCTCCTTTTTCCTACAATATTCTTCAAACTCATGCGTCAAATACCCCTGCCACATGGAATATATAATCACAGCTTCCTTAATATTATCAATCTTCTTAATAACTACCGGAAAAAGTGAATTATGCCGCATAAGCATAAGGATTTTTCTTCTTTTTTCAGATATCTCTTCTAATTCAATCTTTTTCTTATTAAAAATATATAAGAGTTCTTTGTGATCAGTTTCTGCCAAACTGTCGGCATGGGATTTAAAATATTTAACACGTATGTTCTTCCAACTAAATTGAGGTATTCTTGTAGATATGTTACCAATTTCATTCAAGACAAAAGCCGTATAAATATCAATCACAAATATCGAATCTGTTCTAAGACAAGCTCTATACGCCGAAACAAGACGGTCAATATTTTGGGAAGAGGCAAATAAAAAGGCAATATTCTTTTTTTGTCTCAAAATACCTTCTATCACTTCTTCAACAGCTGTCTCATCCTTATAAATCTGCTCACCCCTCCCCAACATTGATCCTTCCATTAAAAGAACGTCAATATTTCGCGGTGGATCGGAAATTATCTTCTCAAACAAAACGCTTTTTCTTCCATGCGCACGGAAATCTCCAGAATAAAATAACTTTTTCTCTTCAGCCTCAATCAAAAAAGCCAAAGCATCAAACGCTGAGTGATCAACCAAATACGGAGTCACTTCAAGATCGCCAATCGCAGTCTTTTGATATTTAGCTATAACTCGTGAGTTAATTTTTCCAACTTTGTTAGGAATAAAAACATCTGAAGCCTCGATCATTTGCTTTGCCCCCTCGCTCATATAAATCGGAATATTCGGATTAACATACTTAAGTAATCCATAGTGATCCAAATGGGCATGAGAAATAAGAACAGCATCAATGTTTTTTTCTTCGTCTTTATAAAGCCCCTTAATATCAGGCAATATTTTAAGTTTTTTGAGTTCTTCGATGGTTTTACCTAAGATGCTTTTTGAATCAAATGGTTCTTGGTTAACATCTACCAATGGCATTCCAAAATCGATCAGAATCCTAGTCTTATCCGTCTTTAACTCAACACAGCTTCCGCCGATCTCTTTTGTGCCGCGATGAATAATAACCTTCACAATGCCTCCTTATTCTTTATATGCAAACTGCACTCACTTGGATCACTCCTGAGGAATACAAATTTGGGGCTCAAAGCATCATTCAAAATCTTTAAAACATTATCATTTATTAAACAATGTGTTGCAGTCGTTAAAATAAATGCTTTAATTTTTTTAATTTTTCCTACTCTAATGTAATCTGGTGGCCAAGGATCAACTTCCATACATCGTTTACCCTCAAATGAAAAACGGCCATTAATAATATCTCCCATAACCATAGAGTAAAAAAACAACTCAGAAACAATCCCGACCTTCTTATTACTTGGCAATTTGAGTTCAAAAATGCTAAGTTCATCCCCCTCTTCATTAACACCCCATAGATCAATGGCACTGGCTTGTCCGGTAAAGATCGCATTGCCCTTGGCAACATTTCCATCAAAGACACCAACAGGCAACTGATTACCAATCATTGAGCCACCAACTTTTTCCTTCAACCATTGCCGACATACAGAATCATTAATCATCTGCTGTTCAAGTTTTCGCTCATTATCCGCTGTACTTTTCAAATAACTTTGATCGCGCTTTTTTATGGGAACATTTACTTTATATTTGCTTCCCAGCTTTATTCTCAATGCTTTACGATATGACTGCCCAACATAAAACCATGATTGAAATATGACAGAAAATTTCTCAACGCGATAAAGAAATCGTTGATAATGTTTGTCGTTCTTGTCCAAAGGCTCATCCCAAGTCAAAGTAAGTTTCTTTAATTCCACTATACTCGCCTTCAAGACCAAAGCCCATCCCTCAAAAGCTGAGGCATCGCTCTGCATATTAGCTGTTACACTCGGTTTATTGTTTCTGTTTCTGCCAATAATCATCTCAATCTCTGCAAAATCAGTCCCAACAAGCCTGAATATTATTGAATCGGGAAAACGAACCCTGATGTTATTAGACCATTTTTTCACACAATCCAACAATAATTTGCGCATAACAGTATCATTTTTTTTCATTAGTAATAACCCTTTATCGCATAAAACAAAGAACTTTCGCCAAGACCATTCCTATCACAGGAAGGTCTTACTTTTTTATAGTCCGTATTTTCGTTCTACTTAATGCATCTTTAAGATCATCAAATCTTTCATCATGATGATATTCATTTGGATCTATTTCCCATGGAAATAGCAATTTAATTTCTTTACCAGTCAACTTGTTTTTTTGTATCCATCGTCGATCTTTATTTATACTTAATTCGAATGTGGAACCACCTGCAGGTATTTGCATGCTATAGCATAAATAATCTATGTGATCCTTATATATTTTGATTGCAGGATACAACCCTCCAACAGAAATTATAGAATTTTTTTCAATAAATGAACTGACTGTTTCACGCAGGGCCATAGATTCCTGAAAAGAATTACCAACTTCACCCGCAAAAATCCAATCAGCATTTCTATCAATATCCATTATAACTTTATCACCTGAACCTATTGCCGCATATTCTAATGGTGCTAAAAAACTGGGCACAAATTTGGGAGATTGCATATAATAAAGCAGATTTGCTGGCACATCTGATAAAACAATATACTTCTTATCAACAGGCATCTTTAATATTTTTATAAGTATGCCAGGCAACCAATTTCGCTGTGCAGAAAGTTTTCCAAGTCTAAATCTTTCCATAATTTCAACAACTTTGACTCTTTCAATAACGTTGTTTTTTTCAGGAATAACCGACCCTATCATAAAATCCACACGCCCAACATCCCATTTCTTAGATAAATATTTATACGCAGATCTAAAATAACGAGGTAACCATCGTAATAATGAAAGTGGATGAACTCTTTTTGCATGGCCTTGTTTATACTTCTGCTCTATTTGCCTCAATAGCTCTCGAATTAAGGGAGCAGCAGTTTTAAGATCTCCAACAAAACCAAGCACAGAGTTAGGAGATAACGGAAATAATTTTTGTGCATTATCACAATAAACATCTTTCCGTCCAAGCCTGCGTATAGTTACTCTAGAGTCAGCCAGCAATATCACGCCTTGAAAAAGAGAACTTCCAGCAATAACGCTCACATTAACTCTCCCCTATAAAAGTTTCCAGTATTTTTCTCATTTTTTCCTTCTTTTTAAATAAAAAACCTCCGCTGAGCACAATCCTGCCAAGCGAAGGTTTTACTTTTTTAACGTCCGGGTTGCCCCCTTCAAACTCGGGACTATTCAATCAATAGAAATATTCTAATCCTCCCAAACAAACATGTCAATTTTAATTCAGCACCTCACCTGAAATACCTTCCCTTAATAAACCAAAAGCCTATTACGTTTCATTATTTCATTTCTTGATTTTGAAAGACGCATATTTTTTAATTGTCTCTCAAAGATTTCTAAACTGTTACTCCCGTTATTGTAACAAAGATGAAAAACCATTTCCAAGGCATCAAGTCCATCATCATATTTTCCTTTTGGAAAAAACTTCATCTGTTCAAGAAGCGTATGATGCTTTCTGGAAAGTTGTATCGTTCCTTTTTTCAAGAACAGCTGTAACCACATAATTCTTTCCGTTTTATCAGAAGTATGTTTGATTTCTTTTAATGGAAGATATATGCCCTCTTCTTGTGATCTTTTCATCAATTGTGACGAAAGATATTCCTGAAAATTGTTAGATTCAAAAGAGAATTCTTTGTATTGTCGAATTCTGTGATGCATGAGAACATCATTGATAATTTTATCAGGGTCTCTTCTGGCAATATCTGCACTAATTACATATATTGTTCCTGTTATTCTATTCTTAACTATTGTAATAATAGCTGAAAAATCCCCCTTATTTCTATGTTTCCCCATACTTGGATCACAAGATCCATACCATATAGTATCATTCGCAAAAGATGCTATCAGCTCTTCTTCAGATGCAAATTTATCATCCCAGTAATGCATTTCATCTAAATTAAACAAGCAATCTCTTGGGTTAACCGGGTCATTTTGCATTTCACTATCAAAACTCAGATACCCATCTTCCTCTCTCATGACCATGAGATCATAATAACCTCTCTTTTCAGGCCACAAAACTTCCGTTCCCATCAGCATTCCTTTCTGATTGTCTTCGAAAAACAATCTCGCAGCATCCGGCCCTTCCTGATCTTTATAAAATTCTTGATAATTAAAGATTTGTATCCATCTTTGCCATAAATCAGGAGAACTAGAATAAGAAATTATAGAACGATAAATACCCTTACTCCATCCAGGATGTGACTTGTCTGACGTAAACTGAGCCAGCAATGATCCATAATGGTGAATAGTTCCTACAAAAATCACATTCGTTTCAGATGTCCCCGCTTTTAAAACTGCCTTTGTAATCCAATCTTCAAGTTTATGGTAACTCTCCGGATTTTTTGCACTTTCATCTGTTTCCACATCATCTAGAATGATAAGTGAAGGCCTGAAGGATTTATTACGTCTTCCCCTAATCTGCTGATTTGAACCTAAAGCCAAAACCTTCACTCCATTGCGCGTAACTATTTCCCGCCGAGACCATCTGGGTGGTTTTCCTTTCTCACAGACATCAGGAAAATCACTTATTAGTTTTTCATTCATTTCAAACTCTTTTTTTATATCACATAAAAAACTAGCTGCCTGCTCACTTGTATTGGAAATTATCACTATAAAATCCTCAAGCTTATAACAAATACAGTAAATCACATAAATAGCACTGATAATTGTACTTTTTCCACTATCACGAGGGGCCGCAAGTGCAAATTTCACACTTCTTTTTAATGTCATTTTCGAAAGATCATGAGAAAGTTCTTCATGAAACACAGAATCAGGAATATCACAGTAATGCGAAAAGTATTCTTTGCGGAAAAATGCGAAATTTCTTCCGGCGATTCTTCTTGTAGCACTAATTCTTTTTTCAATTTTATCCTTCATGTAGCTTCTCCTCTTTTCTTTTTAACTTTTTAGTCTAGTTTTTTTTATTTTGTTTCTTTCAGTCAAACTATTCACTTTTTCATGAATATCAGCTTCATTAACTTGCTGTTTCAGTTGTCTGATCTCTTTTGCCACTTCAGGTGTAAGACTCCCTGTTTTTTTAGCTGTTAACTCTAAATCCTTGATTATCTTCTTATATTCAGGGATACTCTTTCGATCTTCCTCATAATAATGGAATAGTTCACCCACAACTGTTTTTGGTTGTGAAGGCAAATACCCAAGAGACTGAAGTTTGGAAACGTTCTGAAATAATACCAATGCAGCTAAATACTCACATTGTCCCTTTTCACTCACAGAAGCGCCCTGAGATCGGGCTAATCGCATTAAATAGCCCTGGTGATTACGTGCGTTTACAACCATTTCCCCTATTATCTTTCTTGCCAAATCCGCTTTAGGCGAGATAGCATTTCTCTCTCTGATCTCTTCTATGTCCCGCCTTATAGTCTTGTCACTTCTAATAAAGATCTGCGCCAAAGAAGAAACACCATACCCCTCCAGCAATAAAACCTCAACACACTGCTGTCTTAGATCTTTATTTATGGTTTTTGGATCAAGCCGACCATCTTTAATATGTTGAATAATGACTAATACTGGGAATTCTTCCTTCTTCGAAGTTAATGAATATTTTGTCATAACTTCACCTCCTTGATGAATTTCTTTCTCAAGTCACCTGAAACCTTATCTATCCCAACAAAAGATATATATCTCCTCACAATAGCATCACAATATTTCGGATCGATTTCTATTCCAAAACAGCGGCGCCCCAGACTTTCAGCAGCAATCAAGGTCGATCCCGATCCCAGAAACAGATCAAAAACAACATCTCCATGTTGCGAACTATTTCTCATTGCTCTTTGTGCCAAGGCAATGGGTTTCTGGGTTGGATGGATATATTGTTTTGTCGAGTCCCGATGAATTTCCCAAAGAGTAGATTCATTGGTTGGACCGTTCCAAAAATGTGCATTACCTTTCTTCCATCCGTAAAGACAAAACTCTGTCTGCTGATTATAATCCCCATAGCCAATAGCAAAATTAGGTTTAGCCCATGTAATAACACAAGCAACATGAAGATCCAGTGCAGTCAACATCTGATGCATCGGACCAAACTGTTTATGTCCATTCCATATATAAAATGGAGCCCCTTCTTGCAGAACTTCCTTTGTATTAGACAGGATATTCTTTAACCATTGTTCATATTGTTCTTGCGTCATGTCATCTGAGTATATCCTCTCCCAATGACGAGAGTTCTTTGGCCGGGCTTTAGGCGTTGGGCGGTTTCCTCCATAATAATTCACATTATAAGGTGGGTCGGTATGGATAAGCCTAACTTTCTGTCCGGATAATAATCTTTTTATATCCTCTTCTTTCGATGAATCGCCACAAAGCAATCGGTGGGACCCGAGTTCAATGAGTTCTCCTTTTTGAGTAACTGGCGTTTCAATGTTATTTAACTCAGAAGAAAAATCAAAATCATCATCTTGTTTTTCATTAAATTTGTCAAAAAGATTTGTAATTTCAGGCATCTCAAAACCCGTTAGCCCAACATCAAAATCAGGAATTCGGGTTAATTCACTGAGCAATAACGATAATTTTTCTTCATCCCACCTTCCGCTGATCTTATTTAAAGCAAGATTTAACGATTTTTCTTTATCAAGTGAAAGCTCGACAACAACAACTTCCACTTCCTCATACCCTTCTTGCTTAAGAACTTCAGCCCGCTGATGCCCTCCCACAACATTTCCCGTTTTGCGATTCCATACAATTGGCTCTACATAACCAAACGTGGCGATACTGTTTTTTAACTTTTCGTAATCTTTGTCACCCGGTTTTAATGAAACTCGGGGATTATATACTGCCGGTTTTAACTTATTTATCGAAATAACCTCTATTTTCATCTTTAGCTCCTTTCTTGAGCATAAAAAAAGGGAAAATCCCAAGTGTTTTTCCACAGTTATCCTGCGTTTATTCAACACTTGTGATTTTCCCTATTGACTTGAAGATAAACTCCCTTCAAGTTCTATTAATCACAATTCTATAGTTGTTTTACTTCTATGCTTCTTACAATCATTTCTAATATGATTGTTTCTAATATAATAATAACAGCTTTTTCTTAAAATACATGAGAAAAATTAAAAAAATAAGGAGGTACAATTAAAATTCTAAACCATAAAATAGACTATTATAGAGAATATATTAACCTCGACATCTTAGTCATAATCCAAGATGTACTATCTTTATTGGCAACGCATTTTATCGATGGAGATAATAATTGTTGAAATTGAAGATATTCGTTCTTCCTAGCAAATAATTATTATTCACAAATAGTTTTAAAATTAATTATTTCTGAATTCTTTTAGTTTTATTCTTCCCAATCTATTTCATTTTTTTTGTAAGAGTTCTTAAACACACCAAAAGTTCCACTTACTCTTTTTTCTAATTTTTGTGAATATACCTTTATGTTATCCCAAATAATTAAATTTTCATGTTCAATATCAAAATGTACTTTCTTATGATAATCACATCTAACAGAATAAATAACCTGGATTCCCAAACCTTTCGCATAACCTGTTTCATAATATACTCCGCCTCTATCTCCTGTTAAATCTGCTACTAAGAATGCAGCTTTTTCAATTTGAGAAATAATCTCAAGATCTATTTTATTGTTGTGCTGATGCTCATCAACTCTCAATGGATTATATCCTAATTTTTCTATCGTCGGCTTAATGCCAGAGTTATAAAATTCATCCATTTGTTCATCAAACCACATTGCAACAAAAACATCTCTTGAATTCTTATTATTTTTTAGAATAACAGGCTTGCTAGATATATAACCCTCTTTTAATAATTCTACAAATGAATTTAGATAACCTAATTTCTCATATAGGGTACCGACGGAATTTATGGCATTATTATAACCATCTCCATCATATACTCTGCGTTCTTTAAACTCTTCTTGATATTGCTTGTTTTCAATTGCATATTTTAAATAATTTTCTGTCTCTGTTATCCATTGACCACTCTTATTCTCTAAAACATAAAGAGAATAATCAGATCTATCTGCTACATACTCATTTAATATTATTTCGCACTTTTCTATCTGTAACTGTAAGATATTAACTAATTTATCATCCATACTTACCCCTCATATAGCTGATTAATAACAGCAAGTTTCATACATATTATAATTAACGCTTTGTTAGTCAATTGTTAGCCCATAGCAACTAACTTAATACTAACTCATTGATAGCGCAAAACATTTACTGCTCACTGACCTTCAGGTTCACTGTCCATCAATAGTTCTTATAAAATGCCTCACCCTTAAATACCGTATAATCATCAGTATCTGAAATGCCTTTTGTTATTACTTGAAATGGCTTTAATTTAGCAACCATCTGCTGTAAACTTTTTGCTGTAGTGCGGCTACATCCTAGCAATCGTTCAACTGCACTTGCCGATACACCATCACATGCAAATATCATTGAAAATTCTAATAACTCCTGAAAATCAAAGAAGTCCTGCATATAATCATTCGGAGACTGCGAAGCGAAAAAGACAACAATGCCTTTCGAACGTCCTTCTCGAATTATTCTTTGTAAAAATGGATTCTTCTGAGATAGATAATTGTGCGCCTCATCAATAACTAAAATTGTACGAATAAATCTGTTCCCATCTTTTGTCAAAGAATCTGGCAATGACGCCATCTCTTTGTAAAGCCTTTCTATGACTAAATATGCAACAAGCTCTTTTAGGACCGGCAACTGATGCAAATCGACAATAAAACTTTCTTCAGAAACTCTATTAATCAATTTATCAGAACGAGAATGGTCCCAAAAAATACCAAATTCAGAAAAATCTTTCAATATTTCAACCAAAGAATCTGGCTTTTTGTTATTATCCTCATACATTTGTTGAACAATATTAGCCACTTCACTAAAATCAGGATACCTTTTCTCAAATCCATTACGGGCATCATAAGCCCTTTTTATGGCCTCGGTTAAATTTCCCTTCTGTACCGTTCCAAATTGTCTATTGATGGAAGCAAATGATTCAGCCTTTTCCTTAGCAGATATCTTAACCTGCGTTTCAGTATAATCAGGAAGCATAAAAGGATTTATTGGCAGAATTTGCTCAGGAAGCTTAAAGACCTTCGCTCTTGTAGCTGATGTAAATTTCCCCGAGCTGGCTACATCGCCCTTATAATCAAAAAAGATAAAATTAGTCTGGTAATTTGATAACTGCCTTATGTCAGCAAGTATTTTCAAAAGCACCTGTGTCTTACCAACACCAGGTTTTCCCATAATAGCCAAATGTGAATTAGCGTGGCGAATAGTATTATTTATTTCAAAAAATATCTTATCCTTCGTCAATTGATCCGTTCCCACATGAACATTGATTTTTGGAACATCTGAAGGTGCATAAGAAACACCTTTATCCTCAACTAAACTACCTAAACGTGCTAATAATTCTGAGGCATCATAATTGACCTCTTCATACATTTGAGCCATCAATTGCACCCCATGTTCAACATGTTTCTTAACAACAGAGTCATTAGACACAAATTCATCATCAGAGAAATCTTTTTTATGTAAAACATTTAAAATAATTTTGTATAGCTGTTCTTCTCGACCAAAAAGAGACTGTCGCCTAATTTCACGCCCCTTAGTATCATTTAACTGTAACTCCTGATAATTATAAAATCGGATAGATAGTGCAATAGATAATCTCGCTAAAGAAGATATTTCTATGCCTGTTTCATTGCTTATTTTCCTCAAAGTTTTTTCAGTCATCTCTGAAGTAATGATCCTATCTGCCATTATTTTCTCCCCAAAAATATCCTTCTTCCAAAGTCGTTAGTTCTCGATATCGGTCAAACAATAACTTATTAACCCTTGAAAGATGTGGCTCAAGCCGCTTGTAATAATTTTGGTCAACTTCTGTATCAGTTGATAAAATGACCACCTGCTCACCGGCTTCGGGAAAATATTTAGAAACAATAGCGTCTCTATGCAAGCTGTCCAATCGAGCCAACGGAGTATCGATAATAACCGGCAATTTATATTTTGATGTTTTCGCTAATCCCCACAATAATGAAATAGCAAAAACTTCTTTTTCCCCAGCAGATAAATTTTGTTTGTTCACTGATGTCCCATGTTTATCAATAATTTTTATCCGATAAGTCAAAGGATCAATCACAATATCAGCAATTAAATCGCTTTTGCTAGCTAACATACGATACATAGTAAAAATATGCTGTCTAAGTTCTTCCAATTTATTCACTCGAAGCCGCTCAATAAATTCCGTTAATACTTTTGTCGCAGAACCAATTTTAACAATAATATCAACCTTACCCTTGTCCTGTGTGTATTTCTCGTATAGAGTGGTTAGTTCGCGTTCCATCGAAGAAATAGCGGCGTCTTTCTCTGCGATACGTTCATCCAAATATCTTATTTCCTGTTTACGTCTTCCAATATTTTGCTGGATTTCATCCCTCTGAATTTGAAGTTCCCTCAAAGCATCTTTATCTTCATTATCAACAGATGTTTTTTTAAGTATCCCCTCTAATTTTTGCACTTCTTTAATAACCGATTCCCGCTCATTTAATAATTCTTTCAAATTTACAACACCCCGCTCATTAGATAACTGAGCTTCTATTTTTCGCTCATCCATTTCTGATAAATTCAAAATTGGTTCAACATCCGACGATTCTTCTTTCTGACGCGCATTTTCTTGAAATACACTCAAAATCTCTTTTTGCAGATAGTCTTTTTTCTTTATGTCAAATGGTTTATTACATGCGACACAATCGGGTTGGTACAATTTCTCAATAAGCTGGTCTACTAACTCCTCACGTGCTTTTAAGCCATGCTTCGCTTGTCTAAATTGACGCTCCTTTTGAATTTGATCAAGAACCAAAAAGAATTTATTTGATAAAAGGCTAAAAGGAAGAATATTGGTACAAAATTCGCGTATCTCCTTATCTATCTCCGCTTTTCGTGAATTCAATTGAACCAGTCTAATCTCATCCTGCTTTAATCCAGAGCTCCCGAAAGAAGAGATTCCAAACCGTTTTGTAAACTCCGTTTCCAAATCACTGGCCTTTTCATTTAGCTCATTTAATTCTTTTTCAAGAAAACTTAATTCCTTTTTCCATTCTTCGATCTTCTTTCTATCAGAATCAAGCTGAATCTCCTTCGCCTTAATATCATCATCAGTAATATCGCTTCGTTTTTTGCGTTGTTCTTTCCTAAGTTCTTCTAAATCTCTCAATAATTGCTTGGCTCTCTCAATGCCCAGCAATGCTTCTATGGATTCTTTCAATCTGCCTTCTGAATCCTCATCAGATGCCATATATTCAATTTTTTCACCATTAAAAAAGAAAAATTGAGAAATGCCATAAGGAATAGTTTTTTCAAGAAAGTCCTGCCACCCCCCTTGATCTGAAATAGCAAGACGCTGCTCATTACGAACTAAAACCAGCTTTTCTTCTAAATCTGAGGAAGTTATTTTATTCAATCCGTGGGAAGCACACCGCCACGATCTTTTAACTTTTAAAACATCACCATCATCAAGCAAAATATGCAGCTCAAACAATATGTTTCCGTTACCCTTGTCCAATTCCCTTCGATTGATCGCTTTATAAAGCTTTTCTTTCCTTTCGCCATATAAACAAATATTAATCGCTTCTAATATCGCTGTCTTTCCTGCACCATTCATTCCACCAATGAGAACAATATTTTTGTCCGCATCTGTTATATCCAGATTGATCTCTACCGGTTTTTGGAAGCTTTTATAATTATCAATAAATAATTTTAAGAATTTCATAATCAATACGCCTCTATTATCTGCCGCAACTTCTCATAAATACCAAATCTGCGCTCTTTAAGCTGATATTCTTTTTCTACTTTGAGTAGATCTTCAAGCATAGCTGTAGAGACTCCGTGCTTTACGCACAATTCTTTCAGTAAATCACGCTCTGATTCTGATAAAACAATACTATTTCTACTTAGGTCGAAGCCCATTTGATTTGCTCCTAGTTTTTGATTTCGAGTTTTCTATGGCATTCTTCCCGGTCTTACTTGGTTTTTTACACTTTTTGTCGCTTCTTACAAATGCACAAATTCTTGGCGAATCAACATATTTACATATCTCTGGATTATAATCAGGACAAATACTGTCATTTTTTTTCGTTCTTTTTGTTTTCATTCTTTTATCTATTATCTTATGTTTGTTTTTTCTGGCCAAAGTCAATTATCGTCACACAATAAATCCAATACACTTACCTATCAATCATTGCCTCAATTTTACTTTTTGCTTGTTCTAGCAATCGTTTTCCTTCTTTTCTTTTATTGAATGACTCTAAACATATTTCTTCTATTTTTTCTTGTATTGGTTGACTAAGCATGGGAATTACCATAGCTCTAATCTGATCGGGTCTCCAGTGATTTATAATAGCTCCCCCAGCATCACGTTTAATCTGCATTTGCCCTATAAGCGAATTAATAACAAGGGCCACATATTCTTTTTTTACTCCTGGATTTAATTTAACTCGAATAATTCCTCCTGATATAATGCCTTCCACCTTTTCTTTTAAGATATATGCAATCCCGGGTGTAGCATCTTTAGTAAGCAACATTTCATCTATCTTGGGCTCATAATTTCTTCTTAATTCATTGTAATATTCTTTTGCTAAATACTTCTGATTATTATCGTTCAACTCCATCTTAGATATGTTGCTAACCCGGATGAACGGAGCTCCTTGATCTTCATATTTCTCACTGCCAGGCTCTATGCCTTTTTTAAATCTACCAAGATCATCTAATTGTTGAGGAGAAAATTTAGCAATATGGTGCATTAAAATTTTGTATTTTGGGATATAATACTCAGCATCAATACGATTACAATCTTTTACCTCGTTTAACGATGCAGTATAAAATAAATCATCTTTTATATCTAATTTCCTTAATCCTATTTCAACTAATACTATCTCTTCTGCCTTAGAATACATAGATTTAGCTTCTTGCACAACTTTATACGATTCTTTGATAAGCTCTTTAATCTCTTGCTCTGTTTCTTTGCCTGGTAAATAAACAGGAATAGAGTACAAATCTGGCTTTGAAACATATGCGATCAAGGTATTTGTTTTCAATCTATCCCTTAACAATTTCCCATATCTACTACTCATGTATGCAAATAAATATTCATGGGATAGCCCTTTTTTCAAACATAATTTGTATAAAGTCCCGCTTACAAGTGTTCGTTCAGGAACATAAGACGGAACAATTGCGACTTTTTCTGCCTGGCCTTTGACTTCAATTAGAATTTCGCCTTCATTCACTCTCCCCTTAGGATATCTAATCCAATCAGCTTCATGCACATATCCCATATTTTCAACATCAAAAGACAAACCATCACTCGAAATGTTAGCTGCTTGCATAAACAAACAATCTTTATCGTGATTCACTTCTTCTTCAGTTAATATTTTTGTATTTTCATATACAACACGATAACCATTTTTAACCAATGACCCCAAAGTGCTATGGGAAGATTTTAATACCGCATTAGCGGCATCTAAGATGTTGGGTTGATAATATTCAGCATCTATTCGAGATGAACCTTCAATTTCATTTTTATTTATTATTGACCAAACAGCCATTTGATTTGCTCCTTAAAAAGTATCAATAATCTGCTTCATCATTGAACTTAATGTTTTATATGCGCACTCAACTATTAGTTTATCTCTCTCACTATTAGGCGATTTCTCGCAATGGAAAAGATTGCATCTTACACGGTATATCACATCTAAATAATTCTTAAATGCCTCAGTACTGTTATCAAGATAGCTAATGTTCCCCTGTTCATCTTCAAGCTTGCTCAGTACCAATTTTTTATCTCTCGGGCGCGTTAAATTCTCAAGTGGGCGTGTATTCAATTCCCTGCCGAGTCTATCAAGGTAATCACAAAATTGATTATCTGAAAAACATCGCTGATAATAGGTTAAAAGATCCCCGCTTTGTTTGCATTTATCAATTGCCTTTTTATCTGTATTCGCATCCGGAAACTTCCATTTATACCACCCATTAAAACTGATCCATAATTTAATAAATGGATTAAACTGTTCATGCAGTGCTTGTGTATACCATTCATTTATTTTCTCTTTCTGGTTCAAATCAGTCATTATATTTATCCCCAGAAATCAAAATGTTGTTCTTTTGCAAAATTTATAAAACCTTCTGCAATTTCATTTAAATCATGATCAACAAGTCGCTCTCCATATTCATTTTCAACATAGTTCCCATGATCATCTTTTTTGTAGATATAGTCTCCACTGTTATTTTTTCCTGTCTTTTGGCTTGTGGCCATAAAAATAGGGTAATCAGTCAGAGGCTTTTCATCCTCTTTCCATTTTTGTACAAACAATATACTTGTCTTTGTACTAGTTCCTTTAGCAGGCGCAGGTAACTTAAAAGTGTTAGTGTCTAATCCAACCACTGCAAGAATGCGTGTTTTTTCAAAAAGATAGTTACGGATAAACTCTGTATTGGTATTGTTAAATTTACCTTGGGGAAGGACAATGGCCATACGTCCGCCTGGTTTGAGAAAGTTCAAATCACGTTCAATAAATAGAATATCGCGCTCAACCTTGTTCGGTATCTTCCCTTGTTTATTTCGCGCAAGATAAAAATTCTTAAGCAAATCTTTTTGCTTAATTTCTCCAGCAAACGGGGGATTCGTAAGCACCACATCAAAATTAAAATATCGAAAGTTTTTCTTATTATCTTCGTTTTGCTCGTAATTTTCTAATTGCTGTAACATTTTAGAAAGCTTCCCACGCGCATCTAATCGTTCCGAATCATCAAACATCCAATCCTTTGGGTCAAGTGAATTAAGCTTGAAAATGTGCGATCGACCATCTCCAGCAATAAGCATCAACGCTCTTGCAATTTTTACTGCTTTTTCTTCGAAATCAATCCCCCATAGACATTCAGATGCATATTCAACTTGTGATTCTTTATCACCATGCTTTAAATCATTATCCCAAACCCACTGCATAGCGTGCACAAGAAACCCAGCAGACCCACATGCTGGATCGATAACATATTCGTTCTTCTTAGGATTAAGCATCTTTACACACATATCGATCACATGACGTGGCGTAAAATACTGCCCTTGTTTAGATTTAGCAACATCTGGCATAAGATACTCAAATGTTTGGTCCATTACGGTCAGGTTACGGTCATCAAGGAATAATGTTTTTTGCAAAGGACCCGTACACACATTAAGATGTTCTGGAGACAATCTAATGCTTTCTTGGGGAAGAAAAATACCTGGCCATTTTTGAATAGCTCCCTTAAACAATTTATTAATTCTTTCATAAGTAACTCGTGGGTCTTTTGATTTAACAAAGTGAACTTCATGGCCCGGACGATTACGTGCTTCTTTCTCATCATAAAGTTTTGCATAAATGAGCTTAAAGATTTCATTGAACACATCCTCGCCGGAATTGGCGAGAACTAACTCCTCCAACTGCTGAATAATACTTTTGATGTTGTAATGATCACGATTAGTCCTTATATGCTCAAGTGTCCATTTTTCATCTAACACCTCATCAATGGTCTGATCACGCTTTGGAATGTCAGTCAAAGTATCTTCAAATTCTTTAGGATAGGGACGATAAAGAATAACTCTTTCAGCTCCATTCGACCAAACTCCAATAACAGCACCCTCAGCATTCAAATATGATTTTAGCTGATCTATTCCATCATCACGTTCTGGTTTTTTACACTCGATGATTATCCTCGGTGTTTTACCATCATCCTGAAATACAATGATATCTGCTGCTTTTTCCTTTACTTGCGTGCCGAAATGGATTTCTTTCTCAACTTCTATCTTGTCAAGTGGATAGCCGTAATAATTAAGAAGCTTATATAGCCAGAGCTGCCGAATAATTTCTTCAGGAGCCGATTTTTTATCAGAGTAAATCTGAATAGGCTTATTTCTCTTTAAGCAATTAACAAAATACTTTCCTTTATCCTCAGATATCGAAAGAACTTGTTCAAAATTAATACCTTCGAATTCTACCAGTCCATATTTAGTATTAGGATTCTTAAAAATCAAATCTAGTAATTCTTTTATATTCATTAGTTCTCCCATTTCATTTTATAGTTTAGTCGAATGTTAGCCCCCTGATAGCCAGGGCAGCATTTCTATTCCTTAACCTATTTAATTTGAGATGCTTATCTATCCCTGACCTTCAGGGTGCCGACCTAATGTCCCCTAGATTAATCATCCGAATCAATATCAAGCGGATCATTTCCTATAGGAATCTGTAAGCCTACTGAATCATCTTTCCAGACAGTCATAAAGCTCTTATTTTCCTTCATTATTTTGTCTAGCAACCATATCTTGGGATAGAAATAATTCTCAAATTTTTCCTTTTTTATAGACTTTCTTTTAGAAAATAAATCCCTATGGATCTCGCTAATAGCATTCATTAGAACATCAGCCTTTTTTATTGGATTATCTTTTACCAGTGCTGTAGGTATCAAAAATACTATATAGTACTTACAAACTAAAAATGCGGAAACAATATCGTCAATCATAGAGAATTTATCAACAAGCGCTGAGTAATTCTTCTCTGATACTTTAGAAAAGGAGGGATCTCCTTCTACTCTTAATTTATTATCTTGGTTAACATATGTAATCACATAATTATGTTTTAGCTTGTCTACATGAATTGATAGGGGCCATTTAAGATCAATATTGTTTTTGAGTATCTTATATAAAAATATTTCCTCATCAGGTTTAAAAGGAATCTCGCCATCTTCGGTAATATCAAATTTTGAACCAACAGACATATAACCATCAATGGAATACTTTTGTCCTGATGGGTCTTTCATTGCTACATTGGAATAGATATTTTTAATACTGTTGTTGTAAATATTTTTTAGAAAAATTTTTCTCATTTTTTTAAAATACTTTTCTAGGCGTTCAAGCTCAGACATTGCTTCGACCGAAAATCCATGATTATGCGCTATAAGATTTCTTAAGTTAATAAACCCTTTTATATTCTCTTTAAACATTCCTACGGTTGTCCCTGTAAAATCCCTAAAAAGACTTTTAACCTCATTATCTATTAATAATGATCCAAATTCATCAAGCCACGCTGTCTCAATAAGATGCCAACTCTTCCTCTCATAAACATACGCTAAATCCTTAAAAGGGCGCATCCTATCAATTAACTTCTGCCTTAACTCTTTAGGAATCTTATCTGCATAGTCCTTTCCATAGGAAATATCAAGAATTATCATGAATATACGTCTTAACCATATTTCAACTGAATACACCTTCTTTATTCCATCAAAAATAATCGGGTGAATTAGAATATCATCATAATATTCCGGTTTAGAGTTCAATAATATATTCTTTTTTCTTTTCATAAAATTACTTCCGGAAAAAACAAACAATTTGTTAGCACCCGGTTAGCACAAAAAACCTTAGAATACACAACAAATTTACACAGAAACTTAAGTTCTTATATTATAACTATTTATATAATTTGTAAAGCATCTTGGACTAATCCGACCATCAGAGTATCTACCTGAAAGTCATTTACGATCCTTCTTATAATAATTAACATTTTACTTCTAAAACTTTTATTCTAACCAAAATTCTTTAAAGAATAACATATTTCTATGCTCTATTTGTTTTTTGTAAATTTTAATATTTCTTGCTCTGCTTTTCCACATATCATCATCGACAGGTATTTTATCTATAAAATCTGCTAATTTATCTATTGACTTAAAATCTTTCAAAATTCTTTCCAGTACTATATCAATCTGATAATCAAACGGTGGCTTTGTTAATAATATAAGCTTTAAATATTCTTTTTCTGCCTTACCAGGTTTTTTCTTTTTAGCTTCATCATATAAATGGATACAGTCTTGTTTTTGAGTTCGAAATACTGCTTTAAATATATTCATAGGAACTCCTACTGGAAATATTTATAGTCCAATTAATTTATCAACACAGAAAAAGACAAACCTTTCGGCTTGCCTAGATAATAATTGTACCCCTAAAATTTAATAATCCACATTTTCTCGTGAAGCTTCCACGTCTGCTATAACTTTTTTTGTGCTATCAAGCGTACTTTTATAACTTGAAGCATCCACTCCCGATTCCTTTAAGAATCCTTTTGAATTATTGTTAGCTCCAGGTTCTTTTTTACGCATACTTAAAGAAAACATTATTGCAATAATTACAAGAGCAATTAATACAACAATTAATGCTGAGGCTTTTTTGTTAAATGTTTTTTTGATTTTCACAACTCCTTTTTATTGTTCACTATCACAAAGAACTCGTGGACTAATACCAACAATTCCTCTTAACTCCTCTGAATATTCTCCAACCGTACACTTTCCCTTGCTAACTTGGTCTGCATAACATTCTTCCTTTTCCGAGATGAAACACCAAACACTTTCAGAACCATCACATTCCCTTGTTTTTGTTAACCGACCACCTGCCTTTTGACATTCGGATAAATTCTTGTTATGCGATGGAGCATCATTACCCCATAACCCTCTATTATTATCTCGAGCCTCTTTATATAACTCCTTAAATACCAGCCCCAAACAGAATTATTCATATGTGTTAATATCAATATCTTTTAGAACATACTTATTCAACAAATCTACTTTCAGAACAACATACCAATCAGACCTCATCTGTCCACCCATAGGATTATTAGCATCAACATATCCAAAAACTTCATACTCTCCTATTGTTTTTTGACTTACTGTGTTCTTGTCACAAACACTAAAATTAGCTGTTGAGGGAGATTTAAGGTTTGACAAAACTGCCGCTTTTGCATAAAGACAAATCTCCTCATAATTCGTACTATCTGAATAACGCCTCTTTTTATATTCTTCCAACTGTTTCTCTTTAGCCTTTTCAGTAGCTTCTTTCTCCTCCATATACTCTTCAAGCGTCACCCATTTACCATTATATTCCACCAGACCTTTTTCTTTCTGCTCAAGAATAAAAGCCCTTGTCTGCTCTTCCTGCTCTTTTTGCAAAGAAATCCGTTCTTCACATTCAGACAACTTCTCTTTTGCAGAATTATTAGAAGAGTCTGCCTTTAATGCCTGAGAATATAATTTTGAAGCTTTCTCAAATTGCTTTTCTTGCAATAAAGCATCACCTTTTTGCACTAATAACTTGGACGTTTCATAAGCTCTGCTCTTTTTGCAAGTATTAATTTTCTTCTGTACAGCAGAATTATCTTTATCGAGGCTAAGCACTTTTTCATAAAGACTTAACGCTGCCTCCCATGCTCGTTTATCGTAAAACTTATCCGCTTCTCTCTTCAATTCAAACAACTCAATCTCCTTTAAAAGTACCTCAACTTTATCCTTATAAATACTCTCGGCATATGACCCTTTATGCTCTTTAAGTCTTCTTTTCGCCTGTATAAAGTTTTTAGAATTAAAATAATACTCTCCAACCCTAAATAAAGCCTCATCTCTATATTTAGAATTTATATAGATTTCTACAATATGATTAAATTTAAGAAAAGCAAGGTCGTTATTTTCAGCTTCAAGATACTTAATACCCTCTTTGTACACTTCCTTATCGTCTGCATATGCAAAAGGCAACAATGTCCATAAAATAAATATAATTACAACAAACCCAGCTATCCGTTTCATTCTTCCCTCCACAATCCTCGGTTGTTCTCACGAGCTTCTTTATACAACTCCTTAAACAAATCTGCATACTTAACATTTGGCGGAATGGTCATTGGTGATGCGTAGCCCTCTTTGATAATCGTAGCGTTAATAAACTCATACCACCCGTCATCTAATTTGGAATATTCATCTTTAACGAAATATATTTGACAATCATTTAAGCATATTAACTTATAAACATACGCCAATAATCTGCCATACTTATCCCTATCTTGAACATCAAACTCAATCCTTACCTCATCACCTGGCTTAATCAAAGCTTTAACAAACTCAGCTGCCTCTTTGCCCATCTTAGTAATAGTTTCAATATCCTTACCTTCTCGCGTGGCATCTCTCTTAGCTTTGTCATTAGGTTTGCTCTCAGGGGTATCTATACCTATTAATCGGACTCTTTCGCCACTGGTTAATAGAAGCGTATCCCCATCAATTACCCGTTCTACCCTGTATAACTCTTTATTTGTTTTGTCTTCAAATATACCTACATCATCAATCAACTCACTAATTTTTACATTAGTGGTTGAATATACATTATTAGGAAAAATATTCTTTTTTTGATAATCTAATTTTGGAACAATTTTTGAAGAAGTACTACAATAAGGATAATAGGGGGCACATGTTGATGATAGAGGCGAACCATCACAACACAGACAACCACAAACACCGCTATGATGCGAACAACACCCACTTCTCGCTTCAGATAGTTGCTGATTAAGAAATATAACTAACACTAAAGATAAAGCTATATTTGTATTTTTCAAGATTGCTCAACCTTAAAATTTTTAATAAATTTCTCAAAAGCATCAATACTTACAGCATGATAGTGTTGCTGCATTGCACAGTAGCTAATTTCATAATATTTTTTCTTAAAAACAAAGCCATAAACAACACCATGATAATCTACCATCTCACTATTCTTAAAAATATACTCTAACCTGAAAGCATCTATTCCATCTATGTTTGCTGGCTTTTGAGATATTACCTCAAAATTAGTAATTCCATCAGACAAGCTAAGTTCATCTTTAATAATTTCAGATAATTCTTGAAGCAATAAATCTTCCGTTATCTTCTTTTTTGTTTTTTGCAACTCCTTGTTAGTTTTTGTCTTACTAATAAAAATATATTGCAAGTAGGAACCATCTCGAGTCAACGATAAAATATTTCCCGGCCACGAATATTTCGACCACCCAGTTGGCAACTCAGAAGAAAACTTTCCACTCTTCCATTTTACATTTTTTTCTTCAATAAGTTTGATAGTGGCACAACCTACCAACAAGAAAACCAAAACAACATTAACAAACAATCCTTTTATTCTGTTATTCATCTAAATACCTCCTTATAAAGTCTGCATCTTTAGCGTCTGGTTGTAAAATTAAATAATTTCTAAAATTGTCTTTTGCTTCATCTTTATCCCCCTTTTTGTACAACAACACACCAAGCTCTTTTAAAGTATCAGGATGCTGGGAATTTAACTGCTTTGACTTTGAGAGCTTTTCAATTGCTTCATCTTTTTTGTCTTCTCGAAGCAAAATCATTGCTTCATAATATAAGCTTTTATAATCATCCGAATATGCTTTTGAATACCTTTCAATCTGTCGTTTTGCCAATTTGATATTTTTCTTTTTTATATCAAGACTTAGGTTATCAATCAGCATATTTTTTATGTGATTCATATACTCTTGTTCACCATTACTAATTGTTGATTTTAAATCGACATCCTTAGAAAGGTCATTAATAAATTTTGAATAATTTTTAATACGCAACTTTGTTTTAGGATGCGAACTGTAAAAATAAGGAATTTCACCCTTTTTTTCAACTAGCTCTGTTGCAACTAACATATTTTCCATAGCAGCTTTAGCTTCCTTAACATCATATCCTCGTTCTTTAACAAGATCGAATCCTCCCTCATCAGCATCAAATTCTGTAGCCCGACTATAGCCATAGTATGCCCCCTCAAAACCAAGAGCTATCGCATTGTGCAAATCATCTATACCCGATGGATCATATCCATTATAAGCTAAGCCGTATGCAGCTCCAACAGCTGCAACTCTTATTGTCCCCAATGCTGCAGTTATATTAACCAGTTTATTGCGACTTTTTAAAGAGTGTCGATGCAAGAAATGCGTCAACTCATGCCCTAAAATAGTTGCCAACTGCGCCTCATTATCAAGATGCGCTAATAAACCAGTATGCACAATCATAAAACCATTAGGCCACATCGCCGCATTAAAATCTGAGTTATAAATAACATGGGCTTCAATATCAGCCCCCCAATTGACTTCATTCCCTGCTACTAGCTTGTCTAATACACCATTAACATAATTCTGTAAATCTTTATCCGGATAAATAGCACTACTATTTACAAGTTTTTTTTGAACTTCTTCAACTTCTTTCCATAAGCTTTTTTCATCCTCAACATGCTCAAACTTGCTTATATTTTCAATATTTTCGAAATTCGTTGATGCACAAGAAATTAGAAAGGTTGTAGCAAACAAGATTAGAACCATACTTGTTACTTTATTCATTACCTTGCTCCTTTCTCAACTCCCACCTAACTGTATCCCTCCATTCTTCTGGAAAATCTCTAAAGAGTTTTTTGCTCAATCGGCGAACAGTTTTCTCCATTCGCATATCCCCAGGCATTGCCAGATAATTAAACCAGAGTATATCACCAGTTTTTACGTCCACTAAAGACGCAGCAAGCAATTCCTTTCCTGCAGGAACAGGCAAATATACTCCCGTGAATAACCCCACTGCTCCGCTTAGAAATGCAAGAGATGCTCTTCCTGCTGTCCAGATATAGTTTCTTCCACTGACAAACAATATCACCTCTGCATCTTGAATATTTTTAATTTCGCTTAACTCTATTCCCATGGTGTAATCAAAGTCCTTTAATTTATGCTTCATAAGCAATGCTGGTTCATAAGTATGAACTACAACGCTTGATGCAACTGTATAATAAATGCTCTTTTGCTCATCGATAAACTGCTTATCAGCTTGCCCCAAAGAATTAGTATCTAAATAAGCAAAATCAATTGTTTTAAAAGAGTCCAATTCACTCTTAATCTCATCCTTCATATATTTATTAGACTCAAAACTCCAATCTTCTTGATACTGATCTACGCCTCCTGCTGTTAATTTGTATATTTTCATATCTGGGCTCAAAACAAGCACCCTTTTCTTCTCTTTAAAATATGTGTCAAAAGCACTATTAGTTCGATAAGTAAGTGGGGCACACCCTGTAAACAAAAACAAAACCAGAATTAATATAAACTTTCTTTTCATTTTTCTCCTTTCAAAACATCAATATCTTCCCTAATTAATTGATTATGTTCCTCAATAGTATTCTTTAAATCTGAAATATCCGCTGAGTTTTTGTTGTTTATGTATAGTAGCGTTAAGAATACACCCAATACTATAAACTGAATAAAGTACTGCTGTATGACGAAACTTAAAATGGGAGCTGTTTTAGGAATATTAAAAACACCTTCAAAGACAAAGATAAAAACTAAGAACAAAGCAATGCCATATAGATACCACAATGATGTTGAACCCTTAAGAACTCTTAATCTCATCTATCCCCCTAACAAAAAAAGACAACCCTTGCGAGTTGCCCTATTATTAATTACACATTTATAGCATGTAGTAACATTTTGTTATTCTACTGCCCAAAGAATTGCAAGTAAAGAGAAAAGGATATGGTAGGTAGGAATGTTAACCGAGGCTCTAAACGTTCAACCTAGAACGTGAGCGTGACCGCTAGTGGTGTTTAAAAGTAAAAAATTAGCTTATGCTAAACACTACGTTTCCTGAAGAATGCGCCTGCTAGTCCTGTGCCAAATAGAAGGAGTGTTGTTGGTTCTGGGACAGCGTTATTGACTGGCGTCATAAGATACATCCGAAACTCATTTTGAAACCAACCATTTCCCACTATCTGTCCTTTATTGTTTATATCGCTCACGCCCAAACCAGTCCAACCTGAATCAGAAGGTACTGTATTGAGTAGGTCAATCACTTCTCCGTTCTGCCAAAGAAATGCATGCCCATAATCATCGGGAATCACAATCTGACCAGCATCATTGAGAGCAACATGAAGGGACCACGGAACATTCAAATCAGTAATTACACCATTCTGCCAAAGAAACGGATAATTTATTGTGCGGCCTACAATCTGACTGGAATTATTTATATCAGAATATGCTGAGACCATACCAATCCCCAAGTTTGTCATTATCCCGTTTTGCCAGAGAACCCCATTGCCGTCCTGATCTCTTCCCACGACCTGACCCAAATCGTTTATATTTTCCGCACTCGAACCAATAAAGCCCAAAGCATTCATCTCCCCATCCCAATAAAACGCTCCAACTGAAAATTCATTTCCCACAATCTGACCGTAATTATTTATTGCGTTAGCAGAACCAGATACCGATGAGCCCAGTATTGTCCTTGTCCCATTCTCCCAGAGTGACGCTTGATTTCCAGAAGATCCTACAACCTGGCCTAAATTGTTAATGTCATAAGCCACGCTATTAGCCCCTTCCAATGTCGTCGTTGTTCCATCTTCCCACACAAATGCCTGCGAGGAATAAAGTCCGTACCCTACAACCTGACCCAAATCATTTATGGCTGAGGCAATGGAATAATTCTGCGGGCCTATCGGGGTAATCTCATAAATAAAAGCGTGTGCGGGAATGGAAATAAGCAACAACAGAGCAATAATAATTAGACCTTTAATCTTCATCTTCTCCTCCAATTTATAATAGAAAGATTATCCCAATGCTTAAAATATAAGCAAATAGTGTACCGAATATACGTTTAATTATCCAATTCGTCAACATGAATATGATGGCCATACTAGGACAGGTAAATAAGCTGCTGGTTTCTCACACAATTGCAAACGATACAAAACATATTGACAAGCTTTAAGCTTAAATGATTTAACGTATTCATTTTGCAACTAGAGAATATTCAATCGAAAAAAAAGGCTTTTAAGCCTATACCTCATGACGAACTTCCAGCAGCTTATTTGTTATATTCAGCCTTATCCCTCATTAAAGCAAAAAAGATATTATTTAATTTTCTACATATTATTATCTTTGACTCTTTCCAACTCTTCCTTTTATCAACTCTCAGTTTATGATAATAGTCTTTAAAAAATGAGTTACATAAAATTACTTGAGATGCTATCCTAAACAACAAGCATCTTAGTAAAGAATTACCTATTCTGCTTATCCCAATTGATGTTAAATTCATTTTTCCACTCTGTCTTCTTTTTGGATTCAATCCAGCATAAGAATAAATATGACCAGCTGATTTATATTTTACAGGGTCACCTATTACTCCTACATATACAGAAGCACTAAGATTACTTACACCTGCTATTTGGTCAAATAAATACTTTGCTAATGTCTGAGAACCGTACTGAACAATTTCATTCTCAACCTTTTCAATAACAACATCATAAAATCTCAATAACTCCATATCTTTTGCCAAAGATTCAATCTCTACTTTTGATACTCTTTCTTCCGGCAACAACATCTCTCCTATTCTTTTTTTTAGTAACTTAATTTGAAATGGACCTATAGGATGATTATTATAATTAAATTGTTTCAACAATATTTCATTATCACATTCCATAATCTCTTTTGATGTTAATTGGGTATTTAATAGTCCGATATGCAGAAATGATAAATATGGTTTAGTAAATAATTTTTTTGTTTCTCCATAGTCCGTATTCATTCCAGGGTATATTTTCTCAAATCTATGGTGTAACTGATTCTTTATCATTGCCCTCATTATTAACTTCTGTTCCCTCCAATAAACAAGATTTCTTAACCTTAAATATAAACTCTTTTCATCACATACCATGTTAAATTCACCTCTTAACATCAAATCAGCTACCGATCCACAATCTATTTCATCACTCTTTAGTCCTTTTAATCTTCTTTGTTCTCTATTTTGTGCAACCTCATATGGAGGGACAAATACAACCCATTTATAGTCTTTTCTTAAATGATAAACTAAGTTTTCCGTATACCGTGCAGGAGTTTCCAACGCAATATATGTTCTTTGTGCCTTAATCCTTCTTTGAGCAATATCAATTTGTCTTTTTAGCTCATCATAACCATTTTGCAGAGTATCAATAGAGAATGGTTTCACTACCAGTTCACCAATAAAATTAAAGATTATTACTCTATGAAACGTTTTAGAGGTATCCAAGGCAACTCCAAGTATTCTTTTCTTGTCTGCTTTTGAAACATAATTCTTAAAATTAATGTTTCTTTTATAAATATATTTAGCCATACCTTCTTCTAATATAATTCTAAAGTTAATTCAAAGATTTTTCAAAAGACTGTTTTATTCTCTATCAAACAAATATTTGATTAATTATCAAAATCCCTTATAATAACTTTAATGAAAAAAAGTGAAGACAAAATTCTAATTGGCGATAAGCTAAAAAACCTGCGGAAAGCACAAAAGATATCTCTCTCTAAACTAGCCAAATTAACAGGCGTGCAAATAGCAACGTTATCTAGAATAGAACACAACAAAATGACAGGAACTATTGAAACGCATCACAAGATTGCCTATTTTCTTGGAATTGAACTATCAGAGCTATACCGGAACATCAAGACAACACATTCTAATGTTGAAGTTACAGACTCACCCGAAAAACCTGATATTGTAACTAGGGGTGATGTTTCAGCACAATTGCTTACAAAGAATATAGAATATAAGAAAATGGTTCCAACACTATTAACTCTTAATCCAAATGGAACTTCTGAAAAAGAAAAGATTACTAAAGAACTCTTCCTCTTTGTTGCTACTGGTCAAGTTGAAGTGACCCTTGGTAAGGAATCATACAGATTGGCGGAAGAAGAGGCTATTTACATAAACCCTGGAAAAGAGTATTCTATTAAAAACACTCAAAATAAAATCGCTAAACTAATAAAGGTTACTGCAAAATGAAAATATTAATTTGTTCAAAAACTGCTGCCATTAGAGAATCACTTAACTTAATTTTATCTGATATTTACGATTTGATTTTGACTGAAAGCATTGAGATGTGTGCCGAAATATTGAATAATGCTAAGGATGTAAATCTTGTTATTGGGGAGGACATTGTACCTATTAGAGACCAATTCCCACAAAGAAAAACACTTGGCATTAAAGATAGAAATGAAGTCGAAGCACCCTTTATAGAAAAGCCTTTCAAAAGTGACTTAGTATTAAAAAAAATAGAAGAAATATTAAAATAATCCCAAATTAATTATAAAACCGTCATTAGTGTTTCATATTACAAATCCAAAAAGAACCTACGAAATTCTTGTTAGCATCTTGTTAGCACGGTTATATTCTATTAGATTATGTTGTTGGTATGTATTAACTTAGGTAGGCTGAACTGCAGATCCTCCCTTTAAATTTTGATTTTCTGATTTCTTTTTTTTTAAATCTCCTCTGTCCACCAGTTTTAAAGCCCGGGAGTTTCCCAGCTCAGACTAATCGTTTTACTGCATATGGATAAATTCTGAAGCATTCCACAACTTCATTTACAGTTAAAACATCTTTTTTGTTCATATATTCTGCCTTTAAAATAATTGTCCAAAGTGTTACATATTGTAACTCCGATTAATGAACATGCAAAACTATTTTAAGAACCCAAATACCCCTTGATATCCTCTCCCTTCTATGGCCCTATAGGAGCATAGTCAGCAAACACTTAAGAGAGGATTTCGCAAATGAACAGAATTGATGAATTGGCTAGTTTCTCAATAACAGAATTAGAAGAGCTTTTTCAGAAGCTATTAGGCAAAACATCTTCTTCTAATAATCGTCTTTATTTAAGCCGTAATATTGCTTACAAGCTACAGGAGAAGGAATCAGATGGCTTTCCGAAGAAATTGGCAGAAAGTATTCAACAATTAATAAAAGAATTGGACCCAATCAACATGACCATCCTTCGCTCAAGCCGTCCACTGAGCAAAAAGCTTCAAACCCGTGACCAACGGCTTCCAATCCCCGGCACCACCATTACTAAGAAATATAAAGACCAATTAATCGAAGTCAAAGTGCTGGAAAAGGGGTTTGAATATAAAGGGAAGTATTACAAAACATTAACATCCATTTCAGAAGAAATCACAAGTTCTCACTGGAGTGGATTTAATTTCTTTAACCTGGAATAAAATTATGTCAAAAACTGAAATCAAACAAGTCCGTTGTGCAATTTACACAAGAAAATCTACTAACGAGGGGGTAAATGAAGATTTTACCTCCTTAGATTCTCAGCGCGAATCAGCTGAAAATTACATTGCCAGCCAGAAAAATCAAGGCTGGATTGCCCTTGCGGAAAGTTACAATGACTACGGCTTTACCGGAGCAAATATGGAACGTCCCGGTTTAGAGAAACTTCTTAAGGATATTAAAGATGGCAGAATTGATTGCGTTGTCGTTTATAAAGTCGACCGTCTCTCCCGTTCCCTTCTTGACTTTACCAGTCTTTTAAACATGTTCGAACAGCATAATGTTACCTTTGTTTCAATAACCCAGCATTTTAACACAAACTCATCCATGGGACGCCTTACCTTAAATATCCTTCTATCCTTTGCTCAGTTTGAACGCGAAATCATCAGCGAGCGCACACGCGATAAAATTGCAGGAGCACGTAAAAGAGGAAAGTTTACCGGAGGCAACCCTGCCCTGGGGTATGATTATGATTTCAAATCCAAAAAACTAACCATTAATACTAAGGAAGCTTCTTTAATCATTAAAATCTTCAAGCTATACATTAAGGAACGTTCCCTATTATCTACCGCCAATAAACTAAACGAACAAGGTTACCAAACCAAGATACATGTTAGAAAAGGTAAAATAGCCGGAGGAGTTCCTTTTAATAAATTGAATCTGGATTACATCCTGCGCAATGTTCTTTACATAGGAAAAGTGAAATATAAAGATGAGTTATTTGAAGGCGAACAGGATCCTATAATTTCCGATGACCTCTTCAACACAGTCCAGGAAGCTCTCAACGAAAGAAGAACAGTGCAAAGAAAAAAATGGGCAAAAACAGGTGGCGGATTGTTAAGCAAAATTTTTCGCTGTGAACACTGCAATGCCGCAATGGTCTACAACTACTCATATAAGAAAAACTACAAATACCGCTATTATATGTGTCACAGGGTAACCAAGTCGGGATTTGACAGCTGCCCAACAAAGACAATCGCAGCACAAAATTGCGAAAACACAATTCTTGATTGCCTTCAAAAAATCTGTGATGATCAACGCCTTAAACTAGAAGAATGGACTGCGTATACTGATGAACAGAAAAGAGAAATCATGCGCTCAATCGTTCAAGTCGTTTATTATGATGCCGTAGATCCAACGATAAAAATCAAACTTATCAAGGATCCACAAACGTATCAATTTAAAATCAATCTAAAACAAGGAAGAGTTTACCGGCCTCGGGAGGAAGAAAAAACAAACAAGCAGCCTCACATTCGACTGCTTTTGTTACTCGCCCATCAAGTACAAACCATGATTAAAGAAGACCCAACAAAGGATTTAAAAACAATTGCCAGTTGGCTGAATATGAACTACTCGCGAATCTGCGATATCATAACCCTAACCCTCCTGTCACCAGCCATACAAGAAGAAATCATCTGTTCGGATGATGAACGGTTGCTTAAGGTGCCCGAATACAAAATGCGGACTATATTACGTGAACTTCATTGGGGAAAACAGCTGGAAAAGTGGCATGCCCTACTACATAAATATTCGGCTGTAAGGGCGTCTGACTCAGCCTTATTAACCTCATAACTATTTATATTTGGTCAGGAATAATCTGATCCCCTGATTTTAAACACCAAATGAAGTGTTCTTGACAATCCGTTTCAATCAAATAGACCTCATCCGGAAGTTCGTCTTTTGACAATTGAGACGCAACCTTTTCAAATGCTTCCGATATCAATGCTTGATTAGCCAAAGCAATATCATTTGCTTCCAAAATCAAGAGTGTTTTAAATCCTTCTTCCTTGTATTGGACTACTTTTACCCCTCTTGAATTTAATGTTTCCAAAATAACAAGCGCCCTCTGTTCTTCTAAATCCGTAGGTGCAAATCTGCCAATATTGAAAACCCCATCTCTTCCTGGCCAACGGTATAATGCTAATTCAAACGGAACGCCCAGAGGCTTCTCCTTTCGGTAATGACTTGGAGTTGTTTTAGGCGATCCTAATTTAAGTAACGGGGCCACGTTAATACACCAGAGAGCAATTGACTCTCTAAGTTCATCCCAATTGATGCCCGTTGGAATAACATTCATATCAACATTTAAATCGTAATGACCAGGTACCGGCAATTTATTTCTAAGCATATCTCTTAAAGGAAACAATAATTTCAAAACCCTATTGTCATCCCGCCTTTGCTTTGGAATACTATCAATAGAAGTATGCTCAATCGCCCACTTTTCACTCCCAATTTGGACTATCATATCACAGGCTGGCACATTCCTTTCTTTTATATCAGGCTTATCCAAAATCATATATTCAAGATTTCTTGACTTACTGATACTTTTCAAAATTTCTTCAATGATCAAATCTTGTCTAGCTTGTCTTTGCATATTATTGTTGTCTTTTAGAAATATTAGAAATTATCATGAAACGAAAATCAATAGTCTGCCAACTGTGCAGTTTCAAAACCAAATTCCTTTTTAGCCTATCTTTCACTAACTAGCAAATTGTTTTCAAAAATCTCAATTTTTCATTGTTCTTCCGTTAATGAGTGTAAAAACCTTTCTTCATTACCTTATTATCGGACATTATACCACTAACTGTGAGCCATTCGAAAAAATTACGATCAGAGAGAAATCAACGAATATGGCAGCATTTCTTCTCACTATTGGGAATTATCGGACTATCTATTTGCCCCTCCGATAAATTAAGTTTTCTGCTGATTTTTATGCGTCCTAAACCTTTGACACGTTTAGACATAAAAAAATCCCCGTCAGTATTAACTGACGGGGATTTTTTATCCATTAAGGGTTACCCCTTCCGGAATAATTTGGCGGGCCCGACGAGATTTGAACTCGCGATCTTCAGATCGACAATCTGACATGTTAACCAGACTACACCACGAGCCCTGAAAGCTTTAAATCAAGAGAGAATTATGATGCGAAAACAATCCCTCTTTGTAAAAAATATGGTGGGCGATGAAGGACTCGAACCCTCGGCCGCCTGAATGTAAGTCAGGAGCTCTAACCAACTGAGCTAATCGCCCATATTTTTTTAAATAACGTTCCAACACCAGAGACAGAATTATAATATATTTTCTTAAAATATCAAGCAATTTATTTTTATCCAGCAGATAGCATTCCGACTTTGCCCTGCAAGAAAACAAAAACTAAGATCGCAACAGTCTCAATGATACCAAGGACAATAATATAGTTGCCCTGTCCTTTGCCAAACTCAGCAAAAGTATCGCTAGCTCCTGCCGCTGCTTTCCCCTGCATGTAAGCCGAAGCCCCTATGGCCATACCGCCAATAATTCCCATGCCCCAGAAATATTGGCCATTAGCTGCCGCAGCCGCTATCTTGTTCATCAGAATAAAGCCATAAAGCGTCTGAGAAAGAGGAAATGCTGAAAAAACCGTCAAAAGCATTGGTGCCGCCTTGTTCTGCGCATAGCATTTCTTCCACGCGCCAATCGCCGCCATACCTGCAACACCTGTCCCTAAAGCAGATCCGATAGCAGAGAAACCGATCGCTGCAGCTGCCCCCAGGTCATTGAATTGTGCTAATAATGTGTGTTCCATTTAAATCTCCTTGCCTTTTTAATTTATATTCTCTGTTTTTCTAAAAGGGTCATACGTGAACCCTGTCCATTCCAAACCCAAATGCCTTGAAAACTCCAAAGTGTTCAGGCGCAGAGCGTGAACCAGGATCGCCAAAGCCGCAAGAAGGATATTTATCGCGTGCAATATGATTATCCAACTGATCGACATCCTGTTTGCCGCATCTGCAATAGCAACCGTCGCAAGTCCAACGGCATACAACCTTATATAAGAAACAATATCTGAAAATACGCCGATAATATCAAGAGTCTTTGGGAAAAGCTGTCCGCTTACTGTTTGCAAATATTTCTTTAAGGGCGTCACTTCAGAGAACAAGTATACCAGCAATGGCCCGAGTATGAACAAGATAATCCCTGCCCCGGGAAAAGCAACATCCAGGATGAACATCCTTGCAGCGAAATACATGCCCCAGACCAAAAAGATCCATCCAGCTTCGCTCAAAATGACCAAAGAGGGATAAAAAAGGATCATTCTCCAGCAATGCGCAATGCTCAAATGTATGGCCCCTACAAGAAAACATAAAGTCTGCAAATTTTTAGGGTCCACTAGCCAAGGAATTACTGGCTTGACTGAACTGCCTAACCATTCCTGGCCAAAATACGTCCCCGTAAAAACACCCCAGACAATAATGCATCCGCACAACAAATAAATGAGCTTAAAGAATGTTATATCCTTTACTTTTTTTCTCATCGCAAAATGAGCTATCGCGCATGTTAACAGATAAATGAACCCATACCCCGCATCTCCTACCAATATTCCTACAAACAAAGAAAAGAACAAAAGAAGAAAGGGATTAATATCTACCTCTTTATACCCCGGAAGAATTCCGATAAAATTGATCAGTGGATTTATCACCGAGACCCATTTTGGATTCTCTAATAATGTCGGCACTTTATCCTCTTCAGAAGGGTCTTCAAAAAGGATCCCCCATTGATGCTCCTTGGCTTTTGTCTCTATTTGTGAACAGGTCTTCTGGGGGCAGTATCCTTTAAGCAACGTTAGCTCACCTGTGTTCTTAGCTCCTACAATAACCTCCTTAAAGACCAGTTTTTCTTCCTTCTCTCTTAACTTCCTCTTTAGCGCCGGCAGGTACTTGACCTGTGCTTTTAATTCATCCTCTGCCCTTTTAATGTTGTTCTTTTCCTTCTCCTGTGAATCATGTTCATGGGACAAGCTCTTTGCCGGCAGAACAATACCCTCATGACCAGGATCAACACTGCCTGTGGTAATGACCATACAATTGTTAATGCCGCCTGTCCTTGAAAGAACTTCAACTATCACGCCTTCTTTAGGCACTATCTTTTGAGACACTGGCATCTCGCAAAAGGAAACATTAATACCTTTTTCTTTAAGATGAGAAATGTCCTGCGGCTCAAAGTTCCCCCATTTTTGCAATTTATTAATAAGCCCCTGCCTTTTAAGGATATTGTCACTCAGCACCTCGATCTTCTTCATCTGATGAAGAACACACTCCGTAACTTCTCTCCACTCAAAAACACTATCTAAAGCCTCTTTGGGTGCATGGTCATCAGTTTTAGCATTCTCTAATATACGGATCACCTGCTCCAACAATTGAATATCATCCTTTATAGCTGTGATATCATCACTTTTAAGGACATCATTATGTTCAACGTGCACGACTCCAAGCGCCCTCATCTCTTCCAAAGAAGGGACAAAGTCCTTTTTCTGCACAATCATGAACACTTTTTTCATTGGGACTATCACTTAAGCCATTGCCTCCTGGTGCATTTTTTGTTCTATTTTCCTTTTTGCGACTTTAGAGATACCGACTGCATTTGCCTGCTGGTCACCTAAATAGATCCTGATGACCCTGATATTCTCAAGGCATTGAGGTATCTTGATCTTTTCGAACAGGTTCACTCTTTGGGTCGTGATACGGAGCTCCCGCTGCAATATCTCGATCTGCTTTTTGATCACCATGATCTCGACAAAATGCGCCAGCACTTCCCTAATAGATGCTGCGCCTTTGTCCACCCAAAGTGGCGTTGAGTAAATATCGATCGTTCTTTCTTCAAAAACAACTTCTTTAAAAACCGGCACTTCAGCTCCGGCAATATTGATATATGTGAGATTAATATCTTTTAATTCTACAAAATCCTTTATTTCAACCCCGGGGTCATTAAGCAGGCCTACCCATTTTTTCAAGACATCTTCTGTCCTATTTAAAGCAGATTCTTTCTCGGATAATAGCTTTCTGGCCTCTAATATCTTTACCTGCAGCTGTTGCTTCTTTAGCTGTAACGTCGGCAAATAATGCTGAAATTGCTTCAAAGAATCTCTTTGGCGCTTAAGCTCGCCTTTTGTGAATTTTATTTTTGCCATTTTGAAACTTTTATTGTTTAGTTCTTTACCAGAAAGAAACTGTTGGTTTTAATTTGTGCGGGTGTTTTTGTTCGAGAAAAATCGTAGAAGCATCGATATTTTCTCGGGATATTAAACACCCTATCAGAAATAAGCCTTCGGCTTATTTCTTAGGCCAATATTCTGCGATCAATGATTCTTTCATACCCGTCTCTGTCGGGTCAAAAATATCTGATAATATCTTCCAGCCGAGGTCAAGGGCTTCTTCTAAAGGAATATTAACCGCAAGCGACATAAGCTCATTCTCAAATCGTTTGCCATATTTTAATAACTTTTCATCCCAGGCGCTCATCTGAAATCCCATTGATTTCTTTTCAATGGATTCCCTGTAATCAGCAAAAAGCTGTATCATGCGGTCCATTATCGCACGATGGTCACTTCTGGTATCGCCATTTACCTGCTGCTTTAAACGGCTTAAAGAACCAAAAGGCTCAATGCGCCCGCCTCTCAGATAAAACTGCCCTTCCGTAATATATCCCGTGTTATCAGGCACGGGATGAGTAACGTCATCCCCAGGCATGGTTGTGACAGCCAGAACAGTGATAGAGCCGGCATCCTCAAAATCAACAGCCTTCTCATATCTTGACGCCAACTGGCTGTAAAGGTCTCCCGGGTATCCTCTGTTCGACGGGATCTGCTCCATTGTGATAGCGATCTCTTTTAAAGAATCGCTGAAATTGGTCATATCTGTTAAAAGGACCAGGACCTTTTTACCTTCAAGCGCAAACTTTTCAGCAACAGCCAAACACATATCAGGTACCAATAAACATTCAACAGTAGGGTCAGAGGCTGTATGAATAAAAAGAACCGACCTTGATAATGCGCCATGTTCCTCGAGCGTATCTCTAAAGAACAAGTAGTCATCATGCTTCAATCCCATTCCGCCTAAAATTATCATATCAACTTCAGCCTGCATGGCAATACGGGCTAAGAGCTGATTATAAGGCTCACCGGCAATTGAGAATATCGGAAGCTTCTGTGATTCAACCAGTGAATTAAAAACATCTATCATCGGGATGCCTGTCCTTATCATGTTCTTAGGCACGATCCTTTTTGCAGGATTGACCGATGGCCCGCCGACATCAAACATATTGTCAGTTAAAGCAGGGCCGCCGTCTCGGGGGGAACCATTGCCGTCAAATATCCTGCCGAGAAGGTTCTCTGAGCAGGATACCTGCATCGGCTTCTTTAAGAACCTGACCTTGTCATTCGTTGAGACCCCCCGGCTTCCTGCAAAGACCTGCAAGTAAACCTTTTTATCTTCAAGCCTTATGACCTGCGCCAAAGAAATGCCTGTCCTGGTCTTTATTTCAGCCAACTCCTTATAACTTACGTTCTCAGCCTCAACAGTAATAACATCCCCTGCTATTTGTAATATTTCACTATAAAATTTTTGCATTGTTATTTCCTTGTTCTATGCGTCAGATAATTTTTTTCTGATCTCTGATTCACGTTTCTTAAATTCATCTGAATCAAATTCAAGAGTGTTAAATGTAATAAAGCTTTGCCTTAGCTCCTGGAAAAACCTTCTAGCAATATCTTTACTTGTAAATTTGAACTTCTTCTCTATGATCTCATCCATTATGGCGAACATGTATTTCTGCCTATCTGAAGTCGTGGCTTCATCTATTTTATCAAAGGCATTCTGCTGCAGATAAACAGCATCAAAGAACTCACCTTTAAGAAACTCAACGAATTCTTCATTGCTTATACCTTCCTCGCCAACAACCTTCATCATCTGGCCGACACTTTGGCTCTTTCTTAATATAGCAACCGCGTTTGCCACTTTATCAGATTCAATAAAACTTGTATATTTGCTCCAGCTGTCCAAAGGGTCAATAGAAGGATATTTCCTCGCATTTGCCCTGTCCCTTGAAAGGCCATGAAAAGCGCCGACAACTTTTAATGTCGCCTGGGTAACAGGCTCTTCAAAATTCCCTCCGGCCGGGCTGACCGCGCCGCCTATAGTTAGAGAACCTTTTGACCCATCACGTAGCTTAACCAGACCTGCCCTTTCATAAAATGATGCTATACGTGATTCAAGATAAGCGGGAAATGCCTCTTCGCCAGGGATCTCTTCCAATCTTCCTGACATTTCACGCATAGCCTGCGCCCAACGCGAAGTTGAATCAGCAAGCAAAAATACATTCAATCCCATTTGCCTGTAATATTCAGCCAAAGTAGCGCCAGTATATACGCTTGATTCACGTGCAGCAACCGGCATTGAGCTTGTATTACAGATAATTATGGTACGCTCCATCAAACTTTTTCCGGTTTTCGGGTCTATCAGCTCAGGGAATTCCTCTAATATCTCAACGACCTCACCTGCGCGCTCACCGCAAGCAGCAACAATAACAATATCCACTTCAGCATGCCTGCTTAATAAATGCTGTAAAACAGTTTTTCCCGCGCCAAATGGCCCCGGAGTACAGAATGTCCCTCCAATTGCAACAGGAACGAGCGTGTCGATTATCCTGATCTTTGTTACAAGGGGATCCACTGGTTTTAATTTCTTTGAATACGCTTCGATAGGTACCTTAACCGGCCATTTTTGAAGCATAGTGACATCCGATGTCCTGCCTTCTTCATTTTTTATCTTTGCAACTACCTTATCGACCGTATATTTACCTTTAGGCGAGATCTCCACAATTTCCCATTGACCTTGCAATTTAAATGGCACCATTATCCTGTGCTCAAATATCTTTTCAGGCACTGTTCCCACTTTCTCACCGGCAAACAGCTTATCCCCAATTTTAACCGTCGGAGTAAACTCCCATTCTTCCCCCTCTTCTAAAGCATCCAGATATGCCCCTCTTTTTAAGAAAAAACCATATTTTTCAGCCAAGCGGTTCAAAGGATTCTGCAGCCCGTCATAAACCTTTCCCAGCAAACCAGGCCCAAGCTCAACCGACAACAGTTCTCCGGTAAATTCAGCAATATCGCCTACCTTAATGCCAACAGTATCCTCAAAGACCTGAAGGTCAGTCCTCTTTCCCTTGACCCTAATGACCTCTGCCTTTAATTTTTCATCACCAACATTAATATAGGCAACTTCGTTCTGCATTACATTATCTTCAAATTCGACTGCAACCATATTACCGTTGACCCCAACTACTTTGCCTTTTCTTAAATCAGCTTTCACCACGAACTCCTTTTATAAAATATATTTAGTTTTGCTTTTGCAGCAGCTTCTTTTCTTTACCGTAAGCTTCATCACCTGCTAAAACAGCTGCATTCTCTTTATAGATGTTAAAAACCTCTGCTCCTCTTGTAGAAGCTATGTTCACATAACGTTCCAATATCTTTAATTTAAGGCCATAAATATAGAGGAAATCAACATCAAAATAATGGCCTAAAGATAGATCTTCTAAAAATTCCCATCGAATATTATCAATATCTTTTTCAGCTTCCAGTAAATTTTCTTTTCTCGAGGCCTGACTGATAGCATCCTGCAGGCTGTAGTCCCTGAAGCTATCACCCTTAATATGATCATCCGGGTTCTTATGAGCTTTCTTCGCCCTAAAAGATGCTACCTCATTTTTTAGGCTCTTATCAAAAACGATCCATCTTTGTAAAGCCTGGCTGGATGTTTTAATGTCATCTGTCTTGCCGGTGAGGAGGCCTTTCATTGACTCAAAGTTCTCTTCTGTCAAAAATCCCTTAGACAGCTTCAGATACTCCTCAACCGTCATCGGAGGCTTCTGATCAAAACTGATCATCCCCAGACTGGCTGCAAAAAAATAATATGATTTTCCCATGATAAGATAATTATTTTGTCCCTATGGATTCTTTTAAGATCGCTGATACCTGCGCGTTCAAGTAAACGCTTAAATAATCAACCAAGCTGTTGTCGGTAAAATCAAAACAGGATTTTCCGCCGTCAAAACTTATCGTAAACCCTTTTGAAATATCCTCTGATGATCCGATATCAAATGCCCTCTGTAATTCTGCCTTTAATTTTGCAATAAAACCATCTTCAAGGATTTTAAGGTCTGCTGGCGACAATGCCACTTTCATTTCAGCGCTCTTATACTCATCTTTCGTTGATTCTTTCATTACATCAGAAAGAATACCTGCAAGCCTTTCTCCAGACAAAGCATCTACCACTTCTTTCTTGATTATCTTCTTTAATGTCTGATCGATCTCTTTTCTTAAAGATAGCAGCATGTCGCGCGAAGACTGCTTAAGGGCCGTGTTTGTCGACTCTTCATGTTTCTTGATCTCTTCTTTTGCTGTTGCAAGAAGCTGTGCGGCGTCCGCTTTAGCTTTTTCAATTATCTTTTTAGCTTGCGCCTTGGCGGTCTCCTGTATCTGTGTCGCCTCTTGCTGCGCCGTCGCAACTCCTTCAGTTTTAATTTTGTCTATAAGTTCCTGTATTTGACTGGCCATCTCGCTCTCCTAAAAATTAAATGCTGTTTTTTGCTTGTTCAATTTCTTCTAATATTCTCTTAGCAGCTAAAGCTGGATCGTCCGCTTTAACAATGGGGCGCCCAACAACTAAAAAGTCGCTACCATTTTTTATAGCATCAAAGGGTGTAGTTATTCTTTTCTGATCGCCTGCGCTGGCGCCGTGAGGCCTGATACCGGGAGTTACAATTACAAAATCTTCACCCATCTCTTTTCTTACTAATGCGGCCTCCTGACTTGAGGCCACTATGCCATCAAGCGAGGATTCTTTTGCGAGCCTTGCTCTTTCCAGAACAAGAGCTGATATACTATCACCAACTTCTTCGCTTGTCAAAACAGTTATCCCCACTATCAAAGGCCTCTCAATGCCCAGCAGTCCTGAAGCTTTTCTTGCTTCATCAGCTGCCTTTTTAAGCATTGCTTTTCCTCCGACAGTATGGACCGTACACATAAAAATACCTCCGGGCTTTTTTCCCATATTTACCGCCGCCCTCACAGCATTACCCACTGTATTGGGAATATCATGATATTTGAGGTCCAGAAAGATTTTCTTGCCCTTTGAATAAATATAGTCAACGATGGTCGGTCCGCAAGCTGTGAACAGCTGGCTTCCTATTTTAAAAAGGCCTATATCTTCGCTTAAGACATCTACTAATCCTTTTGCCTCCTCAAAAGTATCAACATCAACTGCTACTATTAATTTTCCTCTGTCTTTGCTCATTAACGTACCAGGCTCCCTCTAAGTTGTTTTAGATCTTTCAATTTATTCTTTTTCATATATTCCTTGATCCCGCTGAGGACTTCCAAAGGCGCTTTGGGGTCAATAAAATTTGCCGTTCCTACAGCTACCATTGTTGCGCCAGCAATAATGAACTGCAGCGCATCATCCGCGGTCATTATCCCGCCCATGCCAACAATAGGTATCTTTACTATTTGTGCAACATTATAGACCATGTTGACCGCTATTGGCCGTATTGCAGGTCCGCTTAATCCTCCGACAAAATTACCTATAGCAGATCTTCTCGTCGTAGTATTTATAACAAGTCCTGTAAAAGTATTGATCATGCTTAGGCCGTCCGCACCTGCATCTTCAGCTGCCTTTGCAATAACAGTGATATCCCCGACATTTGGGGTCAGCTTTGCGATCACAGGTAAATTCGATATTTTTTTCACAGCTTTTACTGTGTTATATGTTGCCTCAGGGTCCTGTGAGACCAATGACTTCTTTTTTAAATTTGGGCATGAAAGGTTCAGCTCTATCGCGGATAAGCCCGTTGGCTTATTGAGTTTTTCGGCCATTATTTGAAACTCTTCTTCAGTTTTTCCTGAAACACTGATTAT
>MHHG01000018.1:0-4267 GCA_001805965.1 Omnitrophica WOR_2 bacterium RIFOXYA2_FULL_38_17 | reverse complement strand
CTTCAATAAAAGCGTCTATCCCGTCGTTCTCGATTCCAATGGCATTTATCATGCCAGAAGGCGTCTCTACAATCCGCGGAGCGGGGTTTCCTTGCTGCGGATTTAACGTGACAGTTTTTGGGGTTATGGCCCCAAGCTTTTTCAGTTCAGAAACCTTACAATAATCCTTTATGTAATCAAATGTCCCTGATGCAACTGTAACTGGATTGCCAAATCTTGCTTTTCCAATTGTTACTGAAAGATCCATTTTAAAATCTCTTTCTATTTAAAAAAAAACCATCTTCACTCCCACCAAGATCAACAAACAGCCAAATATCCTCTTCAAAACCAAATCTGGAACATTCATTACCAGACTGGAACCAATATAAGCGCCTAACGTTAACCCAATAGACGCTAATATTGCAATCGGAACGTTAACATTACCTGAAGAATAATATTTCCACACTGCAAAGAAAAACACTGGAGGCAACATGATTGCGAGCGTTGTCCCTTGCGCCTGATGTTGAGTCATTCCCAAAAAATACACTAGCGATGGAATAAGAACGATCCCTCCCCCAATCCCTAAAAATCCGCTAAATAATCCCGCAACGAGTCCGAGGACCAAATAAAGAATTTGCATAATAGTTTCCTTTGTTAAAAATTGATATCTTTTATATCAAAAACCGGACCATCATAACATACAGTTTTATAGCCGCTTGTAGTATCAGTAGAACACCCTTTGCATACACCCACACCACACGCCATTACCTCTTCGCAAGAAACCTGGCCATCAATTCCATGCTTCTCTGCAAACTCTTTTACAGATGCCATCATCGGTTTTGGGCCACAAGTATATATGTATGTTGTCTGCGGATCATCTTTGATCGTCGAATACAATTTTGAAACCCTGCCCTTAATGCCAACGCTACCGTCATCTGTCGTAACTGAAACCCTGCAGCCATTCGCTTTATATTCTTTCATATTAAATATGTGCTCTTTTGTCCTTCCACCATAAAGCAGGAGCAACTCATAGTTCATCTTTTTCAATTCATCAGAAAGCGCAAGGAAAGGCGCAACTCCTACCCCTCCTGCGATCATAACCACTTGTTTGATCTTTTTGGGAGGAAGGCGAAAGCCCTTGCCTAAAGGGCCGATAATATCAACCACATCGCCTTTTTTCTTCGACGATAATATCCTGGTGCCATCTCCAACAACTTCATAAAGGACCTCAATATTTTCCTTGGCACGAAAAATACTGAACGGCCTTCTGAAAAAAGGATCGAGCATATCATTGATCCTGACATGAATAAACTGTCCGGGAACAACTTTACCTATTGTCTTTCCTGCATCAAAAGACATCCTGTAAAATCTGGAAGTCAATTTTTCGTTTGAAATGATCTTTACTTTGTACTGATTTTTATACATAAAGCGCAACACACTACTTTCTTTGACGGTAAAAGACAAACAGAAGTATCAGATAGCTCACGATTGACACAAGCAAAACACCAACTATCTGATTAAGGTCTGCACCCTTAAAAACAACCTTTTCCTGAAAATATTCCAGAACAATCGCAAGCAACGGCCAAGTCAAAAGCCCTCGCACCTCTTTTGTAGAAAAAAGCTCCTCTGTATTAATAATATCTTTTGTCCTTACTTCAAAACACTTTTTTATCGATGGGAACACCCGGGGCGTAACTTTACAATAATCTGTATACTTCTCCCCGAACATTTTACTTAGAAGCTCTTCTTCTTGAACAACCTGCTTGTTAAACCTAAGATAAAATAAGCATAAAAAAATAGGGACGCTCCACCACGGCCAAACAAGCAGTACAAAACCTATTCCCAGGCAACAACTTCCCAGATACATTGGATTACGAACTAATGAATAAAGCCCGCTGGTAACCAGGTCTCCGCCTTTCTTAGAAAATTTCTTTTTATGTCCACGTGCTGCCATTCTTATGAGGACACCTTTAATAATAAAAATTATCCCTAGGACATCTAATACATCGTCAACTCCCTTGCTCTGGGAATAAAGGTTCGGGAACACATACAGAAAACCCGTAAGAACAATGACAAAAGATAAAATTGAGCTGTCTATCTTAATTCTTTTTTTCATTTATTTTTCTCCAAGCAAATGCGCTCACTCTATTCCTTTTAGTTTTTATAATTAATAATTCTACACATATTACGATTAATATCAACAGTAAAAGTCAACTATTGAGACCTGCTTCTTGTTATGACTTTAGATCCTAAGATCTTTTGTCTTTTATCAATATCTTTAACATCCCTTTTAATTTTTTAATATCATTTACTTTTATCATTCCTTCTTTATCCCAATTGCCCATATCAATTATTGGACGCTTATAGACAAACCCATAAGCTATCTCACATGCCGTTCCATGACTGCCAGGTAAAGCTATTATTATATCTGCTGAAGAAGCAACCATAGCATTTCTTGCAAATCCGATAGTTGTAGGAAGCGCGATCTTGATATATTGATTCGCATCTGACTTATCTTTCCCCGGCAAAAGACCAATTGTCAATCCATCTGCCTCGTAGCAACCTTTTGCTGCTGCCTTCATTACTCCCCCAAGACCACCACAAACTAACACAGCTCCCATTTCAGCTATTATTTTTCCTACTTTATAAGCTAATCTCTCCACTTCTTTATTAATCTCATGTCCACCAATAACAGATATAACAATTTGTTGATTATTCATAAATCCTCCATTTTAGCCTATTATTATTCGACATTGTGCATTTTTTTCATTACATCATACTAATTTTCATCACTATTATTGACAATAGGCTCCATTTACAAGTTTTATATAATTTAACCATTATTTAAAATTATCCTCACAACCTCAAAATCTCGCACCATACCATTTCCTTGTAATAAAACGCAAATAAATGGATTTTGGCATAATATTTTCCAATAAATAACCTTAAAAGGTGCTGATTCTCTCCACTTTATCTGAAAATACTCAAACAAAATCCGAAACACGATAATCGTATTTCGGATATGGTTAGAATTTAAAATCATCCCCTGGCCACAAAATAAAAACAATTAATAAACTACTTTCCCTCCACATATAGTTGTTTCAACAAGACCCATCAGTTTACGCCCTATGAATGGAGAATTCTTTGATTTTGAAACGATTTCTTCCTTTTTAAACTCCCACTCAGTTTCAGGAGCAATAATCACGATATCTGCGTCAGCCCCTTCCTCTATCTTTCCCTTATTCACCAGCCCTAAAATCCTTGCAGGAGCAGCCGACATTTTCTCAACAACTTGAGGCCATGATAGAACTTTCTGGTTTACAAGCTCGGTAACAACCAATCCCAAGGCTGTCTCTAATCCTATCATTCCAAATGGAGCATGATCAAAATCAGATTCTTTATCTTCATAAGTATGCGGGGCATGGTCTGTTGATATACAATCAACTGTCCCGTCTTTTAGGGCCTTCTTGATGGCCGCAACATCTTCCTTTGTCCTTAATGGCGGATTTACTTTTGTACTTGTATCAAACGTTCTAACCGCTTCTTCTGTTAAAGTAAAATGATGAGGACAAACTTCTGCAGTGACCTTTATGCCCTCTTTCTTTGCCCCTCGTATCAATGAAATAGACCTGGCCAAGCTGATATGCTGAAGATGTATTGAAGAATCCAAATACCTGGCTAATTCAATATCTCGTGCAACAACGATCGTCTCTGATACTCCAGGGTCACCCTTTAATCCCAATTCAGTGGAAATATCACCTTCATTCATTACTCCAGAGCCAAGAAGGTTGTGGTCTTGACAGTGATCCATAACAACAAGCCCTACCATCTTACAATACTCCATTGCATAACGCATCAACCCGCTGTTTGACACAGACTTCCCATCTTCAGTAACCGCCAAGCATCCTGCCTTCTTAAGCTCAAACATATCAGAAAGCTCTTCCCCTTTTTGCCCTTTTGTAATTGCTCCGGCAGGTATAATATTTATCAATCCCACTCTTTTGGATTCTTTACTGATAGCTTCAACTATCATGCAGTTATCAATAACAGGGTTTGTGTTTGGCATACAGACTACTGTTGTAAACCCGCCTTTCGCCGCTGCCTTTGAACCAGATTCAATAGTTTCCCTATCTTCCCTTCCAGGTTCTCGCAAATGAACATGCAAGTCTATAAGCCCGGGCAAGACATATTTCCCTTTAGCATCTATGATCTTCATTCCATCTGCCTTAATAGATTTGCCAATTTTAGCAATAACTCCTTTTTCTATCAAAATATCTTTTTCCGAAGA
>MHHG01000017.1:443-23980 GCA_001805965.1 Omnitrophica WOR_2 bacterium RIFOXYA2_FULL_38_17 | reverse complement strand
CTATTTTAGATTATTTTTACGGTGATAATGAGTTCTCGTCAACGGAGGAGCTTTGGCGAAAGTATTTCGATCATTTTAATTATGCCGCAAGAAGAAAATTATAGGGTTAAATGCTTCTTTAGCGCCTATAATAGGAAATATTTTATCGGCCGGCTGATAGCCAAAAATTATGTTATCTGGAATATTGACTTTTGAAGAAAAATATGTATAATCTCTGATAATTAAATTTTAGATGTCCTTCGCCGTATGGCGAAGTTGCTCTTTATAAAAGTTCAAATTTTATTCCCCTGTAGCTCAGTTGGTAGAGCGAGTGGCTGTTAACCACTATGTCCGAGGTTCGAGTCCTCGCGGGGGAGTTTTTAAAAGCCCTCTGTAACTGTTTAGAAATAAACATGTTATGGAGGGTTTCTTTTTTGCCACTTAATACACCTGCGAACAAATTAATCTGCAAGTTTCTTTAGGCTTTTCAAAAATCTTATGGGGTATTTTTAACAAATTGTAAAATAATATAAATTTACAAGCCTCTTGTAATCCCTTTGATTTCTGTTTTGAGGATTTTAGCTGATATTATTGATGATTTATTGACTTGATATTTATTAATAAAAGATTTAGTCTAAAAACATTAATGGAGAGCATAGATTAATGTTGGAACAAAATCATAAAAATAATGATTTAAATCATTCTGCGCCCGAGGTCTTCTTGGAAGTTGCCGCGAGTGAAGAGTTGCGCAAGAAAGGGAAATTAAAGATATTTTTCGGTTATTCGGCCGGAGTGGGAAAGACGTATGCGATGCTGAGTGCGATTCGCAGAGCCAAAGAAAACGGCATTGATGCAGCCATTGGATATGTTGAAACACACGGAAGAAAAGAGACCGAAGGTTTATTGGACGGTATTGAAATCATTCCCAGAAAAACAGTTGTGTATAAGGGCGCGTCCATTCCCGAAATGGATTTAGATGCTGTATTAAAACGCCGACCTCAAATCGCCGTCGTTGATGAGTTGGCACACACCAATGCCCCTGGGTCCCGCCATTTAAAACGTTTTCAGGATATTGAAGAGCTTCTTGCTTCAGGGATTGACGTTTACACTACGCTCAACATTCAGCACCTGGAAGGATTTAATGATGTTGTTGCCAGGATAACCGGGATCGTGATGAAAGAGACTGTCCCGGATCGGATCATGGATGAAGCCGATGAAATCGAAGTCGCTGACACCCCTATTGGTGAATTACTGCAACGGCTGAAGGATGGGAAAGTCTATTTGGGTGAGCAGGCTGCTTTAGCCGCCCAGAATTTTTTTAATGAAGGAAATCTAAATGCTTTAAGAGAAATAACTCTTCGCCATGCAGCCCAGCTCGTGGATGACCAGGTTCAAAGCTACCTTAAAAGAAGAGCCATTTCAGGCCCTTGGCCTGCCAGAGAAAGACTCCTTGTCTGTATAACTTCTCATCCTGCCAGTAGTGAGCTTGTTCGGGCGGGCAGACTTTTGGCAGCCGGTTTTGACGCGCAATGGTTTGTTGTCTATATTAATAATTCAAAATTTATTTCTGAAATTAACCGTGACCGTGTTATGCGAACGTTGCAAATGGCCGAGCAGCTGGGAGCCACGGCTCTTACTCTTTCGGGTTATCATGTGGCGCAAGAGATTATTAATTATGCCCGGAGCAATAATGTCACAAAAATCATTTTAGGAAAACCCCTCAAAAGAAACTTGTCAGATTTGCTTAAGGGGACAATTGTCGATCAGGTCGTTGAACAGAGCGGCGACATAGATGTTCACATCATCACGCCGAAGAAAAATAATAAGATGCAGGTTGAAAAGCCTGCCATCATCAAAAAATCTCTGAGCCGTTATTTTAACAGCATATTGCTTGTTATTGGGATTTCGCTTTTTGGTGGGGTGATTCAAGCGAGACTTGCTCCAACGAATCTCGCAATGTTTTATTTGCTTGGGGTTGTCGTTGCCGCGATCCGGTGGGGTAGAGGGCCTTCGGTTTTTGCGGCATTGTTAAGTGTCCTGGTCTTTGATTTCTTTTTTGTTAAACCGTATTTTACTTTCGTCGTTTCCGACACTCAGTATATTTTTACCTTTGCTGCTTTGCTTATTGTTGGGTTGATCATCAGCCGGTTGACAGTCCGAACCCGTGACCAAGCTGTTGATGCCCGAGCCCGTGAAGCGCAAGCAACCGCGCTTTATAATTTAAGCCGTTACCTGACGGCGGCCAAGGATATATCAGCTATAGTTGATATTGTTTACACGCATTTCGTCCAGACGTTTCACAGTCGGGTCGCTGTTTTCTTAAAAGAAGGGGCTAGTCTCAATCTGCAGGGGAATCCAGGTTATCCAATAACAGAACATGAAAAAGCTGTTGCGACATGGGTTGCTCAAAACAAGCAAGCAGCAGGATGGGGAACGGAAACTCTGTCTGCGTCGGTTGCACAGTATGTGCCTTTGAAGACTGGCGACAATATTTTCGGAGTACTCGGTATTAAATTCGATTACCTGGGGGAACGACTTCCCCTGGACGAACGGCGGCTCTTAGAAACTTTTGCAACGCAAATCGCCCTGGCCATTGAGCGCGTATTGCTCGTTGAAGAGGCGCGGCAGATGCAGCTTATGCGTGAAAAAGAAATTATGCAAACAGCCTTGTTCGATTCCATATCTCATGACTTGAAAACCCCGCTTGTTTCGATCCAGGGATCACTCAGTGACATGCTGGAAAACAAAAATCTTGAAGAGAGATCCAAGCAGGCTCATCTGGAAACCGCTTATGAGGAAACCGTGCGGATGAATCGCCTTGTCAATAATTTATTGGACACGGCTCGTCTTGAAGCGGGGGCATTTAAACTTTCATTGAAACCATATGAAGTCCGAGATCTTGTTGGAACTGTGATAAAAGAGTTTGAAGTGCCCTTAAAAGATCGGAAAGTGACTGTCAAGATTTCTTCGGATTTGCCTGACGTTGTCATGGATTTTATATTGATGGCCAAAGTGTTGGCAAATATTATTGATAATGCGATTAAATATTCCCCCTTTAATCTCCCGATCGATATTGAGTCCGCAGTAGCCGATGATTATGTGGAAATTAAGGTTTTAGATAGAGGGCTTGGGATTCCAAAGGATGATCTAGAACGAATCTTTGACAAGTTTTATCGCGTCAAACAACCGGAAAATTTTGAAGGAACAGGATTAGGTTTATCCATATGCAAGCGTATTGTAGACGCTCATAAGGGTAAAATATGGGCGGAGGACCGTACTGGAGGTGGATCAATATTTACGATAGCTCTACCTTTATCGAAAGGACATGTCCATGAATGAGACAGGGATCTCTAGTGGTGTACGTATTCTGATCGTAGATGATGAGAAGGCTATCAGGAGATTTCTTAAGACCTCACTTTCATCGCAGGGCTATGAGGTCGCGGAAGCGAAAAATGGTACAGAAGCCCTTACGGCGTTGAAATCCTTCAGGCCTGATGCGGTTGTTCTTGATTTGGGACTGCCAGATATGGATGGTGTTGTGGTAACAAAGAAAATACGGGAATTAACCCAGACGCCGATTGTCATTGTTTCCGTGAGAGACCAGGAAACGGATAAAATTAATGCACTGGATGCTGGGGCTGACGATTATTTGACCAAGCCTTTCAGTGCTCCGGAACTTTTTGCGAGGCTTCGAGCGGTCATGCGCCGTTTGGCCAGAGTCCAGGATGATCCTGTTTTTAATATAGATGATCTTATGGTGGATTTAAGCAAACGCCTTGTGAAAGTGAAAGGCACAGAGATACGTTTAACTCCCACAGAATACGACGTTCTCAAAGTGCTTGTCCTGAATGCGGGAAAGGTTATTACCCATCAGCAGATTATCAAACAGGTCTGGTCAAAGAACCAGAAAGATTATGAAGGCATTGAGCATCTATTACGGGTAACAGTCAGCAATCTCCGCAATAAATTGGAACCCGATCCTTCGAGACCCACCTATATCTTGACAGATGCCGGTGTCGGGTACCGTCTAAAATTCGAAGCATAGTCTTATGTATCCGCCTTTTTTCTTCCGTAGTGTCTTGACACTTTCTTGATACAAAAACCCCCTTTTTTGACGTCCATTTGATTTGAATATTTTCGTATGGGATGTAAACTCAAATCGTAGCATTTGAGAGGTTCTGCTTTGCTCCGAAAATTTCATGTTGGCGCGAAGAAAAAGGAGCTTGCCGCCGCATCGGGTGGTGGACTTGATCCGCATATTTCAGAACATGCGGCATTATATCAAGCGAAGCGGGTGGCTGAGGCGCGGGCGCTTCCATTAGCCAAAATTTAGGATCTCATCAAGGCGCATGCCTTTGCACCGGGTGGTACGCTGACGCCTAATCAATTGGTTAATGTGCTTGAATTGAACATTGCGCTGGATCAGTTCCAGAAAATGTAATAAACAGGAGGTAAACTATGCTACGATTTGCAGTGATTGGATTAGGAACATTCGGATTTTATGTCGCGACGGCTTTGGCCGAAAAAGGCTGCGAGGTCACTGCGATTGACATTGACGAAGAAAAAGTGAGGCGAGTCAAAGATCAGGTCGCGAAAGCGGTGGCTTGCGATGCCTCGGATAAGGCAAATCTCGCACCATTGATTGAAAATAAAATTGATGTCGCCATCGTTAGTCTTGGAGAAGAAATCAAAGACGCTGTACTGGTCATTTTTTATCTAAAGAAAATGAATATTTCCCGGATTATCGTTGAAGCGATAAAAGAAGAGCACGGAAAAGTTTTAAATCTTTTGGGGGCGACCGACATTATCTATTCGCAGAAGTCCCAGGCGGAGCAGTTGGTGTGGAAATTGATCTCAGGAGAAATAAGTGGGACTGTCAAAATACTCGAAAAGGAATGATTTAAATATGATATTAAAGAAGCTCACATTAACAACAGCACAATCCTTAACGCTGGGGTTTGTTTTGCTTACATTGGTCGGCGCACTCATTCTGATGCTGCCGGTTTCTTCCGCACAAGGGGTAAGGACATCTTTTATTGATGCGTTATTCACCGCGACTTCCGCTGTTACAACGACAGGATTGGTCGTTGTCGACACGGGCAGTTACTTTTCCTGGTTCGGTCAAATCGTGATTCTTTTGCTTTTTCAAATCGGCGGACTGGGGTACATGATATTTTTTGCGCTGATTGTAATGGGGATTGGCAAAAAACTGTCTATCAGCAGTAGAATCCTTCTGCATGAGTCGATCAATAGGCCGGCAACGATTAACATGAGAAAATTCGTTAAAGTCGTTATTCTTTTTACTTTTTGTTTTGAATTCGTTGGAGCAGTTTTGTTAAGTTTGTATTGGGGGCGCTATTTCCCTTTTTTGCACGCGATATATTATGGCATTTTCCATTCCGTTTCGGCTTTCTGCACGGCTGGCTTCGCTTTATGGCAGGACAGTTTTACGGCGTGGCAGAGCAGTGTTTATATTAACATTGTCGCATTTTTTGTCTGTGCGGCCGGTGGGATTGGATTTTTTGTACTCTATGATTTGTATTCTTGTACTAAAAAGTGGCTAAAACGTGAACGGCCGAGAAACTTACTCAGCCATACAAAGTTAGCTCTGGTGTTAACCGTATGTCTAACGGCTTTTGGTGCGGTAGTTATTTTCTTTTCGGAGCATTGGCCCGTTGCTATGGGGATAAAAGACAAGCTGTTGGCGGCTTTTTTTCAATCCTATTCGGCTTCGACAACAACAGGTTTTAATACCATTGATATTGGGGCGATGAGCTCTGGAAGTCTTTTTACCGTAATTATTCTTATGATCATTGGGGCGTCTCCGGGTGGGACTGGCGGGGGGATCAAAACAACCACCGTTGGATTAATTATTGCCTTTATTTGCGCTTTTTTTAAAGGACAAGAAGACATCAGTGTTTACAAGCGAAACGTCTCTATGAAAATCATTGGAAAGGCTTTTGCGTTGGCTTCTCTGGCCATCCTATGGTTGGTCATGGTGTCGCTCATCCTGACGCAGACAGAGAAGACAGATTTTATCAAAGTAGTTTTTGAGGCGGCATCGGCATTGGGAACGGTAGGACTTTCAACCGGCATCACATCATCTTTAAGCATTGCCGGAAAAATATTATTATCAATGACGATGTTGATAGGAAGGATCGGTCCATTGGCTATTGGATTTTCTTTGATCGGGAAGCAAAAACCTTCGCGGTTTAAATATGCAGAAGCGGAAATTTTGATTGGCTAGTGTAAATAAAAGGAGGAATATATTATGTCACATTTTGCAGTCATCGGACTGGGGTCGTTTGGTTTTCATGTTGCCACGGGTTTGGTAAAAGCGGGGCATCAGGTTGTGGCTATCGATCTCGATGAAAAAAAAGTTGAGCAGATTAAAGACCAGGTCACGCAGGCGGTCATCTATGATGCCAAAGAAAAAGCGAACCTTCCGGAAATCATCGGAGATGAAATGGATGCTGTCATAGTCAGTTTGGGAAAGAAAATCGAAGAAAGTATCTTGATTACCTTTTATCTCAAGGAGATGAATATCCCTAGAATTATTGTCAAGTCCATCAATGAAGTGCACGGAAAACTTCTAAGTCTTATCGGAGCATCAGATATCATTTATCCTGAAAAGAGCGAGGCTGGCCGACTGGTGCAGAAATTGACTTCCAGGAATTTAATTGAGCATATTCCGCTGGCAGAAGAACATTCCATCGTGCAGTTTGAAGCCCCGGATTCTTTCATCGGGAAATCTTTGAAGGAGCTTCAATTACGCAACAAACACAAAGTGGAAGTCATCGCGATCAAGGAAGTGGTGACCGATAAATTTTATGTAGTTCCCGAAGCGGATTTTAAAATTAAACCGGACAGTGCTTTGATATTGATCGGCAAAGATTCTGATATCGCTAAACTGAAATTCCCCAAATCATGAGACAAAGATTTCTGCTGTTTATTATGATGTTTACTTTTTTGTACACTGCTAAAACCTGGCAGATGGCACATTCCATTCAGAGGTTTTCAAAATACGGCGAATTTTTTGATTCATACGTCAAAATGGATGTCTGTTGTCAGAACAGGCGGCGTGAAGAGTTGGAGTCGGTGCTGGAGGATGTTTGGACGCGATTCGGTGATATCAATTCACGTTTCAGTGTGTATGATCCCCACAGTGATATCAATAAGATTAATCAGGCGTATAACGCGTCCATTAGTGTGCCGGAAGATACTTATGAACGCATAAAGAATTCTTTGGATTATTATAAAATTTCTAACGGAGTATATGATATTACAGTCGAGCCGCTCATTACTTTATGGAAAACAAGGGGACAGGAAGGGGTTATGCCGACCGATGAAGAAATTAGGCAAGCTATGGCTAAAGTAGATATCAAAACCATCAGTTTATTGGATAATCATCGGATCAGACTGACGCGCCCCGATGTAAAGATAAATATTGATAGCATTGGAGACGGCTTTGCTGCTGATGAGGCGGCGAAAATTTTACGATCGCATGGATTTTCTGATTTTCTCGTTGATGCTAGCGGTGAAATATATGCCGGAGGACATAACTGCCAGGGTCGAAAATGGCGGATTGGCGTTCAGGATCCGCAAGACAAGGAGAAAATAATTGATGTCATTGAACTGTCTGATATGGCTGTTTCAACGTCAGGGAGCTATGAGCGTTTTTACGAAATCGACGGCAAGAGTTGGTCGCATATCATTGATCCGCGCAGTGGTTATCCCGCAAGGGGAATCGTCAGCGCGACGGTGGTGGCGCCGTCTGCGGAGTTGGCCGACTTTTTATCTACGGCTTTTTGTATCCTTCCAGCATCGGAAAGTTTGCAAATAATCGACAGTTTTGGCAAAGATCATGCGGCGATGTTGATTACAGAAAACGAGGGGAAGGAACAGGAGGTGATAAGTAATGGATATAATGAATTTCGTTAAAGGAACATATTCGACCAACTTTTCATGATTGCCCAATTCTTATAAAAATGCTTTTTCAGGCACATGAAAAAACTATAGCATAACAGGTCGTAAATGTCTTTCTGTAATCATTTCCTGTTTCCCGTTTTTAAGAATATATTCGATTTTCTTTTGAGGCAATTTCAGTAGGCTCATATATTGATATACCCGTACCCGTGAAACTCCTAATTTTTCAGCTAATGCACTCTGTGATAGTTTTTCTTCTTTCATCATACGGTCATACTCAATTGCTTTTTCAATCGGATTTTCGTAGGATTCCACGAAGTCGTGGTGCCGTTGCTCTTTCTTGGTAATAATCTTGCCGTTTGGTATAAAGTCAGGTTTAGGCCCCCGAAACAAAGTTTTCGTTTTGTTCTGCCACTTGTAAAAGTATGGCAGCTCTTCACTTACAACTTTTGAATTTGTTCGCTTCGAGTCACGATCGGGGAGTTATTAAAAAACGAAGTATCCGAAAGGATGCTCCGTTTTTTTATGTGTACCACAGAGGACTCGAACGCGTGAGAGTCCTCGTATTAGTCTGTGAGCAAAAGCTTCGATGCTTTAGCGAAGCTTATTGCTCATAGACCGGGGGAGCCAATTAAGACTCTGAGAGAACAGTTGCTTTTTGCGATTGTTCGCTCTTTGTCGTTTTAGGGCAAAATCTTTTTTTATACTCTATTTGTATTATTCTGCCTCAATAGTAATTCCAGCGATGATCTTTGATTGTAAAAAGTTCACTCACTCCAAGTTTAAATATTCAAATTGACATGTCTCAGGATCATGTTATATTAACTATGTAAAATATAAACCTGAAAATACCTTCTGGAGGTATTTAGATGAATAAAAATACAATAAGTCGTTTGGGTCCTATTGAGGCGCGGATAATAGCACGGTTAACATATGAATCTACGACTTTAGTTTCAGCCGATGATCTGGATAATCTTTTTAAGTTATCCGCTGTGGATCGCGCAAAAGTTGTTTCGCGGCTAAAAAGAAAGAATATTTTAATGCCGGTTAAGCGCGGGCTTTATATTTTTTCTCCTCTTCAGGCAGGACCTTCTGGGAGAGGAATTGATGAGATGTTAATTCCTTCTTTGTATTTCCCCAAAAGTAATTATTACATCGGATATTCTACAATGTTCAATTATTATGGGCTTACGGAGCAAATATTTCAAACCATGTATGTTCTAAATACATCGTTCAACAAGCAGAAAATCATTTGTGGTATTTCTTTCAAATTCTTAAAGGTTTCTGAAAGTCGAATGTATGGGATCAAATCTATGAAAATAAAAGAACAAGATGTCATGATTAGCGATAAAGAGAGAACGCTTATAGATTTGTTGTATTTTAACAAACCTGTGGGAGGTCTTTCTGTTGCATCTGATATTTTGAAAAAGAATGTTCAAGAAAAGCAATGCAATGTAAAGAAACTCATTAGTTACGCGAGCCGGTTTCCTAATGTTACTATTCGAAAAAGGATTGGTGTTTTACTTGAATCGATAGGCATATGTGATGCAGATTTAATCCCTCTGTTAAAATCAATAAAAAATACGGCAATTAGTTCTTTGGGCAAAACACGAAAAGGGACGTTAAGTAAGAAATGGAGAGTTATTATTGATGCTTCACAAGGATAAAGATAAATTTTCTGACATGATTTATAGATTGGTTAATGAGACTGGTTTTCCTGCGCAGCTTCTTGAAAAAGATTATTACCTGACATTGGTTCTTTCAAAAATTAAAGACATGTCTTCAGATCTTATTTTTAAGGGCGGAACGTGTTTGAATAAAGTGTACTATAATTATTATCGATTAAGTGAGGATTTAGACTTTAGTATGAAGTTGCCTGAATATGTCACGACTCGCGGTAATCGTCGTAAATGTATCCAGCCAATTAAAGATAATATTGAAACCTATGCTGAACAGTTCGGTTTAAAAATTGAAGATAAAGACAAGGCCGGACGCAACGTATCTAAACAGTATGCCTATCATTTGATCTATAAATCTGCGCTGCGATCTCAAGAAATGAAGATAAAATTCGAGATTGGTCTTCGGTTCAATCCAATTCTTGATACTGAAACAAGAGAAGTGAAGCATAAATTCTTACATCCGTTTACTGGAGAGCCTTTATTTGATGGTGGCAGTGTGAATTGTTTGTCTTTAAAAGAAATTGTAAGTGAAAAATTAAGAGCCGCGGCAATTCGCCAAATAATCGCGCCGCGGGATTTCTATGATCTGGATTTTATTGTAAGGCAAGGTTTTGATTTGTCTGACAAACAAGTTTTGAATCTCTTTGTTAAGAAGCTAGAAGAAGACAGTGGTGATCCTGATCTGGCAAAGTACAAAATAAATCTCGGCCGATCAGATAAAGAAATTAAAGATATGAAGTCCCGTATTGAAAATGAGTTGTTTGATGTTTTAACAGTCAATGAGCGGGAAAACTTTGATTTGGATACAGCGCTAAAGAGGATCAATAAGGTGATGGGGGAAGTTATATAGCAATGGGATCGAAAGAATCAAATAAAGATAACATCATTGAACAATGATTTGCTGCAGAATTGCAATTTCGTTTAGCTAGTGCAGTTCGCTTGGCTGTTACAATGAAAGAGCAGCCACTAGATTAAGGAAATTCCAAAAGGTGCTAAGAAGATAAATATAAAAGGAAAGACCTTTGATTTGGGAAATGGTCATAAGCTAATATTTAAATAAATTTAGTCAGTTATGCCATTAAGTTACGATTTAAACAAAATCAAATTCGCCACTGACGATGCGACGTTTCAGCGTGGGGTTGGCCTTTATGAAAGCGGGCAAGTGACCGAAGTTGAAGCATTTGGAGGGCATTATTCCGCGATTGTTCAGGGAACAAAGTCCTATCGCGTTTCAATCTCGGGGCGTCGATATCAGGATGCCGATTGCACATGTTATCTTGGAGAGAGGGGAACGTTGTGCAAGCATGTAGTTGCATTGGCTTTGCATGCGGTGATGGAGGGCAAGCCTTTAAAAGCGGAAGAAAAACAGCAGGTAGCAGAAATTAAATGCAGTGATAAGCGGGAGCTATTAAATAAGGACGAGTTGGTTGCAGTTAAAAAAGCAATTTCAGAATCGATGAAATATATCAAACCTTATCTTGGGCCATCGCGCACATGGTTCGCGAATCAGGATTCACTTCAGGAAGGATGCAATCGGTTGCGAGCGAGAATTTCTGAGTTGCCGGTTAATCGACAAACGGCTGATCTTTTGGTGAAGTTGCTTTTACGTTTAGAAAAGAAATTGATGGGTGGGGTAGATGATTCGAATGGTATTGTTGGCGGGCTTATGGGGGAAATAGTAAATATTCTAGAAGTGTATGCACAAAGAGACGTTGAGTGCATTAAGGCATTTAAGCCTCTTTGCGGGATAGCAACAACCTCTTTTAATTGGGAAGATTCCCTTGTTCGACTTTATGATGAAAAGAGACATTAGATTTTATCATTTAACGCGGTATTCGAAGACTCCGCTTGGTAATCATATTCTGTTTCCCATATTCCAAAATATACTTCTGCTGATCTTCAGGCAGTTTCAAAAGATTCAAGAGCTGGCAGATCCGCACGCGCGAAATGCCTAATTTTCGAGCCAGTTGGTTTTGATTCAGGTTTTCTTCCCGCATGATCCGCTTAAATTCCAGTGTCTTTTCAATCGGATTTTCATATGCTTGCACATACTAATAATGCTGCATTTCTTGCAACTTTTCTAAAAAAGATTTGTAAGCTGCAAGGAATTATGATTTATCTGGATATTTTTGTTATACTCATAATTGCTTTCTGCGAAACAATGTGACCTTTGTAGACAAGCTCTGGTTTTGACTCCTGAAACAAAGTTTTAGTTTTGTTTTGCCACTTGTAAAAGCATGGCAGCACTTCACTTACAACATTTGAATTTGTTCGCTTCGAGTCACGATCGGGGAGGGTATTTCATCTGCCGGACAGACAATTCACATAAATGCGTCAACTTCGGAAGATTTGAAAATATTGAGAGTAAACCGTATCAGAAGAAAAACAAAAGAGAAAAGGCAAGAGGCTTGCGGTTGTATGAGAAATATTATTTAACAACTGATCATGTAGTTAATGCTGGCGTTGAAGAAGAAAATGCTAAAAAGGGATTATTTGAAGTAGATGAATAAGAAAAGGGCGGGGCAAAATGGATTCCAAGCCAAAAAAAAGACGCAAGGGAAGTATCGATTGGGAAAACATGAAGGTGACCTTTGTGCCTGCTGACCCTAATAACCTCAATCCAAGGAATCCATATTCCCACATGACCCCCGAGCAGCGAGAACGGGAAATAATCAAGCTCGCAGCAAAGATATGGAGAGAGCATTGTGAAGAAATGTTGGAGAAAGAGATGGGCCCATAATAAAATATTATGATAAATATACAGATCAATATGCAGAGCAATATATTCATTGTCATTGTAGGTGAAAATACGTAGAATAATGCATAAATTAATTAACCAAGTTATGCAAAGTCCAGAAAAACGGACTGTCGTATATTAATTGTTATGAGAAAAAATAAAAAAAGGTGAGGGAACTATGGCTAGTGAATTTTATCACAAAATATTACCTGATTATAGAGATATGAATAACAAGACAGGAAACTGTCCACCTATTAATCTCCTAATAGTAGAAGATGATGGTGGGATAGGTTTAAGGACGTGGACATCAGAGGAATCAGGTTCTGCGAACGGGAAAGAATATTATATGTTTTTGAATGTAAAAGAGGCTGAAGAATTTAAAAAAGGTCTTCAGGATGCGATAGATAGCGCAAAAGAAAAACTTGGCGGAAAACTTGGCCATGAAGATAGAGCAAAAGACTCTGTTGAATAAAAATTCAAAATAAAACTCATAGCAGCCGCATTCACACGGACGCCACTACGTGGCGCTGGTGATGCACAGGCGTTAGGCATATTAAATAATGAATAAAATCAACGTTAAACTTGTAATCATAGGTCATCTTAGGATCATGTTAGATCTTCGTAGGCTCAAGCGGTTTAGCTCTCGTTTTTTTCAAATTACAGAAATAGAGCGAATCGATGCTTTACCTGAACCCCAGAAGGATGATGGTTTTCTTGATATTGTTTACTCTCGCGAGGAGATTACTTCATTAATAAATTCTGTGAATGGAACTGATCTTGTTGTAGGCGTCATCAACTACCGATTTGATGACAATTTCTATCTACATCGTACCGGAATAAAGAAGGCTTGTATATCAATTGCGAATATTGACCGGCTGTTGACTTCCCACAGCATTTCGATAGAGAATTTTATATTAAAGAACATTTATGAGCTGACAGTTTTTGTGAATGTTTTTGGCAAGCTTGACACGGAGGATGTCTACAGTTTTGTTCACCAAGACACACGTGGTTGCCTTTTTGATTTAAATGGAGACAAACTGGATGTGTTGCACAATACAGAGCGTCCGATCATTTGCAACTCATGCAAAGCGCTAATTAACTCAAAAAGTGTTCCTGACAACTTTGTAAAACATCTTGAATGCGAACTCAAACGCATTCGAAAACCATACATATGTTCTATTGAATTATTTATTAAGAAATACCCTCTGTTTTCTTTTGCAGTGACATTTCTGTTTGGAATACTGATTAACATTATCTCAAGCATAATCTGGGAAATTTTAAAGGCTGCCTAACAAGTCGCTTCAGCGGACGGTGACCCGTCGCTTAGCTTTGGCGTTAGAGCAAGGGAATAACTTCATGGAATATTCAATCAGACCAATATCAAATGAAGATCGCGAATCAATAATAGACATCTTTAACCATTACGTAGAAAACTCCTTTGCGGCATACCCAGAAAATAAACTCCCATATCAGGCATTTGATATGTTTCTGAAAATGTCGAATGGCTTGCCGACAGGTTCTATAAAAGATAAGAATGGGAAAATTGTCGGTTTTGGAATGCTACGAACACATAATCCAATGCCGGCTTTTTCACAAACTGCCGAGGCGACATATTTTATACATCCAGAACACACAGGGAAAGGTCTTGGCAAGATGTTGCTTGGTTATCTTGAGAAGGGTGCGGCTGAGAAAGGGATTACGAATATCTTGGCTAACATATCTTCTCTCAATCCCAATAGTATTAAATTCCACCAAAAGAATGGGTTTATAGAATGTGGTCGGTTTAGAAAGGTTGGGAAGAAAAAAGATCAGGAATTCGATACGATATGGATGCAAAAAATGCTCTAACAAGCATCCTGTTAAATAAAGTTTTTGTTGATGTTTCTATCGATTGTAGAAACTACATTAATCTTGACAATCATACGCCAATGACGTATACTTTTAACGTAAGGAGAAAGCAGTATGGAGATTATTGAAACTCCCATCTTTACAGATCGGATAACAGATGTTCTTTCTGATGAAGAGTATAGTGAATTACAGTGGGCATTATTGATTAATCCTGAAGCAGGGACGGTTATTCCAGGTGGCGGCGGATTAAGGAAGTTACGTTGGGCTCTTCCCCCCAAAGGAAAAAGAGGAGGGTTAAGGATTATTTACTATTTGTATGTAGAAGATGAAGCAATATATATGTTGTTACCTTATAAGAAATCGGAGCAAGAAGATTTAACAAAAGAACAGCTGAAAGCTTTGAGCAAACATGTTAAGGAAGGTGTATTATGAAAGATAAAGATTTTAATGATTTATTAACAAGTATAGATCAGGCCCGTAAAATCCATAAAGGTAAATTAAAGCCAAGTAGAGTCTTTAAATTTAGCCCTGTTGTTGTGAAGAATATCAGAAAGAAATTTAATGTATCTCAAGTTGAATTTGCTTATATGATTGGTGTGAGCGTAGATACATTGCAGAATTGGGAGCAGGGAAGAAGGCGGCCTGATGGGCCAGCTTTGGCTTTACTTAAGATCGCAGAAGCTAATCCAGAGACTGTTATGAATGCTTTGCATACGTAGGATTTAAATGATCATTTAAATTCGTTTATGTTTTCGTCTATTATTGAAACTACCCAATAAATTGACAGAAAGGTCACTCAAAAGGTCACTGAATTTATTCTCTGTGATAATGACTAATCACCCCGCCAAGTCGTGAATCGCACAAAATATCCCCATCGTTATTGTCCTGATAATCAATAGGTCTATTCCCAAGTGATGAATGCGGTCTGACGGTATTATAATAATTTACAAATTCCGTTATTATATGCTTCAAGTGCGAAACGCCCAGCACAATGAAATGATTTAGGCATTCCCTTTTAACAGTCCCAACCCAGCCTTCAGCATATGGATTCATATTCGGCGAGCGGAAGGGTATTTGATGAACATTAACATCATATTCTTTTAATAATGATTCATTAAATTCTTTTGAGAATTTCTTGTCCCCATCTCGAATTAGAATAATGTCGCTTTCTTTATCGGTCTCGAAGATATGGGCGATTGCTTTTGATTGATTAATCACCCATTCTTGAGTGGGATTTTGAGTCATTCCGGCAATAAATACTTTTCTTGTTTGAATATTGATAAAAAAGAGGATGAAAAAAGTTTTCGGCCCAAGAAGCGTCCATACCTTTTTCGTAAAGAAATCACATGCCCAAAGAGTTTCAAAATGTCGATGGATAAAATCACCCCATGTGTCTTTGCTTCTTTTTGGAACAGGATCAAAGCCATATTCGATTAATATATTTCTTACTGTATTTCTCGAAAACCTTTTTATGCCAAGCTTTTTAAGCTCCCCAAGAATGCGCGTATATCCCCAGTTATTATTTGAGGCCATTTGAATAATGAGTTGGCGTATTTCTTCTGTGGTTATACGCGGTCGGCCAACAGGGGGATTGCTTTCTGTGAATCCTTCGAGTGCTTGTACCCATTTTCTAAATGTTGAATAACTGGCTATGGATATCAGTTCTTTTAAAGTGTTTTTTAATGGTTTTCCGTATTTGATCAGCCGTCTTTTCTCGTTTTTACTGATTTTTACACGCCTTCCCAGTTTGCTTCTGAGGATAGTATTTTCTACTTTTAAATAATCAATTTGTCTGATAATATCTGAGTAAACAAGTTTACCAAGAATGTTGATTATTTCTGAAAAACAACTGCAATTTTTAGCAAAGGTTAATGATTCTATGAGTAGAATGCCTTTCTCTAACCGATTGATATTCATCTATTTATGAGGTCTCATAATTTTTGAACCTCGCTAGAAGCGAAATTAAAAAAAATTATCAAATCTCGATATCTATTTCTTCCAAAATTTTCCTAAATTTTAAATTTTGCTCTTTTTTGTCCTTAATGACAGCAATTTTTCTGAGCTTTCTTTCAGTGAAATAATTGTGTTTTTTTGGATCTTCGATTGAAAGAAGGTACTCCCTAATACGTTCATCAAGATTAAGAAGATTGAGCATTTGAGAGACTCTGGCTCTGCTGACATTAAGGCGTAAGCCTACTTCAGCCATTGTGTCTACAGATGCTTCATTTAAAACATCTGCATATCTTAAGGCTTCAGCTATAGGGCTGAGCCTCTTTTCTATTGGTGTATTTTTCTTAATATCTGCTTTGGCAAGTCTGCAACTTGCGGGAAGTGTGACAGGAGGGATGCCCGGTTTTATAGCGAGTTTCGTTCCCGTGAACATGAAATACATGGGAATACATATGATCACGGCATTAATTGTGCGCTTAAATTTTTGAACGGGGAGGGCCGCATAAGTATCTCTTTATCTCTAATTTCATCAGTTTAGGCCATTTTTTAGTAACGCCTTTTATCGTCGATATTCCTACCCTATAATGGGCAGTTACTAGGAAATAAAGAGAGAAAAACAGAGAAAACCCATTAAATCTAAAAAATATATGCTCTCTTTTTCACAAAATGTAGTCTGATTTATAAAAATTTAGCCATTGACAATCAAAAGAGATATGGTATGCTTATCGTTAGGTAAAACTAACGAACGTAAGGAATGCCTAATGACAAATATCCGTCCTTTAGAGAAAATTTTGGATTCCCAGACCAAAGTCGCTATATTGCGAGTTTTGTCTTCTGGGGCTGACCGGCGGATGGGTGGCAGTGAAATCGCGCGTGCTGCCGGATTTTCTATACCTTCAACACATGATTCTTTGAAAGCATTACATGCCGCGGGTATCGTCACGATGGAGTTGTTTGGGAATCAGCATGTCTATGCCTTAAACCGTAAAGACCGGATTGTTCAGAAAGTCATTCTGCCGATGTTCAAGACAGAGGGTAACTGGAAGAAAGACGCCAAAGAGAGGATCGTTCAAGGTATGAAGGAGGCAGACGTCATCCCGTTGGTCGTATCCGTAATACTTTATGGAAGCGTCCAACAAGGGAGTGCCAAGTCCGGAAGCGACTTGGATATAGCGGTCATCGTAAAAAATGATATAGGAAAAGTCAAAGATGCTTTTTTGGGGCCGATTGCTGCGGATTTCGCTGCTTATTTTGGAATTCGATTAGACCCGTACATCAAGACCTCGGAAGAGTTTAGCCGGATGTTAAAAAGAAATAGTCCGCCTATTTCAATGCTTATGAAGGCGTATTCTGTTTTATATGGGAAAGAACCCTTGGAGATTTGATATGACATCTAAAGAAACAAAAGTACGACAGGAAAGCCGTTCTGCAGCTAAGGATTATTTGAAAAAAGCCGCGGACAATTATGACCAAATGCTTCTGGCTTTTAATGCGGAAAACTGGAACGCCGCGGCAACACTTGCCGTGCAGTGCGCGATTTCGTCCGCGGATGCCGTTTGTGTTCATCATAGTGGCGTGCGGTCGATTTCCCAGGATCACTTTGATGTGTGTGAGCTGGTTTCCTTAGTGAACTTGGACGGATCTGAAGAAAAGGCCAAACAATTGCGTAAAGTCATTGCGCGTAAGAATATGGTCCAGTACGAGAGCCGTAGCGCAAGACAATCGGATGCAAATGAAATGGTTAAACTAACGACTCGCTTTTACCAGTGGGTTCTTGAAAACATCCGCTAAAGTCATTCAGGGCACCCCATTTGTATTAACACGAAAAGTATCTCTATTTTTAAAATTTTATAATAAGTTCAATATTCAGAATAGTTTACAATTAGAGATACAATTATGGCAGTGGTTGTGTCCGAGGTATGAGTCTTCGCGGGTGAGCCATTTAGATAGGCCCATCAGAGAATTCTGGTGGGCCTTTTCTACGAATACGCGTTTCTCGTCGAAAAAACCGCAGTAATCCCCGCCAAAGTCATTAATACCCCAAACAGAGATACCCCATAAGGCCCACTTGGTTCGGATGAGCATCTCTTTATCTCTGATTTCATCAGTTTGAGCGCGTTTTTATATGCGAATATTCGGTGCTGGAATTGGGCAGTTACTAGGAATAAATGAGAGACAAATTGTCTTTTTCGGGAGTTATCTGGTGGATAGGTTTATTGTGTGGTCCAAAAGCTAATCCTTGGGGACTCGACAGCCTGAAGGTCAAAGCACTGGGTTCCACCTTCTAGCGGGATGCTTTATTTCTTTCTAGAATTAAACATGCTCTATTATACCTAGGTACAATTGACCAATTTTCAATGGATTGATAAAATTATATCAAATTACATTAGATTCTATTAGTAGCGAATAGGTACGTTTGATAAAAATTTTATTTATGGATGATATTCTTAAAACAAAAGAAGCGGCAGAGTATTTAAAGGTCGGGGAAGCGTATATCCGTCAGCTTATTCGACTGAAGAAGCTGAGGGCATATGGAGAGGGGCGTCGCGGCGGATACAGGATTCGAAAAGAAGATATAAATTCCTATATTAATAATAAATTGAAAAACAAATAATGCCTTCGATTAAGACTCGCGAAGGCATTATTGTTATTAAGGAAAGGTGAGGTATATGGCTAAGTCAAAGAATGTAATGAGCTCAGGAATGCCGGAACTGCCGAAAGTCCTAAGCGGCATTCAGGGTTTGGATGAGATCACATTCGGTGGTCTGCCTAAAGGGCGTCCAACTTTAATATGCGGAGGGCCCGGCTGTGGTAAGACGCTTTTGGCCATGGAGTTTCTTTGCCGGGGCGCCGTGCAATATAACGAGCCCGGCGTTTTTATAGCTTTTGAGGAGAAAGAACAGGACTTGGTAGAAAACTTTGCCTCACTCGGATTCGATCTGAAGGCGCTTATAAAACATAAAAAGCTCGCTATCGACTACGTTTACATCGAGAGAAGCGAGATTGAGGAAACAGGCGAATATGATCTCGAGGGGCTCTTTGTCAGATTGTCTGCCGCGATCGATTCGATAGGCGCGAAAAGAGTTGTGCTCGATACTATCGAGGCCCTGTTTTCAGGTTTTTCAAATGAGTCGATCCTTCGCGCGGAATTAAGACGGCTCTTTCGTTGGCTTAAAGATAAAGGGGTCACGGCTGTAATTACCGGCGAAAAGGGTGAGACGCTTCTTACAAAGCATGGACTAGAGGAATATGTCGCTGATTGCGTCATATTTCTTGATCACAGAGTAACCGAACAGATATCGACCAGACGACTTAAGATAATTAAATACCGAGGTTCAAAGCACGGGACCAATGAATTCCCGTTCCTCATAGGCGATAACGGTATCTCCGTATTCCCCATGACATCGTTACTTTTATTGGGCCGTGTGAGTTCACAGCGGATATCGTCCGGTGTTAAGAGCCTTGATGAGATGTTTGGTAATAAAGGCTACTTCAGGGGAAGCGCGATCCTCGTATCCGGGTCAGCTGGAAGTGGTAAGACAAGTTTTGGCGCGCAGTTTGTAGATTCCGTATGCCGTGAGGGCAAACGCGCTCTATATTTTGCGTTTGAAGAGTCTGAAGACCAGCTATCCAGAAATATGAGGAGTATAGGTATAAACCTTAAAAACTGGATAGGTAAAGGTCTCTTAAAGATTGCCGCCAACAGGGCGACTCTTTGCGGCTTGGAGATGCACTTGGTCATGGCGCATAATGCTGTCAAAGAGTTTAAGCCAGAGGTCGTTGTTATCGACCCTCTCACAACTATGATAGGTTCCGGGATGGCGAATGAGACTAAGGCGATGATGGCGCGCCTTCTCGATTTTTTGAAGAATGAAGGAATAACTGTTCTCGCGACAGACCTCACCTTAGTGGGTGCTAAGAGCGAAGAGACAGAAATAGGAATTTCATCTCTTTGCGATACATGGATGAGGCTTTCGATGGAGTCACAAGGCTATAAAAGGATGAGAAGGATAACTATTATCAAGTCCCGAGGCATGAAACACACCCATGAAACCAAGGATCTCATGATCACCAATAACGGGCTCGAGATAAAAGAGATTCCCGGCCTGAAGGAGAATGTACAATGAAAAAGATACCTTACGAGCTTAAATTATATGTTGCGGGAGCAACACCTAAATCATTAGAGGCATTCGCTAACCTTAAGATGATCTGCAATGAACATCTGAAAGGGCAATACTCTATCAAGGTGATAGACCTTCTTAAGAACCCCAAGCTTGCCAAAGGCGACCAGATCGTGGCCATTCCGACGCTCGTGAGAAGATTGCCTGAGCCCATAAAGAAGATCATCGGCGACCTGTCCAACAAAGAGAGAGTTTTGGTGGGGCTGGATTTAGTCGGGAAAGGATGATATATGGTCAAAGTAAAAAGAGCGCCTAAAACATCAAAACCCAATAAATATGTCCTTCGCCTTTATGTGGCGGGATTATCTCCGCGATCTCAAAAAGCGATTAAGAATATACGGAAGATATGCGATGAACACTTGCCGGGACAGTGTCAGCTAACGATCAATGATATTTATCAGAATCCTATTCTAGCCAAGAACGGCCAGATACTAGCGGCACCAACGCTTATCAAAGAGTTGCCTTTACCATTGCGCAGATTCGTGGGGGACATGTCGGATACCAATAAATTACTTGTTGGTCTGGATTTACGATTCCTTGATAAGCCGGGGATTGATCCTGTCGCAAGATAAGACATAAAAGGACAGATGAAAGAGCCAAAGAATCTTCTAAAGGAAAATACGCATCTGAAGTCGCGACTCGCTGAAGCCGAAGAGTTATTGACCGCGATCAAGAGCGGAGCTGTGGATGCGCTTGTTACCAATGATGAAAAGATCTTTATTCTAAAAGGGGCGGATCATGCTTATCGTGTTTTTGTTGAGAACATGAATGAGGGGGCGGGTACTCTCACACCTAAGGGGATAGTGATGTATTGCAACAACTCGCTGGCGAAGGCGCTTGGTGTTCCAATAGAAAGGATTATTGGCGGATCTATCTTTGATTTTGTCGGGACGGATGATATTTCAAGACTCAAGTCGATTTTGCGCAAAAGTAAAGATCAAACCACCCAGGATGAAATTCATCTTAAGAAAGATAACAAAAAGCTCTTTCCTGTCGCGGTGTCATGCAGTCCTATGAAACTTGAGGATGAAGGCATATGCATGGTCGTAACAGACTTAACTGAACGAAAAAACGCAGAACTTAAGATTACCAAACAACGCGAGGAGATCTTGCACGCCACCCGGGTGGGCAAGCTTGCGGAGTTTACCGCGTCATTGGCGCATGAGATCAGCCAACCTTTAACGGCCACTCTCTCTTATGCTCAAGCTGTTCAGCGCCTGTTTGAAGGAAGAGAACCTGAACTTCAAGAAATCTTGAGGCATATCATTCATGACAATCAGCGGGCGGTAGCGATCGTCCAACAGTTGCGTGGCATTTTAAAGAAGAGTGAGCCTAAAATAAAACCGCTCGATATCAACGCCCTTGTTAAGGCGACTGTTGATCTTGTTATTACGGACGCCACTTTAAGGAAGGATGTCTTAAAAGTCGAACTCGAGAGTAATCTTCCATTTGTTTACGGCGATCAGATACAGATGCAACAGGTTCTCATGAATCTTATCAGTAACAGTTTTGATGCCCTTAAGAGTCGTCGAGGTGCCCGTTCGGTATTGATTCGCACATCGCGAAAAGATGCCGATACGATTGTTGTGGAGGTGATGGATTCCGGATGCGGGATTTCTAAAGAAAACATACCCAAGCTTTTTTCTTCATTCTTTACCAGCAAGCCGGATGGGTTGGGAATGGGGCTGTGTATCAGCCGTTCCATTGTTGAGGCGCATGGCGGGCGAATAGAGATGAAAAATAATTCTGATCGCGGCATAACTTTTTATTTCACAATTCCCGTGATACAGCAAAAGTAAGGGAAGCAAGTGCCTATAGACAAAAAACAAGTTTTTATTGTGGATGACGATGAGGCAGTATGCCGTTCGCTTAAATGCTTGTTAATGACCTATGGATTTACGGTAAGCACGTTCCTTTCAGCAGAGGATTATTTTGTCGCTGTTCCGAATAGTATGAAGGGTTGTCTGATTCTGGACATTCACATGCAGGGACTGGATGGGTGGGGAACAATGAAGCGGCTTATTAAATCCGGATCTAAACGCCCAGTCATTATGGTTTCTGCTGATAAAAAAGATGGACTCAGGGATACTGCTTTAAAGGCAGGGGCGATAGGTTTTCTACAAAAACCGTTTGATGCTCAGGCGTTGGTTGATTTGATTAACCAGACGATGGTTAACAATATCGTCGGGATTTGAGGTGCTTCTAGCGTCCAAAGTGGGCGGGAAATTATCAGGCACACCAAGGGCGTTCCGATTACGCCTTGCGTCACACGTGGGGAGTTTTTCAAGAGTCGTTATAACATGTTGTATTTCAACAGGTTGTGATGGCACTTTTTGTTGCAATAACTTAGAGAACAACAATCGCGAGTAATGTTTAAAGAAGATTTATAAACCTTTATCCGTCGTGAAACAGTAATATTAATTTTTCTAAAATCAAATATAACTTAAAAGCAATTATGATATAATAAATTTACTTTCAAATATAAAATTTAACAATTTGACAAAAGTACCAATAATGGTACACTTTAATTAGATGAAACCAGATAGACCTTTACCAATAGTGTTTTATAGCACGGAATCAGGAAATGAACCTGTTAGAGAATGGTTAATGTCCTTGACGAAGAAGGAAAAGAAAATAATTGGAGAGGATGTTAAAACAGTTCAATTTGGTTGGCCGTTAGGAATGCCATTGGTTGAAAAATTAGAATCAGGTCTTTGGGAAGTAAGAACGAAATTAGAAAATAAAATTTCAAGAGTAATATTTACAATGACTGATGATCATATTGTTTTATTGCATGGATTTATTAAGAAAACTCAGAAGATAGTAAAGCAAGATTTAGATACGGCTAGATGCCGAATGAAGGAAGTTAAGGGAGGTAAATGATGATTAACAAAAATAAACATATTGGAAGTAATTTTGATGATTTTTTAAAGGATGAAGGTATTTTAGAAGAATCTCAGGCAGCAGCGGTAAAGAGAATTATTGCATTTCAGATTGAAGCAGCAATGAAAAAAGAGAACATAACTAAAAAAGAAATGACAGAGCGTATGCATATGAAAAGTCGTATGCAGTTAGATCGATTGCTTGATCCTGAGAATAGATCCGTTACGCTTTTAACTTTAGAGAAAGCCGCAATTGCTTTAGGGAAGAAGCTGAGAATTCAGCTTGTTTAGACATATGATATTTTTCAATAGATTTAAATTGATCCTCAATTGGTAAATGAAGCAAACTTCGCAG
>MHHG01000017.1:0-433 GCA_001805965.1 Omnitrophica WOR_2 bacterium RIFOXYA2_FULL_38_17 | reverse complement strand
AGTTGTCTTTCCGTGTAATTCTCTCCTGTATTTTTGTGAAGCAAATACTCTAAAATCCTTTCATCAAGTTTCAGCAAATTTAACATTTGATGAACACGTCCTTTTGAAACTCCGAGGATTTGCGCTGTTTCCCGGATAGTCGGGTTGGGAAGGCTTTGGTATGTTTTTTTATACATGAGGGCTGTTTCAATCGGATTTATTTTTGTTTTCTTAGGGATTGCCGCGGAAATGCTCTGAAGCGTAGCATTTCCTTTTGGCGTTAAACAATATTGTTTAGCGCCTTGTTGCAAAATTCTTTTAGTTATGCGATTTTCGGTGGAAATACCATAAGGCGCAGGCCCTTTGATAACTCAGAGATCACCATTCTTCATCCCCGTCGGAAAAGAATTTGTTTGAGATGATAAGTATTAGATCTATGTAAATTACAATAAAT
>MHHG01000016.1 GCA_001805965.1 Omnitrophica WOR_2 bacterium RIFOXYA2_FULL_38_17 | reverse complement strand
TTTACATATATGCTAGAACATTGACCATGAACCTTATTAAAGCACTCGAAGAAAACGGCTTTACGCCAGAAGCTATTAAAATATTTGCTGATTCAAATATCAAGGACCTTTACCCTCCTCAAGCTGAAGCTATCAGAAAAAACGTTCTTAACGGTAATAACCTATTAATGTCTGTTCCAACAGCAGCAGGCAAGACTTTGATCGCTGAGCTTAGCATGATCAAGGCGCTTTTGACTAATCCCGAAAGCCGTTGTCTATACATAGCTCCTCTAAAAGCTTTAGCCAGTGAAAAGTACAAGGAGTTTAAAGCAAAATATAAACCTTTAGGGATCGAGGTAGGCATTGCTATTGGAGACTCGGATACGCCCAAAAAACATTTAAACCGCTACCAGATACTGGTAGCAACAGCAGAAAAAGTAGACTCCATGTTACGCTCCAGAGCAAAATGGCTTATTGATTCATTATCTGTCGTTGTTTTGGACGAAATACACTTTATTAATGACGGTTCGCGGGGACCCACTTTAGAAATACTTGCTGCTCGCATACGCCAACTTAATCCAAAGATCCAATTTCTTGCTTTAAGCGCTACCGTTAGCAATGCTGGTGAAATCGCAAAATGGCTCGATGCTGAACTTGTAAAAAGTGACTGGAGGCCTATACCTTTAAAAGAAGGCGTTTATCATAATGAAAAGATAACATTTAAAGAAGGCGGCGTTAGAATTATCGCTGAAGAAGGACCGGATGATCTCAACAAACTTGTTTTAGATACATTAAGGGCCAAAGGACAAGTCTTGATCTTTGTAGCATCCAGAAGGTCAGCTCAAGCTGTAAGCCGTCAGATTGCACAAAGCGTTGCAAAAGTCCTTACTGCAGATGAGAAAACAAAGCTATTGGCTGTTGCAAAGAAAATTGCCGGCTCTAGTGCCGATTCAACAAAGGTTTGCAGAAAACTGGCTGAAGTAGTTGCCATGGGCTCGGCATTTCATCATGCAGGCCTAAAACCCGATCAGCGTGAACTCGTTGAAGAATTTTTTAAAAACACCACTATAAAAGTAATAAGCTGCACGCCGACTCTTGCTGCAGGCGTAAATTTACCTGCACGCCGTGCAATTATCAGGGACGTAAAAAGATTCGAAGCCGGTTCAGGAGCTGCTTTTATTCCAACAAGCGAATACAAACAATGTGCCGGACGAGCCGGGCGCCCTCAATATGATGATTGCGGAGAAGCTGTTCTGATCGCGAAAACAAAAAGCGAAGAATCGGTCCTTTTTGAAAAATATATTCTAGCTCATCCGGAACCGATCACATCAAAATTAGACGAACAGTCAGCACTAAGGATACACTGCCTGGCATCTGTTGCCGGTGGGTATGTTTACGACATGGACGGGATGTTTGAATTTATTTCCCACACGTTCCTTTATCATCAAAAACAAAGCGCCGAACTTTTTGACAGGATCATACAGATCTTTCACTTTCTCCAAAAAGAAGGATTTATCGAAAACAGCTCAAAACGTTTCTTTTCAACTGTCATAGGGAATTTAACAAGCCGCCTTTACATTGACCCTATGTCAAGCATCATAATCAGGAATGGCCTGAACCAGATAAAGCCAGACACTCCCCTCTCGCAAATAGGTGCCCTGCATTTAATGACGTGTTGTCCGGATGGGCCTTTAATGATGGGTCTAGGGAAAAATATTGTAGGTGACCTCGAAATGTTCGTTTCCAATTTTCAAGATGAGTTCATTTTGAATTCGCAGAATTTTCACGAGCTTGATGATTACTTTACCTTTATGCGCACAGTAAAAACAACATGGTTCTTATCCGAATGGATCGAAGAAGAAAGAGAGGAAGCTATTTGCGAAAGGTTCAACATAGGCCCTGGAGACATTTACCGCTATATTGAGATGGCTCAAAGGCTGCTCTATGCAACCGGGACCATTGCCGAAATGCTGAACAAAAAGAAACTCACTTTTGAAATAGAAGCCCTAAAAACCAGGGTTCAATACGGCATCAAAGAAGATCTTTTAGATATTATTCAACTGAAGGGTGTTGGACGTATCCGCGCACGCAATATGCATAATAGCGGAATAAAAAAACTTACCGACCTAAGATCCATCTCTCAAGAAAAGCTTGCGGCAATACCTGCCATCGGAAAAGCTCTAGCCAAAAGCATACTGGAGCAAATATAATAAGGGCAAGCGCACTATCTCCGAACATGTAGTCAAACCGAAACGCGTCACCTGTTTAATCTTTTTTAAGCCACTCAATGTATTTCGGATCAACACTAATCCCCAACTCAACTGCTTTCAAAACATCTGCAAGCGCTTTTGGTTTATCTCCGAGGTCATTGAAGATCAAAGAGCGGTTGTAATATACTTGAGGCAAATTTGTATCAAGCTTAAGTGCTTTTTCATATTCAATTAATGCCAATTCTTCTTTCCCCTGCTTGTTAAAAACAACTCCCCTGTTTGCAAAACCTGATGCAAGTTTCGGGTCTATTTCTAATGCTTTATCATAGTCTGCAAGCGCAAGATCATATTGCCCCAGACTTTTATAAACAACACCCCTGTTTATATACGTTAGAGCTGCATTCGGATCTAAAGATAATGAAATGTTTTGATCCTGCAGAGCAAGATCGTACTTGCCCATACTTTTATAAACTACTCCCCTATTGCTGAAGGTCTGAGCCTGTCGTGGTTTTAATTCCAGCACTTTGTTATAATTATCGATAGAAAGTTCAAAGTCACCTTTTTCTTTATAAACCAACCCCATTCCGTTATAAGCTTCAACAGCTTTATCATCTATGGCAACAGCTCTTTGAAACAGCTCAAGCGCTTTATCATATTTCCTTGTTTTAAAATAAGCATTACCAAGATTGATCATTGGCTTTGTTTTGTTCGGAGATTTTTCTAGTACATCTTCCCATAGCGTAATTTCATTATCCCAGACTTTATTCCTTTTAAAAGCTAATGCGGCAAACAGGATCACAATAATACTTAAAACAGCCATTCCTCTTTTAAAATCCTTAAAAAGACTCATCACAAAATAACTTAATGCAATACAAAATCCAACTGAAGCCAAATACAATTTATGCTCAAAGATTATGTGCTGCCTAGGAATAAAGTTGATCGAAAGTGTTATAAAAAACCACAGGGTCCCAAAGGACAAGACCTTATTTCGTTTAAATATTTTAAGCGCAAATACTATCAATAGAACCAGCACTATAAAACTAAGAAAAGTATCCCATTCAAAAAATGACTTTGACATTACAAAATCATGATCCAGATTCTGATTAAAAGGTAAAAACAGCATTCTGACAAAAAGTGCCAACACTCTAAACTGCGTTAGAGCATAAGTTGAAAAAGTAAAAACATCCCCTAAATGCGCTTTTGATACATACTTAGTAAAAAATATTGACTTGTATCCGAATTGGAATAATGCTGGAATGATTAAAAAGAATGGCAATAATGCAAAAGGCAGGAACTTATGAAACCCCAGTTCTCTTTGACTATTATCTTTGCCCTTAACAAAAAAGTATTCAATAAAAATTATCATTAACGGCAAAGTTATAACTATCTCTTTGGTAAACATCCCTAATGCTGCAGCGATCGCCGAAAGAGAAAAAGCTATTATTGAACCACCTTTAGTTTTACTACAAATCCTACCTTTTAAATAAAAACAAAGCGATATTAAATAAAACATAGTTGCAAGGGAAGCAAACCGCTGAGAGATGTATGTTACTGCCTGAGTTTGGACCGGATGAGAGACAAAGATGAGTGCCGCAAAAAATGCTATCCAGGATTTTTTTTTATCATTTTTGTTTACCAAATAAAGAAGCATTTGAGCAAACCACATAACAAAAATGCCAGAAAATATATGAATGATCAAATTCGTCAGGTGATAGCCAAAAACATTCAACTTATAAAAATGATAGTTCGCGGCAAAACTTATAAAGCAGATGAACCTGGAAGGCTGGGTTATTGTAGTACCCCATATAGCCTTAATATTACTTAGATCACGAATATCTGCATTATTCACGATGAAAAACATATCATCGAAATGAAACTCATCATTAAAGGTCTGGTAATAAACAACAAAAGCCAGCAATGAAATGATCGATGCTTTGACTATGAAAAATAATTTTCTATTCATTTTTTTTAACTACCAACCTACATCAAGCTCATTCCCCAAAACACTGCAAAGCATGCTCCAACAACCAATAAAGGAACAACAAAGGATGAAATCGTCCCAATTGCAATATAATGTCTCTTAAAATGAAAAGCCAGGACTATGGCCACAATGTATAAAATAATAGTTATCACAAAAGAAATACCTGCAATCCATCCTTGGATCGTATAATTGTTCATAAAAATAAAACTGTTAATTATTGCAATAATAAATGACAGAAGCCCGCTTATGACCCATACACCAAAAAATCCCATAAGAAAATCACCAACTTTCTTCCCAGTTGTCGTGTAATAATCACTCATTAATCACCTCCTTATTTTAAGCCGTTGATATCGTTTTACTTCTCACAAATATATCCCTGTTGACATATATTAAAGCTGCCATTGATGCAAATTGAAAGCCGGTCAATCCAAAGTAAACAGAATTATTAACGCGGATAAATTCTATCAGAAACCTGAAAACAAAATAGTAATTCAAAAAATACTTAAACATTATTCCTGGAACAGCCGCCTTATTTTTTATGATCATAAAATAAACAAATAACCAGAAGGTAAATATGGATTCATAAAGCTGAGTAGGATGCCTTAAAACACCATCGCCAAAGTCAACCGCCCATGGAAGATTTGATACACTGCCATAACAACACCCTCTAAGAAAACAACCTATCCTGCCTATTGATATCCCCAGAGCTATTGCCGGAGCGAATAAGTTACCTTTCTTTTCTTTAATACCTAATTTCCTTTTGATCCAAATAACTGATAATGTCCCTCCGATCATCCCACCGACTATGGTTCTTCCCGAAAATATTGGATGAATATCAGGCAAGCTCGCAATAATATGCTTGAAGTTCATTATCCATATCGGCAATTTTGCGCCTATAGCTCCACCAACTATTGCAGCAATGAAAATAAAGAATGTGTTCTCACTTAAAGCCTTCTTTTCCCGTGCTTCTAAAAAATAAACAAGTATCCCTGCTATCAGCCCTAACAAAACAAAGAATGTATAAGATCCCACTTTAAAGCCTGCAATATCAAACAATACTGGCCGAATCCCCCAGCCTTCATAATGCAGATGATAATCAATCATTCTTTTTCCCTTTTATAAAAGAACAGCAATTATTACTGGACATACAACCATAAAGTTTCAGAGCAGAACAAAATCCGCATGCCCCTGAAGTTTTCAATAATGCCAAAAGGAAAATTATCATCCATCCAGCTTTCGGATTGAAAAAATAAAAGCAAATTAATGCTATAAAAGAAAATATTGCTCCTAAAGAATGGGCAAAGGCCAATGCATATTCATCAAGAATAATATCTTTTGACTTTTTGATCTTGTTAATTGTGTTCGTGTATAAAAATACCATTGGGGCTTTTCTTATTTTCAGAATGGCTGAAAACAAAAATATCAGGAATATGAATAAAACCATCTCCTTTGACCTGAAAAAAAAGCTTATCCAAACAAGGATGGCTACTGTGATCCTGCAGAAATTAAATGCAGCGCTTGGCACTTCGACTAACTTATGTTTAAACATTTTTTAAACCTTTCTATTAAGATCTTTTGGAAAGAACATTCCTGTTTCTTTTTTATAGTTGGCATAATCATCAAATTGGTTCTCAAGCAATTCTTCTTCCTGCTTAGCACGATAATACATAAATGGAATAAAGATAAATGTATTTGCCAAAAAAGCGGCATAATTAAAATACACCAGAGTTGCTCCATAGAACATCATCATCAATGAGGCATACAAAGGATGCCTGACAAGACAAAAAACATCAACATTTACCATCGTATGACCGTCATAGATCTTGATCTGGTTTGCCCAATTCTTGCCTAAAACCAATCTTCCCCTTACATTCACATAACATCCAGCAACAATCATAAATAGCCCCAGCACGATAAAAAACAATCTTATCGAAATATTATTTATCGCCAGAACCCCAACCTTCAATCTTATCAAAGCATAAAACAAAAAGAAGAACAATGTCATTGTGCCTGTTTCAACTATGCTCTTTTTTTCTTTCTTTGGCTTGTTATAAGAATACGATTCAACAAAATTAATTAAAATCGAAACAAAAAGAATAAAAACGCAAGACCCGATGACAAAGACAATAAAGAGCTCTAACAAACCAATGGGACTATTTAGCAGAATCTGCAGGTTCTTTAGCATATTGTTCTCGATAAAACATATTATATGTCGAAAATGGAATTCTTTTTAGGTCCGGAGTAATTACATGAACACATTCTTTCTTCACAGATTTACAATCAAAATTATATGCATCCATAAAACAAGTAACTGTGATCCTAAATGTATTCTGATTCACATAATCAATCCTTTTATCCTTATCCTTAAGGTCACAACTGATCTTGTTAATCGCAATAAAATCTTTCAAGAAACTCAAGCATCCGCAAAAGCCACCGTCATACAATCCATCAGCCGTTTGTTTAAGAATATCCTCAACATCAAAAGCAAGTGAGTTCTTTATGGACGGCAGGAAATTCTTTATCTTTATATTTCTGGCAACAGGAGTAAACCCATGTTTATCACGATACATATAATTAACTGCTATCTTATCAACATTACACGGCAAAGGAATGAAATCACTTTTTCTTATCGTTGAGGCAGTTTGTTTTTCGATCCTGCCTAAAATATCAGTAATAGTCACTCTACTTCTCATATCACCAAGGCCACCTCTTCCAAAATACGTAACCGGCTGAAAATTCACCCCTCTTACAAAAGGCGTATCAAGGGCAAATTGAACTATCTTGCCTAGCTGATCATCATTAACCCCTCTCTCAACTGTTGAAACAATAGTAACAGGTATTTTATGCTCAACCATATTGCTTATTGCTTTCAGTTTTTTATCCAGGACATCTTTTCCTCTAAAGAATGACTGGGTTGTTCTTTCAAAACCATCAAACTGAAAGTAAACTTCAAAGCCACCGATAAACTCGCTTAATTGCTTAACAAATTCAATATCGTCAGCAATTCTTAAGCCATTTGTATTTAACATCACATATTTGAATTTCTTTTTTCTTGCAAGCTTAATAATTTCAACGATCTGAGGATGAAGTGTCGGCTCACCACCACTAAGCTGAACAATTTCAGCTTTCCCATTCTCTGCTTCCTGATAGAAATCCATCATCTTATCAATAGTTGCCATATCAAGATGATCTCCTTCACCTGCAGATGCATAGCAAACAGGACAATTCAGATTGCATTTTTTTGTCACTTCTATCAATGCAATGCAAGTATGTTGTTTATGCGCGGGGCACAATCCACAATCGAACGGGCAACCTTTATCAACCTTTGTCTGGATTTTTGATTCAGTGGGAGGTTTATCGTAATTATTTCTACTTAAATAATACCCTGCATCTTCCTCAATTAAGATCAGATATTCACCATGTTGGCTACAAGCCTTTGAAATAAACACTTTTTCATCTTTAACAATAATATCTGCAGGGATCTTTTCCAAACATTGAGGACATACACTTTGAACCCTTTCAATATGTGAAAAACCATTATTATTCAATTAATCCGCCTTTTCCTGTCCTATGTTGAACCTGTTATAAATATACGAGATCCCTAGGAAAATTATTCCCAGTATTATAAAACTTATTATTTTAAAGATCACATCCAACTGTGAAAGATCAACAAAAGTTATTCTCACTATCGTAAGACCAAACAACAGCAGCCCGCTGATGCGGGATGGCTTATCTTTAAATAACAGGCCTGTCGCAATAAATATAACGCCTGCAACACCTAAACCAAGAGATATCCATTGCCAGCTAACATATCTAAAAACTGTAAAAATAATCAAAGCCACTCCGCAGTAGAATGACAAGTACCCTTCCCCAGCATAAAGCAAATCAATTTCTTTACGTTGCTTTAATGTTTTTATCGTAAAATAGATCGCAAAAAATACCAGCGCTTCGGCAATAATAACAGTCCACTTTAGAAAGGGATTAAATGCATAGTTATCGATAAATATGTATCTAACTGTTGAAATTAATAAAATTACGTAGCTGTATACCCTTAATCGCTTTAATTTTGAATAATTCCCTAAGCCAAAAAGAAAAAGCGACGGAATAAGCAGATACAAAGTGATCCATTGCGCAGATACAACTGAATAAATAAAATATACAAAATAAGAACATGAGAAAAGAGAAAAAACATGATTGAAAAAATCATCAATTCCTATAAGTTTATTTTTCTCCTTTGACTTTTGTCCTAAATAGCAACAAATTCCCATTGAAAAAGCTGCACAAAAGACAAGAAAATCATTAAAACTTATCATTAATCCTAAAAATGATATTTCATTTGCCCACCCCAAATAGTCATGCCTCAAGGATAAAGAAATTATTAATTGCACAAAACTTAAAGCGGAAATACCGTAACTCAGATATCTATAAATTTTCTGCCTGAAATAAAGTCCGACTAGCAGCAAAAATGGTGTTTCAATTAACCAGATCAATAGAGTGGTTTTTTCATGAAACTTCAAAGGAATAGCTAAAGTTATAGCCATAACAGCCACAACAATATCGCTAAAATACAACTTTTCATTTTTAATTATCTTCATTATCAGAGCAGCCGCCAGGTAACATAAACCAATAATAAAAATCACTAAAAATCTGTAATTTAAAAATGCCTCGTTGAGAAGCGGATAAGAAATAAAACTGAAAAAGGCAAAATTTCCCAGGTTAGCAGCAGCAACTGTATTCTCCAATTTTTCCTCTTTATCTCTTCTTAAAATATGAAGACCCAGCATAAAAACAAGCCAATAACCTCCCAAGAAAGCAAGGTTCATAAAATGCCTTGAATGAAAATAAGACATACCAAATAGCTGTACTTTATTAGAAAAATGCAATATTTCCGGCATTACCCAAATATGATGGATCAAAAAGGTAAGAATAATACCCAAAATCAAAGTTTTTATCCAACGGAACTTATATACTAAAGTAATGATAACAACTGACAAAAGAATGTTACTTATAAAAGTAAAAATTGTGATCTGGCCGATTATTGAGGTCAAATAAGCGACAATAAGTGCCATTGCAACCATTGCTTCAGATTCATATTTCAAGGCATGCTTGATCATTCCAACAATCACTACTACCAATAAAAACAGGTCAACCATCTGACTCTGAATAATCCTACTTGCTTCAAAGTGATGCATTGCATATGTAGTGAAATATACCAAAGCCCATGCTCCACCTAAAAGGGCACGCCCATAATTCGCAAGCTTATCCTTCTTTTCTAATTGAAGTCCGAAATAAAACAAACCTGCACTAATAAAATATCCAAATGCAATTTTGATAAACGGCCCAAAATATTTAAAAGTATATCTGATAAGAAAACCAATCCCTAATGCAAAAACAATAATACCTATTTTGTTCAGCCAATATTTTCCAAAATTAGTTTCTGCTGTTGAAGTTTGATTATACTGGGGCTTTTCCTGCTGTGCTTTTGCAATCGTTTGGGGATAGGATGGCTGCTCAATAATGCTGACCTCTGCATGTTCCTGATTTGTCATTTGCCCAATATATCGATCTATATCCTCTACTCTTTTGTTCAAAGACGCGATAGCACTTTTCACATAATTAAGCTGCGTTATCGCTTGTGACAAAGAGATATTTGGGCTTTCTTCTTTAGTTTTTGGTTCATTTTTTGGTAGAAGAAGAACAAGAAGAAGTGCAACGGGAGCTAAGAATAATCCTAAAAACAAAAATCCAACCACGCTTAGATTTTTCTGGTCAGCAATTATTGCTGTTGCAACAACCATCCCTATCCATATTATAAAATAATACATCTCCCTCCTCCTAACTAATCGTTTTCTTTATCCTGAGCTTTTTCATTCCTTATTTTCTCTCTTAAAGACTCCGCTGGCATCCCGACCCAAACATCCCTTGGCTCAACTTTTGTATCTTTCTGCAGAGTTGTACTGGCAGCAATAATAGCTCTATCACCGATCTCACAACCTGGCATAATTGTAGAGTGTGAGCCGATCGTTACGTTCTTTCCTATCTTCACTTTCCGCAATTTCAGTTTTCCCCGCTCTACTATATGACCATTGATGATAGCTCCACCGCCAATAACTGTATTATCACCAATTTCCAGAAGCGTTGCATCAAAAACATTCTTTGAATTAAATTGAACATTCTTGCCCAGCTTAGCGCCTAACATTCTAAATAAAAGGTTTGCAAATGGCGTTAAAAGAATGAAGTCAATGAAAGTATAGTTTATCATTAAATACAGTGAACTAATAAATGCCCATTTTAATGCTTCGGCAGAAAACATTGGATATTCTCCCTCAGAAAGCCTCAGTCTAAAAATAAATCTAAATATTCCAACCAAAACAATTAATGAAAGCCCAAAAAGAAAATAACCGATAGCTAATGTTGTCCCTAAAAAGAACAACCTTGGTATTAAACTAAAATCCAAAGTCGCGTTCCATACTTTCATTAAGAGAGCCAAGCCAGGTATCATTGCGATCCCAAAAAATACTGAACCCATAAAATACATAAACACTGTGAAAATCAACTGCACCAAAGTAATTATAAATGATTTCACTCTAATCTCTCCTTTTTGCGATTAATTGACAATTATAACGTTTCTTTAAACCACTCTTTGATCAATTCAACTGTCTCTTTTTTATTCTTTCTTATTAGATATTCAGCGTGAGGGCCTTTTTCTATTATTGCCAAACGTTTTTTTGCTTTTGTCTTTCGGTAAAGCTCCTTAGCATGCCATGGCTTGATGAGCCAATCCGCAGACCCGTGAATAAAAAATGTTGGAACTTCTATCTTATCAACGATATTAATAGGCTTTTGTTTTTCCAGCCAGAATGGGCCAGGCCTAACCCCTTTACCTATTTTCCCATCTCCAAAATTATAGAGGATATCATTCTCAACATCAATCTCCCAAAAACGAAAATCTATTTTATCAAAATCGGTAGGCCCGCTCACAGGGATCAAGCTATCTATCAGATCAGTTTTTACTGCGGTAATAATACTTGTAGCCGCCCCAAGAGAAAATCCGATAACCCCTATTTTCTCATATTCCTTTTTAGCAAATTGTAAAACAGCTGTTAGGTCTAAATATTCCTTTGTTGTCCAAAAAAACAATCCTTTACTGCTTCCATGTCCTCTAAAATCCATAATAATAACATCATATTCATCAATTAATGACTTTCCCAATTCCTGCAAAAGAACAGACCCTTTGCTGTTAAAATATCCATGCGCTATTATAACGACTTTTGTATGTCCTGCTTTATATTGATCGAAAACAATTCTCATATTATCATCAGTCTTAACCCAATGTAATTGCTTATCTATTTTAACCATATTCTTTATTCAGCTCCCTTTACTTCACTCAATTCTTTAGCTTTTGCTTTAATAGTTTTCAGGTCCATTTTACCCGAGCCTAACATCGGGATTTCATCTATTTTAAAGAAACAATCCTTTTTTGGTATCCAAAGATTCGGTAGAGCTCTTTCTCCAAGCTGCTTAACAATATCATCTACATTGATATCCCCAACATATAAAACAACTAACTTCTCTCCTTTTTTTTCATCAGATACTGAAGTAACGGTACACACAGGCTCCGAAGTATTCAGCACGTTCAATATTTCTTCCTCTACCTTAACATGAGGAACCATTTCCCCGCCGATTTTGCTAAATCTGCTCAATCTGTCCGTAATACAAATAAACCCTTCTTTATCAATGGTGGCAATATCCCCCGTTATGTACCACCCGTCCCTGAGAACCTCCTGTGTCTTTTGAGGATTATTGAGATATCCTTTCATCACATTTGCACCCTTTATAAGCAACAAGCCTTCTTTATCATCAGCCAGCAATTCAAAGGTATCTGGATCAACTACTTTTGCGACCACACCTGGAATTGGTTGTCCCACTTTGCCAGCTTTATTTCCAGTTTGTTTTATAGTGCCACTTTCATTCTCAAAATCCGGAACACCCATTGAGACTATAGGCGATAACTCTGTCGCGCCATATCCTTCAAAAGGCACAATGCCAAACTTTTCTGTAAAATCCGTTGCTACTTTCTCTTTAAATTTTTCGGCGCCTGCAACTGCTAATCTAAGGGTTGAAAACTGCTCTTTTGTGCATTTTCTAATATATGCAGAGAAAAATGTAGGAGTACCAACAATTATTGTTGCTTTATATTTTTGAATAAGATTGCCGATTGTTGATGCATCTAAAGGGTTTGGATGATACACAACTCCTAACCCCGTGCCTAAAGGAAAACACATGCATGCTGTAAAACCAAAAGAATGGAAAAATGGCAGTACACCCATAACAACATCATTTCTCTTTACCTGACCGACCTGATAAAATCCTTCAACATTAGAAAATATATTTGCATGACTGAGCATAACCCCTTTTGGCTCACCTGTGCTTCCGCTTGAAAAAATAACAGTTGCCATATCATTCACATTATACTTGTCACCTCTTACATATATATTCTTAATCAAGAACATCGGCATCATCAAAGCATTCAAAACTGACAACACTTTTTCTTTTTTGCTTATTTTCTCCTTCAAATCTTCTAGAAATATCATTCCTTCCTGTTCATGAATATTGACTTTAGATAAAAATTTTCTTGAAGTAATGATCTTTTTCATTTCGCACTGCTTTATTGCCGATGCAATACTTTCCTTTGATGCAGTAAAATTTAAATTAACCGGCACTTTTCCAACCATCAAAGCCGCCCCATTTACTACTGCACCTAAACAAGATGACGGCAAGAGAACGCCAATCATTTCACTCTCTTTATCAATCGGATCTTCGTTCCTCGGAAATAATTTTTTAGAGAACATTATTACGCTGCCTAATGCCTCAATATAATTCAGTTTCATACCTGTAGAATCCGCCAATGCAAATTTAAACGGTCTTTTTTTCGCCTCTCTGATAAATGCCATATGAAGTTTTTCCTGATACTTGCCTCTCAAATTAAAAGCCTTTGCCCATAATTCTTGAACAGCTAATCGTACTTCATGAGCCTGAGAATTTGCAGGCATAGGTTTTCCATAAGAAATCGTTACTGGATATAAGGCTCTCTTTGGCATTTTCCAAAAAAACTTCCCATCGTCATAACTAAAAATACTTCCCCAAATACAATCAATGTTCACAGGCACTATCGGCGCATCCAGATCCTTCATTATATGTTGGAACCCCCTGTTAAAGGGAAGCAAATTACCTGTTCTAGTCAAACCACCTTCAGCAAAAATACAAACAACATGCCCTTCCTCCACAGCTTTGCGTGCTTCATTAAGGGATTTAACTATTTCCTTAGGAGAGTCATGTAAAGAAACCGGTATCGCCTTCATAATTTTACATAATGGCTTTAAAAAGAAACTATCATATATTTTACGAAATACTAAAAACCTTACATGCCTTTTAGTAGATGCCAAAATCAATGAGGGGTCAACATATGAGACATGATTACATACCAGAAGAACTCCACCTTTATCTGGAAGATTTTCTTCTCCAACAACCTTGATCTTATAAAAGGTATGAGTAAGAACCCAATTAAAAAATCTTAAAAACGCATCCGGCAAATATTTAAATATCAATGCTGTTCCGATTACTGATAAGATCCCCAAGGTAAAAAATACTTGTGCAGGATCAAACCTCATAAAACTTCCACAAAACCATAAGAAAATCGATCCTAAAAGAATGCCAAAAGAGTTCGTCACATTTAATAAAGCTAAATATTTTCCCCTCTTATTAGCCGGGCTTTTTTGCTGGAAGAAAGTATTTAAAGGAACAATGTAAAAACCTGCCGATAAACCTAATATTATTAATCTAATAATCGCCCCTGCAAATGAAGGGTTCGGTTCACCTAAGAACAAACATGATAAAGTTACGCCGATAGCCCCAAGAGGAACGATACCAAATTCTATTTTATTGCCAGAAAGCCTGCCAGCAAGTGCACTGCCAACACCTATGCCAATCGACGCAAAAACCACCAAAAGACTTGTTTTCATATCAGATAAACCCAATATATTTTTTCCATAAACAATCGTGTTCATTTGAATAACCAGCCCTAAAAACCAGAAAAATGCAACAGATAACAAAGTATGGAACAGCGGCTTTTTTCTTATTATCTCTTTTAGGGACAAAAAACTGTCTTTTATAAAATTCAGTTCGAACTTTGTCTTAGTTGATGCTGCCTCGCCTTTAGAAATAAACAAACTTGAAATCGTTCCCGCAACTGAAATAAAGATAAGAACAAACGATGAATACTGAACATTAACACTAAATAACGTAATTAACTGCCCGCCGGAGGCAGTTCCCAAAATAATAGCTAAAAACGTCCACATCTGCATAAAGCCATTACCTTTTGACAACTCAGATTCATCTAAAAGCTCAGGCAGGACACCATATTTTGCCGGGCCAAAAAAAGCACTTTGAGTAGCCATAAGGAACAATATTATACACATAAAAACAAGACTTCCTGATGAAAGCGCAAAAAAACCAAGTATCATTATTACAATTTCAGCAATTTTAGCTAAAACAATAATATCCCTTTTACGAAATCTATCTGCAAAATAACCCGCATAAGGAGAAACAATAATAAATGGAATAATAAAAAGAGCTCCGACAATACTAACAAATTGTGCATGAGCTCTAGTATCAAGTAATATCCTCATGGCAAACAAGGAAATAATTATTTTAAAAGCATTATCCGCAAAAGCGCCCAAAAACTGTGTGACCATTAATGCTTTAAATGATTTACTGTCACATTTTCTGTCCATCATGTCTTCTTCCCCTTATTTTCGTTGACCAATTCAATAATTGAACCTTTCAATCCTAATACCACTTCCGACATCCTGGAATAATCAAGAGTATCAGGCAAATCTGAGTTCTTATGATAATTTTTATTTCTATGAAAAGCAGTGTCAGTAATCATAATGGCAGGATAGGCTTCTTCCCAAAAAGACCAGTGATCCGAAAAATTAAATCCAGAGATAAATCCCGGAACAACTATTGATTCCACAGGAAACTCGGATGAGCTTTTAAAATTTCTCACCACTTTCTTAAGCAACTTTCTTGAATTAATATTTCCTACAACCGCAATGTAATTACCTTTATTTGGGAAGAATGGCCCTATCAACGGGGGGTACCTTTGAGAATTTTTTTCATCTGAATAATAACCTATCATCTCAAGAATAATAGCAGCTTTAATGTTCTCTTTTTTATCTTTTAATTCTTTTGTGTAAACTCGACTACCCATATTATCAGTCATAAAATATGGAGGCTCTTCATTTACAAAAGCAACAAACCTTATTTTTTTGCTCAGCTTCTCTTCCTTTAATAATCTTGCCAATTCGATCAATCCTGCAACACCACTTGCATTATCATCTGCGCCCGGATTAAAACAAGAATCATAATGGGCACCAATTATATAAATTTCATCCGAATCACTTTGCCCCGGGTTCTGGGCAATAATGTTCTTAAAGATCTGTCCGTTAATCTCATATTCCATAATTTCGATCACATATCCCAATGAATTGAATTTATTAATTATATATGCTGCAGCTTTATCCAGATTCTTATAATTGGAATAATTGCGGGTACCAATATTCTCACTCAAATCGTAAATAACACTTTTTAAATTATTTTTTATATCGCTTTGCGATAGAGACATTTCTTCTTTGCTCCATCCATATGTAGTTGACATTATTATTAAATAGACAATGATCGCTTTTGTAAAATAGCTAAATATTCTAGATAAGATTTTTCGTTTCAACTTAATCATTTCAATTTATCAAACCACTCTGTCAAAATAGCTGCTAACTGCTTTTGTTTTTCTTGGCTTATTTTTCCAACTAGACCTTTAAGCTTTAAATTATAATCACTCCAAATACTATCAAGAAGGGTAACGCCCTTCTTTGTAACACTAATTATATTTACTCTCCTGTCGCCCTCTAATGCTTTACGCTCTACCAGAGACTCTTTCTCCAGCTTATCTACCATTTTTGTCATATTTGAAGGCGTTACAATCAGATGTTTGCTTATTTCTACCTGTGGCAAACCCTTTCCCTTTCCATAATGATTTATTGCAATTAAAATATTGAGCTTTCCAGCGGTAAGATTGTGATCTTTGAGATATAAAGAAATCTCGCTGTTAACCAAGTTATATAGAAGAGCCATCGAGTATATCACTTCTTCATGTATCCTTCCTTCTCCTTTATAAATCCCATATTCTTGTAAATTTGCCATGACCTAACCTTTCCATGTCGATAGTTTACCATTCAACTATTTACTTGTCAAATTTCTCTAGCTTAATATTCTCTTTAACTTAAAAATTTAGCCGACTGGATTCTTTTTTCTAGATGGTATATCAAAAAGTTATTTAATATATATTTTAGCTCTTTGCGAACACTTTCCGTAAGCCCTAAACGAAGGCATTCATCCCAATTGCCTTTTTCTATATGCAGAATTGACGCAATCGCACCTTTTGATATAACATTAAAACTGATTTCCTGAGTGGGACAATTTGAACAGATCAGGCCTCCTGACTTCATGCTGAACCTTGCTCTTCCATGAATTATCTTGTTACATTTTACACAAGAATCAATATGCGGCCTAAACCCTGAAAGAAGAAGTATTTTTATTTGAAAAACATGAACCAGCTTGTCAATATCCTTGACAGTCTCAAGACTTTTTAAATAATCTAGCATTAGTATATATACCTTCTTATTAACCTGTTCAAGGGGCATAATAGAATCAACTAATTCTAAAATATAGTTTGCAGCTATATTTCTTTTATAATCCTGGCGAATATTAAAAAAGAACTGCTTAAGATCACACTGACTAACAAGATTGAACTCTGATCTGGTGTATTCATAATAAACAAAATCATTTATTGAAAACTTCTCCAGGCTACTGCCAAACTTCTTAGGATCTTTTCTGATCCCCTTTAAAACACCTTTGACCCTGCCATGATCCTTAGTAAAAAATATTGCTATTTTACTGGTCTCCCGAAGATCAAAAGTCTTTAAAATTATGCCTTCGTCAGAAACTATCATAGCTTTCCTGCTACCTTCTTTATATAATTAGTCAGGATCCCTAGGATCTTTTTTTCTTTTTTCCTGATTTTTGCAATATCATTCTTAGAATGATCATCATAACCCAAAAGATGTAAAACCCCATGAACCACATAAAGAGACAATTCATGTTCAACTGATGTATTAAATCTCTTGGCATTCTTTATTGCCGCATCTGTAGAAATTATTATATCCCCGTTAACCTCTTTGACATTTTTAGGGGACAAAGTATATGAAACTTCTTCGTCAGTAGAATCAAAAGACAAAACATCTGTAGCATTATTAAGCCCTAAAAATTTTTTATTGAGTGAACAAATTTTCTGATCAGTCACAAATGATACTGAAAGTGAAACTTTGCTTACTTTTTCATGCTTTAAAATTATTTTTGTAATTTTTTTTATTTGATAAGTGTTTAGCGGGATTTTTTTCTGCAGATCATTAACAACTACGAACATTCTTTCTAAAGCGCTCCTTTCAATCATTGCAGAAACCAAATTTTGGGAACTTATTCTGTGTCCTTTGAAGGCTTGGGGTTATTTTGAACAATATTGTCAGAAGATCCGTTCTGATTATCTTTTTGAGATCTTTGAGATTCCGAACGCTGAAATATTCTATTTTTTTCAGCAGACTTCTTTTGGACTGAATTCTTTTTTTCTGGATACTTAACCCTACCATGATACATTCCGCCCAAAATACGAACGAAAGTTAAGGATATTTGATCAATTTCTTTAAGCGTTAAGTTACATTCATCAAGTTGTCCATCAATAAATTTATTGTTTATTATTTTCCTTACAGTGTCACCTATTCTATTCATATTCTTTTCATCTAGGGCCCTAACAGCACCCTCTACTGAATCCGCAAGCAAGACAATTGCTGTCTCTCTAGTCTGAGGTTTAGGGCCTGGATACCTAAAATTATCCTCACTTATAACTTCTCCATTTTCTGCCTCTTCAAGAGCTTTCTGATAAAAGTAATAAACCAGGCCTGTCCCATGATGCTGAGGGATAAAATCTACTATCAACTGATTAAGTTTATACTTTTTTGCTAACTCTATTCCTTCTTTAACATGATTGAGAATAACAAGCCTGCTCATTGAAGGCTCCATTCCATCATGTTTGTTCGTCCCGATCAATTGATTCTCAGTATAATATTCCGGCTTATCCATCTTTCCTATGTCATGATAATATGCCCCAACTCTTGCTAATAATGCATTCGCCCCAATAGAGTCCGCGGCTGCTTCCGATAAATTACTTACAACTAAACTGTGGTGATAAGTGCCCGGGGCTTCAAGTATCATTTTCTTAAGAAGTGGCTGGTTAAAATCAGAAAGCTCAAGCAAGCTGAAATTTGTTAATACGTGGAATAAATATTCGAATATCTTGAGAACTGCAGCTACTATAAATGTGGAAATAAAACCGTTGGCAGCCAAAGGATATAATTTGTTACTAGCAAATGTCTTTGTTAAAATCAACCCCGAATCAAAATTGATCAAAAACAAACAAATAACATTCATTACACTTACAAACAAACCAGCTCCGATCAACTGGCCGCGTAATCTTGCGCCTCTAACAGAATAAGCCCCAGTCAGACTGCCTATAAAAAACGTTAACAACATACCAAAATCACCACCAATAACCAAACACACTAAAACGCTACTTGCGAAAGCCATAATAAATGACAATTCATGGTCATTATACAAAAGCATTGTTAACATCGCTATGCTAGCTACCGGAATATAAAAAAGAGGTATCGTGGAATATTGGTTGATTGCATAACTAACAAACAAAATAATAGCTAGAAGCAATCCCAGATTAAGGAAAATCTTAATGCATGCTTCTTTAAAATTCTTTAAATGCAGAGCAAGAAAAAGAAGGAACAACGGCATTACTAAAGAATAATGCATTAGCCAGCAGAACAACATTAGCATTAAAACAACAACTGATGTAATGCTAAGATTAATTACTTTCTGGTACAATGTTTTATCACTATCAGTAAACAGCATAAATTTTATTTTTCCCTATCTCATATACAAGCAAATAAAATCATTATCGCTTTTCATATGCTTCAATGATCCTCTGAACAAGTTCATGACGAACCACATCATTTCCCGTCAAATAAATAAACTTGATCCCTTCAATATCCTTTAAAATCTTTTCGGCGTTCGAAAGCCCATCCTGAGTACCTTTGGGCAGATCGCTTTGAGTAATATCACCAGTAATTACCGTTTTTGAGTCAAAACCAAGCCTTGTTAAAAACATTTTCATTTGAAAAGAAGTGCTGTTCTGCGCCTCATCAAGAATGACAAAAGCATCATTAAGAGTTCTCCCTCGCATAAATGCTAGCGGCGCAACCTCAATAATCCCATGCTCTATAAGCTCTTCTACTTTTTCCGTATCCATCATGTCATACAAAGCATCATAAAGTGGCCTTAAGTATGGCGATATTTTTTCAACCATATCACCCGGCAAGAAACCCAGATTCTCTCCTGCTTCAATAGCAGGCCTGGTCAGAATAATCCTTCTTACCAAGCCTCTCTTCAAGGCATTAACAGCCATAGCCATAGCAAGATATGTTTTTCCCGTACCTGCTGGCCCAATACCAAAAACTATATCATTAGCCTTTATCGCATCAACATAATCGATCTGGCCTTTTGTTTTTGGAGTTACTATTTGGCCTCGATTACCGCTAACAAGAATCTCTATCTTCCCCTTTGCTAAGCGCTTAAAATCTACCCCTTCATCAGGCTTAGCCAATTTCAGGGCATAAATTATATCTCTATGCTTTATGCTTGAACCGTTCTGGATCAAAGTCAGCAGATAATCAAAAAGCTCACAAGTTTTTTCTGCCTGCTCTTTTTCCCCAACGATTCTCAAACCTTTATCATCTCTTAATATTTTTACCTTTAACTGCTTTTCGATCAATTTCAGATTATTATCATATTGACCGAATAAAAGCTGAATATAAGCATTATCATCAAAGTGTATCGTTCTTTCCATATTCCCCTTGTTTTAAATTTTAAATTATTCTATTGATATCTTAAGCACTGTTCCTGGCCTAACAAAATCTGGATTTTCAATAACCTCCTTATTGTTTTCATAAATTTTGGGCCACTTACTATATTCTCCATAGAATTTCTTAGAAATTTTCTGCAAAGTATCATCTTTCTCGACTATATATTCTACTACAGAATTCTCAACAATTACCGTGCCAACTAGTTCTCCAGAAGATGAAGGCAACTCAACTTGTGTCAACCCCCTTGAGCGAATCTCTTGAGTATTAATAATCTGCTCATTGCCTGACTCGTCATTTTGCTTATATTTAACAACATTCTCATCAGATTCTTCCTGTTGGTCAGGTGCAGCCTTAGAAAATTCTAGAACATAAATTTTTCTAGTAGTTTTCTTCTCACCGGCATCCTCAGCCACAGGACTTCCCAGTAAATACCCGGCATTACCGTTCATTTTCTGGTCAATTCGCGTTTTATCCTGCATATAACTTCTCACCATTACTTTTGAAGATGAACATCCTGAAACTAAGAACACAATAAACAAAAATACCAACGGCTTTATAACATGTTTAGGCATCTTTGCCTCCTTTGTTTAGAGTCATTAAACCTAATTCCTGTAATTGCTTTTTATCAACATCTGACGGGGCATCAGTAATAAGACAATTTCCCTTTTGTGTCTTTGGAAATGCTATTGTATCCCTAATAGATTCCAATCCTGTTAAAATTGCTACGATTCTATCAATCCCGTAAGCTACGCCGGCATGTGGCGGAGCTCCGTATTCAAAAGCCCTTAATAAAAAGCCGAATCTTTTCTCAGCGTCTTCTTTCTCAAGGCCTATTATATCAAATATATTTTTCTGCATCTCTTTTTTATGAATACGAATTGATCCGCTTCCTATTTCATTTCCGTTAAGAACCAGGTCATAAGAACGTGATATCGCTTTACCATAATCCCCCTTCTTTAAATATTCCATATCTTCATCTCTGCAAGAAGTGAAAGGGTGGTGCTCGCTATCCCATCTTTTTTCCTGCTCGTTATATTTGAACATTGGAAAATCTACGACCCAAACAAAAGCAAAATCTTCACCTTCTTTTCTTATATCAGGCTTATCCGAATTATATTTTTTCATTGCATCTGCATGAGACAATCTTGGGAAAGGTATCGGCAGGTCAATGCCTTTGATCTTTTTAAATATTTCTTTGAAAAGATTCTCTGTAAGAGCAAAAATATCTTCCTCTTCGACAAAAGACATCTCCATATCAAGCTGAGTAAATTCAGGCTGCCTATCTGCTCTTAGATCTTCGTCTCTAAAACACTTTACAATTTGATAATATCTATCAATACCAGAGACCATCAATATCTGCTTGAACAATTGCGGCGATTGCGGAAGAGCAAAAAACTTACCAGGGCTCATTCTCGCCGGAACAAGAAAGTCTCTAGCACCTTCTGGCGTTGATTTTGTAAGAACCGGAGTTTCTATCTCCATAAAGTTATATTTGTTAAGGAACTCACGTATAGTTGCGCAAAGTTTATGACGGACCTGTAAAGCCTGCATTACCTTTTTTCTTCTCAAATCAAGATAACGGTAAGTTAAACGAAGTTCTTCTGAAACATCAGCAGTATCATCTATTTCAAAAACCGGGACTTGGCTTTCATTCAATATTTCTAGCTCACTTGCACAAATCTCAACTTCACCTGTAGGGACATCCTTATTTATCATTTTGTCAGGCCGGACAACTACTTCTCCAGTTACTTTAATAACAAATTCAGGGCCTAATTTTTCAGCAATGCTATGTGCCTCTTTGCTAACTGATGGAACAAATACAACTTGCGTTATCCCGTATCTATCCCTAATATCAATGAATATCAACTTTCCATGGTCTCTCCTAGAACTTACCCAACCACAAAGCGTTGCCGTCTTTTTTCCGTCTTCCCTTCTTAATTCCCCACATGTATGTGTACGTAACATCTAAATACCTTTCTATTAATTCTAATTCAATTTAGCGCTTTAAGATTCCTGTTAAATATTGAACAACTTCATCATCATTAATCGACCTCTGAGAGCCCTCTCTCATATCTTTTATAGTTACTGTATTTTTGGAAACTTCGTCTTCTCCGAATATTAAAACAAATTGAGCTCCAGCTTTATTTGCTGCGCGCATTTGACTTTTTAATGAAGAGACCCCAAAGCTCATATCACTTGAAATACAGTTATTACGAATAACATTCAACATTGTGAAAGCCTTCTGCATAGAAGCATAATCTAAGGCAATTACATAAGTCGATAAACTTGATAACTTGTCAACCTCCACTTTCTGTCTTGCCAGTATAATTCTCTCAATACCTAAAGCAAAACCGACAGCATCAACCTCCGCTCCACCAAGTTGACTCACCAAATCATTATACCTGCCGCCTGCGCCTAAAGCATCTTGACTGCCTAGAGATGAATCAGATATTTCAAAGACAATATGAGTATAGTAGTCAAGGCCTCTTACAAGATCCAGGGACTCTTCATATTCAATCCCTAAAGTATCTAATGTCTTTTTTACCTCCGAGTAATACTCGCTACTTTCCTTTGACAAATATGAATGATCAAGATCAATGCTTTTTACGATATCCTTACACTCTTTATCCTTGCAGTCAAGGATTCTAAAGACATTTCTTTCAAACCTCAACTTGCAATCATCGCAGAGTTTTCCCAAATGAACACACAATTTATCTCTTAACATACCAGAAAAAGCATTTTTATCTTCTGGAGAGCCTAAAGTGTTGATTTTAAGCTTAAAAGTATTTAAACCAAAAGACTTAAGCATTTCAACACTTAAGGATATCACTTCAGCATCCAAATAAGGTGAAGCTGAATTTGGGCCTATGGCTTCTACTCCAACCTGGTGAAATTGACGCAATCTCCCTTTTTGAGGCCTCTCACCCCTAAACATCGGGCCAAAATAAAAAAGCTTGGTTAAGCTTTCTTTCCTGTCCATACTATTCTGAACATAAGAACGAACTACAGAAGCTGTATTTTCCGGACGCAAAGATAATCCAGACAACTGAATATTTTCATTTTCATCCTTCCGTTGAGATGCCAGATTAAGCATTTGCTTCTGAACTATATCGCTGGTCTGACCCATCGAACGGGCAAAAAGTTCGGTTTCCTCAAAAATAGGAGTCCTAATCTCTTTGTAATTATAGTTTTTCAGGATTTCACGTGACTTTAATTCTATCATCTGCCATTGTGGAGAATCTTCGGGAAGAATATCATTTGTTCCTCTTGGAACAGAAAACTTTTTAGACATAAGTAATAATTATTAGTTTGAACCCCGCTCTCCTAAGCTTTTACGGAACAGCGGGGTATTATTAAAAATATGTTTATTAATATATATAGCTAAAGAAATCGCACCTGATAACATTATCTCAAAAAAAATGCTACTTGATCTTTTGCTTCATTTCTAAACCAGGCTTAAAAACTACGATCTTTCTTGCGGGGACAGGAACGCTTTCTCCTGTTCTTGGATTTCTTCCGAATCTTGATTTTCTTTCTTTAATCTTAAAAACTCCAAAATTACGGAGTTCGACCTTTTCGTTACGGATCAGGCTATCAACAATAACATCAAAAGTTTTCTGTACTATCTTTTTAACATCAACCTGCTTGATACCTGTCATATCCGTAATTTTTAAAACAATATCTTTTTTGGTCATTTATTTCACCTCCTAGTTCTAAGTATATTAACAACAAGACTTTACAGTGTCAAGCAATAATTCTCGACCCAAAATTAGTTCAAATATAAGCATGAAAAGGACTTATGTTCCTGATATAACCTATAAAAGCTACAAGGTAACCGTAAACCTATCACCACCAACAAGTTCTTTTATATCATTCATTAACGACTCATTTGGGCTCACAAAGAGATCTTCACCGACAACTATCTCAACACTTTTATTAGATTTTGTATTAAGCTTTAAATATACCGGAACTTTACCAGGAGAACTTCTTAACTTAGACTTTAAACCATCAAAGACACTTTTCTGACAAGATGACAAGTCAACATTTATTGCCTTTATAGAAACATAGACATCGTTTATATGCTGCATATCACTTGCAATAATCTTTGGTTCAACATCCCTAAGGCTTACACGCCCTTTCAAAAAAACTACCTCACCTTCAATAATATAATCCATCAGCTCATTATACGCAGAAGGAAAAACAACTACTTCAACAGAACCTTCTATATCTTCAACCCTTAATATTGCCATTCTTTCATTTGTTCTTTTAGTGTTCGTCAACTTCACATTTTCAATCAAACCAACTAATCTTATTTCTTCTCCATCAGAAAGATTTTTAAGATCTTTCGTTGAATAATCCGTAAACTCTTGGATCTCCACCTTGTAATGTGCCAATGGATGTCCACTTATATAAAAACCAAGTATCTCCTTCTCATAAGCCAATATTTGGGTTTTGTGCCATTCTTTTATATCCGGCAATTTATCGTTTTCCTTGTTGAATCCTCCAATATCATCACCCATATCAAAAAAAGACACCTGCCCTGATTGTTTTTCCTTTTGAGTCTTTGCCCCGACTTCAAGAACTCGGTCAAGAACTGCCATCAGCTGAGAACGATTCACACCAAAACAATCGGTTGCCCCACACTTTATCAAGCTTTCTAAGACTTTTCTATTAACAAGGCGCAAATCCACTCTTTCTGCTATATCGTTAAAAGAAATATATTTTCCCTCTTTTTCCCTGTTTTCGACAATTGATTCAATCGCCGTAGTACCAACATTTTTTATCGCCAATAATCCAAAGCGTATTGTTTCCCCATCAATAACATCAAAATCCTTATTGCTTTGATTGATATCTGGAGGCAAAATTTTAATTCCCATAGCCTCACATTCTTTTACATATTCAACGATCTTGTCGGTATTATTCTTTTCACTGTTTAAAACAGCACACATAAACTCCACACGGTAATTAGCTTTTAAATAAGCTGTTTGGTAAGAAATTAAAGCATATGCAGCAGAGTGACTACGGTTAAAACCATATCCGGAAAAATAATCGATCAGGTCAAACAGCTTATTTGCAGAGATCTCCTCCATCTTACTATGTTTTTTACATCCTCCGACAAATTCTTTTCGCATCTTATTCATAACAGTCGTATTTTTTTTGCTCATAGCACGACGAAGATGATCTGCTTGAGTCAATGTAAATCCTGCCAGGGCTACAGGTATTTTCATAACCTGTTCCTGGTAAATAATAATACCATACGTATCTTTCAATATGGACTCAAGTAGCGGATGGTCATATTTAAAATCTGCTTCGCCTCTTTTCCTTCGAATAAAATCATCAAGCATACCACTACCCATCGGGCCTGGTCGATATAAAGCCAAAATTGCTATCAAATCCTCAAATTCCGAAGGCTTTGCTTTCTTTAGAAGGTCCCGCATCCCTGCACTCTCAAGCTGAAAAACGCCAAAGCTATTGGCTTTACTTAAGTTCTCATAAGTCTTTTTATCATCAAGTACAATATTATCGATATCAATATCCACACCATGTATCTTCTTAATTAGCTTTACAGTTTCACTTATGACCGTAAGGGTTCTAAGCCCCAGAAAATCCATCTTCAATAACCCTATAGCTGCAATGCCTTTCATAGAATATCCAGTGGTTATCTGATCATCGCTAGTCTTAAATAGAGGAACATATTCTTCTAGTGGTTTATCGGCTATAACAACGCCTGCAGCGTGCATAGACGCGTGACGGTTTAATCCCTCTAAAACTTTTGCTGTTTCAATTATATCGTTAGCAACTTTATCTTCTTTACAAAGTTTCGCTAATTGTGGCTCTTTTTCTAAAGCATCCTCGATCTTAATGCCCAATTCTGATGGGATCAGTTTTGCAATCTTATCAACATCTGCATATGGAACACCTTTGACCCTTCCTACGTCCCTAATAGCAGCCCTGGCCTGCATTGTCCCGAAAGTAATGATCTGCGCAACTTTATCCCTGCCATACTTCTTGTTAACATATTCAATAACTTCTTGACGACGCTCAAAACAAAAATCTATATCAATATCAGGCATTCCGGCCCTGTCAGGATTCAAGAACCTCTCAAATAGCAGACCATATTTCAATGGGTCAAGATTTGTTATTCCGAGCAAATAACTGACCAAGCTTCCTGCTGCCGAACCGCGGCCAGGTCCTACAGGTATATTTTGACTCTTAGCATAATTGATAAAATCCCAAACGATCAGAAAATAACTAACAAATCCCATCTTTTCTATGATCTTGATCTCAAATTTCAGCCTATCTGTAATTTCTGGAGTTATTTCTTTGAATCTTTTCTTAAGGCCTTCTTTACAAAGTTCTTCCAAATAAGCTTCTTTAGTCTTTCCATCCGGAGGATCAAACCTGGGAATATGTATTTTATCAAAGTCCATTTTTAAATTACATTTTTCAGCTATCTCTAAAGTATTCTTAAGGCCTTGAGGAACCCAAGAAAATTCTTTTACCATTTCTTGGGGTGATTTAAAATAGAACTGATCCGAAGACATTCTCATCCGTTTTGGATCATTTAATGTAGTCTGCGTTTGAACACAAAGAAGCGCTTCATGAGCTGCTGACTGATATTGTTCCAAATAGTGGACATCATTAGTAACAACTAAAGGCAAGTTAAGATCGTTGGCAATTTTAAGAATCCCCTCATTAACAATTTTCTGCTCAGGTATTCCATGATCCATGATCTCAAGATAAAAATTACCTTTCCCGAATATGTTTGATAAGTTCTCTGCAGATTTTAAAGCTGAGTTATAATTCCCTTCTATAATATGCTGAGCAACCTCACCTTTAAGACAAGCAGATGAAGCTATCAACCCATCAGAGTATTTTGCAAGTATCTCCTTGTCCATTCTAGGCCGATAATAAAAACCCTCGATAAATGATGATGAAATAAGCTTACAAAGATTCCGATATCCAGTTTGGTCCTTCACATATAAAACCAAATGCGACAGAACACCTTTTTGCCTTGCCAATCTCTCCAATCTGCTGCCTTCCTTAAGGACATAAGCTTCACAACCAATTATAGGCTTAACCCCCATTTTTATAGCAGTTTGATAAAAATCAACCATACCAAATATATTGCCATGATCGCTCATAGCAACAGCCGGCATATCATAATCTATTGCTTTTTGGATAATATCGTTTACTCGACAAGCCCCATCTAGGAGGCTATACTGGGTATGGTTATGTAAATGGACAAATTCTGAAGACATAATAAAGTATCGTGTAGAAAACAGCGGCTAGCGGCTAGTTATTAATTATATCGTTCTAACTTTATACTATTCGCTAACCGCTAAAATATTTTTTTAAAAATTTTTTATTCCCACTCAATTGTCGCAGGCGGCTTTGAACTTATATCGTATACTACTCGATTTACACCTTTTACTTCATTAATAATACGGTTGGAAATCTTTCCTAAAACCTCATAAGGTAGCTGTACCCAATCAGCAGTCATTCCATCAATACTAGAAACACATCTTATTGCAATCACGTTCTCATATGTTCTTTGATCACCCATTACACCTACCGTCTTGACAGGAAGCAGAACAGCAAAAGATTGCCATACATCTTGATATAAATCGGCTTTTTTGATCTCTTCTAGGACTCTTTCATCTGCTTCTCTTAAGATATCAAGCCGTTCTTTGGTAACCTCGCCAAGAATCCTGATCGCAAGACCTGGGCCTGGGAATGGCTGCCTTTTTATAATATTCTCAGGAACACCTAAATGTTTACCTATTGCCCGGACTTCATCCTTAAATAATTCGCGGAATGGTTCAATTAGCTCAAATTTCAAGTTCTTTGGCAACCCGCCAACGTTATGATGGCTTTTTATAACGACAGAAGGCCCCCCTACCGGAGACGCAGATTCAATAACATCTGGATAAAGAGTCCCCTGAGCAAGAAAAGAAGCATTACTAACTCTCTTTGACTTTTCTGCAAACACCTTGATAAACTCATCACCAATGATCTTTCTCTTTTCCTCAGGATCCTCAATGCCTTTGAGCCGACTTAAAAATCCTTTTTCTGCATTAGCTACAGTTAAATTGATCTTAAAATTGCTTTTGAAGTTCTTCTGTACTGTGACAACTTCATTCTTTCTCAATAAACCATTATCAACAAAAATACAATGAAGTTTTCGGCCTATAGCTTTGTTTAACAGAACAGCTGCTACTGTTGAATCAACGCCACCGCTCAGTCCTAATACTACTTTCTTATTACCAACTCTTTCTTTTATTTGCTTTATAGTTGACTCAATGAACTTGCTCATTGTCCATCTTGGCAAGCATCCGCAAATCTGGAACATAAAGTTAGTTAGAACCTGTGTACCTCTTTGAGTATGAACGACCTCAGGATGGAATTGAACTCCAAATATCTTTTTAGACCTATTAGCAAAACCAGCGATAGGGGCACTTAAAGTATGCGCGATCTTGACAAACCCGTCAGGCAGCTTCTTGACCTCATCACTATGGCTCATCCAGCATGTAAGATTTGTAGGACAATTAAAGAACAGGTCTTTATTGCTATCAACAAATAATTCAGCACGCCCAAATTCTCTTTCTTGTGAACTTTTAATTTTCCCGCCAAATAAATGGCTAATTACCTGCAGTCCATAACAAATACCTAAGATCGGGATATCCAATTTAAATATTTCTTTGTCCGGTAACGGAGCCCCTTCATCATAAACACTCATTGGCCCACCAGAAAGAATAAGGCCTTTTGGTTTTATTTCCTGAATTTCTTCAGCAGTGATATTAAAAGGAACTATTTTACTATAAACTTTGTTTTCCCTAACGCGCCTTGCTATTAATTGGGTATATTGTGAACCAAAATCTAAGACTAAAATTACATCTTTGCTTCTAATCTTTTTAATTTTAATAGAAGCCGCAATCCTGCTCCTAACTTTCTTGAGCTTTGGCATCTTTCCAATGCGCTTTTTGGGAGTAGACCTAAATCTGGTTTTCAATCCAGGTGTTTTACCTGTTTTAGCATCTGCCTTCTCGTCTAATGACATATCAACTTTTTTTAACTTTTTTTCCTTAGGAATTTTAACAATCTCTTTAGCTGCATCCTTTTTTGATTTTGCCGTCACTTCTTTTGTCTTTAATTTAGGTGCCATATCCCTTAACCTTTTGTTTTTTATTTAACAACAAAACGAATAACTCGTGCATAACTATCCGTTATTTACCCATTCCAACACGCTGTCCAACTTGAAAAACTTTACCTTCTGTCTGAATAGAAGGGGCTATGATCATCTCGACATCGTGCATTTCTTTTATTGTCATCGCTCCTAATGAACCCATGGAAGTTTTAAGTGCTCCAACTAAATTTTGGGACCCATCATCAACTGTTGCAGGACCAATCAGTATTTGTTCTAATGTTCCGGATGTTCCTACTTGAATTCTTGTTCCCCTTGGAAGGTTAGCATGTGAAGTTGCCATTCCCCAGTGAAATCCATGTCCAGGAGCCTCAATTGCTTTAGCAAATGCAGAACCTACCATTACAGCATCTGCCCCAGCAGCAATAGCTTTGCATATCTCGCCACCGATTCTCATACCGCCATCAGTGATAATAGGGACATATTTCCCCGATTTTTTATGAAAGTAGTCTCTAGCTGCAACCGCATCAACAGTGGCTGTTATTTGAGGAACTCCTATACCTAATACACCGCGTGTTGTACAAGCTGCCCCAGGCCCTACACCAATAAGCACAGCACTGGCACCTAACTCCATAAGGTCAAGCGCCATTTTATAAGTAACTGCATTACCAATAGCAACCGGTATTTTTAACCCTTCGCAAAGCTTTCCATAGTCACATACTTTGTATTCAGATGATATATGTTTTGAAGAAGATACTTGAGATTGAACAACAAAACAATCTGCGCCAGCTTCTTGAGATATTTGCCCAAATTCTCTTGCATTTTGTGGTATACAGCTGACAAAAGCGGAAACACCACCAGCTTTAATTTGCTTAACACGCTTTGAGATTAACTCTGGTTTAATTTTTGGTTGATATAATTTTTGCAACAGTTCCGTAGCTTTTTCAGCAGTAGAATTGGCAATATCATTCATTATCTCAGAAGGATCTTCATAACGAGTTTGAACGCCATCAAGGTTAAGAACAGCAATTCCACCTAATTTTCCCATTCTAATAGCAAAATCAACATCAACAACTCCATCCATCGCTGCTGCCATAATCGGAACATCAACTTTCATGCCCGCAATTTCCCATCTAATATCAACTTCATTTGGATTAATTGTCCGTGTGCCAGGAACTAATGAAATTTCATCAAATCCATAGCAGCGTCTTGCACGTCGTCCTATACCAATCCATTCTGCCATCTAATGTAACCTCCCGAATTATATTAATATTATAGTATATAGACCCGTAGTTATGGGTAATTTGCTTTAATTAGGCATTTAATATAGTCATTTTATCGTATAATGTCAACAAATAAAAATAGGGGACAGTAAGAACTTACTGTCCCCTATTAACTTCCTATTTCATTGAAACTATGTAACTTACCGCGCTGTTACAGAAAAAAAGATTACATCATACCGCCCATTCCACCCATTCCACCCATTTGTGGCATACCATGCATTCCGCCGGCTTTTTCCTTTTCAGGAGCATCTGTTATTAAAGCTTCCGTAGTTAATAACAAACCCGCAATACTAGCAGCGTTTTGAAGCGCGGTTCTTGTGACTTTTGCAGGGTCAATAACGCCAGATTCTAACATATCAACATAATCATCTTTGCTGATATCATATCCAACATTAACAGCTTCTTTTTTTAGCTTATCAACAATGACGGAACCTTCAAGACCGGCATTTTCTGCTAGTTGACGAATTGGTGCTTCAATAGCCTTTTGAATAATATCAGCACCTGTTTTTTCGTCACCTTTTAATTTCATTGACTCAACATCAGGGATAGCTCTTAATAGTGCAACTCCACCACCAGGAACGATACCTTCTTCAACAGCTGCACGTGTTGCATGAAGCGCATCTTCAACCCTAGCTTTCTTTTCTTTCATTTCAGTTTCTGTTGCGGCACCAACACTTATAATTGCAACTCCACCTGAAAGTTTTGCCAGCCTTTCCTGTAGTTTTTCTTTATCATATGAAGAATCTGTTGCTTCGATCTGATTCTTTATCTGATTGATTCTTCCTTTAATAGCTTCTGTTTTACCTGCACCTTCAACGATAGTTGTATTTTCTTTATCGATCTTAATTTTTTTCGCTCGTCCTAGATCAGATATCTCAATATTCTCTAGTTTAAGGCCTAATTCTTCCGTAATTGCCTTACCACCGGTTAGAACAGCGATATCTTCTAGCATTGCTTTTCTTCTGTCGCCATATCCTGGAGCTTTAACTGCGGCACATGAAAGAGTTTTTCTCATATTATTAACAACTAATGTAGCTAATGCTTCCCCTTCAACATCTTCACTAAGAATAAGCAGAGGTGAACCTGACTTAGCAACTTTTTCCAATAAAGGAAGAATATCTTTGATATTACCGATCTTCTTTTCATAGCAAAGAATTAAAGGTTCATCCAAAGTACATTCCATTTTTTCAAGATCTGTAGAAAAATAAGGAGAAAGATATCCCTGGTCAAATTGCATACCTTCAACGATCTTTAATTCAGTATTGATAGTTTTTGATTCTTCTACGGTAATAACACCATCTTTACCAACTTTATCAAAAGCTTCAGCGATCTTCTTTCCTATTACTGTGTCACTATTAGCAGCAATAGTTGCAACCTGTTCAACTTCTTTGATATTCTTAGAATCGATCTTTTTTGATAAACTTGCAATTTTTGCAACCACTTTTTCAACAGCTTTATCAATACCTTTTTTTAAAGCCATAGGATTAGCGCCAGCTGTTACGTTTTTTAATCCTTCACGATAAATAGCTTCTGCCAAAATAGTAGCTGTTGTAGTTCCATCACCAGCATTATCTGATGTCTTTTCAGCAACTTCTTTGACCATTTGTGCCCCCATATTTTCATACGGATCTTCAAGGTCAATTTCCTTTGCAACTGTAACACCATCTTTTGTTACAGTTGGCGAACCGAATTTTTTGTCAATTACAACATTACGTCCTTTCGGACCTAATGTAACCTTTACTGCACGGGCAAGCTGTTCTACGCCTCTTAATATTGCCCGCCTCGCTTCATCACTAAAAATTAACTGCTTAGCCATTATTAACTCTCCTTCATTAAATCATTATTGTTTTATTATTAAATGTTTAATCAATACAAAATAAATCAAATTACTTAACAATCCCGAAGACATCATCTTCTCTCATAATAAGAACTTCTTCACCTTCACTTGTAATAATTTCTGTTCCGCTATATTTGCCATACAAAACTTTGTCGCCAACCTTAAGTTCTAAAGCTTGAATAGATCCGTCTTCCTTAACCTTTCCTTTTCCAACAGCAAGAACTTTACCTTCTTGTGGCTTTTCCTTTGCTGTTTCAGGCAGAACAATACCGCCCTTTGTTTTTTCTTCCGCTTCCAGCGGCTTGACAATGATTCTGTCAGCTAATGGTTGAATTTTCACTTTAACACCTCCTTGATTAATACATTAAATGTAAAATAAGTTAAAACACTTTATTTAGCACTGTTTCATGCAGAGTGCTAATTTAGCAAAAATTTTTATTTTGTCAAGAATATTTTTTTAAAGAAAAATAAGTGGAGCTTCTAGGCAGGGATAAACTACTCTTTATTAAACAATAAACCCATCCCTTTAAAAACAAGATCAGGGTCCACCTTATTGATTTTTTTTGATAAATATTTTTTCATTAATTCAGCAAAACCGCCAGTAATAATGACTTTCGGCTTTCCATGAATATTCTTAGAAATCCTTTTTATTAGCCCGCTGCACATTTCTCCATAACCAAAAAATATGCCGCTTAATATACTTTGCGTAGTATCTTTCCCTATTAATTCTGAGGGCTCTTCTATAACATCAACATGAGGCAATAAAGAAGTGCTTTTAAAGAGTGATTCAGCAGATAATCTAATCCCGGGAATGATCATACCTCCTTCATACTCGCCCTTTTTAGAAACAATATCAAATGTAATTGCCGTTCCAAGATCAATAACAATAACTGGCACTCCGTATAATTCTTTTGCTGCATAAGCGCCAACCAGCCTGTCCTGACCAACCTGTTTGGGATCCCTATATCTGTTTCTCATCGGCACAATAATATCTTCCCCGATTATCTTCGGCGCTTTTTGGAACACGCCACTTATCATCTTTTTAACCGAGCTCAAGACTTCAGGAACAACACTACAAATAACCACATTATCAATAAGAGGATATCTCTCTTCAATATCCTTTAAAGTGTTGGATAATTTTGTTTTATATGATCTTTTTGCAAGATCAGTATCAATATTCTTAACTGAATATACTTTTCTTGAATCAATTATCCCAAAAGATGTTGTAGTATTCCCGATATCTATAGCCAAAAACATAGTTTTAATTTCATTTATAGTACAATTTAATCGTACGTCGAGGTTAATAAGTACTGCTAATTCTAATAGATAATATACTTTTTAGCAAATAGATTAATTTTTTATTGTTCTCATTACAGCTTATGGCCTTCCAGAAACATCTTTCATTTCCTTTATTTTATCTCTTATTGCCGCCGCTTTTTCAAACTGAAGATTCCTTGCAGAAAGCTCCATTTCCCTCTCCAACTCTGCTATATAGCTGGCCAAAGCATATTCTTCTTCCTCTTGTCCAGCAACACCAAATATAACCTCGCCAACATCCTCCTGCGCCAGGTCATCAATTCCTCCATCACGTATAGCTTTCTCTATTGAACTTGGCGTAATACCGTTTTTTTCATTATATGCTATTTGTACTTTTCGCCTGCGGTCACATTCTTTTATCGTATCTGCCATAGCCTCACTTATTGAATCCGCATACATTATAACCAATCCGTTAACATTTCTTGCAGCACGACCAGAAACCTGCATCAACGACGTCTTTGATCTTAAAAATCCCTGTTTATCCGCATCAAGTATTGCGACTAAGGAAACTTCCGGCAAATCTAATCCCTCTCTCAGAAGATTAACCCCAACGAGACAATCAAACTTCTTTTGCCTTAATTCCTTTAATATCTTTGATCTGTCGATTGTTTTCACATCTGAATGAACATATTTAACCCTCAACCCTCTTTCTTGAAAATAAGCAGTCAAATCCTCAGCCATCCGTTTTGTCAATGTTGTAACCAACACCCTTTCGTTCTTCTTGGCCCGTTTTTTTACTTCAGTTGCCAGATCTTCGATCTGTCCTTCGGTATTTCTTATCTCGATAGGCGGATCTACAATGCCCGTCGGCCTAATAATTTGTTCAGCGACCTCTCCATGAGAATCTTTAATTTCATAAGGGCTCGGCGTAGCTGATATATATATCTTCTGGCCTATTATCTTGTTGAATTCCTGGTATTTAAGCGGCCTGTTATCCAAACATGACGGCAGCCTAAAACCGTGTTTCACAAGTGTTTCTTTGCGCGATCTATCCCCTTCATACATTCCTCTTATTTGAGGCAAGGTTACGTGAGATTCATCAATAAGTGTCACAAAATCATCAGGAAAATAATCTAATAAACAAAACGGCCTGCTGCCCGGAGGGCGTTGAGACAATGACCTTGAATAGTTCTCAATACCATTGCAATATCCGATCTCTTTAAGCATTTCCATATCAAAGTTTGTGCGGCTCTCAAGCCTTTGAGCTTCAAGAAGCTTTCCCTCTTTTCTTAAAGCCTTTAGCTGCTGAACTAATTCAGCTTTTATGATATCTAAGGATTTATCTATATTCTCTTGAGAAATAATAAAATGCTTCGCTGGATAAATAGCAACCTTATCACATTTTTGTGTCTCGGTGCCAGTAATTGGGTCGATCTGAGCGATCTTCTCAATTTCATCTCCGAAGAATTCAATGCGAATTGCATCCTGCCTATAAGCAGGATATACCTCCACAGTATCGCCTCTTACACGAATTTTACCTCTTGTAAATTCAAAATCATTTCTCTCGTACTGGATATCAATCAATTTCATCAGGACCTCATCTCGATCGATCTGCTGACCCGTCTCCAAATATAATAAATATTCTTGATATTCCTTGGGGGAGCCTAGATTATAAATACAAGAAACGCTGGCGATAATAATAACATCTCTTCGAGACATCAAAGATGTTGTTGAAGAAAGCCTTAGCCTGTCCAAACTGTCATTAATTGACGCATCTTTTTCTATATAAACATCTGTTTGAGGGATATATGCTTCAGGCTGGTAATAATCATAATAGCTTACAAAATACTCTACTGCATTCTGAGGAAAAAATTCCTTAAACTCACAATATAGTTGGGCAGCTAATGTCTTATTATGGGAAATCACTAGAACAGGACGGTTTATTTTTTCAATAATATTCGCAAGAGTGAATGTCTTGCCGCTTCCAGTAACACCAAGAAGGACTTGAGCATTCTTACCGGAATTAATACCATCAGCTAATTTCTCAACAGCACCTATCTGTTCAACAACAGGCCTAAAATCACTTTTTAAAACAAACTTGTCCATTAATTGGCAATGAATGCACTCTCCTAATGCTGATTAGCTTGATTGACCTTTTTGATTGTTCAGACGCTCTTGAATATGCTTAAAGATCTTTTCAACAGCTCTATCTTTTTTATAACTTGTAAATTTATTAAAAACAACTGAGTTTACAGTGATACAACGAATCTCAACTTCTGAAACATTATCTGTTCCGCTTCTTACATAAACATTCATCCTGGAAAAGCTAGAGCCTAAGAACATTGAAGTTTCTCTAATCTTAGTGAAAAGAAGTACTTCCTGACTTCCTTGAATTGAATCCTTAGACCTTTCAAAGACTGAAGGTTTTGTTATCTCCTCAACTTCCCATCCAGCATCTTTCAATGTATTTACAGTAGCGTTAAGTGCAGTATCAAATGAAGCATATAATTTCTGCTTATAAGGATTCTCATCAACAATATAATTTGGAATGTTCACAGTTGCACATCCAGACAAGAACAATACTATCAATATCAAATTAAGATTTTTCATGTGATCTCCTTTTACTTAAATATTCATTATTTTTTTCATATCCTGAGGCAACTCAGCCCTAACAGTAATCTTTTTCTTGGTAACCGGATTAATACATTCTAAAGAACTCGCGTGTAATGCTATTCTTTTAAATTTAACAGTGCAATCTGAACCTTTTGCATATTTTCTTTCACCAATAAGAGGATATCCGATTTGACTAAAGTGAATTCTGATCTGATTCGTCCTTCCAGTTACAAGCTCGACATCAACCACCGTAAACTTATCTTTCCTCTCAATAACTTTATATCTTGTTATTGCTAACTTTGCAGCAGAATTCTTATTAAATTTTCTATGGTCCAAATCATTAACAGCCCGTTTTATCTCACCATTATCTCGCTTTAAAACTCCGCGCACAAATGCCACATATTTTTTATTGATTCCCCTTTGTTTAAAAACATCCATCATAAGTCTTTGCGCACTCTTACCCTTTGCAAAAACAATAACTCCGGAAGTATCTCTATCTAGCCTATGGCACGGGTGCAAATTTGATGATCTTTCTGGGGCTGCGTATTGTTCATTAACAATACTATCTAGTGTTCTTTTTTCTTTTTTGGGAGTCGGAATTACGAGGAGACCTGCGGGTTTATTAAAGACAATATAATAATCATCTTCATACAAAACCTCAATAAGATTATTTTTTTTATTTAAAGCAGTATTATCCATCATCTGATACAAAGGTGTCTGTATCTTCTTCGTATTTCTCACTTTCAATAAGCGCGATTAAATAATTTATTTTTCTTATCAAAATGATAGGAAAAACAATAATCCAAGCTTGAAATGTTAAAGATATGAGCATCTGCAAGGGAGAAATTGTTACACTTATAGCGTTTTCCATAAAAACCTTTAGAACACAAAGTACTTAACTTAAATATCTTTTTCCAGCTTAATGCTTTGCTAAACTATTGCTTACTTAGCAAACTAAAAATCTTTTTCAGAAAAATGAAGAATTCGTAGAAACGTATTACTTAGTATATAAGAAAAAACTATGAACTGCCAAATACTGAAATAAAGACAAATTAATTCGAACTTGGCTTGTATTCAAGGCTCGGATTAATAAAATCTGAAATTGCTTCTGCATCTCTTTGAGAAATATTATTAAAAAATATCGCGATATTATACAATCCTTCTTCGGCAGATGGTTCGCTGCGAACAACCACTCCTTCGCAATTGATTTTCTTATTAACGCTCTTACCTTCTTTTTTTAAAGGCAGCAGAAAACAGATCTTTAGCTTTGTCATCGGCTCTATATACTCGCTTACCTTACAGTAGGACCCGGAACGGCTAATATTACCAGTCTCCGTAACAATATCACCATTGTCATGATGGATCTTCAATGGCAAATTACTGTCTAAACGCGGATCTTTTCTTCTTTCATTAATAGATTTTTTAGATATCAAAATAACTCCTTGTTATGCAGCTACCTCAGCTGTAACTTTTTCTGCATCAGCTTTTAACTTTTTCTGGAAACAGTTATTATTACAGTAATATGCATTATTTCTATAATGTCTTTTTTTTCTTAATAAAACTTTTTTACATGCTGCACAATTTTTGAATGCTTCATTTTCATCTTTCTTACTCATGCTGTTCTTAAACTCCTTTCAAACCCTCATTTTATTTATACTAAAACAATTAGTGCCTAGGATGGGTGTATCCATGAATTTTAATCTTTACATCCTGCTCAAGTCTATTATTATCAAATTCAAGACCTGCCTGATACCTGTCCATAAATGGCATTTTTTCTATCCAAACAATGCGAGCAACACAATCGACAATTCTCTGGGTTGCTAATTGCACTTCTAGGTTAACTTCAGAATGAAGAGGAACAAACTCATTCAAATTGATTTTTATTCCTCCGTCACTAATATCCCGAGCTAAACACCCACCAGACTCTAAAGAATCCTTGATCTTGAACTTCACGACATTCCTACACGCAACCCTTTGAAAACTTCTTTTTTCTTGAACATTCTGATACAAGTCAACCCCCTTTTTTAGAAAACATCCTATATTATCCGTGGATTGATGGATGCATTATAACACAATATATAGTACTGACAATCATTATTTGACGATGAAATCAAATAATTAAAGCACTGCATCATATAAACATTATAGAATTTTTATGAATAATATAGTATAAATAGACTCCTACCTTGTAAGTATGCAATATTTTTATTGAACTGTCAAATATATCCTAATTGCACGCTGCTTGAATTATAAATATTTAGATAAAAGATCATATCTCTTTTATTTTCAGCTACTTACTAAACTACAATACAATGTCACCAATAGGGATAACATGAGATCAAAATTTTGTATTTTCTTTACCACTATGATACAGCGTGATATAATCCCTTTCGTAATTAGCTAATACTTGATTCTCCAGCCGGCTGGAGAATTGGTCAACCGGCTGACAAAATAGGTTCCCATTCTAATGTACAAACATTTTTATAATCTCAAAGAGAATCCCTTCAATGTGACAGCTGACCCTGATTTCTTTTTTTTCAGCCCACACCACAACGAAGCCTTTTCCCATTTGACCTATGCAATTCAACATAGAAAAGGCATTTCAATTATTACTGGAGAGATCGGCACAGGCAAAACAACCCTATGCAGAATGTTATTAAACAATCTTGAAAAGACAATTAAAACAGCCCTCATCTTAAACCCAAGTTTTTCAGATCTTCAATTAATAAGATTGATCCTTAAGGACTTGGGAGTTGAATGCAAACAAAAGAATAAATTCGCGCTCATCGACGCTTTGAATGATTTTTTACTTGAAGAATCCGACAAAGGCAATAATGTAGTTCTTATTATAGATGAAGCCCAAAACCTCAGGATCAAACAATTAGAACAAATTCGGCTCTTGTCAAACCTTGAAACAGAAAAAGATAAACTTCTGCAGATCATTCTTGTCGGACAACCCGAACTGACCGAAAAATTGAAACAAACCTCAATAAGACAGCTTAACCAGAGAATCACTGTCAGATACCATATTTTACCTCTTGAAAGAAACGATATTGAAAGATATATAAAACACCGTCTATCTGTAGCCAGTAACTCTAAAGTCCATGTTCACTTCAACAAAGAAGCTATCGATGAAATCTTCACCCTTTCCGGGGGAACTCCAAGAATGATAAATATTATTTGCGACAGAGCACTTCTGGCAGGATTTACTAAGGATACCCATACAATCACTAAAGATATTATAGAAGAAAGCGCCCGGGAGGTCATCTGATAATGAGCATTATTCATGATGCACTAAAAAAAACACAAAAGAACCTAAAGAACATTGAACATCACAACATATCAAAAAATAATAAACAAAACGCTCTTGAAGATAACCCACCCGAAAAACGGGAACACACTAATGAGTTCTCGGATATCCACATAAGCCCTTCAGCAATAATATTATCTTGCCTTATAGCCAGCGTAATTATTTTAACGACAAACACTGTTCTCTATTATTTAAAAACACGGGCATCTTCTCATTCAATAAAACCAACTTCAAAATCGTCAATCACCCAAAACCCTGTTGTTTCAAATATTAAAGAACAAGCAATATCTGAACCAAATCACAAGACACAACCAACAGAAAGAGCTCTTGTATTGAATGGCACTCTGATGGCAGAGGATAAAAGGGTTGCGCTAATAAATAATGAAGTTTATGAAATCGGGGAATCTATTGATGATAAGTTTATAACCAGCATATCTCTTAATGAAGTTGAGCTACTTGATAAAAATGGCTTAATAACAACAATAAAAGTAAAAAAATAAGGCTATCTTCTTAAAATATAATTACCTAGGCTGATATAAGGGTATTTTTCTATTATCTTTTTATGATCATCAGTTTTTTTACTGCTGAAGAGATAACATCAATAGAAATGCCCTCAACAACTTTTACCTTTCCAACGCTTTGCATAAGAACAAATCTATTTTTTCCAGATATAAATTTTTTATCGTGTTTCATAACACGCATAATATCTGAAAGCTTACATTTTTGAATAAACTGCGGCAATCCGATCTCGTTCAGGACATCATTAACAAGATCCGCATTTTTTTGACTGACTAACCCTAATTTAAAAGAAATTTCAACCGCCGCTCTCATGCCCAAAGCAACAGCCTCTCCATGATGATATCCATGATAATTTCCCGCAGCCTCCACGGCATGGCCAACCGTATGTCCAAAGTTCAATATGGTTCTAATGCCTTTGGTCTCTTTCTCATCCTTAGAAACCACTTCTGCTTTTATGCGGCTGCATTCTGATACAACATCAGCCAAGACATTAGCATCCAGCTCTATCAGTTTTTTCTTATTCTCAAGAATATGATCAAACAGCTTCTTATCTTTAATAATCCCATACTTGACTGCTTCCGCAAAACCATTAAGAACCTGACGCTTATCCAGTGTCAGCAAAGTCGCAACATCGCTCCAGACAACCTTTGGCTGATAAAAAGCCCCGACAAGATTTTTCCCGACAGGAAGATCGATCGCAACCTTACCTCCGATTGAGGAATCCACTTGCGCCAAAAATGTTGTTGGCACCTGGACATAAGGTATCCCCCTTTTGTAAGTTGAGGCAACGTAGCCTGCAAGGTCTCCAATAACTCCGCCACCCAAAGCAACAATAAATGGCCGCTTAAAACAATCGTACACTGCAATTTTCCCTATCAATTCAAACGCATGCTTTGCTGACTTTGACTTTTCCCCATCTGGGACCTCAAAGACCTTTACAGAAAAACCGCTTTTCTTAAGACTTGTTTCAACTGCTTTTCCATGAAATTTTTTTACAACTGGGTTCGTGATCATAATTGCATCATTGCCAATATTAAGAGAGCGCAAGTATGCCCCTAATTTTGGCATAGTATTATTTCCAACAACAATATCATAAGAATTTTCTTTTAACTTAAGGGTAACTTTTTGCATTAAAAATCAACTCCCAACATTTTGCCTACAACCAAGATTATCGGCAGAACTATTATCTTGAAAGCACCTAAATACAACAAGCCAAACACTATTAATATCCCATAGCGCTCAATGCTTGAATATTTCATTGCGATTTTATCAGGCAATAATCCCATTACGATCCTCGACCCATCCAGCGGCGGGATAGGAATAAGGTTGAAAACCGCAAGTAAAATATTCATATAAATGGCGATCTCTATCAATGACTCAATAGCATTTGGCAAACCAACAATGAAGATCCTGCTCAGAAGAACTGCTATTGCAATATTAATCGCTGGCCCTGATAATCCGACCCATATCATATCTCTCTTGGGATTTTTCAATTTTGAGAACATAACAGGAACCGGCTTAGCCCAGCCAAAAACAAAAGTATCATGGCCCAACATCCTTAATGTCAGCAATACCCCGGGAAGAATTATCGTGCCGACCATATCAACATGCTTTAACGGATTTAATGTCAGCCTTCCTGCAAGTTTTGCAGTTGGATCGCCTAATCGATTTGCCACCCATCCATGAGCACATTCATGAAGAATAATTGAAAAAAACAAAACAACAAGTATCGAAAATATCTCTATGAGCATAACCCGTTCAATCTTCTTTTATAATTCCAGCTGAAATTTTAAAGCATTAACAATAGGATGCGAAACTATTGCTTCTGCATTTTTGTCAACTTTTCCCTGAACCCTGACTTTCTTATTCACAAAGTCACCAAGCACCTCATTAAACCCTTTTATATAATAAACTGAACTATCATCAGCAATGAGCATAAAGACCAAGCTATCTAATTCAACATTTTCTTGGGTCTTAACGGTCCCTACAATTGTAACGATGCTCTTTAACTCTTCAGCAATTCTCTCCTCTTCTTGCTTTTTTAACAACAGCTCTCTTTCTTTTTCATCAGATAAATTTCTTTTATAGCTCGAAATGTCCCTTGACTTGAACTTTATATATTTGTCAGCTATCCAGCCATAGCTTTTCTTGTGAGGATAAATTTTGTAGAAGCCTTCCCCTTCGCTTAAGATCATAACCTTATCACCTCTAACAAGCTGTCCGATAATACTTGAAGCAGTATCGCTTTTGCTCCTAATATTAACTTGATCCCCAACTATTTCACCAAAATCAGGTTCTATAAGCTCAACATATTTAGTGCTGATAAAATTATCCGCGCTCTCCGGAAGCATAACCTTATACCAGCTATAATCTCTCTCTATAACAACCAGCTTATCACCATTATTCACAAAACAAAGCATCTCAAAATTAACGCTCTGCCCTGCACGAATATTGACTTTTTCAGAAATCACTTCACCCAGAAATGGAAAAAACTCCTGCACTGAAGCCGCAGAGACAAAAACACAGCATACATTTAGGTTCATCATGCAAAATAATATTGATAGAAAAGCAAATCGTAGAATCATTTTGAAGGTTAATGTGGAGTATTTTTTTGACCGCTAAGCGGAACAAAATAGGTTATTAATAAACAGCAAAAGATTTATTGAACTTATTCTTTTCTGACGATCCAACAGGTAGAACTAAAATAAATTGCCAAAAATAAATACACTACTGTTTCTTCTCAGCTTCTTTATTCTCAGTTTCTTTATCCTTATCTTCAGCCTCAGCCTTTTTCTTCCTAGCCTTGACTTTGACAATCTTTGTTTTTGGTAAAGACGTAACAGATTGACCATCAACCCAAAGACCTTTTTTCATAAGATCTTTTATCCGTTCAATTCTTGAAAGAACTGTTCTTTGTTGTGCTCCAGCTGTATCGACCTTTAAAGATGGGTGTAACGACATCTTACAATCTCCTTATTAAAAAATCATTATATTTAGACTTTACTTTATTAGAAAACGTTTTTGCTTCTTCGCGTTTCTTAAACCGTCCAACGCAAACAATTAAATGATCGCCTTTAGATAACACAAAAACATCCTCCCCTATACCATTAAGCTTTTCAGCCTCCATCTGTGCATTTTTCTTTTGTTTGAAAGAGGCAATTTGAATGGTAAAAACATTCTGATTCGCTTCATTAACTTCTTGCGGAAGATTTAGGATTGCTTCGTTCTCGCCAATATTTCTCTGACCAATACCTGCAAGCTCAACCTTCTCAATTTCATTATTTTCAGAAACTTTCACTTCATCAGAAGGAAGCAATGATACACTATTTACATTAATTTGAACAGCTTTTTTTTCAATTGAGTCATTTTTCGGGCCATTGGACATTTTAGCTACCTTTTTGCCTCTTTCAACCCCAAAGGAAAACAACACTACAAAACTTACTATAATTATAATAATCGCAGTTATAACATTTTCAGGTGTAAAAGTAAAACCCCTGAAAAAATTACCATGTTTAACAGATCCTGCAATTTTCCTTACATTAGAATCCGGAAACAATTCAAATTGAGAATAAGACTTATTATTAATATCCATAATGTTAATTATAGTTATGTTTATAAGAAGAACTCAAGTAATTTCTGAACTTTTTTTGGCTAGACAGTTCTACAAAAACATCAACTACCTTTGGATCAAACTGCGTTCCGCTGTTATACCTAATCTCAGCAATTGCATCATCGACTGACAATCTTGTTTTATATGGACGTTCAACTGTCATTGCTTCAAAAGCTTCAACAACAGCCATAACCCTTGCTCCTAAGGGAATCTGGTTTTTTTTCAGACCCGATGGATAACCAGACCCATCATACTTTTCATGATGATAAAGTATGATCGGCAAAACAGGCTTTAAAAATTCAACCGGCTTTAAAAGATCGACATTCTTTTTTGGCTGCTTACGCACTAGCTTAAATTCCTCCTGTGTAAGCTGACCTCTTTTTAACAAGAAGTTATATGGAACATCAATGGCTCCGGCATCTCGCAAAATACAGGCATAATAAAGATGGTCAATATCATCAGAATTCATCTTCAATTTTTTCGCAATTGCATTTATCATTTGAAAGAACGCAGGCATATGTGCAGTCCTTGAGGAATGCCCGTGCTTCTTTAACAACTTTCCAATAAACTCAATACTGCCTATAATTACTTTTTGCTGTTTTTCATAAAGCTGAAGATTTTTTATAGCTGTAACTGCTTGCTCAGCTACAACAGCAAGAATCTCTCTATCAAAATCCGTAAATGCCGGCTCTCTCCTTTTTCTTTTAATAAAAATTGCTCCAATATTTTCATCAGAGACTAAAGGCAGCCCTATCATATGTTTTTCAGCAATTGAATCACCTTGAGTAACTTTTAACTCCTTACTAGAAATCTTAGCAAGATCTTTCTTTTTCTCAACAAGTATATTGATTTTATTGTCATAGATCGCGATCAAGCAAACTTTCCCTTTTGCAGGGTCAAGGATATAAATGCTTGATGAGCTTGCTTTAATAAATTGGCATAAAAGCCGAGTCAGCCGCAAAGCCAACTCCTGCACGTTGAACGTAGAATTAACCAACCTGTAAACCATGTGAACAGCAGAAAGGACCAGGTTATACTTTTTGGTATGGGTTAAATAATTTTTTGTGTTCATCTAATGCAAACCTATCTGTCATTAATGCAATATGATTACAAATTATCTTTAGCTTTTCTTCTTCAGAATAAGCTCTGTCTCTAGGATACACAGCATAAGGCAGCTGCATAGGATTATCTTTATATACCTTAAATAAATCATTGATTATTCTACTAGCTTTAGATGTCATCCTCTCGACTCGAAAATGCTTGTATAATTTTTCATTAACAAGGTCCTGAAGAAAATCTCTTTGACTCTTCATCTCGGGACTATACCCAATAATGACATGTTTCGATCTTTTCAAATTATAATTTTTGACTTCATCTGAAGATTTGAAACCACTTTCTTCGAGTTTTTCATCTGAATAACCAAGCATATCCTTTATCTGCACATCTATCAATGCCCTAACAATCTGATATTTAAACATTTCAATATTACTTTTTTCAAGGCCAGAATCAATCTTAGACGCCGCCTTCTGCCATAATTGACTTTCCATCAAGTCTTCCTTTGAAATACATCCTGAAGTAAGGCCATCGTCTATGTCATGCGATAAATAAGCTAATCCATCAGCAACGTCGACAACTTTTGCTTCAAATGTCGGCCCAATATTTCTATACTCTTCGAAATCTCCCTTATCATCATAATCTGTCTCGTGTTTTAAGATCCCTATAAGGACTTCTTGAGAAAGATTCAGGCCTTTAAACCCAGGATAGCGTTTCTCGATTTCGGTAACAATTTCAAAACTGTGGAAGTTATGGTTAAAACCCCCAATACCTTTCATTAACGAATTTAAAGCGATCTCTCCCGCATGACCAAAAGGAGAGTGCCCCAAGTCATGAGCCAAAGCAATAGCCTCAATAAGGTCCTCATTTAATTGCAAACTTCTTCCTATACTTCTTGCTATTTGAGCGACTTCAATTGTGTGGGTTAAACGTGTTCGGTAGTAATCACCTTCGAAGATAACAAATACTTGAGTCTTATATTCAAGTTTCCTAAAAGCTTCTGAATGGACTATACGGTCTCTGTCCCTTTGGTAACATGTTCTATTCGCGCACTTTGGTTCCTGATATTTGCGGCCTGCTGTATATTTACTCTTCATTGCATACGGAGCAAGATTCTTTTCTTCGAGAGCTTCAATTTTTTCTCTTGTGAACATCACATAACTCCTTATGCAAAGTCTTCAACGATTGGGAAATAACCTTTATTCCACTAACAACAGGCATAAAATTAATATCCCCTGCCCATCTTGGCACTACATGTATATGCAAATGTCCAGGGCATCCTGCTCCAGCAACTCTTCCAAGATTCATGCCTATATTAAAACCCGCCGGACTGATAGTCTTCTGTATTAGCGTTTTTGTTTCAATAAGAAGGTCCAAGAATTCGTCTCTTTCTTCTTTATTCAACTTGTCTAAATCATTAACATGCCGATTTATTACTATTAAGGTATGACCATTATTGTAAGGATAAATATTAAGAACAGCAAAACAATGATTGCGCCGAATAACAACAAAGTTCTTCTTATCTTTTTTCTCTTTTACTATTCTGCAGAAAACACAACCAGAGGATTTTTTAAGATCCTCAGTTATATACTTTATTCTCCATGGTGCCCAGAGCTTATCCATTTTATTGCCTCAACCATCATACAATTTGTTAACATCGTTGGGACAGAAACCTTTCTAGGTCCCCAAGGAGCTTTGAAGGCTTCATTTAACTTTAATAAGTTTAGCGTCAACTTCTCCATCCTGAACTTCTAAAATTCCATATGCACAATAAGGCGCACAAAATTTATCATTAGGGCTGCCCGGATTAAAATATAAAACCCCGTCAATTACCTCTTTTATTGCGCAATGAGAATGTCCGAATATAACAACATCAACCTTGTCATTCTTAAACTCTTCAACAACAAAATCGAGGACTCTTTTAGCTGGCCCCCTGCCATGATATATCCCAATTAATACACCTTCTTTTTCTATGATCAATTTCTCATTATAGCTTTCTCTAAATTTCATGTCATCCATGTTGCCAAAAACAGCGATCACCTCTGCAATCTTTTTTAACTCATTTATATCATCAAAAGAGCAAGCATCTCCAGCATGAATTATTAGATCCACGCCTTTAAAATCATCCAGCATCTGCCTTGGAAGCCCCCTGTCATGCGTATCTGATGTAACGCCAATCTTTATCATAAAATATATGGTTTATCAAAAAGAGTTAATAAAGTATTTAGCTCACCCTCGTTCCATATCCAGAATTTTTCTTCAAGGGCTCTTATTCTCGCATTTTCATCAAGTCCGGTCAAAGAAATAATAAGGCACCTATCTATCCTTTTTGTCAACTTCTTCACTTCGCTCATAACAGTATTGATATCTGTTTCGCCAACATTATCTTTTTTAACAACAACGAACCACTGGTCATTTTCTGAAGACGCCTTGATCATGTCGAAGTAAATACCACTTTCATTTTTAAACCTAAATGGCTCAACTGTCCTAAATAAAGGCAATCTATATTTTTTTCCGTTTAAGCTAAAGGCTTCATTATCAAAACAATTAAATAATTCAACAATCCTTGAAGATAAGTCTTTTCTTGAAGTCACATTAAAATCATCTATCAACTTATGAAACTCTTCTTTATACTGTTTTCTTTGTTTATCCGGAGCAAGCTCAACATCCCTTAATCGCTTCTGATAAACAAACTTAATCCAGTACTTCAAGAGCTTATCCTTAAAACAATAAAAATCACCATTCTTTACTACAATGCCTAATTCTATAAGCCTATTAAGTCGTTGTATCATTTGCGACTTCTTCATAATAACATCTTGAATAATCTCATCGTTTTTATATTTGCCATTAGCAAGAGATATTAATATCGATGAAATTATGCTGTTTCCACGACCACCACAAATATCTTTTACAATTATCTCAAAATGCCTGCTTATTACGCCCCATCTATCAAATATTGTATTCTCAACTGCCTGGGTAAGAATTGGCTTATAGACTTCAGCTTGATTATGTATTGAACAAAGATTTATCAGCTCACGACATAATAAATTAAGGTAAAGCGGGTGCCCCCCTGCAAAATCAGTCAAAAAGCCGCGCAACTGAACACCGATCTTCATTCCTTTTAAATTCTTATCTATAAACTTCTGGCTCGTGGCTAAATCAAAAGCATCAATATCAATAATCTCAAAATTACCGAACAATAATGATAATTTCTCCGATAATATCTTGTGAGCCAAGTGCGGAAAAGAGCTAGAAACAAGATAGAGGCATTTTTTCTGGGTCATTATCTTCTTGCCAAGATTGACAAATGAATCAGGGATCATAAAATTATCAATATTTTGAAACTCATCAAGGACTAAAACACAGAATTGTTCAGTTTCATTTGTAAAAACCTCAGGAAGCGTTAACAACCCTAAATAGCACTCAGAAAGTTTTCCTTTGCTGAAATCCTTTTGGATCTTTCTAATCACCTGAACAGTATTTGGAATATGATCTTTGGTAGTTTCAAGAAGCAGATTTATGTCATCGTGAAGATCTAAATTCTTCTTCTTTGAGAAATTGTACAGAAGACTTCCAATTAGCTTTGACATAAAGTAACCGAAGTCTTTATTTTCAAAATCAAGATAAACGACAGTAACATCTCTTTCATCTAGGTTTGCTATAAAATGATGCAATAAAGAAGTCTTGCCAACAAACTGATTGCCCAGTATTGCAATGTTCTGGCGGTAGCCTTCTTTGAGGTCAATAACTCGCCTTTTAAGCAAATCCAATACTTTTGTCCTGCCAAAAAAACTATTTTCTAAATCTATGTAACTCATGGCAAATAATAAAGAGGATTGTCCTCTATTGAATTCCTTCTTATTTCAAAATGTAGCGCTGCTAAATCATTTCGGCGCCCGATTTGAGCAATTTCTTTTCCTTTTAAAACCACATCGCCCAGATTTACTAGAATCCTTGCATTATTTGAATACACCGTAAAATATCCATCTAAATGGTCTAAAATAACTGTATTGCCATAACCGCTAAGATAATCTGCAAAAACTATTCTTCCTGTGCGAGAAGCTTTGACGCCTTCTCCTGCTCGCGTTTTTATATCAATTCCTTTATTAATCTGTGATCCGTTCTTAACCTGGAAGAACTTGATCACTTTTCCTTTTACAGGCCAAATAAATTCTTTTTCTGTTTCTCCGGTATCCAGAATTATACTTTTTTCAGCATAGACACCCGGTATAAAAACCAATTGATTCTCGTCAATCTGAGCTGCATTCGGGATATTATTTGTATCAATAATATCATTTATAGAAACTTCATAGGCCTTTGCTATCCTCCAGATCGTTTCACCGCGCTTTACTTTATGATAAACCCCTAATCTCTCCGGAACCTTGTATTCAATATTGGACAATTCATATTCAGCTTCAGGAAAACCTGTGACCAAGTCAGTATTCCTGGTCTCTAATGATGCACACCCCGACAATAATCCAAACAAAACACCCAATAAAAATATATTTTTTGTCTTCATATTAAATTCAACTGAGCGAGGAACGGGAATCGAACCCGCGTTATCAGCTTGGGAAGCTGACATTCTACCATTGAATTACCCTCGCATAATATATATAAAAAATAAATTGACCCTACTGCCTCATAGTAAAACATGTTTTTTCAAATAACCTTCATTTTTTCAGAAAAGTCTTTAAGCCTGTATCGCTTTCTTGAAATCATCTATTGCTTTATCTATATCTTTTGCCTGACAAATTGCCCGACAAACAGCAAACCGCTCTATACCAAAAATCTTAACTTCAGCAATATTTGAAATCTGAATCCCTCCTATAGCAAAGACCGGGATCTTAATGTTTTTCGTTATTTTTTTGATCAGATCAACATCCATAGGCTGCCTGTCTGGCTTAGTTAAGGTTTTATGAATAGAACCTAACCCAACGTAGTCAGCCCCATCATCTTGTGCTTTTTGGGCATGAATATAATTTTGACAAGAAACACCGATAATTGCATTCTTGCCCAATATTTTCCGTGCGTATTTTATAGGAATATCATCTTGCCCGACATGAACACCAGATGCTGAAACAGCCAATGCAAGATCCGGCCGGTCATTCAAAATAAAAGGCATCTTACCATCTGTTAGCTTTTTCAGCTTTTCAGAAAACTTCAAGATATCCTTAATATTCCCGCTTTTATCACGAAGCTGAACTATATCAACTTTACCTAAAACTGCTTTCTTAGCGATTTCAAAGAGCTCACTATAACTATTTACCTGTGCATCCAAGATCAAATAAAGCCTAGAGTTTCTCAATAACTTTTTTTTCGTAAGCATAAATCTTATACCGCAGGCTTTTTAATTTCTGCGCTAGTTTTATATCCAACAACTTGGAAAATTCTTCTAAAACCCTAACCGATTCCTTTGCCCTCTGTGAATTAGCAACAAAAACATCAAAAAGCTTTTCTCTCTTGAACTCGGAAACTGTTGAGCCTTTACCTATATCACCCTCAATATCTCTAGCAAATATTACTGTCTTAAACTTTAAAGAAGAAATTATTTCTGTAAGATCATGTCGAACGTCCTTGAAATTCCTCGTTAAACTCTTGCTATCAATAACAAACCTGCAAATATCCTCACAAACCCTCAAGCCTTCCTTGGCCCTGTTAAAATTGGCATCAACGATCCTAAGCAATTTTTTTTCTTCTATTTTTTGCACCGCTTTAAAATCTCTTCAATAATATTTGTCGATGAGCAATTCCTGACGAACTTGATAAACTCAACTTTACCGCCATTCTCTTTAACAACATCACTTCCGACAACAACCTTATCTTTGTAATCTGCGCCTTTGATCAGCACATCCGGCTTTATTCTTGAGATCAACTTCAATGGCGTGTCCTCATTGAACAAAACAACAAAATCAACGCATTCCAGGGCTGCTAACAATCCAGCCCTCTTATCCTGAGAAATAATGGGACGCTCTGGCCCTTTAAGACTCTTAACTGACGAATCACTATTCAATCCTAAAACAAGTACCCTATCGTTCTTCTTTGCCGTCTCAAGATAACTAATATGACCGTAGTGAACGATATCAAAACAACCATTAGTAAAAACTATCTTTTTGCCCTGTTTACGAAGAACAGCGAGTTTTTTCTTTAAAGTAGGGAGTTTTACAATTTTATGTTTTGTATTCACTTTATTTTTCAGAAATTAGATACTGTTCTCAACCAATTCACATATAGCATGAGCTATACATGAGTGTGATTCTTGGATCCTTGCAGTATCATTTGATGGAACTATAATACTTATATCGCTTATCTTAGCAAGCTTTCCGCCATCACAGCCTGTCAAAGTTATCGTCTTCAATCCTAAATCTTTAGCTTTCTTGATACCCTCAATTACATTCTTTGAATTACCACTTGTTGAAATACCTATCGCTATATCACCTTTTTGTCCCAAGCCCTCTATCTGCCTGGAAAAGATAATATCAAAGCTATAATCATTGCCCAACGCTGTTAAACAAGAAGTATCTGTTGTCAACGCAACCGCTCCAACAGCTCTGCGCTCCTTTTTAAAACGACCAATAAATTCTGCCGCAATGTGCTGCGAGTCTGCTGCTGACCCGCCATTTCCAAACAAAAGAATTTTTTTATTCTTTTTGACGGCCCTATTGATCTCTTTTACAGCCAAAACAATTTTATCTAAATTCTTGTCTAATGACTTATGTTTAACTTCTATAGATTCATTAAAAATCTTTTTGATCTTTTCTTTCATTGTCATCCCAAAATATATCTACTGATCAGAAAAAACATCAACTATCTTAAAAAGCTCTTTATCTACTGCCTTACGTTTCTTTATAGCGTCCTTAATCTCGATATAACGGATCTTATTGTTCAAAAGGCTGACCATCATTCCAAACTTACCTTCTTTTACCAATTCAACCGCCTTCACTCCAAAGCGAGTACTAATGATCCTGTCATAAGCAGTTGGAGTGCCTCCACGCTGTATATGTCCAAGAACGCTAACTCTTGTTTCATATCCAGTTTTTTCTTCAATAAGATTAGCTATTAGTTCTCCAACCTTTCTAGACCTAATATTGCTTCCGACAATACTTTTCTCCAAAGGCGCATTATACCCTTCAACTATAGTCCCTTCAGAAACAACTATCAGGCTAAACATTTTACCTCTTTTATGTCTTTCTTTTACTGACTCACACAACTCGTCAATATCCACAGGAACTTCGGGAACCAAAATATAGTTTGCACCGCCCGCTATACCAGCTTCAATTGCAATCCATCCTGTATAACGACCCATAACCTCAATAACTATTATTCTATGGTGACTTTCCGCAGTAGTATGTAGCCTGTCAATACATTCTGTAGCAACATTAACTGCAGTATCAAAACCAAAAGCATAATCAGTGCCAGAAAGCGCATTATCTATAGATTTTGGGACACCAACAATATTTACGCCATTATTAACATATAAGTCATAACCAATTCTTAGCGTGTTCTCACCTCCAACAGCAATAATCGCATCCATGCCGCTTCGATTATAGTTCTCAACTGCTTGATTAATCTGAGCTAAAGAAAGGGTCGCGACACTTTTACTAGTACCTAAAATAGTTCCGCCCCGATCAAGAATACCCGAAGTAACTCTTAAATCAAGAACCCTCATATCATTTTCGATTAATCCGTTCCATCCATTTTTAATACCAGTGACAACATATCCTTCCTTCATGGCTTTTCTAACAACCGCTCGAATAACTGAGTTTAGTCCCGGACAATCAGCTCCACCTGTTAAAATACCGATCTTTTTCATTTTAAACATATCCTTTTTTATACTTCGTTTTATAAAGCAATAGGCTTATGCCCTATACCCTTCAAACGGCACATTAACTTCCGTTTTTTCCTCTTGTTGAACATTTTGAAGCTTTTCTTTCATTTTTTCAGGGATAATTTTTCCTACATATATAGCAACATTGACCGGCTCTTCAATTCCAATGGTGCTTTGAACTTTTCTTGTGATCTTATCCTGAACTTTTGATGTGATTTCTGGGATATTTACTTCTGAACTAAGAACCAATTTAATTCTAACATACAAGCCTTTCTTAGATGCTGTAAGCCTCACTTTTACATCTTTGATATCAGGCATTTGAACTACTTTTCTTTTTATCATTTCTTCCAAAGCAACCAAGGACACGCTAACTCTTCCTGCCGGATTATCAAATGCTATGATATTATCTTGACGGTTACTCACAAAAAACATTTTAAAGAATACAAAATTCATTATAAACATTAAGCCTGCTATAGATAGAACAACAGGCCCAGATCCCTCATCAGCATATACAATGCTTAAAAACCAGTTGACATCACTTACATTTAACATTCTAAGTGCAAAAAAACTAAGAAAACAACAAACAAACAATGTTAAAGTAACGTGAAAAAGAACAGCAATCCGGGTAAAAAACTTCATCATTTCCCCCTCTCTATGCCATGGATATTTACATTAATATTTTTCAAATCAAGATCAATCGTTTTATCTAGTGACATTTTTATCATATCTTGAATTTGCCTGGCAGTTTCCGGAATATTCAATCCGTATCTGACAATAACTTTAACTTCCACGCTCAATTGTCCCTCATCGAGCATTTTGATACTGATCCCTGGACAACTTTTTTTCCCAAACAATCCAAAGAATTTTTCACTAAGGTTTTCCTCAACCAAACTTACACCTTCCATATCTTTTATAGAATTATCTATTATTTCTTCAATAACCTTTTTATGGACCTGTATGGAACCTAGATCAATAGTATTTCCTTCTCTCATCAACTTTCCTCCAAATAATTTTTCATATTGTTCTCTAGAAAATGCGTCGATACTTTTCCTTCTACAAAAAAAGGATTCTGCAATATCTCTGAATGCAGACTAATAGTTGTTTTAATGGGGCTGATATAAAACTCATCTAAAGCCCTGCGCATAATACTAATTGCTTCTTTACGATTTTTACCATACGTAATCAGTTTCGCGACCATTGAATCATAATACGGACTTATTTTATATCCGGGATAAATATGAGTATCAATTCTGACACCAAAACCCCCCGGTAAATTTAACTGGTCAATATTTCCAGGAGAGGGCATAAAATTATTTGTAGGATCTTCGGCATTAATGCGGCATTCAATAGCATGCCCTACAATTTTAACGTCTTCTTGTTTAAGATGAAGTTTTTCACCTGCGGCAATTCTAATCTGCAATTTCAATAAATCTATCCCTGTGACCATTTCAGTAACCGGATGCTCTACTTGAATACGAGTATTCATTTCCATAAAATAGAATTCACCTTTAGAATCCAGCAAGAATTCTATTGTTCCAACCCCTTGGTAATCAGCAGCTTTCGCCGCCTTTACAGCCAAGTCTCCCATTTTATTTCTTAACTCTTGGTCAAGTGCTGGTGAAGGAGCCTCCTCTAAAAGTTTCTGGTGACGTCTCTGAATACTGCAATCCCTTTCTCCCAGATGAATTACATTGCCATAATTATCTGCTACTATTTGAAACTCAATATGCCTAGGGTCCTGAATATACTTTTCCATGTAAACATCTGGATTTCCAAAATTAGCACCTGCCTCGTTTTGTGCAATAGTAATCGAACTAGCCAATGTTATATCATTATGACAGACCCTCATCCCTTTTCCACCACCCCCAGCAGCTGCCTTGATAATCACCGGATATTTGATTTCTTTAGCAATTGCTAGCGCATCCTCAACATTTTTCACTATCCCTTTCCCCCCTGGAGTAAGAGGGATGCCCGTTTTACGCATCGTCTCTCTAGCGACGACCTTGTCACCCATGGACCTTATCGTCCGCGGTTTGGGACCAATAAATGTTATCTTGCATGATTCACATATTTCAGCAAAGTGTGCATTCTCAGCCAAGAAACCATATCCCGGATGAATAGCTTCAACATCAGTTATCTCTGCTGCTGAAATTATTGCAGGAATATTTAAATAGCTGTCAAAACTGGATGCCGGACCGATACAAACTGCTTCATCTGCAAAACGCACATGCAACGAATCTCTATCTGCTTTTGAATAAACAGCAACTGTTTTGACCCCTAATTCACGACATGCCCGGATTATTCTTATGGCGATCTCGCCTCTATTTGCTATTAGTATCTTTGAAAACATAATTAAACCACTTCAATGTAAAATAAAGTTTGATCGAATTCAACAGGCTGAGCATTTTCTATAGGTATCTCCACGATCTTACCCTTAACCTCTGATTTGATTTCATTCATGAGTTTCATCGCTTCAATGATACAGACAACCTGCCCTTTATCAACAACTTGACCTAGCTCAACATACGGAGCAGAATCCGGAGATGGTGCACGATAAAACGTTCCAACCATCGGGGATTTAATGCCTTTTCTGGTTGCGTTTGATTTTTCTGCTGCTGTGGCAAGAGCTGCTGCTTGTGCTTGGACGGACGCCGCATATTCAACTGGTGCTTTTTGTACCGCCACAAACTCCTGAGCTGATGCTTTTTTAAGCTTAACTTTTGAGCCTGATCTTTCAATTTCTATTTCGATCAAATCATTATCATTCATTAAACTAATCATTTCACGAATTTCTTTTAAATTCATTTTTTTATCCTTTCAACATATGAACCCGTTCTTGTATCGATCTTTATGAAATCACCGACCTCGACAAAAAGTGGAACCTGAATCACCGTACCTGTATCTATTGTTGCTGGCTTTGTGCCTGCTCTTGAGGAATCGCCTTTAAATCCAGGTTCTGTTTGAACAATCTCTGCTTCAATAAACATTGGAAGCAACATTTTTTGCATTTTCTTATCACTAAAAATACCAATAACCTCCAAATTGTCCTGAAGAAATTTTATTGCATCTC
>MHHG01000015.1 GCA_001805965.1 Omnitrophica WOR_2 bacterium RIFOXYA2_FULL_38_17 | reverse complement strand
ATCATCTTTCGGGCTTTGCAGTTTTGCTCTTATCCCGGCAGTGTCAGGGATTATGTCTTCGGGTTTTAACCCGGGAATGAACCTTCTTGCTGAATTAAAGAAAATATCCTTGTCGTTAATATTGACCTTGTAATCAATTGAGTCAACATATTTTGCATCAGGCCCAAGCCGCAATCCCCCGGCAAGGTCAGGTGTTGCATGTATCCCGAGGTCAAATTTACTTGGCGGAGGATATACCAGGTGCTTTATGCTTAATTTGCCTGGATTGCTTACCCTGAAATACTGCCCCTTGCTGTAATGGATCTTGTATGAGCTCTTTTCAATATCAATGCCTGCCATTTCAGCCACTTTGTCAGAATAGAGGCCTGCTGAATTGATCAAGATGTTAGTTTCAAATGAGAATTCCTCACCATCGGGCTCGCGAACAGTAACTTCATAGTAGTCATGCTTCCTAGTAATTCCTATAGCTTCTATATTAAATGCGAATTCAACGCCTCTTTTTTTTGAGGCATCATAAAAATGCTTCATAACGAAATGTGAGTCGACGATACCGCTATCAGGCGAAAACAAGGCGGTTTCTGCCTGGACATTAGGCTCCAGCTTTTTGATCTGGGCTTTGTCTATGAAATACAGGTTTTTGATGCCGCAGGCAGTTGAATTTTTATGTATAGCTTCAATTTTTGCAATCTCTTCCTTTTCTGAAGCAACAAGCATTTTGCCTGTTTTTTTATGCCCGATATTATTTTCCTGGCATAATTTGTAAAGAAGCTCTTTTCCTCGCAGGCACATAAGGGATTTCAGGCTGTTCTTTGGATAATACAATCCGGCATGAATTACTTCTGAATTGCGGGAACTTGTATCCTGCCCAAAGCTATGCTGTTTTTCTAAGACCATAATGTCTTTCTGGTCATTAGAAAGAAAGTAGCTTGATGCAAGCCCGACTATTCCTGCTCCGATTATAGTAATTTCTGTTCGGTTCATTTATTGTTTTCTTCTATTCTAATAATATTGTTATTAGTATGAATAATATCGGCAATACTTTAAGATATTATTCTACACATAACTAAAGTATTTCCAAGAAAAAAAATAGATATGTGTTCAAGGATTAATATGTCTTGACATCGTTAAGCCATAGGGAATAGAATGCTTTGTGAAATAAATTTTGTAATATTTCGTAACTAATTGTATTCCAACAGTATAAGCTGTTCGTTAATGCTCAATTATTGCTGGTCAGAATGGTTTAATAATGATATTAAAGTCAAATTCAATCCTTTTCAAGCTGCTCTTGTTCACCGTAATAGTCTTGATAGTCGCTATGTCTTTGATCATGTTTGTTGCCCAATATCAGCTTGAAGCTGTAATTGACGCCAGCCAAAATGAGGTTTATTCTGAAAGAATTGATTCAATATTGGAGATATTATCCGGAGGCTATAGACGGCTCATAGAAAAGGCCAATGTAGTTGATTATATAGAAGATTATCAGCAAGCAGCTTTATTGACTATTCGAAATAGATACCATGAAACTGCGGATTATAAGATATATCCGTTTGTAATCAATGCGGCTGATAAGGCTTTTGTTTATTCAGGCGGATTAGATAATCCTTTGGGGTCTTTGGATAAACAAAATATAGAAAAAGTCATTCGATTAAGAAGTGGTGACTTTATTTATAAAAATGATTCCGCTGAAAAAAAGTGGTGTGTTTTTAAATATTTCAAAGGCTGGGATTGGGTAGTGGGTTATGTTATTCCTTTAAGGATAAAGTATGTTGAAGTCCATATATTTATTGAGAAATTTTTTGTTACGATGCTCATCGTATCGCTAATCATCATTTTTGCTGCAGGATATTTTATTGTCAAGCTTATAAGCCCTATTGATAAACTGACTGAGGCGGCAGTGGCGATGTCCTCTGGTATTCTTGACCACAAGATAGATGTCCGCAGTAAAGATGAGCTTGGGACTTTGGCTCGCAGTTTTGTTTTTATGAGAGATGTTGTAAGCGACAAGATCAGCGCGTTAAATAAAGAAATACTAGAAAGGGCACAAGCTGAAGAGGAACTGTCTATAGTTAGAAATTATTTAACTAATATTATTGACTCTATGCCTTCTATGTTGATCGGGGTCGACAATAAATTAAGAATTACTCAGTGGAACAAAAAAGCCCATGACAGCATTGGAGTTACTTATTTAGAGGTAAAGGGCAGGCGGCTTGTTGAAGTATTCCCGACCTTACAGAATGAAATCAACAGAATTAAACAATCAATTGAGGAAAGGGTCATAATAGCAGATTCAAAGGTTGAGCTCGAGATGGGGGATACAACATTTTTTTCTGATATTACAATATATCCTTTGATCTTTGAGAGCGTTGAGGGGGCCGTAATTAGAATAGACGATGTTACAAACAGAATTAAACTTGAGGAATCAATTATTCAGTCTGAAAAAATGGCTTCTGTCGGAGGCTTGGCCGCTGGCATGGCGCATGAGATTAATAATCCGTTGGCTGGCATATTGCAGAATGTCCAGGTTATTCAGAGCAGAATAGACAAGGGTGATACCAAGAATATTCAGATCGCTCAAGAGTGCGGGACCACAATGGGGATTATAAATAAATATATGGTCCGTCGTGGTATAACATCAATGATAGAGATGGTCATGGAGTCAGGGATAAGAGCGGCTAAGATCGTGGATAATATGCTGAGCTTTTCCCGTAAAAGTGAGCTTGTGTTAATGCCGCAGGATATACGCTTATTGCTAGAAAATATGGTTGATTTGGCAAAAAATGATTATGATCTGAGTAAAAAATATGATTTTAGAAAGATAGAAATTGTTAGGGAATATGATGATATAATAAACAAAGTCATGTGTGAAAAAAGCCAGATACAGCAGGTTTTTTTAAATATATTGAAGAATAGTGCGCATGCCTTAAAAGACCTTATAGAAAACCAGGAGTTATCGGGCCTAGGTAATTCGTCGGAAGATAGTGTAACACGAAAACCAAAAATAACATTAAGGATCAAAGAAATAGGAAAAATGGTGCAGATCGATATCGAGGATAATGGGGTAGGTATGGAGGAAGATGTTCGAAGGCGCATATTTGAACCTTTTTTTACAACAAAAGAAGTTGGGATGGGCACGGGTTTGGGTTTATCGGTTTCATATTTTATTATTACAGACAGGCACAAGGGGATCATGTCTGTCAGATCCACTAAGAATAAGGGGACAAAATTCACTATTCAATTACCAACAGAAGGGTATGAAAAATGAGCAAAGACCAATTAATTCGCGTATTAATAATCGATGATGAACTGTCTATCAGGGGAAGCATGGCTGGTTATTTAGATGACTGTGGTTTTGCTGTCTCCTTATCCGAGAGCACGGAAAAGGCTTTGAGAATGGTCAGAGAATCTAAATATGATGTGGCTATTGTGGATTTGCGACTAAGGGGATTAAGCGGCGATGTTTTTATTGTGGAAGCAGCACAGATATGCAAAGATTTAAAATACATTATTCATACAGGGTCAGTTAATTATGCATTGTCAGACGAGCTTAAAAAGATCGGGGTTAAGCCAGAGCATATATTTAGAAAGCCTTTAGACGACTTAAATGTTATTGTTGAAGCTATAAATGAGCTTGTAAAAGAGGGTGGTAAAGGTGAATAATCAGTTCATTGCCTCAGTCCTTGTAATTGATGATGATAATTATATCCGTTCCAGTTTGCGTAATTATCTTGAGGATAACGATTATGCTGTCTTTGAGGCATCGGCAGGTGCCGCGGGATTGAAGCTTTTAGAAAAAGAGAGTATTGATGTTGTGCTTGTAGACCTTAGGATGACCGGTATGGACGGGCTGGAAGTTCTGGCTATTGTAAAAGAAAAATATCCTAAATTACCAATAATAGTTCTTTCCGGAGCGGGTGTTATTTCTGATGTCATAAAGGCTTTGCGTTTAGGTGCTTGGAATTATTTGCTCAAGCCAATTGAAGATCTTTCAGTCCTAAAGCACGCCCTTGATAATGCATTAGAAAGAGCGTTGCTTATTGAACAGAATCTTAAGCATCAGGCAAATCTGGAAAAATTAGTAAAACAAAGAACCGAGGCCCTTGAGCATGAATTGGCTGTGAGAATCACCACAGAGAAACAATTGCTTTTAAGAACACAAGAGCTTGAAAGTTATTCTTATGTTATAAGTCACGATCTTAAAGAGCCATTACGTAATATAGGGGCTTTTGCTCATTTTTTAAATGAAGATTATTCGCACTGTTTAGACGAGAAAGGCCTGGAGTATTTATATCATATTACTTCTTCCATAAAAAGAATGTCCAACCTGGTTGATGATCTGTTGCATTTATCCCGTATAGGAAAAAGGTATACTGAATTTTCATTAGTGGATCTAAACGAGCTCATTGAACATGCTAAATTGGAACTTTATGAACTGATCAGAACGAATGATGTGCGATTCGAAATTGGCGAAATGCCTAAGATCGTTTGTCAGCGAACTTGGATGATCGAGATATTCAAGAATTTGATCAGCAACGGGATCAAATATAATGATAATCCCAAGAGGATAATAAAGATCAACTGCATAGAGAATCAGAAAGATTATGAGTTTTTTGTAGAGGATAATGGCATAGGTATCGCCGAGAAATTCCATGAAAAGATCTTTGAGCTTTTTAGGCGCTTGCATCCTAGAGATAAATATGAAGGCACAGGGGCGGGGTTAGCGGTAGTCAAAACTGTTTTAAATCAGCATGGCGGCAGCATCAATGTCGAGAGAAGTTCTTTAGGCAAAGGGACAACCATGAAATTCATTATTCCGAAACTGATCCTGAGCAGTGTTAACGAAAGCGAAGATGGGGGCGGATCGTGACAAGGCCCTTCGGGATACTATTAGTAGAAGATGCTGAAAGTGATATTTTGTTAGTGAATAAAGCAATCGAGAAACTGGGTAAGGATTGCCAATTATATGTTGTCAAAGATGGCGAAGATCTTGTGGAGTATTTTAAGAGTGGTAGTGATGATAATGAAAACAAAAAGAATAATATTGATCTTATTTTGCTAGATCTAAATATGTTGAGGATGAATGGATTTGAGGTTCTAGAACATAGGAATAAAGATAAAGATTTAAAAAATATCCCGGTTGTTATTTTAACATCTTCATTGAATGATAAGGATATTGAAAAAGCATATGAGCTAGGTGCTAACGGATATTTAGCAAAGCCTATTGAGATAGAGGTTTTTATGGAAACAGTTGCTAAGGCGGCTGTTTATTGGCACAATCTTTTTAAAAGATGATTGTACTATTGATGTAATGAAGGATCACTTTCAAAGACTGCAGGATGAGTACGCCAAGGTCAAGGCGCTACTAGAATAATTATCTTTATAAACTTGCCGTAATTTACCAATAAAATATTTTTAATCCATACTTAAAATATTCTGAATACCGTTTGATATACGTGGATAAGTAATATAAAATAAAATTGTTGTTGGGATTTCTTCAATATATTTTAGTTTTTCGAAGGGATAATAAATGAACAAAACCAGATCGGGATATCTTATTTTTTCTGTATTTTTTATGTTTTACATGACGATGGCTATTTCTTTGTTGGCTTCTACAGCAAAAGCAGAAGCTTATTACAGAGGGCAGGACAGGGGCAAGCTGATAGATAATTCTTTAGATGCATGGGAATCTATTGAAAAAAGGCATTTTGATGCTACTAAACAGAAGAGTTTTGACGATGTGGAAAGAAGGCATAAGGCGTATGCTGATAAAAAAGAAAAAGATTCTGGTTTGAAGATCAGGGACTATTCCTACAGGGAAGGATCAATATTTGGAAACGGTAAACATCAATTTGATGCCAAATGGAGTTACTCGCGTTACAAATATGATGAGCCAGATGCAATGAAGCAAAAAGGAACAATGTATGGGGTTGAAGGCCAGTATACTTATAGGCCCAGTCCTGAAGACTATCTTTATTCCGATTATGTAAATACATATAGGGCAGATGTTAATTACAGGTGGGGAAATGAATTAACATACAGTGCAAGAGAGTCTCAAGCAGGCAGCGTTATGAGCCCTGTTAAAGATTATATACTTGATTTGAGGGGAATCGTCGGGAAAGAGTATACTCAGGACCAATTTGATGTAATGCTCTATTCAGGTATCGGCAAAAGATATTTGAATGATATGGAAAAGCCAAAAACCAGTAACATGGGTTATTTGAGCTATGGAAGAGAAGCATCATATTATTATTTGCCGGTAGGTTTTGAACTTTTATCTAGGATCGATAAAGGTTTAGAGTACACGATAAAAGGTGAGTATGATTTGTTCGTATACGGGCAAACTATTAGCCATGGTTCAGATATGGACTGGGCTGGTGCCGGGGTAAGTGAAGATACTGCTCATAATCAGCATAAAGGGTATGGTCTTCGAGGGTCACTTGAAATTGCAAAGAGGTCCCCCAGCTTTGATCTTGTTCTAGAGCCTTTCTTTGAGTATTGGAAGATCGAAGGGTCAGATACTTCTAATGCCTTAATGTTGGGTGAGTATGTAAGTATTTATGAGCCGCCAAATTTTACTGTACAAACGGGCCTTAAATTAGGTGTTCAGTTTTAAAAGATTCGTTTTAGTCGTTATGCCCTGCACGCTTCTAAGCATGGTGGCCATTACGGTGCGGGTAGCTGGATTTTGTTCTTGAGGCTAAGCTAATTACAGCTTAGCTTTTTTTGTTAATAGTCTTAACAATTATTTTTAATATGAGCAATACACTGCCGCCAATATTTATTGAACGCTTGAGAAAATTAATACCAAATCAGGACCTTGGCTCTTGCCTTGACAGCTTTTCACTTGAAAAAGTAATTTCAATTCGAGCGAATACCCTGAAAAATAGTTTTGATGAGGTGTGTTCTTGTCTTGACGAAAGAGGAATAAAATATTCCAGCGTAAAATGGTTTAAGGATGCGTTGATCCTTCATGATGTTAAATGGGAACAGATAAGAGAAAGCAGTTTGTTCAGCGAAGGATTGGCCTACCGACAAAGCATAAGCAGCATGCTGGTGCCGGTGATCCTGTCGCCGGAACCTGATGAAGATATCCTTGATCTTTGCGCGGCTCCCGGAAGCAAGACAACTCAGATTGCAGCTATGATGAAAAATAAGGGATGCATAACCGCAGTTGATATTGTTAAGGGAAGATATTATAAGCTTAGGTCAGTGGCGCAATTGTTAGGAGCTGAAAATATAGAATTTAAGCTTATAGATGGAAGAAGGTTGAGATCTCCAGATAAATTATTTGATAGGGTATTGATAGATGCGCCTTGTAGTAGCGAGGGAAGATTTTCTTTGTTAGATAAGAAATCTTATGCTTACTGGAGCCCGAGGAAAATAAAGGAGATGTGTAAAAAACAAAGGGGGCTATTGCTTAATGCAGCAAGATTGCTAAAAAATGACGGCCTTTTGGTTTATTCGACATGCACATTTGCTCCCGAAGAAAATGAAGCGGTTGTAGACTGGCTGATCAAGAAGATCGATAGAAATATTACTGTTGAGAAAATAGATGTTACAAAGTTTGATCTCCCTACATATACTGCGGTTACAGAGTGGGAAGGCAAGGTGTTTGATGAGAAAGTAAACAATTGTTTACGTGTCCTGCCCAGCAGGTCCTCAGATGGCTTTTTTATAACTAAGATCAGGTTCTAATTGATATTATTTTGTGCTTTACCCTGTATGCTACAGATCATCAAGAGTTTTGAGATCGCGCGATTCTGTGTGTTAGTGTTTTCAATTAATCCCTTGACATGCAAGGTGAAATATATGAGAATAGCTTCTACTCTCCACTTGGAGAGTGCTTTTTATCATTCTATCCTTACTAATATTATGAAGAATATTTATTTAATTAAAGATCTTGCAAAAATCAGCGGATTTTCTACGCACACACTCAAGTATTATCTTCGTTTGGGCCTGCTTGAGGAAATCGGCAGAAGCCCTGAAACAAAGTTTCGCTATTTTGATGATTCTTCTTGCAGTAGGCTTAAAAGGATAAGAGAGCTTCAAACTAAGAAGCTTTCTTTAAAAGAGATACAGGGAGTACTTGGATCCAGAAATGATTCTCGTGTTCAAGTCCAATAATTTATGAAAAGTACACTAATAAAAAAAGGGGTTGTTTCAGCGCATATGCTCCGCTTTCTCAAGTGCAAAATACCGTCCTTCTGGCATGGCAGGAGCAGGCAGATGGCAGGTATATTTATTTTTATAGTTTTTATTTCTTTATCTGTCCTAGTTGATGCACAGGATTCTGATTATACATTAAGCATGCCTGATAATAGTGTTAGCGATAAAGAGGATTTAAATGTATTTGATGATTATGATGACATAATCAAAGAAGCTTTAGATAAGATCGAGAATTCTAACAAGGAACGTGATGGTAAGCAGAAGATTGCCAAAGATCAATTTGTTGATGAAAAAGATGTTGTAGCTGTTGATGAAAAGAAAGCAGATAGTATGCTTAATTCCAGTGTTTCTACAGAAATTCAGCCTGATGAAGATGTCGGCATTGATAGGGATGTCCAAGGAAAAAAAATTGATGTCTGGCTTAATGATGCAGAAAAGGCAAAGGATAGTATTGATACCAGCCTTGATCTTACGACAGTTGTTCCTATTTTAGATATGCTAGATGTTGAAAATATGGACATAAAGGATGTTATCAAGATAATCGCTGTCAAGAGTGGGTTAAGAATTATTACTGATCCTGAAGTTGCAGGAACTTCTACAGTATTCTTAAGTAATATTGATGCAAAGGATGCATTGAGAATTGTATTAGATGCTAATGATCTGGCTTTTTATGAAGATAACGGCATTATTTATGTTATGACCGCTGATAGGTTTGAGCTGGAGCAGGGATTCTCTTTTAGCGACAGTGTTCGATCAGAAATGGTTCAGCTAAAATATTCAAAAGCTGCAGATATGATTGATGTTCTTTCTCAGATGAAAGGACCAATGGGAAGGGTTTTTGCTAATGAAGAAACCAACACAGTGGTTATGGTAGATGTCCCGGAAAAAGTGGAAGCTATGATGTTGTTCATTGCAAAGATAGATGTTGCAGTAGAAACAAAAGAATTTCAGCTTAAAAACAAGATTTCTGAAGCTTTTATAACAGACCTTGAGCAAGCTCTGACCAAGAATGTTGGTAAGATCGACTATAATGGAGACCTGAAAATACTTAAAGTTACAGATACCGCAATAAGGTTAGAGGAAATAGGAAAGTTTATAGAACAGCTTGATTATGAAAACATGGATATAACTTTTGATATAAAGGTCATCCAGATAATTTTAGATGACGAGCATATGGATGGTGTAGATTGGGAAGCAATCGTCTCTGATTATAAGAGCTTGGACTTTATAAGATCAAAGGGTGAGAAAGCGGTAGAACAAACATTAAGCATAGGTACTGTTATCGATGAGGATTTTATTGTCTTGCAGGAAGCATTAGGCACTGTAGGCGAGATTTACACCCTTAAAAATGATAAAAGGATAAGAGCTGTTGATAATGAATTTGAATTTGAGCTTAAGCTTACAAGGGTTATAGACAGTATTGATGATGATCTTGATAAGGAAAAAAAAGAACAAGCTGCAAACAGCTTAGATGCTTCGCAAGATCAGGAAAAGATACAATTTTATTTAATGTCGCGAATTAAATCGGATAAAGGTAAAGATTCCTTAGATGTGGAAATTTACCCTGAGACTGATTTTTCTGATATTAGCTCTGATCAGATCAATATTGATGGTTTGGAGCCGAAAAAGCAAGAAATGTTCTTAAAGAGAATGATCAAAAAGCCTTTTGAGAAAGTTATTTCTTTCAGCCGGGCTATAACAGGAATTGGTAGATCGAAAAGGGAATGTCTAGAAGCTCAAGATTGCGACCCTGACGAGGAACAGAAGTCACTAATTGTGGATTGCTTGAGTGGTTCTACTATTGTTGTGGGTGGGTTGTTTAAGGATATAAGCTTTGAGTCGCAAAGACGAATACCGTTTTTAGGTGCCCTTCCAATGGTTGGTTCTGCATTTACAAGACAGGGTGTAAGATCAAGTAAATCCGAGGTGATAATCTTTATAACTCCAAAGGTTAGTGTTAAAAGCGAATGATAAATAATTTGCATAGCAGAAACAGGGGATTGCAGCTTGTACTGAAGTTATACATATTATTTTTTTTGGGTGGTTGTGTGAGTTTGCCAAGTGAGCCTTTTAGGGTTGAACCTATAAAAGCAGAATTGCTTTTAAAGGACATCTGCAAGCAAAACAATATTTATTGGCAATGGGACAGCATTTCACAGGTGGTCACATTAAACCTGCCAAGGGGTGAAGCTAAGCTGCTTGTCGGCAGCAACATAGTATTAGTTGCCGGCACAGAAATAATTCTTGATGAGCCAATAAGGATATCAAAAAGTTCTGTTGTTGTCCCTCAGGATTTTGAAATAAAAGTTATAGGTGATCTAATCGTTCGAAGTATGGACATTGACAAATGTATCTTACAAAAAGTACAATCTGTTGTTATTGATGCTGGCCATGGGGGTAAGGATAGTGGCGCTATAGGCCGTTCAGGTATATATGAAAAACATGTAGTATTAGATATATCAAAGCGCGTGAAAAAAATCCTCCAGAGGAATAAGCTCAAGGTTGTTATGACACGAGATAATGATGATTTTGAGACCCTTAAAAGACGTACTGAAATAGCCTGTGATGAAAAAGTGGATATATTTGTTAGCATACATGCAAATTCAAGTCTTTCTAGAAGTGCAAGCGGTGTTGAAGTTTATTCTTTGCAAGACCTTGACCGGGTTGGCAAGAACGAAGACCAGCGTAAGATCAATACAAAGATAATGTTTAAAGGCTTGTCAATGGATCAGAACTCATCTGATTTGCAGGATATTGTTTCAGATATGCTTTATGTCAGGAAGAAGCCTGAATCTGATATTCTTGCCCAAAAGGTTGTTGACAGGATTTCTAAATTAACAAAAGCTAGCAATCGGGGAATGAAGGAGTCTAAGTTCTTTGTGGTAAGAAATACATTGATGCCTGCGATCCTGGTGGAGGTAGGCTTTTTATCAAACCCAAAAGAAGAGCGGCTTTTAAACACAAGTGCCTATAGGCAGAAGATAGCTGTAGGATTATCAAGGGGTATTTTGGATTATGCCAGTAGTCAGTAAAAAATCTAAGAGAATTGCGCCGAGCAATTATGCAATAGGAGTATTTGATTCCGGATTAGGCGGGCTAACTGTTGTTAAGGAAATTATAAAACTGCTGCCTAATGAGGATATCGTTTACTTCGGGGACACGGCGAGAGTCCCTTATGGTACAAAATCTAGTGAATCAATAGTTAGGTTCTCTATTGATAATGCAAATGTCTTGATGAGTAAAAAAGTCAAAATGATAGTGGTCGCCTGTAACTCATCATCAAGTTATGCCCTTGAAGTTTTAAAGAAAAAGTTTAATGTCCCGATTTTAGGTGTAATCGAGCCCGGCGCACAAAAAGCTGTCAAGTTGACAAAAAACAAGAAGGTCGGGGTTATTGCTACTTCTGCAACTGTTGGCAGCGGCAAGTATTTAGAGGCGCTTCAGAATATTGACAAGTCGATCAAAGTGATATCGGTAGCCTGTCCATTATTTGTGCCTTTGGTCGAAGAAGGATGGGCAAATAATCAAATTACTGCTGATGTTGCAGGGCTATATTTAAAAAATTTAAAAAAAGAAAATATCGATGCCTTGATTCTCGGCTGTACGCATTATCCGCTTTTGAAAACGGTTATTTCGAAGGTTATGGGGAAAAAAGTAGCGCTTGTTGACTCTGCAAAAGAAGTGGCCCATCAAGTAGAAATGATGTTGGATCAAAGGAAAAACAGAAGGAAAACAAAGCAAAAAGCACGCCTCAGGATATTTGTTAGCGACAAGCCTCAGAGCTTTATGAGAATAGCGAAAAGCTTTTTAGGCTGCAAGATCGATGAGATATCTTGTATAAAGATGATGTAGAATGGAGGGATTGTAGATGTTTGAATTAAAGATCAAAGGAGAGTTTTCATCTGCACATTTGTTGAGAGAGTATGATGGAAAGTGCAAAAATCTTCATGGTCATAATTGGAAAGTTGACATAGAGGTTTATAAAAAAGAACTTGATCCTATTGGTATGGTTGCTGATTTTGGTTTTTTAAAATCAAAAATGAATGAAGTTTTGGAAATCCTAGATCACCGATTTTTAAATGATTTGGATTATTTTAAGCAGTCAAACCCTACCAGCGAGAATATTGCAAAATATATTTATGCTGAGTATGCGAAAGTCATTGATCCGATAAAAGTAAAAAGTGTGTCTGTCTGGGAATCAGATAGCGCATGTGTAAAATATTATGAAGACAGTGTATAGGGATCATTATTGATAATGAAAAAGGCAGTTGTTTTACTTTCAGGGGGCTTAGACTCCGCTACGATTCTTTATCTGGCAAAGAGCAAGGGCTATAAAACTTATTGTTTAGTATTTGATTATGGACAAAGGCATCGTAAGGAAATTAATCAGGCTAAACGAATAGCAGAATATGCAAAGTCAGAACATTGTTTAGTGAAGATCGCTCTTCCTTGGGGAGGGTCTTCTTTGTTAGACAAATCAAAAAAAATCCCAACGAACAGAAATATTGACCATAAAGAGATCCCTTCGACCTATGTGCCGGCAAGAAATATAATCTTCTTAAGTTTTTCAGCATCTTATGCAGAGGCTCTTGGAGCCGAAGCTGTTTTTATCGGGGCTAATGCTGTGGATTATTCTGGATATCCTGATTGCAGGCCTGAGTTCTTTGACAGCTATCAAGATTCACTGAAAAAAGGAATGAAGCAGGGCGTGGAGGGAAAGGCTGTTAAGATATTTACCCCGCTGTTAAATAAAACAAAAGCCCAGATCATCAAAATTGGTGTTAAGCTTAAAGTCCCTTATCATATGACTTGGTCATGTTATAAGGGGGGAAGCAGGCCTTGCGGCGAATGTGATAGCTGTGTTTTAAGGCAAAAAGGCTTTGATGCTGCAGGTGTTGTTGATGCTGCTATAAAAAAATGAAAGCAAAAATATCAGAAATATTCAGATCAATTCAGGGCGAAGGCAAGTATTTGGGAGCTCCTCAGGTATTTGTCAGGTTTTCAGAATGTAATATTGGCTGTATTTGGTGTGACACTGATTTTACGGAAAAAGAGCAGCTTGATGAAGTTCAGTTGATTAAAAGAATTAAGGGTCTTATGCCTGGTTGCCATTCATTGAGTTTGACAGGAGGGGAGCCTCTCGTACAGATAGAGTTTGTTAAAAGCTTTTTGCCTATGATTTGTAAAGAAGGTATTAATATCTTTCTTGA
>MHHG01000014.1 GCA_001805965.1 Omnitrophica WOR_2 bacterium RIFOXYA2_FULL_38_17 | reverse complement strand
CCCTCCTTATCTTCCCAAAAATCTGCAAGCATAAGCCCTCTGAGATCCATGTCCGGGTCAAACCCCAAAATTCTCTTGAATTCCAGGTTACATTCTAAAAGTATTCCATCAAGAGTAACGGCGTAGAATCCTTCCAGCAGATTCTCTATCATGCCATAATATTTTTCTTTGCTTTCATTAAGGTCTTTTCTTCTTTGGATATCATCTATTATTTGAGTATATCCCATGATCATAACAAACCCGATATATCCGTATTCAAGAGTATAGATAAAGTTGTAAAAGCCGGCGCTTACCATGACATCTTCAAACATGCTAGCGTAAAAAACTATCATAGCTAATAACAAAGGCAAGCCTCTACTGCGGTCAGTTTTCCAATAAAAATGAAAACTTATCCAATACAAATATGTAAATAACACAAGTAATGAAAAGGTAACAATATCGGTAAACGGCCCCTGTGCAACTTCGTTATATGTTATGGAAAAACCAAAGATCTCAAATGTCTTAACAAGCGGCTGGTCGATCTTCCAGGTAAGATCGCTTCTGTCAAAGAACTCTACTAGTGCGCAAACACTAAAATATATCGAGACAAAAACATTAGCAATTCTATTGTTTATCCTAGTATAACTGCATATAAACCACCAAAGTCCAATACCTACTAATGAAATGGAGAAAATCTGCATGCGCTGCCACTCATATCCCTGAATAGAAGATGTCGAATTATAATTCCCAACGCAGAAAATATCATAAAGACCTATTGCAAAACACATTAAAGAAAAGGTAAGATTTATCGGATTACTTTTGCTTTTAAAAAAAACGATGCCGTAATAAGCAGCTGTATAGAACGTAATAGCTGACATTATGAGAGGAGGAATGCTTAGCAAATGCATTTAAGGCTGCCCTTTCTTTCTCAAGTTAACTGCTAAACCAGATCATATATCCGACCCATATTACAAACAGTGTAAAAAACATACCTAAAGAAAAAAATATGAATAATTTGATGTTTTCAGACATTGATTTTCTGGGATAATTATTAATATTGTTACGATCAGGAAGATTATACATTCGCAAATCCCTTATTTTAAATATTTCTGAATTACTTGTATTAGCTTATCAATATCAACCGGCTTAGATAAATAGCCGTTCATACCCGCAGCCTTACAATGGTCCTCGACAAAAGTCATTGCATGGGCCGTAAGAGCGATTATCGGGACTTCTTTATCAATATTTTTTCTTATTTCCCTTGTAGCTTCAAGGCCATCCATTCTGGGCATCCTTAGATCCATGAGCACAAGGTCATACTTATTCTTTTTCATTTCATCTACAGCCTCGTCTCCATCACAAGCAAATTTTATATTACAGTCGGCATCTCTAAGAGACCTTTCCATCAATATTCTTGTGGCATCATCATCTTCTGCAATAAGAATATTTATTGATGAAAGCTTTCCTTCTTTGTCAGGCTTGTCTGATAAAACAACCTTTATTTCTGACTCCTGAATTTCAGGCACTATCATTCTCAATACAAATGAGAACTTGCTGCCCTTGCCTAATTTAGAATTAACAGTTATTTTTCCACCCATTTCTTTTACAAGTGTATCAACTATATGCAGGCCCATCCCTACGCCTTCATTATTTTCGTTTTGTCCTTTTTCATAAAACCTTGCATAAGGTTCAAAAATATGAGAAATATTCTCTTTAGATATGCCAATACCCGTATCTTCTATTTCAAACCGGATATCCTTCTCGTCATCACCAGAACCTTTACCTTCAACGCTAGCAGTTAAACTTATATTGCCTTTTTTTGTAAATTTTACAGCATTTCCGCACAAGTTCTCAAATATTTGCTTTAAGCGCATTGAGTCACCCAAAAGCCTCTTGGGAACATCTTCAGTTACTTTAAATGTAAATTCCAATTCCTTGTCACCGATCAGGACTTCTATAGAGCTCTTAATATCTTCAAATATCGCATATAAAGATAATGGGCTTTTATGGATCCTGACCTTACCCTTTTCAACAAAAGATATATCAATGATATCCTCTATTAAACGAATAAGGTCTTTACCTTTTCTTCTTATCATCGTACAGAACTTTTTTTGGTCTTCACTGAGCTGGGTTTTCATTAAAAGGTCATTGAACCCGTTTATTACATTCATCGGAGTACGGATATCATGAGAGACGTTCATAAGGAACTCAGACTTTGCAGCATTGATCTGCTCTGCCTTTTCTTTTGCCTTTATAAGCTCTTCATTAGACTTGATCTTTTCAGTTACATCCTTAAAAATGCAAACAAAATGATCTTCATCAATGCAAAAACAAGCAATATCAAGGGCCTTATCAAGGTTGTCACCCCCATAATGGTAATCATTGATATAAATAGGCTTTCCTGTTGCCATCACATCTGCATACTTATCCAGCAATCCCCTTTCAACAATATGCGGATATAGCTCCAACGCTGTTCTTCCAAGAATATCTTCCCTGGAAATATTTGAAATTTTCTGTGCCGCAGGATTGAATTCAAGAAAGCGATAATCTACCATTCTTCCTTTATCGTTAAATATAGCTTCGTGAAGCGCATAGCCATCAAGCATTCCTTCTACTGATCGCTTCATCAAAGCCTCACTTTTTTTAAGGGCATCTTCTATTTTTTTCTTTTCAGTAATATCTCGGACACTAAACTGGATCTCTTTAAGGACACCTTCAGCAGAATAGATAAGTTTTCCTATTGCATCCACCCAAAGACAATTGCCTTGTTTGTGTATCAGCCGGTATTGCTGATGGAAGTCCTCATCTTTTTTATCAGCAGAATTCTGGATAACATCAAATACTTGATCAACATCATCGCGGTGAACAAAATCACTATAATTATTGTTCATTAATTCATTTCTTCTGTATCCCAGTAAATTCATACAGGACGGACTCACATAGACAATAGTTCTATCTGGAAGCAGCTGCACTATCATATCACCCATATTTTCCATAATTAGCCGCAGCTGAATCTCTCTTTCTTTAAGCGCATCTTCAGCCTTCTTTCGTTCAGTTATATCCTCTCCGGAACTCAAAACACCAATTATTGACCCTTCAGGATCCTTAATAATAGCATTGTGCCAAGCAATTAAACGCTCTTCACCTTTCTTGTTCAAGATCATATTTTCAAAGTACTCCGCCGGCTCAACTGTTCCTTCCATCAATTGCTTAAAGATATTTTCGACTTTTTCATAAAGACTGTAAGGCAAAAATGTTTTGAACCAGTTCTTTCCCAGGACTTCTTCCTCTTCATATCCCAGGATCTCAAGTCCACGTTTATTTATTAATGTAATGTCGCCATTCACATCCAATGCCAAAACAATCGCACCGACAATATCCAGATATCTCTGTGCTGCCTCCTTTTCTTTCCGAAGAGACTCTTCAACCATCTTGCGTTCTGTTACATCCGTCACAATGGCTTCAATAGCAAGCGGTTTACCATTTTCATCCAGGATCAATACGTTGCGCTGATACATCCATTTCGCTTCCCCGGATCCGTGTATGATCTGATATTCATAGGTTGGCGGTATATTTCCGGATAAAAGCTTTTTCCACTCTTCTTCAAAATAATCCCTTGAATCAGGATGTATTACTTTACGAATGAGCATAGGGTTCTCATATAATTCTTTTGGTGAATACCCTAACAGCTCTTTTGACGCTGGGCTGACATATTCATACTGTCCAGACCTTAAAGACATGCGGTAGATAATATCCCTGGAATTTTCTGCCATAAATCTATATTTTTCTTCACTCTTAAGCAGCAACACCTCAGTTCTCTTTCTTCGATTGATATTTAAAATAAACACCACTATCATTACAAATTGTGCAAACACAAGAAATATACCAGCCAGGATATGCCACTTATACTCATTAAAAACCGAAAAAGGCCTGTTTATTATAGTGCTTCCTTTTGGCAAAAGAGACAGGCCTATATTCCACCTTTTAAGCTGCATAAAATCAAATGCATACTTGTTTATACTATTGTTGTTGACAATATTCAGCCTAAGATCAGAACCTTCTTTTAATATCTTCGCAAGGAGCATTGCAGCTTCTCGGCCATGATCACTACTGGAAAGTATTTTCCCTCCGACAATACCTTTTTTCAAATACACGTCAACGATCCCATAAACAGGAACTGAAGATATTAAAGATATCTCCTTGCCACCTTCTTCTGAAATATACATATCATGCTTATCCCTTAACCATACAGTTAAAAGCACGATCGTATCATCGGACAGGATACTGATCTCATTAAGCATCTCTTTCGTTGAATACTTATCTCCATCTATATATTTAAATTCAATTCCCGGGAATTGGGATTCAACGGCAGCAACTTCTTTTCTCTGTCCTTTGCCCGTTTCTGTATTATCAGAAACAACAACGATCTTATTAATTCCTTTCTTAAGATCAAGCGCAAGATCTATAGTTTCTTTAATGTCAAGGACTTCTACAAACCCAGCAATATTCTTTTCACCTTCTAAAGGAATATCATCTATTAAATTGATCCCGGAAAAGACTATAGGTACGTCTTCATTCAATAAAGAACGGTTCTTTAAAACAAATTTAAGCGCATTATCATCTGTTGTTAAAATACCGTCAAGATCAGTGTTTTTATATTTCATGCTAAATGTTTGCGCTAAACTATCAAGATATTCAGGATTGTAAAGCCTCTTGGTGTCCATGTACTCTATAAAATACTCAACATTGTGAAAAGCATTGGAAAGGACTTCTTTGGCGGCACTGACCTGGTTATCTGTCCAGACAAAATCATTATGGTAGGAATTGACGATAAGGATTCGCTTTACATCATGGTGAGTGGAAAAGGCAGGCTGCAAAAAGGCCATAAACAGGAGAAGAACAATTGTTGCATTTAAAAAAGTTTTTTTTAATATTGTCGAAACAAAACTCATGCAGAAACTCCTTTTAATTAAATAGTGTATTAGCCTTAGACAGACACATATAATTATTTAGACATATGTTCTTTTCTGCTAAACTTCAAGAAATTATTATACGCCCCATTATATTTATTGCTAATCATTTTTATAGCTATGAACTTAAAAATATTATTAAGCTAATTAATAATAAGGAATACTTTTTTAAATATAAACTATTGACCAATAATCTCTTATGTGTTATATTTCTTGAATTATGAAAAGCTTATCGATCAAAAAACACACACAAACCTGCTCAATGCTTATTTCCGTCTGGAGAAAGTATGCAAGAGGAGGTGTGTTTTAATTCATTAGCTAAATAGTTTTAAATATAATCAGTTATAACCACCGAATCAGCAGTTAAGATCGGTGGTTTTTTATTTAACAGGAATGCTTAGAATCGGCTAAATAAAGTCAATTCTTACACATAGAAAGGAGGTGTTTTGTATGAAAATGAAAATTCTTAAGACTATTAACTTTTCTGAGTTTTTTCAAAAACTTAGGAACTGGGTCAACACGATCAACAAAGAAAAAGGATGAATATAGCAAACAATAAAAAGAAAAAGAGGTAAATAAAATGAACAATAATACGATGTATAAAAACGATCCTTTAGCCACAAGTGAGAACAATGTTCTTAAAGTTACTGCATTGTTCTACATCATGGACGCACTTTTTACTGAGAAGTATGAAAGCTGCGATGAGCTTATCACTTTAGCCGAAAATTTTGGCGCTTCTGAAGATGAGATAAGCGCTATTATCGCACAATTCATTAAATGGTTAAAAGGCGAATACTATTATAATTCTGATGAATTCAGCGTTATTTTAGCTCGCGAGTAGTCCGCAGCTAATGGATGCCGGAGGAAATTAAATTATGCCTCATTCGCATCAATAAAGGGCCAGCTCCCACATAAAATGGAGTTGGCCCTTTTTTTTGCTTTATTTTCTCTTACTAAATACTTATTCAAACGATCAAATAAAACCTTTCCAAAACATAATAAATATATCGTTTGATATTTTTATAATGCCGTTTATATACTTGGGAAAAGTAAAAATACTTGTCAGAAGGTTCATCATTAAAATGATAAAAAATACACTGAAAAGGTAAACCAGGCAAATTGAAAAATAATAATTTGGTTTAACAAGACCCTTTTCCTGCGACTGGAGCTCACCAGCAGTTTCAATAACATGCATCGCGATAGAAAAGCCTCCAAAGAAAAGAAAAAAATGATTATAATTTTTTACGTTGAAAACATTTCGGGCGACATGAAAGCCCAGCATTATAATAAAAAAATAAAACGGGAAGATATTTGCAAAGAAATTCTTGCCGAAAGATACAAACCCGAATATGCCCGAAACTATCTTTCTACCGGCATCCTGCACGCCTTTAAACTGGTAAACAAATATATAAACCACAACAAAGAACCATATTCCCCAATAAAAAAAGTCTTCCTGGACACCAGAGAACTGTGCATAGTGCTTGCCAAACAGAATAGTCGCAGCATAAATAACAGGTATCAAAACAAGGGTTAATATAAATTTAAAGACAGCACTAAATAATTCATTCATATCGTCCGCCTTTCTTGTTTGCAGATAAAATCTTAACTCTTTACAATTTTCTTTGATCCGCCCATGTAAGGGACCAGAACTTCGGGAATGATCACTTCGCCTTCTTTAGTCTGATAATTCTCAAGTATAGCGACCATGGTCCTTGCCAAAGCCAGTCCGGAGCCATTTAAAGTATGAACAAATGCGGGCTTCTTGGCCTCTTTGCCTTTAAACCTTATGCTCGCTCTTCGTGCCTGAAAATCCTCAAAATTCGAACAGCTCGAAACTTCAAGCCATTTTTCTAAGCCGCATGAATAAGCTTCAATATCATAACATTTAGCTGCAGCAAAGCTAAGGTCGCCGCTAGCAAGCAGTAAGACCCTATATGGCAGCCCAAGCAGCTGAAAGACCTTCTCCGCATTACCAACAAGCTTTTCAAGTTCGTCATAAGAATTTTCCGGCTTAACGAATTTTACAAGCTCAACTTTATCGAACTGATGGACCCGGACCAAACCTTTTGTATCCTTGCCATACGAACCCGCTTCCCTTCTGAAACAAGCAGTATAAGCAGTGTAATATATAGGGAGGTCCTCTTCTTTCAATATTTCATCACGATGAATATTAGTGACAGGGACTTCTGCCGTAGGTATCAAGAACAGGTCTTCCTGGCTTAGCTTATACATATCATCTTCCATTTTAGGAAGCTGCCCTGTGCCAGTCATTGATGCCCTGTTAACTAAAAACGGAGGGAACACTTCAACATAACCATGCTCTGATGTATGAAGGTCGAGCATGAAATTATAAAGGGCCCTTTCCAATCTTGCGCCCTGCTTTTTATAAAGTATAAAATTAGACCCTGAGATCTTCGTGCCCCTTTTAAAATCGACTATATCAAGTTCTTCCGCTATCTCAACGTGAGTCTTTGGCTTAAAGTCAAATTTCTTTACCTCTCCCCACGTCCTTACGACTTTATTATGGCCTGCTCCACCGACAGGGACTGAATCATGGGCTAAATTCGGGATCGCCAACAATCTGTTTTGAAGCTCCTCATTAAGCTCTTTTGCCTTTGGTTCAAGCTCATCTATCTTTGCAGAAATATCCTTCATTGCGGCTATCTTATCTTTTGCATCTTTCTTATCTTTGATAAGAGCGCCAATTTCGTCGCTCGCATTGTTCTTTTTGCTTCTTAGCTCATCGAGCTCAAAAAGAATACCCCTTCTTTCCTCATCAATATCTATGATCCCTTTAAGGTCCACTTCGGCCTTTTTTGCGGCAAGTCCGCTTTTGACTCTTTCAATGTCATCCCTGATCAATTTAATATCAAACATTATTTTCCCTTTATTTTACAGCACTCGTTTATATTTAGTTCGTTTCATGGCCAAGAAGTATTGCATCGACCTGCGCCAATAGTATTTTAGGATTTATAGGTTTTGACAGGTGGTTCTCTGCATCTAATTCAAAACACTCAAGTATATTTTGGGGTGTGTTAATGCCTGTCAAAAAGAGAACAGGTATTGACCTTAAAGCCTCATCTTGTTTCATTATTTTACACATTTCATTGCCTGTCATAACAGGCATTGCACAATCAAGGACAACAAGGTCAGGCTTATGTTCTCTTATCATCTTTAAGCCAACTTCACCGTTTTCCGCGGTTATAACATTATATTTTCTCTCGAGAATTCTCTTTATCAGCTTTATATCAACATCATTGTCTTCCACAGTAATTATAGTCTTTCTTACTGCTTCATTATTATCTTTCTTAGCTAAACCAAATAGCTTTTTAAGCATCTGAACCATTGTTTTCCCTTTCTATGTAAAAATAAACATTTTTAAGTTGATAATTCTAACATACAGTTAAACTAATGTCTATTTTTACAAACTAGTTTTTAAAAACAAACTTGTTAAAACTGGCTCGTTTTAAGCATTACCAGCGTGCAAGCATTAACAGTTCTTATTCCGGCGCTATTCAGTCTTTCCTGCATTGAGGATTTTCGGCGCCTGGATTAAAAATGACCCTTTTAGGCTTCTTGTTAATTATATTATCTGAAATGGTATTTGAAACACCGGCATTAACATACATTGTGACCGTATCTATTTTTTCACTAATATCATCTATCGAAGCAACCACTGTCTGGCCTTCGATCTGCTTTATTCTTTGGTGTACAGGAAAAACATTGTGCCCTTTTTCTTTAAGCAGCTTAAAGGCCATATATGAATACCTGTGTTCCTTGTTTGAAGCCCCGATTATCGCAACATTCATTAGGCACCTATTGGTTCATCTTTAATTTTTGGATATCCCTTTCGAGCTTTTTAATTATATCCTTATACTCAATTATAGTTAACTCTCTTGATCTAAGCTCCTGATTGACCTTTTCAAGGCTTTCGATCTTTACAGAAAGGACCTGCGCCAAGATCTTTCGGGAAGTGACATCCTTGATCGTGCCTATCATTTTTATATGTTTTCCATCATTATCAACAATACAGCTTCCCCTATCTTCCCAGCATCTATATTCACCATTCTTGGCCTTGATCCTATATTCAAGAAAACGTTTATTGGCAAGCCCTCTCTGCTCTTCAACTTCTTTTCTTACATGCTCTCTATCCTCCGGATGAATAGCTGCCAGCCACATGTCGATCGTTTTACCGAATTCTTTCTCCTTGTATCCCAAAAGAGCACCAATATCCCCATACCACTCGATCTTATTTGTCTCAAGGTCCCATTCATAGACAATATCACTCGCCAGGCTTGCGGCTAACTGAAATTTTAGCTCATTATCCTTCAGTTTCTGCTCAAGATTCAATCTTTCAGTAATATCCCGTCCAACATAGAATAACCTGTCTTTGCAATTAAAAACAATGCAGTCTATATTGCGCCACTCACCATTTTTTGCTTTTAACCTGAAAATAAACCGTTCAGTGAACTCTCTTCCTTCTTTGCCAATTATCAGCCTTGTTTTCTCAACAACATATCTCTTGAGCATCGGGAACAATTTTAATTTATCTTCAGGGTGAATTAAAGTAAAAGCTGACTTTCCCAAATGATCCTTGATCTTATAATCAAGTATTTCTTCATAAGACGGGCTCAAATATTGCAGCGTAACTTTAATATCAAATTTTGTAACCACAATGTAATCTTTAGAATGCTCGATCAGGCGGCGGAACATCTCTGCTTCACTAAGAAAATGTCTCTTGGGGTCCTTATTTTCCAGTTTTGACAATTTAGCCTTCAGCAAGTTGGCCTTGTCTATCAACTGGTCTCTTGAAATACCTTCATACATCAATTTAATTCCTCATGTTTTCTTTTTATTTAACTCTTCAAGGTCTCTTTCCAGACTAGCTATCTTCTTCTCAAGCTCGACTATACGCAGCTCCCTGCCGCCCATAGATTCATTATCTTTTTCCAGTCTCTCTATCTGCTGATAAAGGGCCTTTTCTTCTTTCTTGTATGCTGTTATGTCCGTGCAGACACCAACTAACTTAACAGGCTTGCCCTTAATATCTAAAATACCTTCTGCTTTTTCTACCCAATACTTATACGATCCATTCTTATCCTTGATCCGATACTCCATAGAGATCCCTTCGCCTGAAGCCTCAAAGGTATCAACTGCTATTAGATAACGCTGCTTATCCTCCGGATGCATTAATTTGATCTTAGCTTTCAAAGACCTTTCTATCTCCCCCACATTGTAAGATAAGGCCTTATCAATATCGCCGGTCCAATTAAGATCATTTGAAGCTATATCCCACTCATAAACAAGTGAGCCCAAAGACTTCACAGCTTCTTGGAACCGCGTTTTATTCTTTTCCAGTTCTTTTTGCTTTTTCACATATTCAGTAACATCTCTTCCGATAAAACAAAGATTATCTTCATAATTAAAAGCGATACTATCCACATATCTCCACCCACCATTATTATCTTTTAAACGATATTCAACCTTCTCAAAAACCTCACGCATTCTATTGCTAAATATGTATTTTATCTTTTCCACCAAATTTCTGCGTAACTTTGGGAACAGGTCTACTTTATCTTCAGGATGGACAAGAACAAAACTGGATTCGCCTATAAACTTAGCAATATCATAATTAAGGATAGTTTGGTATGAAGGGCTAAGGTACTCAATTGTCAGCTTGATATCAAACTTTGTAACCGCTATATAATCGAGCGAATTTTCAACTAAGATACGGAACATGTCTGATTCATATAGATTTTTATCCGCTGATACCTTCCTTGCAGACTCTATCTTATGAATGCTTGCCTTTAGGCCGCTGATCTCGGCAATAAGCTCATCGTGGGTCAAATCACCATACATTAAGGGGCATCTCCTTTAATTGTTAGCGGCTATCATGAATCTTCCTCGAACAAAAGGGCCTTCTTCATTTCAAGCGCCCTTTTAATTTCCAGATACTCATCTATTATCTGTGTTAATGGTATGTCCAGGCACTCATCTTTACATCCATAAGAATACAAGTTCAGGTGCATTATCAGGTCCGGCGTGTCCTCATAGTTAATTCGCTTAAGAAGAAAATACTCATTAATGAAGGTCATCTTCAGGAACTCAGTAAAATCATTCCAATCCTGAGCATTAATGAACTTATTACCCCATCTAGCATCGCTTCCGAAGAAGCATTCATCCGGCGGGTTTTTTCTATCATATTCAAACTTTTCAGCATAAGCAGTGGCAGCCATGATCAAAATGATAAAAATAAGAACTGTTTTTTTCATATCAAAAGCCTAGCCTTTCTAAAAATAAGAAAACGTCCCGATCTTTTATTTCACAAACACATCAATTATTACCCATACCATTAACACTAACCAAATAGATAAAGACAACCAGATCTTTTTCATAACAGACCTGTCCTTTAGAAATTTATCAGATATTTCAATTATTTCCTCGCTAAAAGCTGAGAATTGAACCATGATCATCGCCATCATAAAGGTCATTGAAGCAAATATCTGGACAATCGTTAATTCCTGAAGCAAGCATTTAAGGATAATACCTGCGACTACAAGAGAGATCAAAGATACTAAATGCGGCTTTGAATAGAGCGCCTTAATGAATGACTTCCAGGCTTGAGGGTCTTTAATGATAATGATTATTTTTAAAAAAGCAAAAACGACAAACGCAAGAGCAATGATCTGTAAAGGTGCCATTAAAACTCCTTTCTGTTTAAAACTTATCACTATAAAATTAAAGTTAATTGCTGATTACCGTGAAACGCTTAGGACTATTGTATTATTATGTTAATGATAAATCAATAGAACTAATGTTATTAGAGTTTATCATTGAAAGTTTGCATTAATTGATATTCTGATCAAAAAACACAGGCATGAAGGACCGCCAAAACTTCCTGCAGCATTTCTAAAGAAGGCTTATAAATGAATTTTGCTTTCCTTGCTGCAAAATCCACTGACTTAACCTGTTCTGCCATGACAAAACCAGCCACAAATTCATTATCATCAACTTTTATATGAAAAGGTATTTTTCTGTCACTTTTAGTTATAGGGCAAACAATTGCCAATCCCGTTCTTTCATTAAACAAAGTATTGCTGATCACTAAAGCCGGCCTTCTTCCTCTTTGTTCCTTGCCTGATTGGGGGTCAAAAGCAAGCGTGATCAGATCGCCTTTTTCAGGACAATATGCCTCTTTTCTCATTTACCACTCTTCCCTTCCAGAAGCCTTTCCCCATTCCACTTCAGATAACTTATAATTTTCAGGCAGCCTGGCAAGAAGGTCCTCTAACTTATACTTCTTCCTCAGTCTCACCGGCCTAATGACTATGTTTCCATTTCTAACCTTTAACTCAACAGTTTCACCAATTCTCATATCCGCCTCTTTCAAGATAGCTGTTGGAAATCTCAATCCCTGGCTATTGCCCCATTTCTGTATCTTTGTCTCCATGATCCTCCCCTTTTATGTATATACATAGTATATACCTGGAACAAAAACACGTCAATGGCCAATATCCGCATTAACCTACTCTCTTTTGAAAAAATACATCCAGCCTAAACCTATCAGCAATGCCAATATCGTTGCCGGCTCAGGTACAGGCAAATTATCCAGGTCCACGGTTTTTTTCTTATTGACCAGATATCCCGGTGAATATATTTTGCCTTGTGAATTTTGAAGATCCGAATGTTTTATCCAGCCACTTTCAGTGCCTTCTACAGACCTGACTATCGATTGATCATTTCCGGCCTCCAAACCATAGACGACCCTGTCGATCAAATTACCTGCAGCATCAAACAATGAAACAGTATCTCCATCATTATTCAGCCCTAAATTATCTGTTGACGAGGTTTGCCAATAAAATCCTTCAAATGCCGGCGCCCCTCCTGCAAAAACAACAAAAGCGCTTAATGGATCAACTAATGAATTACTGCCAAAAACATGGCGGATCGCTGAGGCATCAGTCAAAAACCAATTGCTTACATCAATGGCCTCATAGGACATATTAAATAATTCGACAAACTCATCATCCTTGGACGAACGCACACCATCGCCATTGGCATCACCTGATGATCCGGCTGGAGGATCTGCGAGTATTTCATTAATAATGACTGAAGAGTGGACACTTTTTACTGCGGATAAAATTAAAGCAGATACGAACAGCAATACAATACACTTCCCCCTCATCTTTACCCTCACTTTCTTTCAACCATGCCGACAGATCAAACGATATGCTTACTACTTGTATATTTCCCTTCTATGGCCAAGATCAATAATATAAACTATCAATTTCTT
>MHHG01000013.1 GCA_001805965.1 Omnitrophica WOR_2 bacterium RIFOXYA2_FULL_38_17 | reverse complement strand
TAAGGTTGAACATGTGGATATGATTACTGAGCCTGGTATGGATGGTTTAATAGCTGATAACAATAATCCAATTGACGATATTGTTAGAAAAATGAAAATTTCTATAAAAAACAATAATGCAGTAATGGTTTTTATTGTTGGTCACCATGATTGTAGGGCAAACCCTCGCAGTGACCTTCTACATAATGAACAAGTTTTAAAAGCAGTTGACCGGATTAAAAAGGCAATCACTCAGATGCCTGTTATAGGGATTTGGGTTAACAGTGAGTGGAAAGTAGTTAAGTTGTAAAGGTATCAGCTTACAAAATAAATAATAAGATTAATAAGAAACTGCGCCTTATAATAAAATTATTTTTCTTTAGTTTTGTTGGAGTATAATAATTTTATGGAAGAATTTATTTTTGATCTATGCATTTTGTTTGTTGGCTCAGCAATATTAAGTTGCCTTGCTGTTCTTTTGAAGCAGCCGGTTATTATTGCATATATTCTTTGTGGAGTATTAGCCGGACCGTTGGGTTTGGGATGGATAAAGCATGCTAAATTTATTGAAATTATCTCTCATTTGGGAATAACTTTACTGCTGTTTTTAGCAGGCCTTTGTTTGCACCCCCAAAAGTTAATTGAACTGTTTAAAAAAACCTCACTTGTAACAATTATTAATTGTGTTTTTTCCTTTATTCTTGCATTTTCATTTGCTTTAGTATTCCGGTTCCCAATGATTGATAGTGTTTGCATCGCTCTTGCCTTAATGTTTTCAAGCACAATTTTAACCATAAAACTGTTGCCTACCACGACGCTACATCAAAAACGAATGGGATCTCTTTGTATAAGCGTTCTGATCTTAGAAGACCTGTTAGCAATTGGTGTATTGGCATTAGTTAGATGCATGGATACCCCGGAAGGTGTGCTTATTAGCTTTTCTACATTATTAGTTAAACTAATTGCGTTTATAGCAGTTTTGGCTATATTTGAACGTTATGTTTTGCGGAAAATTATATCTTATGTTGACAGGATACAGGAAGTTATATTTGTTTTAGGATTGGCCTGGTGTATAGGTGTTGCAACAATATCACATAAATTGGGTCTGTTTTTTGAGACAGGAGCTTTTTTCGCTGGAGTGGTTTTGGCGCAACACAAAATTTCTTTATTTATATCTGAGGAGTTGAAACCTCTTAGAGATTTTTTCCTTGTATTGTTCTTTTTTTCTTTAGGAGCAAAGCTTGATCTCCTGATCATGAAAGATATCTTTTTGCCAGCAGTATTGCTTGCATCTATCATTATTATCTTAAAGCCAATGGTTTTTAAAAATGCTTTCATAATGGTTGGGGAAAAGAAAGAATTTTCAAAAGAAATAGGTACTAGGCTGGGACAACTAAGTGAATTTTCAATTTTGATCGCTTTACTTGCTTTTGATCTAGGGCAGATAAGCAATAGAGCATCGCAATTTATTCAATTGGTAACTATTTTAACAATAATTGCTTCTAGTTATTTGGTCGTTTACAAATGTCCAACACCTATTGGGACGTCTGATAAGTTAATTCGTGACTGATAAATCGGGTTCTTAAGAATTTTTTCTTGTCATAGTTTAAATGATACGATAGAATGCTTTTTATGCATTTAAATTTATACAAATCAAAACTGTATGTCTCCGCAGTAGTTACAGCATTTCTAGTGTTAAGCACTACCCAATTTGTTTATTCTTTTGAAGATGTTAATTTTGTCCAAGAATTAAATTCAGGTTATCAGGAACCGGTAGATGTGGTTGTTTCAAACGATGGTGAAATTTATGTATTGGACAGCCGTTTGGCACAGGTTCTGGTTTATGATGAAACAGGCTATTATCTCAGAAGCTTTGGTGCCAGGGGTTCAGGAAACGGAGAATTAAATAGCCCTCAATCCATTGCAGTAACACCAAAAAATGAAATACTTGTAGCTGACACAGGTAATGACCGTATACAGGCATTTGACCGGGATGGCAAGTTCTTGTTTTCATTTGGTTCATCCGGAAGATTGCGCGGTCAATTCCAATCACCCACAGGAGTTACCACCGATTCCAACGGTTTTATTTTAGTTTCTGATTCCGGCAATCAGCGTGTACAGATCTTCTCTCCACATGGGATTTATCGTTATTATATACCTTTTGAAGATGAACCCCTTGATGTTTCGATAGATTCTAATAACACTTATTATATTTTGCGCCCGCAAGCCGGGGTAGTTTCAGTAATTTCGCCAGAGCAAAGAACAGATGTTCGCTGTCTGATAGGCAATAAAAATTATGCTAATGCTGGTTCGGGGATAACTGTTGATGCGAAGGGGGACATTTATATTACTGAAACATTTGAACACAGTATTAAAAAATTTAATAATACGGACGGGCTGCTGCTTTCATTTGGGTCTGAAGGTAAATCGCGCGGTCAATTCAAAAGTCCGGCAGGTATTTATGTGGATAGAAACAACAGGATCTATGCAGTTGATACTAGAAATAAACGTGTTCAGATCCTTCAAAATTCGGGCAATACAAATTTGCCAATGGTTACGGAAGAAAGATCTGTTCCTATGATAGATTACATCGATACTATTCCTGCTGACCTTTATTTGTCTGATATTCAGATAAATCCGGATGGCGAGGTTCTTTCCTTGTCTGACAAAAACGATTATTTGATGATTCATGGTGTTGTCAATCAGGTGATAGGGAGTACAGGAAGAAGTGAAGGGCAGTTTAACGCTCCTGCAGCTTTTGATTATGGGCCTGACGGGAAAATTTATGTGGCAGATACTCTTAATCATCGTGTCCAGATATTTGACAGGGAAGGCAAATTTGAATATGCTTTTGGTGAACGCGGATCAAAAACCGGGCAGTTTAGTTCGCCACAAGGCATTGTAGTTAACTCAAACGGAATTATTTATGTGGCTGATACTTTGAATAATCGTATTCAGATGTTTAATAAGGACGGTATCTTTTTTATGGCATTTGGGACAAGAAGCATAACGAAAAAAGACCAACAGCCTGACACCGGAACATTCCTTCAGCCAAAGGCTTTAGCCCTGAATACAGATGAAGACCTGTATGTTCTGGATAGCGGTAATAATCGTATTCAAGTTTTTGATGACAAGGGCCGATTTATAAAGACCATTGGAGCGTTAGGCGAAAGTTATGGACAGTTTAACGATCCTGTGGATATTGCGATCGATCAGGAAAATCATGTTTATGTTGCCGAGCGAGATAATCACAGAATTCAAATTATTTTCCCGTGGAGTGAAAAGACCATAGTATTTGGTTCATCGGGTTTGGGATATGGCTGCTTTCAAGAACTAACAGGAGTGGAAGTTTATCAAAATAAAATTTATGTCACGGATCAGCAGGACTCCGGTATAAGGGTTTACCAGTTTGATAAAAACTTTAAACAATCTGCACCATCAAAGCCGGAAATTCAACCTCAAAAACCGAAAGAGGAAATCCAGGATGATGAAGAAGAATTTGAGCTCAGATAGAATATCAAGAGTATTAATAGCCCTAACAATTATTTTGCTGATAAGTTCACGCAGCTGGGCCAGGGACAATGAATATAAGGATGCCGCTAAGTTTATGAAGGTTGGGGCGTACGAGCAGGCTATTGAGCAGCTTGAAGAGGCTTTGGCTAGGCCTAAATTAACCGAGAAGAGAAGAATTAAAATGGAAGAGATGTTGAGCGAGTCGAAGCTTAATGCTGCCAAGGCTCTGTTTTATCGAGGGACTAAATATGCTGATAATAATGAAATTAGTAAAGCGGTAGAGGTTTTTAAAAAAGCTGTTGAATATGATCCCCACAACGAATCTTATAGCAATCGATTGAAGGAAGAACAGGCAAAGCTCGGAGATATAGAAGAAAAAGTTAACAATGCTTATGCTCTTGGTGTTAAAGACAATGAGTGGGACAAAGCCTTAGTGGAATTAGAATCCTACCGCATTTATGAATCTTCTTTCCCGGAGATTGCCCAGAAGATTGCTTCGTTTCAGGAAGAAGCAAGCAGGTTTTTCTTGAACAAAAGTGATGCTGATTTAATGAAACAAGAATACTCCCGAGCGTATAAGTTTATTGAGCAAGCTCTAAAATATTCTGATAAAGAGAATATTAAAAAGATGAAAAATGCCCTGCATCACTTGGTGATGTCTGAAGAGGCCTGGGATGAAAAAAAGTATTTAAAGGCGTACGAAGAAATCTTGAAAGGGCTGGAATTTCAGCCAGAGCATCCAGAGCTTCTCTCTTTTCAGGAGCGATTAATCGATGAATGGTGCGGGATATTATATAATGAAGCGGTTCAAGCGCAAAATGATGGACGCCTATCTGCAGCTAAAACAAAATTAACCGAGCTTTCCAAATATAAGCCGGGATTTCTAGATACCGAAGAACTGCTTCTTGACGTGACCAAAACGATGGCATCTGATTCTTATGACAAAGCTGAGCAGATCATGAATAGCGGGAGTCTTGACCGGATAGGTACGGCGGTTGCATATTATCTGCTTGTTCAGGAGGAACATAGTAATCTTTATCCTGATATAGAAGATAAAATTGAAGAAGCAAAAAGATTATTAAAAAAGGAATTAGAATTCCGTATTGCGCTTGATTTCAAAAACTCTTCGGCTGAACCAGGAGCGGATGGTCTCGTCAAAGAACAGATTCTCAACCGCATGAAAAATTCGAAGGAACTTAAAAATATTACTATTTTGGACCGGGATTCTCTTGACGATATTCTCCGGGAGCAGGGCCTAGGTCAAGGATTTCTGGATGAGACAACAGCTGTTGAAGTAAAAAAGATCAAGGGGATTCAGGCTGGTATTCGGGGAGAAGTCATTAAAGTGGTAGTAAAGGAAACTGGCAGGGATCGGCCTAGTTATGGAAGTTCGCGTTATGTAAGCGGGAAACGTTATGTCCCCAATCCTGCTTACCAACAAGCTCAAGTAGAAGTTCAGTCGGCCCAGCAAAGAGTTCTTCAGGCGCAATCAGCGTTAAATTCACAGAAAATGCAAAGCAATCAGATGGTGGCTCAAGGTGCGCCTAATCAGATGTTAGGTTTGATCTCCGGGTTGGGTCAGCTTACTTCAGCGATAGGTACCGGAGCTGTTACCAAAGCCCAGAATGATCTGGCTGGCGCGCAATCAGACCTTGCGAATACTCCTATGCAAATAGAAGAAGATATTGAATCAGATTATCGATATGAGATATTTGACTTACGGCTTCAGGGTGAAGTTATTATTTCCTTAAAAGTGATCAATTATGCAACTTCTGAGATCAGTGAAGTGCATACGATAAATGCACGCGATGAGGCTACTGACCGCTATATACCTGGAGACCCCGGCAAAAATGTTCCATCAGATCCTATCACATTGCCTACGGTAGATGAATTTAAGTCAAAGCTGATTACAAAAGCCATTAATGAAACATTTGATAGCCTTGTTAAAGAACTTGCAAGTGCAGCCTATTCCAATTTTCAAGCCGGAAAAAAAGCAGAGGATATGGGCATAGAAGGGGATGCCGTAGAAAATTACATGCGATTTCTTTACTCCGCGCCAGATTTTAAAGATCAGCGTGTTCAAGACGCTAATGAATATATTTATGATCATTTAGACCTTATGGTTCTTCGAAGAAAATAGTTAACAAAAAATGTGAGGTATAAGTCATGGACCGTACCCGTTTTAAAAATCTAATAACTGCTTTTATTGTTTTTTTAGTTTTGATAATGATAATGACTTTCAATGCGTTTGCTTCAGGGCCTCAAGTCTTATCGCCGGAAGTGCATGAAGCTCTTCGAGCTATGGCATCCGGAACGGCAACGCCTAGGCAGGAAGCTATATTGTTTGCAAATAATGATGCTATCAATAAAGCACGTTTAGCAAGACAGATACCGGATGCTGAATATCAGGCTGCGCAAAATCGTTTTAAACAACAGAATGTCGAATTTGCAGCTGAGGCTGCCAAAAAGGCTGGTGCTGAATTTGAAGTGCAAAAATCGAAGTCTACAAGATCCCAGCCAGGTACGGATTCAGATTATATTACAAAAGTAAAATCGAGCCAGCAAATACAGGATATGCAGACGGATTATAACCGTCAGGTCAATGAATATTTACAAAGGAATCAAGTGACATCAGTAGATAGGGCTGATTGGCATAATAAACTTGATACGGATTTTATGGCTGATGCAAGCGGTGTAAGCAAAGCAGAATTTGAGCGTATTGCAGAAATGAACAATGATGCTTACAGCAGGAGGGCTGCTGCTGACTGGGAATATAAATCGCGTAATCCTGATGCTGGAGAAATTACTCAGTATGAGACAAAAGAATATGTGAAGGAAATGGAAGATTTCCGCAACAAGAAGCAGGGATTGATCGAGGATTTGCAGGGAAAAGGAGGAGACATAGAGCGGGGATCATTGGATGAAGGAAAGTTAACTCAAAAACAAGCACAGCAACAGAAATATGATTCACGTATCGGGGATGCTGATGCTAGGTATCGTGCTGATCATGGACTTTCAGAGTCAGATAATCCAACTCACGAGTTAGCAAAAGATGGTTCAGTTCGTGAGCCTGATGTCACTCCAGAAAAAGCGCGGGAGCTATTAGGAATGGAGCCAAGTCAGAAATTAACAGATGCAGATATGGCTACGGCTCAAAGTAAATGGGATGCAAGGCGTCAAGCAGCTTTTGCTACAGAACAAAATATTCGCAATAATGCTACACGTAGTGCAGCGGAAGGTATCATGGAGAATGCCAATACTAAAGGTGGAGATGTTCGGCAGGCTGCAAGTGATGCTGCTGAAATAATGGAAAATATGACCCCTGCGGAAAAAGGAAGGTTTATGACCGAGGTCCAGGATAGTTTGCCAAAAGATCCAAAGACAGGTGATCTTACTCCAGAAGGTCATAGAGTTATGAGGGATTTAAGAGAACAGATGGCACAACGAACGGGTGATAAACCAGTCACTAAAAATACAGGTGATGTAGAAGGAGGCCCAAGAACAGGCGATGTTGAAGGCGGACCAAAGACTGGTGATATTGAAGCTGGGCCTAAAACAGGTGATGTTGATGTGGGCCCTAGGGTTGGTGATATTGACGGCCCAAAAGTTGGTGACATTGACGGCCCAAAGGTTGCTGACCTCGATGGCCCTAAGGTTGGTGATGTCGATGGACCTAAAGTCGGGGACATAGATGGGCCAAAATCCAGGTTTGGAGGAGCTCTTCAAAGGGCTGGTGAAGTTATGACTGCATCTGATATTTTAAATACAGGGCAAGATGTCGTAGACCTTTATGAAGGAAAGAAAACTCTTGGCGAAGTAGCTGAAAATGCTGCAGTTAATTTTACACCACCTGGACAAGTATACAGTGCTGCAAGCGGAGTGGATAAAAAGACGAGAGATTTATATGATGCTGAGTTGGAAGCTGATAATGCTAACCGCAGTATTCAACAGTCACATGCAGTTACAGCAGCATTAGAGGCACGAAAGAACGGTGCAACAAAAGAAGAGGCTCAGGAGATCTTAATGGCACTGCGTAATGGATATCCTGAAAGAGCAGAACAGCTTGCTCAGGACCTTCGTGATCGAGGGATAGATTACAATATACCTAAGGCACCTGAACAATATGAAGTAGAAGCAGATGATACTGTTATTGAAAGAGCAGGACAAGTGGCTACGGGTATTGGTTCGCAATTAGAACGGGCAGGTCAGTTCGTTTGGGATACGGCAAAAAATGTCGATGAGATCAGAAGAACACCCGGAGAGATTTTTGATGATGAGGTTACTGTTGCAATAAATCAAATCAGGCAGAATCAACAACAATCAGACATTTATGACAAATTTATTGAGCAAGGGGCTGATCCTGCGGAAGCGGCAGCAGCTGTTGACGATTATTATAATAAAAATAAACTCTCAGCTTTAAGGGATCTTCGACAACATTTACAGGAGCGGAAAAAACAGGATGAATTGGCACAGGCCATGCAGGATAATGCGGATACACCGCAGGATATTGCTGATTGGAGAAATGGAAATCAAGGGTACGCTGAGGATGCTAGGGATCTAATCGGTGATTTTAGCGATTTGGATGTGGAGGGATACACTAAAGAAGAACTGGAAGAAATTCTTGAAAGGCAAGTCACGCAGGGCAACAGGGATGTAAAAAAAGATGATATTAGAGAAATAATGGATGCAAACAGAAGGATCGAAAGGGCAGAAGATGTCAGAAAAATAGGGGATCAGCGTGATGCTGAAAATGCGGATTCCGCTGGTTGGCAAACTACTATGACAGCTATTAATGCGGTTATTTCTCAGTTAAATCAGGCTGATGCACAGAAGGTAACGCAAAAAACACAGGAAGCGATAGCTTTGATCCAGCAGATGCAAAACGGAACGATAGATGATTCAGAATTTACAAGCAAGATGACAGCCTTGGAAAACGAATATAGCAATCTTCAGCAACAAGGGCAGCAAGGATGGCAGCGCATTATAGATCAGCTGATGAATGGCCAGGTAAATAATAATCCAGGGACTGGCAATACAGTAGGGACAATTGGGTCATCCGGTGATGCTGCTTCTGATATTTTAAACAGTGTTCCACCAGATCAGATTGATCAGCGCTCTATTGTTTGCGATACAAGTTCTAAATCCGGGAATAATACTCCTGCGTCAATTTCTGTAGATATGAAAGGTGGTACTGGAACTGCAACAGTATCTTATAGCTTGTACAGCGTTAAAGACCGCCTTTTGGTGCAGGTCAATGGGGGAACAGTTAGTGACACAGGTTGTACTAATGGAAGCGCATCAATACCAGTTCAGGTTTCAGGCGGAGATCAGGTACGTGTTATCGTTCAGCCGGCTTGCGAGGGTTCATCAACAAGTTGGAATTTTAGTGTAAGTTGTCCAAAAGTCCAATACGTAAAATAAAAAGAGGTTAATGTGAAAATAAAAACATATAGTTTAATATTGTTTTTGATGTTAATGGTAAGCCCTGCTTTTGCACAAGTCCAGATCTTTATGGGCAAGGGATCGGCAGTTGTTATAAATGACGATAAAGCAGCAGCAACTAAGATAGCTTATGAGGCAGCAAAGAGGAAGGCCTTAACTGAAGCGATGAGCAGCCTCTTGCATAAGGGACAAAAGGATGAGGTTAATTTTAATAATAAAAAATCACAATTACTTAAAGGCCCATATACATATATACAAAAGGAAAATCAAATCTCTAATTATATGAAGGGCAAGATGCTTAATATTGAGATTTCGTTTGCCGTAGATATGGAAGAACTAAAAAAGCTTTTAGGCAAAGAAGGGGTTTTGGTAACGGAGAATAAGGAAAAAAATAAAGCGCAGTTTCCGGGAGTAATGGTTATTATTAGCGAAGAGATCTCAGGAAAGATAAATACTGTGCCGTACACAACGGCTGTTATTACAGATTATCTGATAAAAAATGAGTTTAAAGTTTTAGATGAGAAGATAGTCCAAAAGAATATTTCTCAGGAACAGGCAGTTCAGGCTGTAAACGGGAATATGGCTGCAGCTAATGCGGTCGCTCTGCAATATGGATCAGGTATTGTTATAACAGGAAAAACCGCTGTCCAGCAATCATCATTAAAATCAGGCGGCGGGATGCAGGCTTATGGAGCGAATATCACTATGCGCGCTATTAAAGCTGATACAGGGGATGTGCTTGCTTCGGCATCTGCTGACGGTAGTTTTCCGCATATTAATGCAATGACAGGTTCAAGAAAGGCTGCTGAACAAGCAGCAATGAATGCTATTGAGAAAATTGTTAAGGATATTGAGAAAAGCTTGGAGTCCTCAAGCAATGGCATAGTTATTACGATCTCTCCGATCAATTATAAACAGCTGGCTATCGTTAAGCAGTTATTAACAAGAGACTTTAAAGATATTTCTGCTATAAAACAAAACAGCTTTAATAATAAGGTCGCAAAATTGGATATTCAATATGAGGGCGGAATCGCTGATTTCGCAGATGAAATTGCCTTAAAGGATTTTGGTACGTTTAATCTGGTAGTGATCCAGTTCTCTCCGGGGAAGGTTGATTTTGAGTTGAAAATGAAATAGAGTATGCAAAATATTATTATGCCAAAAGCAGGCAAATCCTGCCAGTATCCTTCCTGAAAAAGTAATATGGCCGATACCAAATAATAATGTTTTTAAAAAGGATGGAAAACATGAAATTATCAGACACGATAAATTATCAAGAAGGCGCAATTGTGAGCAAAGAGATATTAAAGAAAAAAACAGGTACGGTGACAACCTTTGCTTTTGATAAAGGGCAGGGATTGAGCGAGCATACAGCTCCTTTTGATGCCATGGTGGTTATTTTGGATGGTGAAGCCGAGGTCAGTATAAGCTCTAAAATCAATATTGTAAAAGATGGTGAAATGATTATTATGCCGGCTAATGAGCCACATGCTTTAAATGCAAAAACCAATTTTAAAATGCTTTTGATCATGATTAAATCGTAATAATGCTATCCAACCATTAATACGATTTACAATAATAGAAACATATATCAAAAGATGTTCGTTAAATCCTGCCAAAATTAATTTAAACTGAAACAAATATAATGGCCTAATTCTGAAGAGAATCAATTTCTTTTTCAGGGATCTCTTTTGCTTTAGTGACATTGGGTTCAATCGTTGCTTTTGATGCAAATAGTGTACATATTGCGTATATTATCGCTAATACAAAATTTATAAATGTTGCTATTCCTATAAAGACCATAAACCTTATTTCAAAAAAGCTTAATACTAATGAAATGAATATTATATTTGAAGGAAGGTCTTTAAAAAACCTTTTAACATTATTTTTAGGAACATAACCGATCTTGGCATATCTTTTTGCAGATAAGAACCTAATGAAGAATATGCTTGAAAACCCTAAGGTTATTGCGAATAGCGGGGAGCCTAAAATAAGCGATACCGCCATTATAATAAAAGTTAATATTTTGAAAATCCTTGAATCAAATATTCGATTTAAAAAATATGTTAATTTAATGTTTTTTAAATAAGGGATTATTTTATCAAGCGGCGGATTGTATCTGCGGATTTTCAATGAGCCAAAACCTGCAGAAAGGCATAACAAAAGTAAGAAAATCTTTGAAAGGGAGCCTTTTTTTCTGTAATAAATGGATAATCTTGGATTGCCGCCAAGTTTTTTAAATGAAAACTTTCTCCCTTGATCAGGTACAGGAATATCAATTGATCTGAGGCCTTTTAGAAGTACACTTTTTTTCTGAATGATCGGTTTTGGGGCTGTTTTCTGAGGAACAGCTGCTTGAGGCGCGGTAGCGGGCCTGTCAGAAGGCGCGCCCCAATACTCTTGATACTGGCCTGCTGCTCCTGTCTCAAATTTGAAACTATCGTTTTTGCCGTCGTATTGTTCTTCAGCAAAATCTAGTGCTTCCTGTGGCGCACCGGAGGGTACCTCTGAATAGCCATTTAGTTCTCTGGTAACTCGTGAGTCCTCTCGGATTGCTTTTTCTGCGGCGTAAGGATAAGTTCTGCCTTGATCAAAATCTTGCAGTCCATCATCCTTAGCTACAGCCCGCCTTCTTTGTGGCTCTATTATTTTACCCGAGCTCATTTCTTGGCGCTTTGCTGCATGATTGGCTTTGCTCTTATAATTTATTGATTGCTGGGACCTTAATTCTGGTTCTATGGCATTAATTCCTGAGATTTTATCATAAGATAAATCTTGCTGTACATATCGTTGACCTTGTTTATTCATCATGATCTGGTCTCTTTCGATCTGCTGCATCTGCATTGATTGTTTCGTGTCTTCCTGAATGATATAATTGTCTATTGATTCCTTTACCTGCTTATCACCTCCAAAATCGTTAGTTTTAAACTGCCAACCCTTTATATTTCTTCGGCCATCAATTGATTGTCCTTTGGCGCGGCTTTTTCTGGGAGTTTCTGCTGTTTGAGATATAGGCCTGTTATTTTCCATTATCTGGGTTGCTTCATTTACCATCTCGATGTTTTTTACCTGTGCAGTTTGTACTAGGTTCTGATTAAATCCCTTCTTGCCAATGCGCGAGTTTAGGCCAGATTGGACTGACCTATTTAAGGCGACCTGGCTATCATAGTCACTTTTTACTTTTGCCTGGTTGCTTACAGCCTGTTGGCGTAATTCCCCTATGGCAGAGCTTGCCAGGTTTGTCCAATGCTTATATTCTCTGGCGAGCTCGAGCGTTTTTTCAGCTTCTATCATAGAAAGGTCAATTTCATCCATGTTAGTTTTGAACCAGAAATAGGAATAATTATCAGGTACAGAAAGTGTCCAGGTTGTTTTTTCAACTGATATATCACCGGTTTCGATCATCCCCAGATTGAGCTTGCCAAATAATCCAAAGGCTTTAATCGGAGTAATATAAATAAGAGTTACGTCAAAGCTTCTGTCTCCTGCGCCGCTTTTTATAAGAGGGATCAGATATTTCTTGTACTTGCTTTTAGTTCCAGGTTCTGCAAGAGAAGCCCTGGATGGTTCGCCTGCAACCTTAAGGCTCCAAAGCTCTGCTTCTGGAGGAAGGTAAATAGGCAGGAATTGAAGGCTTCTGTTGTTTGCTTTTATATTTACTTCATGCAAAGCAAAACCGTTAGGGATAAGAAGGGTTTTAATGTCTTCCCTTAAAATCTTTGCTTTAACCATTTTTTCTCGTTCTAGCCTTTTAAGCTTAAGGACATATTTCCATTCGCCATAACCGGAGGCCCTGTATGACCATAAAATATTATTGAGGTCTATTCCGGCAGGTAGCACAGGAATTACATCTGCTTCGGTTTCCTGTAGTGATTCAATGGTTTGGGGCTCAACATGGTATACGGTAGATGCTTCAATTGAAATATATTCGGTCTTGTTGGTTGCTTGCGGAAAATTGATAGGAGGCATCTCAAATGTTTTTTCATTGTTGAAGTATTTGTTGAAAGATATTTCCAGCATATATGAGCGGTCTATTTTTGATACAGTATTAACGGTAATATAAACATTCTTTCCTTCGTTGATCTCTTTTTTGAGTATTGTCTTTATACCATCACCTATAATGTTTATCGAATCTTTCAGGTCGGAAGGGGCAATTATATCGAAATGATCGACAGGTGCATTTTTTATGTTGAATATGTTGAGGAGTTTTACATTAACAAGATTATCCTCTACTATGGAGTGGTAAACTTTAATGACGTCGATAGTTGGCTGCTCTTTTGTTATCTTGTAATTCGCTTTAAATGAATTGTCCTTTATTGTGTATGCGTATTTAGACCCAAAATCAGAAAGAGATATTGTGCTAAATTCCTTAGCAATATTGATCAAATTAGCCTGTTTAATGCCTGCTGTATCGCTTTCTTTTACCTCAAAACCTCTGGGGAATAGCATAAGGGAGGTGCCATTGGTCTTTTCAGCCCCGAGCAGTTCGATACTTTCTATTGATGCAGTGTCAAATGATTCAAGCTCTTTTTCTAAGTACAGGTCAAATTTATACGCGCCAGTGATCGCTCTTGTAAATGGTAACGTTAGTATGCTGTCCTGAATAATGTAATCTGATGTGCCATCCGCTAAAAGGGAGCTTACCTTT
>MHHG01000012.1 GCA_001805965.1 Omnitrophica WOR_2 bacterium RIFOXYA2_FULL_38_17 | reverse complement strand
ATTTCCAATGCTGTTAACATCAATAGGTACATCATTTTTATAAGGAACGTAAACTTTTATTAATGGGAAAGGTTTTGTTTCTTCTGCCCTTAAGATTTGAGGAGAAAAAATGGTTCCAGTAATCACTAGTAAAATAGTAATAAGATGAAATCCTGATTTGTTCAATGTCTGTTTTGCTAGAGAAATAATCAAAAGTATCAGAATGAAAATGATCGAACCCAATATTGCACCATTAAAAATGAAAATCAGGGATTTCATTATAACCATAGGAACAAGAGTGCAAAGAAGAAGGGTGGTTATTAAAAATGAGAATGGGGTCATTGTCCTGTTTTTCCTTAAGTAAAATCCAAGGCCCACAAAAAGAAAAGTAAAGAACAACATTAGAGATTTTTTCCATGTTTCAGAAATAAAAGTTAATGAGAGGCGGCTATTTCCCCAGAGTTTATCAACATAAAGAGAATCTCCTTCTTTTGGTATGCTTATGTTCAATGAAAGTATGCCTTTCTTTTTCTGATAATCGCCTTGTAAAATATCTTGTTGTTTTGGTCCAGAAGTTTTGAACCTTGAAATATCTGCACTATCGTCTTGGGTAATAGATTCGTCTCTGATGATGTTGTAATCAGTAGATAAATAATATGGTTCATATTGAACGGTGCCTGACAATGTTTCTTCTCTGTCAACGAAGACTTGGCGTCCGCCTCTTGATTGTTGCATTGTTCCATAACTGAACTGGTCGCCTATATCGTCTGAAGAGGATTTCAACCTGCCTTGAAGTCCTCTTCTGGCATAAAGGGCCGGACTTGTCAAATTGCCAAAATTTTGTATAAAGTATGATGATAAGTTGCTGAATAATGACAATAGCATAGGTTTTTTATAATCTGGTTCTGGAAAATATTCATAGTTACCACTTATATTGAAAATAGAATAATCAACAGGAAAATAGATATTAACATTAGTTTGAAGGGATGGAATGTTAAGCTTTGGACTATAAAGAACAAGTGATTTCAAGATGCTTCCTTTGCTTGTTTTCGGTATTTGTCCTGTTAGACGAAGGTCTATATTTTCATTAGTATCAACAGGAAGGGGTATCAGAAGAAGATTGTTCTTGCCTTTTCTGGGCTTTATTCCTTTGCCTTGTATGGTTGCGCCCCAAAGTTCAAAATTTGAAGGGAGCTGGATCTCAAGAAATTGAAGATTTGTGTTTTTTATTATGTAGCTGGATTCAAAAAAGACAGGAGAATCTGTGTCGAAAGTAAAAGAATGGTTCTCACTTACAGCAATGGAGGCAAGCACGGGAGATTCATCTCTTCGCGTAACTGCTGTCTTGAAAGTAAAGGGCCGTGTAAAATAACAAAGGGATTCGACAATTCGGTTTGATGGGGTATAAGAAGGCCATTTCGGTATTTCATATGCTTCTATGTCATTTAATCCGGATTTTTCTGTGGCGATCTCAGTATTCTTGCTTGCTTCAAGGACAATATAGCCGGTATCGTTTAAAACATCTAGAGGCATAACAAGTGGCACATCCACAAGAGTATTGAACTTCTCTATTATTTGTTGATAGTCTATTTCCAGCAGATAGCTTTCTTTTGCTTCTTTTTGAAGCACAACGTTCCATATGTCGTAATTGTCTAGATCAGGAAGGCTGGGGATTTTTAGCTCTTTTTGTAGTTTATCGAGGCTAACTTTCTTTTTTTCTTTTATATTCTCGCCTTCTATATTTATCTTGCTATCATTCCATTTTGGTATGGCAAAATAAAAGCTGTCCTTTTTTCCTGCAGTGATCTCGTATTGTATATATGCATTTGTTTGTATCAAATTTTCATCGGCTGCTAAAAATGTTACTGATTTTGTTGTCTGTTCAGCTTTTCTTAGAGATAGAAGTATGCTGCCTTCGGGTGACAGTGATCGGAAATTATAATAAAGTATTTTGTTTTTTGCCTCTGATGATGAAGCTATCATCATATCGGAAGGCATATATCCTTTAAGAATTATATCTTCGAGCAGGAATAATTCATCTATTGATATTTCAAGGGTCCCTGTCATATTTTGTGTTTGAGAATAAGTTATGGCGGGAATGGTAATCGTTTGAGATTTGTTCTTCAAGGATTCTTCATCTAGGAATTGTTCTGAAAGTATTGAAAAAGAAATTGTGTCTTTTGAGCTTACAGGTTGACGAACTTCGATATAAAGATTGTTTTCTTCTCCTTTAATCTCGTGATTCTCTTTAACTGGTTGATCGTTTATCGAAGCAAAAACTTCTCTTAATATGTAACCTTTGGGATAACGGAAGACAAATTGAGTTGTTCCTTGTGGTAATGATGAAAGAACGATCTGGGAATTAAGATTGATCTTAGAGCTCTCAATGTTCATTTGGCTGTATTGCTGCATAGCTGTTTGGATGGGGACATCTTTTAGGGAAAAAGAGATCTCATATGGAAGATTTAAGATGCGAAATTGCTTGTAAACAAGCCAGCTGTCATCGGTATCCTCGGTTATTGAAGGGCCTTTTAATGGCAGTAAAAATTTTATGTTTTCAGTGTCGATTCTTATGTTTTCATCATAATAAACTGTAAGGATTCCTTTTCTTTCAAACAGGTCTTTTATCTGAATGTCAGATATTTCAAAGGATTTGGTTTTTTCTTCATTATACTGATATGTTTTTAATGAAAAAGAGGTCTTTCCATTTAAGGGAACATGGAAATTTATATGCAAGATGTCAGTGTCTGTTTTACTTTCTCGGCTCCATCCGGAAATGCCGTTGCCTGAAACGTCATGAATGTGAATATTTTTTCCTATTGAAAGATCAAAGCTGTTAACTTTGCCGTTTTGAATGTCCAGTGAATATAGGGCAGTATGTTCAATCAGATCGTTATTAATGTTTACCTGGTGTTTCTCATCGGATACTATTTTGACTCTTTTCTCTCCTGAAGTACGGCGGTTGGTTATTTCGAAGGCAATATTGTCTTTATCGCTGATAAATCCGACAAATTCCATTTTGTCATCAATTTGTTTTTTAGAAGAGAATAGGACGTTCTGGAACCTGATATCATAAAAAAGATCCGAAACTAATGTTATGTCTCCTAACAGGGTCTTTGGGATTTTAAAAGAAATAATACCTTTCTTTTTATTGAAATCTATAGGAACTAAGAAGTCTATAGATAGGGTATAATCCCCTTTATTCGGTATGACTATTTTGTAGTTGCCGTCTTGATCATAGAAAAGAGCTTTTTTGTCATTCAGTGTTGCATTAAGGTAAAGGACACCTTCAAGAGGAAATTCCATGACTTGAGGCTTTTCGTTGTTGTTCACTATTTTGTAGTTGGCAGAAATTGCTAATATATCACCTTTAATTGTCCCGGAATAATTTGCCTGAACAATATAAGGTTGTTTTATTTCAAGGGGTGGTAATACTTCACGCCTCATTTTTAAGAATTCAGTCTTTGCTTTTTCGTAAAGCTCCTTATAATCTTTATACGAAACAAATATGCCTTCTTTTTCAATGTCAAGAACGGATTTGATCTCATCTGCAGGGAAGAAGACAAAGGTTTCCTTGGTCCTGTTCTGAAGCTCATTTTCTGCTGAAGCGGGGTCATTAATGGAGCAAAGGAGAAAAAAGCAAATCAGGAATAATAATCTTTTTTTCATTGTCCTGGACTCCTTAATTTTCCATGCTGTTTTCAGTAGGGTTTATTGGTTTTTTTGATTTGCTTTTTGTATATTTCAACCTGTTATTAATAAAGTTATTTGCTAGAGGCACTTTAGAAATAACAAAGCCTGTAAGCAAAAGTATAATGAAGAACTTGAATCCCTGAGGTAAAAGGATAAAAAGAGCTAAAGCTGATGCCAGCGTTATTGAAATAAACTTGATTTTATCTGCCGGATACTTATTTTGTATTAGCGTGAACATTATTGTCGCAAGAGCGATGATAATAAGGGATATTGGGAATATTGCAAGTTTTTTTACATACCAGACATTAAGGTATGCTTGCTTATCTAACTTTGAGAATGAATACATTCGTCCTTCCCGAATGATCTCTATGTCTAACCCGTAAAGGGCTTGTTCATCTGATTGTTGAGGTATCTGTTTATTGTTCAGCTGAATTTTTTGCTGGCTACGAACCTGTTGTGACTGCATGTAGGGATTTATGTCGTTGAATGGCTCTGACCTGATGCCGCTCTGGCTCAAAGAACCGTCAAGGTAAATATAACTATATTCATCTGGAAGGTAAATTCTCCAGGTGATCTTTGAACAAGGTATATCTACAATTTCAGCGCTTTCTGCTTTAAGACCTCCGAACGATCCAAAGTCTTTTCTAAGCTGGGATTGATATATTATCCTTAAAGAAAATTCTTGCCCTGGTGTTATGTCTTTCGGGAGCATGATGATCTTGCTTCTGGGAGACTCGCCTTTAGATATGCTGGCTTTCTTGCCTGATATAAACACGGAAAATATCTTGTCTGTTCCTTCAGGCATCATTAGTTCAAGGCTTTGCCTGTTGGTGTTCTGTATTTTAAAAACCCCTTCTGTTTTAGCGATGCCTTCGTTGGATACAACAATGTCAAAATGAGCTTGGTTGACAATTGTATCAAGGATCTTTTCATATTCGTGCTTTGTGGATTCAAGTGAAAGAGAATAGGGATGATTAAGGTATCTGAAAGCAAGTACGCTCTGATCCTTGTTCATTGTCGATGGCAGTTCTTTAGAGTCGATAGGTTCAAGATTGTTTTCTTCTGCAGTTACTTGAAGGTTTGGGCTCTTTGTAATGGAAATAACACCGGATTCATTAAAGACATCAAGTACTTTTACTGGCGGTATGTTTATTGATATTTTGTTATCAGTTGTAACAGAAGGAAGCTTGTTCTCAAGGCTGACATTTAATACAAACTGGTTTAAAATAGGCGAATGGAGCTCAATCTCCCAAATTCCCGTATTAGATTCCATGTCAGTTGAGAAACGTTTTTCCTTTATATTGTCTCCGGTTATTACTGCGTCCTTCCCGATTAATGCTGGAAGTTCTATCATGAATTTGCTTACAGGCGCATATAAGATATCATAGCGTATAACATCGTTGATTTTCATTACGGCTTCTTCGATGTCAATGTTCCTTTCCACATTAGCTATGATCTTTGTGCTTCTTTTGTCAATTTTCAAAATGCTTGAATAATCGGTTGTTGAGTAACGGTAGCCGGCAGCAATCTCGTTCTTTGGATCTATTGCTCTTATTCCAAGGGATTGCAGTTCTTCAAGACTTATGGGGCGAAGAGATTTTATGTCTTCTGTCGAAAGCTTAAGGTTCTTCCTAAGAGAAAGTGCAATAATACCATCTTCTTTTTCTGCATCTAGGCATAGAAGCTTAGGTATGTTATTGGAAACTGCTTTATCTTCCTTATCTGTTTCAAGGTGTATAGGAAGAATAAAATCACCGTATGCTTTATTCTTCAGAACAACTGTGAGTATAGTGCTGTCACCTTCCTTTGTTATATCAAAGCTTTCCACTATATTGTCATTAGCGATCTCGGAAACTCTGAAGTTATCAGGAATAAGGAACCTGAACTTGAATAAGCCTGCATCTTTAATGGTAAAATTCACGTTAGTGTAATAATCAATAATAGTTTCGGAGAAAGATATAAGGATGTTCTGCTTGGCAGTAATTTTTGGTTTGATTTTAGATATGTTGAGGCTTACGGTATAAGGAAGCCTGAAATATTTGAACGCTGAAACAAATTCATTGAAATCTATCCTGTTGCCGATTTCTTTCGGGTCTATTTGTGTAACGCCGTTCTTTTTTTCAACTTGAACACGAAGAGAAGGTTCAGCTTTAATAATTATTTCTCCGTCTTCGCGCTGAGCACCTATGACCTCGAATTGCGGAATTTCAAACATTGTTTCATCAATGTCACGGTATTTTTCTGTTCCAATTGATAGGTTATAATTGCCGTCTATTTTTTCATAAAGGTTCACAGAGAGAATGCCATCATCACCGAGGTTCCAATCCTTGATATTCTCACCATCAACTCTTACAAGGCTTAAAGTAGAAGGGATCTTAACTTTAAGCGAATCGATCTTGGCCTGCATAATAGAGAAATCGAACTTTGTGTTAATGAGGTAGACAGATTCTTTTATATATATCTCATTGGAAGATTTTGCAAAGATAAGGCTTTTTGTGGTTTTTGATTCCAGCGATTTAGCCAGCCAGCTTATATTAACTTTTCCGTCCGGAGATAAAAAGGCTGAAAATAATGTGTTTTCGCCAGCAACGCTGCTTTTTCTGGAAACCATGGGCTCAATCTTTACATCAAGGTCTTTTCCCGGTATTGTTAAATCAATTTTGGTGAGAGGTGAAGAGGGGATTTGGAAATTGATGAAATTCTTTCCAGGGGCAGTATTTACGCGTGTTGAAAACTCGAGTTGCAGTACATAGTTGCCCTCTTCGGGAAGGACTAATTCTAGGCCATTGTCAACGGGTTTTAAAATAGGTGTTTTTCCATCTATGGTAAACGAAGTTATGGCAATGTTCTCAATGTTTAAAATAAGGCTTGCCCAGTTTTTTTTAAGTGCAGATATTTTGAGCTCTGCCTTAAATTCTGCAATATCATCATATACAATGCCTGTATATTTTGCATGGATTATGGCTGCATCCAAAGGAGGAGGCGAAATAACCTTATCTGCGGGTTTTTTTGTTGCTTCTTCCCATAATTTTAGGAAATCGGAATATGGTATGAAAATTCCTTTTTCTTTTTTCTCCAAAACCTCATCAAATATCTTGTAAGGGATATAAATATTCTGCTCTGTAAGGGTTTCGAGCTCTGTTTGGTTTGCGACTGAAACAGATTGTTTTTCTGCTTGGGCATAGGATATCTTATAAAAGACTGTTTGCAGTAAAAGCAATGAGATTAGAGAATGAAAGAAAAGTTTTTTCATGTTATCCTCCGGGAAGATTGTTTGTTTTACATAATTTAACAATATATTATTAATCAAATTCAATGAGCGGTGTTGTTAATTGTTTATATTCAAACACATAAGCTTATTTAAATCAATAGTTTTTAGCAGATTATAATTTAGAAAGTTTCATAAATAATAGACTTTAATATAGTGCTGGTTTAGTGCTTTGGGTTTAATAATATTTTCCAATATGTTTGATTAAGTCCAGAGTCAGCTTTATTTTCTTACTTTTTGTGATAAAATGTATTGCATTGTGCTCTGATGCAGAAATTAAATTATGTCAATAATTGATAGGAGGGTATAAATTTATGTCGTTATCTATTAATGATGCTAGCAAATTGATGCAAGCAGTGAGAGACAACATTTCTTTGGTTATACACGGGAAAGAGGATAAGCTTCAGCTTGTTGTTCTTGCGCTTGTTTCAGGCGGACATATTTTAATAGAAGATATCCCCGGGGTAGGAAAAACAACTCTGGCACGTGCAATTTCCAAAACTGTGGATGGCGAGTTTAACAGGATTCAATTTACTCCCGACCTGCTGCCCACAGACATAACCGGTAATAATATTTTCGATAAAGATACTAATGCATTTATATTTAAAAAAGGGCCTATTTTCGCGAACATTTTATTAGGCGATGAAATCAACAGGGCATCACCAAGAACTCAGTCAGCGCTTCTAGAGGCAATGAGTGAGGAGCAGGTAACTGTTGACGGGGAAAGCCATTATCTTCCACAGCCTTTTATTGTAATTGCCACACAAAACCCGATTGATTATCACGGGACCTATCCATTGCCTGAAGCACAGCTTGATAGGTTTATGCTTCAGATAGACCTTGGTTATCCGCCAGAAAACAAAGAAAAGGCGCTTTTGATAAGCAGAACAAGCGCGGATCCTGTAGATAGCATAAGTTCTGTCCTTTCTTTAGACGATTTTAAACTCTTGAGAGAGCTTGTCGATAAAGTAAAAATTGAAGAATCAATAAGCGATTATTTATTAAAAATAGTCTTAGAAACAAGATTGCATCGTCAGCTAAGGTTAGGGGTTTCGACCCGTGGCACGCTTCTTTATGGCCGGATTGTCAGGGCACGCGCTATTATGAATGGCCGCGACTATGTAATCCCTGAAGATGTTAAAGAGCTGGCAACCTATGTGCTTTCACACCGTATTTTACTTGATACAAAAGCACAGTATGGAGGAATTGCCAGGTCTTCAATCATTGCTGATATTATCTCAGCTATTAAAGTGCCAAGATAATGCCAAAGAGAAAATATTCATTTTTTATGTCGGCAGAAGACCACACGTTTGTTAAACGTTCTGTGATCTATTCGAGAATGTGGTTTACTGACATTGGAAGGATACTCTGCGGGATAATTTTTATCGGAGGCATGGTTTCTTCTCCGGGCTTACATATTGATGCATATATTCTTCCTAGTATTTTGATCGCCATTTTTATTACAGCGTTTATCTTTGCATATTTTAATAGGCCTAAAATATCTGTTGATCGTTTTATGCCGTTACCTTGTAGTGCGGGTGATTTCATTGTTTATGATGTTGCTGTTAAGAATGAAGGGAGATACCCTGTCCGTAATGTTAAAATTTCAGAAGGTGTTCTGCCTTATGGAATTTATGATGCTCCGGACCATGCTTCTTATGAAGGTTTTGTTGATTGGTTAGAGCCCGGCGAAATTGCCACAATTAAACTGGTTATAAGATGCAAGTATCGGGACATCTATGATTTGGCTTATTTATTAGTGGGAAGCAGCTTTCCTTCAGAAATCTTGAGGTTCCCAGTTAAGATCCCCAAAAAGGACAAATTGATCGTTTATCCTAAGTTCATAACCCAGACAGATTTTTATGTGCCTTTTAAACGGGTTTATCAGCCTGGCGGGATTGCCATTAGTTCTAATGTCGGTGATTCAAATGAATTTTTAAATACCCGTGATTATCGGAAGGGCGACAGGCTAAAAGATATCCACTGGTCTTCTTATGCGAGAACAGGAAAATTAATTGTAAAAGAATATGTTGATGAATATTTTATTCGTATCGGTATTTTGCTTGATACTGAACAATCATCTTTATGGCAGAAGGATGCTGAAATATTTGAAACTCGCATTTCAGTAGCTGCGGGCATTGCTGATGCGATTGCAAAAAAGGATTATATTATTGATCTATTTGCTGCAGGCGATATTCTTCATCATTTTCAGATGGGAAGGGCATTGGCCCATTTGGAAAATTTGCTTGAACTGTTAGCCGGGATTGAAGAAACCAAAAATGTAAATTTTGAACTTCTTCAGGATCATTTATCGCCATATATAAAGCAGTTGTCTTCAATGATAATTCTTTTAGGCGATTGGGACAAAAGAAGACAAGAGCTGTGTGACTCAATTGAGTCCAGGGGAACAAAGATAAGAGTGCTTATTTTCCGAGACAAGCCTTTAACCATACAGCCTGACAGAGAGGCTACTGTTATATATACAAAAGATAAAGAAGGGCTTATTCGGTAAAATTGTTAAAAGATGCAAAATGTATGAACAAAGTTATCAAAAAAAGAATTAGCTGGGATCAAAATGACAAGGATTAAAAAGTGATTATTGATAAAAGAATACAGGCGGAAATTTATATTCCTTTAATATTGTCCTGGATCATATACGCAGTAACACAAAAAGATGTTTTCCTGCCAGGGGCAGCTATATTGGCTACATTTCCGTCATTTATGCTTCTTTTAATCAGAAAAGAGAAGAATAAAGAGTCCAAGTTTAAAATGTCGGTAAGAAATATTGTTAATATATCAATTTTGTTAAGCGCTATCTGGAGAAATTTTGTTCCGCCTCCTGCAAATGCAGTTGCTTTTGTCCCAATTTTGCTTTCAGCTATTCAATCGGCTTCGATACTTGTTGCAGTTTTGATGTGGTTTTCATTTGATTATAAGTATAGGTCATACTATTTGAAATTTCTTGCATGGCTAACGGTTGCATCTTCAATAAATGTGCCTTTTGATCCGCTGATCCAGTTAATTTTTTGGCTGTTCTGTTTTGTCACTATTGGCATAATAATGATGCCGTCTTATTTACCATATTCATCGCAGCTGAAAGAGAAGTTTAAAAAAACAAAGCATAAAAACATTCTCATTTACTCCTACCCGATATTTCTTTTAATAATCAGCTCTATTATTTTTGTCTTGCTGATCAGCGGCATTCGAATGGGCGATCAGCTTGTTATGAGCCTTATTACAGATTATGCAATTAGTAGGCATTTTAGTTTTTTTGATTCCAAGCTATTATTATCCGGAGCAGGCAATAGCCGCAGCGATATAAGGCCTATAATGGAGATCGATAAGAAAGATTATCAGTTGAGCTATCTCGTAGGACAGGTATTTGATACATATAATAATGGATTATGGGAAGCGCAATACGACCTATCACTGACAGATATTCCTGGCCATAGGAGCAGTTATATAAAGACATTAAATATTTCCATGTTTGAACATCTTAAAGGTGTTATCCCTTTACCTAGAGGAGTTGTTGCTATTGAAGGAAAGAGTTCTAACTATCAAATTGATGAGAATGGCATCGTTATAAATAACGATAAAAATATTCCCAAGGCAACTATATTTCTGGATGAGGATAGAGCATTTAAAACAGTGAAAGAAGTCGATATTAAAAAATATTTGAATATTTCGCCTTTTATGAAGGAGCATTTAAAAAAAGCCATCATTGATGCTGCGGGAGATGGGAACACTCCACAGATTATCGCAATTAATATACAAAAATATTTTACTAACTACTTTGAATATAATCTTTATGTTGATTTTAATGCTGATGATAGGGGCATACTTTATATGATATATAAAAATAAGCCTGCCTATTGCTCTTATTTCGCGACAGCTATGGTTTTAATGCTAAGGGCTCAGGGAATTCCTGCAAGAATGGCTACAGGTTTTTTTGCGTCAGAAGAATCATCTTGGAATAAAGACCGTTATATCGTAAGAGGGCGTGATGCTCATGCATGGGTTGAAGCACTTTTACCGTCGATTAATATTAAGACTGGAGAAAAAATTCATAATAAAAATGGTGAGCAGTTATATAAATGGGTAAGATTTGATCCGACGCCTTCTTCATCTAGATTAGAAGCGCTTGAAAAAGATAGTGATATAAATAAATTTGCGGACTGGATGTGGTGTGTGCAAAAACGCATACGAGCCGCGATACTGGACATTGAAACAAAAACTCTGGTTTATTTGCTGTTAGTGATAATAGCTCTTTTGGTGTTTGAAGAAGTTCTTAAAAAAGGAATAAAGGCCTTAATGAAAAAGAGAAATACAAGAAAAGAAATGGATTCAAACAAAGAAGATAAAGGAAAGGCCTTGTATTTAATGTTTTACAGGACATTTGAAGATTTGTTAAAAGCTAAATATGATATAATGAGGCGAAAATCAGAAACAGATGCAGAATTGATTTCAAGACTAGAAAGCCAGGAGAATGTTCCTAAAAATATAATAGCCTTGATCGAGTCGTTTATTGCTAGATATCATGCAGCAAGATTTGGTTTTAACGAAGAAATTGATTTAAGCAGCAATTTAAAAATAGTCGAAGACTCATGCTCTAGTAAAGAATACTAGAGATGATTTAAAATTGCCTTTGGATATTTTTATGCAGAAAGGTACATTTTATTACTTTGGGATTAAGCCTGATTAAAAAAGGAGAAAAAATGAATAAATATTGGTTCAAAAATAAGAAATATGGTTTTGGGCTCAGTCCTGTAACCTGGCAAGGATGGGTAGCTACTTTATGTTTGCTGGTATTATTTATAATCGCGCTTTTTATTGATATGCCGATTGCAAGTGAAACTACTGATGTTTCCGTCAAAGATTGTTTAAGATTTGAACTTGATATCATTGTATTAATTGGATTATTTTTTGCATTGTTTAAAGATAAGACTGAAGGTGAGATCAAATGGCGATGGGGAAAAGAATGAAAGAAGTGAATGACTTTTAAAATAATTTATTCAGATTTGATTGAGGCGTTTGAGGTAAAGACTGAAGGCAATATAGATGCCGGGGATTTTATTGCAATGGCAAGAGCCTTGCTGCAAGATCCTTGCTTTTTGCCGAATTCCAATGTGTTATTTGATCACACGTCTTTAGACTTTAATGAGATGTCTCTGGATGATCTGCAAAAAATAAGTACTTTTCATAATAATAACGAAGAAAATATCGGGGGAGGGAAGTCAGCGATTGTAGTTAAGAGGGGTTTATTGGGCGAATGGCATAGGCTGTGGTCAAAAGGCAAAAAAATAAAAACAAGAAATAAAGTTAAAGTATTCGAGAATTACGATGATGCAGTTAAATGGATCTTAGGGTAATAGATAAATTTATTAATTGATAGAGGAAAGGTTAAAGGAATGAGAGTTAGAGTCCTTGATGAAAGAGCGGATGTTTATCAACAAAGTAATAAAGAATCAAACGTAGTTGGTGAATTGCGCTTAGGTGATGAATTTACTCTTGGTAAGGTTGTGAAGTATAAAGGAGCAGAGTGGGTAGCTTCAACTATGTCAGACGGCACAAGAGGTTATGTGCTCGGAGATATTAAGGTTTACTGCATTCGTGAGGTTATTTTGTGCCAGAAGAATGCTAATGTATACCAAAATCCTGATTCTAACTCTAAAGTTAAAATGACTTTAAAAAAAGGCGAAAAACTTACCTTGTTAAATCTAATTAACCAGAATGGGTCTGATTGGGTAGAAGTTAGGACTGAAGAGGGAGAGGTTGGCTTTATTTCTGCAGAAACGCGAGTGAAAAATATTGCTTCTGATGAGCTGTTTAAAGAAAAAGATTATAAAGCTTTTATGACGGGAGTATTAATAATTGGAGGATTGATAGGCATTCCGCTTATATATGGTGTTGGCGGAGGTATAAGCTACTTTGAGTCGCTTCCTTGGTCTTTTGTATCTTGTATAGTGTTTCTTATAGCATTTCGTCGTAATGGGACGATTTCATGGGGTAGGGCAGTTCCTGCAATAATTTGTGCCATGTTCCTAGCAAAAACATATAACGAAAGTTCAGGAAGACCATCGTTTGCTGCTGGCGGCTTCTTTGGGATTTTGCTTGTTTTTGCCTGCGGATATGCTGGTATTGGGGTTGACCGGTTATTGAAGAAAACCAAAGATCAATAAAAAATAGTGGCTGTTGAGTTATTTCGCTGTAATAATGCATGGATTTTAAGCATTTTGTGGTAACAACAATTATTTTGCTTTGCAAATTATTAGGAATATAATGTACTTTAAGAAAAGGGTAACAATAAGTTAGTAACAGAATCATTATAACGGGCTCTGAGATTTAAATTTTAGTTGAAGAAGTTTATGACTGTAATTTTTATTGAAAGGAGGCAGTTATGATGTTTAACAGAATAAAAAATTATCTAGATATCGAAGATGCCCCATATCAAGTAATAAACCATTTGACTGCTTTTACAGCACAAGAAACTGCAGCAGTAACCCACACTCCCGGCAAAGAATTCGCAAAAACAGTAATAATTAGATCACACGATGAATTGATAATGCTAGTTTTGCCAGCTTGCTATAAATTGGATTTTAAGCTTTTACGAAAAGCAATAAGGAAAGGTGATATAAGGCTAGCGCAGGAAGAAGAATTTAAGAATATATTTCCAGACTGTGCAGTTGGTGCAATGCCGCCGTTTGGCAATATTTATGGATTGGATGTTTATGTCGAAGAAGAGCTGACCAAAGATGATAATATTGCATTTAATGGCGGGTCGCATGATGAAGTTATTAAAATGCCATATAGAGAATTTGAAAGGATAGTCAAACCTAGAGTGTGCCATATATCATATTGAAAAAGTTTATTTGATCTTAAATGGTAACTCTTTAATATTTTAATGCTTCAGGAAATTTTGTATGTTTAAAGATGGTGATGAATATTATGAAAATAGTTATTTTCGGATTAACATTAGTTAACCGTAACTTTTTTCTTGGATGTCAGCCTGTTGAATTTTCAAAAGAGAACGATAAGTCCACCTGCTTTGATAATGCATATGGTCTAGCAAAGCAATACTATCATAGGGGTCAATATAATAAAGCGATAGAAAACTTTGAAAAGTTTATTGAGGAAAACGATGACAGTTCAATATATGAGGTAGCTTTGTACTATTTGGCCAAAAGCTATAAAAACATTCAGGATAACAGAAACGCATTCTTAACTTATCAAAAATTAATAAGCAACAAGGGTGATTCTTTTTGGGTCAAATTAGCCAGAGAAGATATGGGAGAAATAGCTTTAAATAAGTAAGTTTGAGCTTTCTCATTCGATTATAAAATCCCAAAATGTTCTAATGCAAATCAGAAAAACATGCATAAAGAAGTTTTGGCCGCTGCAATATTGTATTTCCTGTCTACTGCCGTATAGTTTTTTGTTCTTGCTAAGTATTTCACTTGCAATGACCTTTCCATAAGATTAACCTAAAGTTCAAAATTTTATGATTGGTAAATTAATAATACTTTAATTAATACTAAAAATAACTGTTAAAATGGTTTTACAATATTAATATTAAAAAATTTCATAATGACATAACTTTTTACACAGTGTATAATTAGTCACTTTGTTTTGTGAAATTATGTGTTAATCATTGTTTTTTAAAGATGCGAAAATTATTAATAATAAAATTAGGGTATTCAGAGACCTTAGAAAACAGCATAGGAAGAACTGTGAACTTAGGAGATGTTCTTAGGACGACTTTTATACTTCACTATTTCAAAGATTATTATGTTAGCTGGTTGGTTGATGAGAAAGCTGTTCCTTTGTTAGAAGGGAATGAATTTATAGATAGGATTTTATCTTACCAAGAATGTGATCTGAATGATCTTTTTAACGAAAATTTTGATATTGTTGTAAATTTTGAAAAAACTGATGAAATTCTATCGTTTTGCCGTTCTTTAAAAACAGACGAATTTTATGGGTTTAAAGATAATTGCTCGAATAAAAATGGAACTTTATTTAAATCGACTCAACTGCTTTTTATGAGTGAACATGTAGAAAACAGGAAGAAGAACAGGGATTGTTGGCAAAAAATATTAGCAGAGGCTATTGGGAAAGAATGGAAAGGTGAAGGATATATATTAGGATATAAACCAAAGACTGAGAAGAATTATGACATCGGCTTTAATTGGACAACTGGAAAGCGCTGGACAAACAAATCCTGGCCTAATAATTATTGGAAAGATTTGGAGTTATTGCTTAAGGAACAATATTCAATTTCATGGCAGCAAGGATTTGATAACCTTAATGAATATATTGATTGGATCAATTCATGCGGGTTAATAGTAACCGCGGATACTTTAGGGCTACATATTGGACTGGCATTAAAAAAGAGGGTTCTTGGCTTGTTTGGACCGACGTCCCCGGTTGAATTCAGTTTTTATGAATGTGGGACATACATTTTACCTGATTCGCCATATGAGTGCATTTCTTGCTTTAACACAACTTGTAATAAAACTAAATATTGTATGGAATACATATATCCATCTAAAGTTAAGGAAATGATTGAACATGAGCTTAAAGAAAATATATCTTCCGGGAAGATTTAATTATATAGCTTGTTTTTTGACTTTAAACTGTAATTTTAACTGTGATTATTGTATTAATTGGTTAGAAAAGCGAGATAATAAATGGCCTCAGATCTCAGGGCAGGATTGGACCCATGCTTTAAATCGCCTGGTTTCACGAAGAGACTTGCCTATTACTCTTCAAGGTGGAGAGCCCAGCTTGCATCCCGATTTCTTTTCAATAATTAACAATATTGAGACTCAGCTGAATATTGATATTTTAACCAACTTATCATTTGATGTTGAAAAATTTGCAAAAGAAGTTAATCCGTCCAGATTAAAAAGAGAGGCGCCTTATTCAAGCATAAGAGCCAGTTATCATTCAACCCAAATGAGCGCAGATATTTTTATTAAAAAAATACTTTATTTGCAGAAAGCTGGTTTTTCTGTTGGAGGATATGGTGTTCTTCATCCGCTAACAAAAGATCATGTTTTGGAAACAAAGGAAAAGTGTGAGCAATTTGGAATAGATTTTCGTGTTAAGGATTTTTTAGGTCAACATGAAGGCGAGTTAAAGGGCTTGTATAAATTTGAAGGATCTGTTGGTAGTACGACAAGGTTAAAGTGCAAATGTAGAACAACTGAGTTGATAATAGGCCCTGATTGTAAGGTGTACAGATGCCATCATGATCTGTACAAAGGTTTTCCTCATATAGGCAATCTTTTGGAGCCTGAGTTTGATATTGAGGATATTTTCAGGGATTGCGATCAATATGGAGATTGTAATCCTTGCGATCTGAAAATTAAGACAAATAGGTTCCAAAAATTTGGGCATTGCTCTGTTGATATAAAAGATATTGTAAAAGCAAATTGAAAGGGAGACTTTCTGTATTTTGTTAATTGAAGTAGCGAATAGATAAGCAAATAGAAGAATTTTATGGGAAAGGCTCTTTATAGGGAATATTATGGGCGAATTGATATTAGATGGCCATAAGCTTAATTGGCATAAAGACAGGGTTGATGCGTGGTTACGAGGAGAGAGGATCGCTCCTATTACGGTTGATTGTGCATTGACAAGAAGATGTACTTATAGATGTATTTATTGTTATGGCCAATTGCAGGCAAATGACGAGAAGTTAATGTCAAAGGATGTTATATCTAGATTTCTTGATGATGCTGCTGAAATTGGAGTTAAAGCAGTTAGCTTTGTCAGTGACGGGGAAAGTACATGCTCTGAACATTTGTATGATGCAATTATAAGAGGCAAGGGTAATGGTTTGGACATCGCCTTAGGCACAAACGGATATTTGCTTAAAGACGAAAGATTGGAAGAGGTCCTACCTTGTTTAACTTACTTAAGGTTCAATATCTCTGCGGCAGATCCAATATCATACTCGAAAATTATGGGTTGCAAGGAGAGTGCTTTCTTTAAGGTTGATAATACTATAAAGAAGTGTGTTGAGATAAAAAAAAGACAGAAATTGAAAGTCACCATAGGGCTGCAGATGGTTTTAATGCCTCAATTCTTTGAAATGATAGTTCCTCTTGCAGTTTATGGTAAAGAAGTGGGTGTCGATTATACAGTAATTAAGCATTGTTGTGATGATGTCCTTGGTAGTTTGGGTGTTGACTATTCAAAATATCTTGGATTGAAAGATGTTCTGAAAGAAGCTGAATCTTATTCAGCTCAAGACTATTTAGTAAAAGTTAAATGGACAAAATTGCTAAGTGAGGGAAAAAGAAAGTATGCCCAGTGCTACGGACCTCCATTTATTTTGCAGCTTTCAGGTTCTGGTTTGGTTGCACCTTGCGGGGGTCTTTTTCACACAAGATATAAAGATTATCATATAGGAAATATCGTTGATAAATCATTTAAGGAGATATGGAAGAGCGACCGCTATTGGGAGGTTATGGGCCTAATTGCTTCAAAAGATTTTGATGCTAGAAAGGTTTGTGGTACTTTATGCTTACAGCATATGACAAATGAGTTCCTGTGGGACTTAAAGAACAATAAAATGTCTTTTGATGCGCCGGATAATATTCCTCCGGAACATATTAATTTTATTTAAATGATCTGTTGGGATTAAAAATATGGATAAATATAAAATCGACAGTCACAAGCTTATGTATCATGTTTCTAGAGTTAATCAATGGCTTAATGGGGAGGATGTTTATCCAGTTTATGTTGAGATAGGGCTTAATGGCGGGTGTAATCATAAATGTGTTTTTTGTGCTTTTGATTACTTGGATAAGAATACTGATATTCTAGATGAAAACATTGCAAAGAAACTTTTGGTTGAGCTTTCAAAAAAAGGAATTAAATCTGTGCTTTATTCTGGTGAAGGGGAGCCTCTTTTGCATGATAAAGCTAATGAAATTATTGCATTTACCAAGCAGAATAAAATTGACGCAGCACTATCTACAAATGGAGTTTTGCTCGATGAGGTAGCAGCTAACGACCTGTTGCCAAATTTAACATGGATAAGGGTTAGTTTAAACGCAGGTACTAAAGAAGCATATTCGGAAATTCATGGAACTGTTCCTTGGGATCTTGAGAAAGTCATGAAGAATCTTGAATATGCTGTCAAATTAAAGAAAGATAAAAATTATGCATGCACAATTGGTGTTCAATTTTTGCTTTTGCAAAATAATATTAAAGAATTAGTCCCGCTTGTCAAAATTTTAAAAAATATAGGGGTTGATTATTTGGCTATCAAACCATATTCTCAACATCCTTTAAGCGAGAATAAAATGGAAAATGATATTAGCTCTGCTGAGATGGCTATCTTGGAAAACGATTTGAAGCAGTATTCAGAAAATAGATTTGATGTGATTTTAAGAGCGCATGCAATAAATAATATCAAAGAAGAAAAGACTTATGATCGTTGCTATGGATTGTCATTTATTACACATGTTGCTGCCTCAGGAAACATATATCCATGTAACACGTTCGTAGGAAATGAGCAGTATGCTTATGGGAATATTTATCAGGAGGGGTTTGAAGAGATTTGGGCTGGAGAAAAGAGAAAAAATGTAGTTAATAAAATATCAAAAGAATTTGGACTTAAAGTTTGCAGAAAATCATGCCGAATGGATGAGATCAACCGCTACTTGTGGGAATTGAAGAATCCTGACAGCCATACTAATTTTATTTAGAGAGGCATTAATTTAAATGAGCAAAAGAGCCATAAATCTTTCAGTTTGCGTCCCAGCTTTTAATGAAGAGGAAAATATTGAAGAAGCAGTAAATGACCTGATGGATGTATTGACTGAAGCCGTGGCCATGTTTGAGATCATTATTGTTGATGATGCCAGTGTTGATTCTACTTTAAGGATAGCTACCAAACTGTCTGAAAATAACAAGCAAATAAAAGTTATTCGCCACATTAAGAACCAAGGCATAGGAACTAGCTACAGGGATGCACTAGCTGTTGCTGAATATGAATATTTTACATGGTTCCCGTCAGATCATGAGAATTATGCAAAAGAGCTGGCAGACTGTGTGCCATATTTGAAGAATGATCGTGTCGTAACTTCTCACCATCTAGAGCATGACGGAAGGCCTGGATTCCGCAAAATGATCTCTCGTTTATATACATGGATATTAAACAAAAGTTTTGGAATGGATCTTAAATACTACAATGGCTTAACTGTATTTCCAGTTAAAGTGTTAAAGTCGGTTTCTTTAGCTGCTAAAGGTTTTGCATTTAGTGCAGAAAGCATAATACATTCAGTCAGGATCGGATGTGAGGTAGTTGAGCTTTCAGCACCATTAAGAGGTAGAAATTCTGGAAAATCAAAAGCTCTGAGCCTAACTTCCATTTTAAGGATGTGTAAAGATATATCTTATATATATAAAAAATAATAGATTTTTAAAAAGTAATTAACGCGTTAAATTATGCTTAGATACCTAAAATTTGTTTTAAATTTGGTCTTTGCAAAAATAAAATCAAAGAAAGTGCCATTGATTGTTATTTTATGTGTTACAAATAAGTGTAATCTGAAGTGTTGGTATTGCTATGGCCAGCATGACCAAAGAAATAATTGGAAGGATTTTTCAACGGAAGAAATTCTTCTAATGATCAAAACTCTCCGGAAGATGGGCACAAAGATCTTACAGCTGCAAGGAGGCGAGCCCTTGCTTAGAGATGACTTGAGAACTATTATCGAAGAAGCCAGGAAATGTGGGATGATATGTGACCTTGTCACTAATGGTATCCTGATAAACCAAAATTTTGAAACAATCAAACTTTTAGATAAAATTTGTATAAGTTTAGACGGGCCAAAAGAAGCGCATGAAAGAAATTGCGGGGAAGGGACATTTGATAAAGTTGTTGAAGGGATCAAAATGGCCCGATCTTTGGGGCTAGCAGTAAGGCTCAGCTCTGTTCTAACACAAGAAACTACAGTTAATGATATTGAGTGGCTGAGTAATTTTGCAATGGATAATAAGCTATCAGTTAATTTCTCGCCTTCATTCGAATTTATTTCAAGCGTCAAATCAATCGATGCAAAGCCTCATGAGATAAGTAATGATCATATGAGAGCTCTTTTTCAACATATTTTAATATGTAAAAAAAGGGGATATCCAATTCAATTTACAGAAAAGAGTTATGAGATTGCTGCAAGTTGGCCTTTTTCCTATAAAAAGAGAATGGCTTATGCAGACGATAATTCACAAGTTTTAAAAAAGACAAAGTGCATTCATGGGGATTTTGTTGTTTTTATCGATAGTGATGGAAGCGTTTATCCTTGCTGTAATTTTTGGGGAAGGCCGGAATTAAATGTGCATAAAGATGGCTTGAGGAATTCGATTTTAAAATTAAAAAGAAATGGATGTTTGGGGTGCTATATCCCTGCATATATTGATAGAAATCTATTTTTTAATTTAGATCCAGAAGTATGGCTGAACTATATTAAAAAAGCTATTAAGGGGGATGTATGAATAGAACTTGGTTTAAAGTCTCAGATGTTGAAAATATGACATCAAAAGAAAAAATAACCTTAATGGAAGATTATGTTAATCCGGGCATGATAAAATTGCTTAAAATATTAAGATTTGATACCCCCTGTAGCGTTTCTGCTGAAGGTGTTTATATAACTCTTAATGATGGGCGTAAAATTCTTGATATGACAGGCGGTAGCTGTGTTCTTGGATTAGGCCATAATCATCCAAGAATTCTTGAAGTAAGGCGGAAATTTGCTGAAAATAAAAGAATGGAGGTCTGTAAAGCCCTTGTTTCCCCATATATGGCTGCTCTAGCTGCTAACATGGCATCATTGCTTCCTGGCGATCTGCAGTATTCCTACTTTTGCGGTAGTGGCGCAGAGGCTATTGAATCGGCATTGAAATTGGCCCAGAAATATGGTGGGAAAAACAGGTTGGGATTGGCTTATACGGATCGTTCTTTTCATGGCAAATCATATGGGTCAATGTCGGTATCAAGTATGGAAGAGCACCGTCATAATTTTCAATTATTAGATAAATGCTATCAGGTCCCTTATGGTGATAGTGATGCTTTGGAAGAATTATTTCGCTCTAAATCCATAGAAAATAATAAACCTGATATATGTGCATTTGTTTTAGAAGCAATTCATGGTACTAGAATAATATTTCCCCCTGAAGGTTATCTGAAGAAAGTTCGTGAATTATGTACAAAATATGATGTTCTTCTGATTATGGACGAGATCTATATCGGTTTTGGCAGAACAGGTTATTGGTTTGCATTTGAAGCAGACAATATTGTGCCAGATATTGTTTGTTATTCTAAGTCTTTCGGCGGGGGAAAAGCATCTATCGCTGGGATTACAGCAAGAAAGCCGGTATTTTTGCAGGCATATGGTAAATCAGGCGATTCAATGATACATTCATCTACATTTAGTGGAATGGGTGAGGAATGTGCAACTGCAATTGAGGCGGTTAATATTATAAAAGATGAAAATTTGGTTGAAAGAGCGCGCGAATTGGGTGCATATCTTGAAATGCGTTTAAAAGAGCTCAAAGAAAAACATCCTAAAAGAATTCTTGATGTGCGCGGTAGGGGCCTTTTATGGGGCGTAGAGCTTGAGCCTGCAGCAAACCAAATTGAACCGATAATAAAAAGGTTCTTTCCCGATAAGCTATCATCACTTCTTGCATTAACCGGTGCGATAGTCTTGTCTGAATTGTTCCATGCGCATAATATTTTGTCTTATCTGGGATTTACAAGGCGTAATCTTATTGTTTTTTCGCCGCCATATATCATAAAGAAAGAAGAGCTGGACCAGGCAGTTAATGCTTTGGATAAAATATTATCTACAAGCTGGTTAATTTTAACCCAGCGTTTTGTTGCAAGATATCTTGTAAATAAATAGTTTAAGACCGCTAATAATTATGAAATATATATTTATATTATTCCTGCTGATTTTATTTTTATTTCCACTGATAGCTATTGAATCCTTTAAGCAAATAAAATATGGTCCTGCTCAAGTTATTAAAGAAGAACAACCTTCATTTAAATATGAATATGAAGATATCTATAAAAATTTGTACAAAAAAGTTTTAAACGGCGAGAAAGAAATGTATGTTTCTCAAAGACAATATTATGAGCAATATCAAGAATTTACAGTTAAAAAAGACCCAAATGTAATAAGAATATTCATTATTGGTGGTTCAGTAGCTCATGGTTGGGAAGATGCAATATCAATAGATGAGGACATTGTTATCGGGAAAAAGCTTGAAATTATAAATGTAGGAATGCCAGGATATGATAGTTATAGAGTTAAGTTAATTGCGCAAGAGCTTTTGTCCTATGAGCCTGATGCAATTGTGGTTTTAACTGGGAATAATGAATATTACAATCAGCAAGGTTTCAATTTAACTGCTTATAAACTGAATAAATATTTTCTAAGGTATCATCTTTATTATTATTTAAAAAACAGTATTAATCATTTGATATCAAGATATGCAAATAAATATCATAAGGACAGGGAAAAGACGCTTGATTACTTTGAGAAGAATCTACGTTCTATTGTGCGAAGCGCAAGGAGTAAAAGAGTCCCTTTGATTCTTTGTACACTGCCAATGAATTTGCATGGTATGTCGTCACTAATGCTACCATCTGATAATTATTTTTTGCTGGGTAAGCTATCGTTTGAAAACAAGAAATATTCTGATGCTATAAAATATCTAAGATATTTTAATAGCAGAAATCCTGAAAATATTTATGGGTATTATTATTTGGGTCAGGTTTATGAAGAACTTAAAGATTATAAAGAAGCCAAAGAGAACTATTTAAAGTCGGTTGAGTTTTCCGATGATGATTATGTTACTCCAAGCAGAAATAAAGTAATTCGTAAAATAAGCAGAGAAGAAGACACTGGATTTATTGATTTGGAGTCAATAGTTATGAGAACAGCTAAAAATGACATAACAGGACGAGAGCAGTTTAATGACCATTGTCACATCTGGGATGAGTATTATCAATTGTTTGATAAGGCACTAATCAAAGAGTTTACGAACAATACTTCAGATTATTTAAGAATATTTGGTTCGGATAAGAATGATAAAATGATCCCGTATTCGAATGAACCGTTTCAGGCACCTTCATTAAAGGAATTGGGAAAAAATGAAGATTATATAAGTAATAGGATTGAACAAGCTGCATTTAATGCTATTGAAGCCGTTAGTGGTTATTCTGAAAGGGCGCTTTATAACTTTAAGACTCTTTATTTAATGAATCCGGAATATTTGTGGAATATTCAATTCTCAAAAGATTCTATTGAAAGGGATTTGCTTGAAAACAAATATGTTAATAATATAATTTTTAAAAATTCATTCGACAGCAAATGGCCGAAAGTGATTAATCATATAGCTGAAACATATCGAAGAATGAACTTATATAAAGAAGCCGATGTGTATTATGATAAAGCAATTGAACTGGATAAAGATAGCTATCTGCCGTATTTAGGAAAGGCCTTGCTTAATTGTTCCCAAGGTAATCATAATGAAGTTTTAAAGAATATTGAAAAAGCTAAAGAAAATGCGAATGAAAACTTATCAGAAGTCCAATATTACAAAGATATTATACTTAAAACAATCAATCTTGCTAATTGAAACAACCTGCTCATAATATAATTTTAAATGAAAAAACAAATAATATTTATCTTAACAGCGATCTTTATCCTGCTATCAATTGATTTTTTATCAGGAAAACGATCTTCTTTTGTGCTTCCCATGGGTGGAGACGATGTTTCTTTTAAGTATGCATATGGAGATATTTATAAGAAGCTTTACAAAAAGAAGTTTAAAGGTGGGGATTTTGTATATTCATCACAAAGGCAATATTTCTCGGATTATGAAGAGTTTTCTGTTAAAAAGCCTGACGATACAATAAGGATCATTTTCATTGGAGGTTCATTTACTTATGATTGGGCGGGGCATATAACTCTACCTGTTGACCTAATACCAGGCAAAAAACTGGAGATCATTAATGCCGGAATGCCGGGTTACGATAGTTATAGGGTTGAAATTATTGCAAAAGAAATGATGTCATATGATCCGGATCTTGTAGTCCTTATTTCGGGAAATAATGAGTATTTTAATCAACAAGGTATTAATTTAACTGCTTATTATTTTAATGAGTTCCTTGCACGATTTTCCTTTTATCGCAATTTTAAGAAAAGCATTATGTTTAATAATAAAAAAATAAATGAAGAGAATATTGACCAGCTTCAACTGATCTATCTTAATTATGAAAAGAATATAAAGAGTATTGTTGCTAATGCAAATAAAAATGATGTTCCAATTGTCTTATCTACTCTGCCTTTGAATTTTAGTGGTAGTTTGGTTGATGTCCCGGAACCGGTAGACAGTCAGTTCATTCAAGGTAAGATTTATTTAGATGATGGGAATTATGCAGAAGCAATAGATGTTTTTAATGGTTATATTAATGATCATCCTGGAGATATGTTAGGGTATTATTTTCTTGGTAGGGCACATGAAAAGAATAATGATCATGTTGAGGCAAAGAATAATTACTCTTTGGCCAAGAATCTCATGGCAGTCGCTGATACTTCAAATACTAAAAAAAATGAAATTGTTAAAAAAATAGCTAAAGAAGAAGGCGCAGGATTGCTTGATCTTGAAGAAATATTTACTAAGTCAGCTCAAAATGGTTTGACAGGCAAGGAGCAGTTTAGGGACCATTGTCATGTTTGGAAAGAGTATTTTCCGGTAATGGATAAGGCGCTTATAAAAACAATTCTTCAGAATAATGATATTTATTCAAAGCTTTTTGATTCAAACACAGTTAAGAAAAAGTTAGAAGACTATGCATTTAATGTGAAGTTGCCAACATTTAAAGATATTGCAGAAAACCATATGAATTGGGAAAGAATCACCTTTCATGCTGTAATTAATTCAATTCAAGCTAATAACAGGTTTTCTGAACGTTCTTTATTGTGTTTTGAAACACTTTTCTTAATGGATCCTGCTAGTTTATGGAATATTCAATATTCAGAAAAGTCTATGAAGAATCTTCTTAGCCAGGACCCTTATAGCCGAAGTACCGTATTGCCCAATAATAAGTTTAGTCAAAATTGGTATCGTGTGCTTTGTCATGTTGGAGAAGCTTATCGTAGAATGCATAAATATGAAGAAGCATTGGCCTACTTTGATTTGTCAGTAGACTTTAATCAGGATGATTATTCTCCGTATTTAAGCAGGGCATTAACATATTATTCTTTAGACAAAAAGCAAAAAGCAAAAAGTGATATAGAAAAGGCTTTATTATGCAAGGACACTAATGTAAATGAAGTTAATCTCTATAAAGAAATCTTGGGGCTTTAAAAAGACAGTTATTGTTTGGTAAAAATTATGAAAATATTATTAGTTGTTCCTACGGTTGATACATGTTATGAGCACGTTCCCAGTATGGGTTTAATGAACCTTTACCTGATTGGCAAAGAGCTTGGCTGTGAAATGGAACTTATAGATTTGACTGATGTGCAGTATAAAAAAGGTCTGGATATAATATTATCTAAAAGATACGACATTATAGGAATTACATGTAATTTTACTAATGCTGCACCTTATTGCATGCAGTATGCAAATGATATTAAAATAACATATCCAGATACAATAGTGATTTCGGGGGGGAATCATGCGACTTTAGTGCCCGAAGATATTTTATTCCATGGATATGATTTCATTATTTACGGAGAGGGGGAACTTACTTTTAGAGAGTTTGTAAAATATTGTTTGATCAAGCGATCTTTGCAAGATATTAAAGGATTAATGTACTTGAGCGATGGCAAAATTATTAAAAATAAGCCCCGGGAACTTATTGAAGATCTAGATACTTTGCCATTTAATGATTATTCAGAATTTGATCTGGAGCCGTACTTTAAGAAATCAGGATTAAGATATATAAGTATGGAAACATCAAGAGGTTGTGTGTATAACTGTGCTTTTTGTTCGACTGTCAGGATGTGGGGACATCGCTATAGGCATAAGTCTCCAAGAAGGATTGTTGATGAGTTTAAAATAGCTAAGAAGCTTGATCTTGATTTCGTGTTTTTAGAAGATGACGATGTCGCGCTAAATGAAGATAATTTGCGTGCTTTTTGCAAGTTGCTTATAGAAGAAGATGTCGGGTTAGACTGGGGTATGGGTATTGGGTCGGCTTCTATAAAAGATGAATCAACTTTTGACCTACTTTCTGAAAGCAGGTGTGTTAAGGTTAATGTTTGTATTGAATCAGCAAATGCGAGGCTTTTGAAAGCATATCGCAAGCCTTATACGGTCAAAGATAATGAGAAGTTATGTGAAAGCCTGAATAAGCGAAGAATATTAATACATAATCATGGTGTTATTGGATATTTTGATGAAACTGTACGGGAAATCCTGAACACTTATTTTTTCCTGATAAAAACCTCACCTTTATGGCATGTAAGTATTTTGGAGCCAAGGCCGGGTTCGGATTATTGGCAGGATTGGCCCGGTAGAAATGATAGTACAAAATATAATCTTTTTGGAAAGGCTAATGTTTTTTGGGGAAGTAAGAAGCTATTAATTTATGTGTTGTATCGTTTTTTTGCATTAATTTATTTTTTAAGTCCAGTACGCTTATATAAAGCATTTTTTGAAAAGAACAAGGGGGTTTCGTATAGTTATCGTATTCAATATTTCGTAGCATGTAGAACCGTAAATGAAAATATAAATGGCATATTAAAATCCATTTTCATGTCTTCAAACTAAATTAAGTTCTTATGGGGAGGTTTTATGGCGGAAGAAAAAACAATAAAAGATAAAAATATATTGAATGAAGAAATTAAAAGTCTAAAGGGAAAAGCTAATAGATTAAGAAAAAAAGTCTTAGAAATGGCAGTTAACGCTGGTGCCGGCCATGTGGCGCCTTCTTTTTCCTGCATGGAAATTCTTGTCTCACTCTATTATGGGGGGATACTACGTGTTAACGGAAAAGATCATAACTGGCCGGATAGAGACAGGTTTATTTTAAGCAAGGGACATGCCGCACCCGCTTTGTATGCTATTTTAGCTGATCTTGGATTTTTCCCTAAATCAGATTTAGATGGTTTTGCTAAGAATGGAAATCGTTTAGGCTGTCATCCGGAAAATTCGACACCTGGAGTTGAGGCTTTTACAGGGTCATTAGGACATGGATTGTCTATTGGTGCTGGTTTAGCACTAGGGGCTAAATTGGATAAAAAAGGCTATTCAACTGTTGTATTAATGGGGGATGGCGAGTGCCATGAAGGGTCAGTATGGGAGGCTGCAATGTTCGCAGCTCAATATAAATTGAATAATTTGATAGCTATTGTTGACCATAATGGGCTTTCTGCGACAGGGATATTAGAACAGTATTTATCGGTTTCTCCGCTGCAAAACAAGTGGGAGGCTTTTGGCTGGGATGCTATAAGTGTACAGGGACATTCTTTTGCTGAATTATTGCATGTGCTCAGGGTAAATGCTAAACAAAAAAGATCAAAGCCCTTGGCTATAATTGCTTTAACTACAAAAGGGAAAGGGGTGTCATTTATGGAGAACAGTCCGATATGGCATTATCGAGTCCCTATTGGAGAACAACTTGATATTGCACGAAGGGAATTAAATCAAGAAAGTGAGGATTTACAATGAGCCACTGGACTGCCGGCATGAGAGATTCTTTCTTTCAATCTCTTTATGAGGAAGCAAAGAAAAATCGCAATATAATCCTAATAACATCTGATACCGGGGCAATATGTCATGATGAATTCAAAGAAAAAATTCCTTATCAATATATAAATGTTGGCATTGCTGAGCAAAACATGATAGGTATTGCTTCAGGGTTAGCTCAAACCGGCAAGATAGTATATGTTTATGCGATAGTGCCTTTTGCAACCATGAGATGCTATGAACAGATAAGAGTTGATCTCTGTTGCATGAACCTGCCAGTTAGTATTGTCGGTATTGGTGCAGGGCTTGATTACTCAACGCTTGGAGCGACTCATCATGGAACAGAAGATATTGCGTTGATGCGTTCTTTGCCTAATATGGAGATTTATAGCCCAGCTGATGGATTAATGGCAGATCTGTTGGCAAGGCAATATGATAATCAATCTGGTCCCAGATATATAAGGTTGGATAGAGAAGGATTGCCTTTGGTATATGAGGAGGAGTCTGAATTTGATCTGTCTAGAGGATTTTCTGTTTTAAGCAAGTCAAAACAGTTATATATTGTTGCAACTGGTAGGATGGTTTATAGCGCATTACAAGTGGCAAAAAAGCTTTCTTCCCAATCAATTGAGGTAGGTGTAATCGATCTTTTCAGGATCAAGCCTATGAATAAAGAAGGGCTTTGGGGAGTTGTAAAAGATGCTAAATGTCTTGTAACATTGGAAGAACATTTTGTAACGGGGGGCATAGGAACTGCGATCTCTGAATTGATCGCAGTACAGAAAAAAACGCCTTCATTTAAGGTTATAGGGATACCAGATCAATTTTGTGAGATCTATGGAGATAGAAACGACTTGCAAAAATTATACAATCTTGATGTTTCTAGTATAAGCAAGAGCATTAAAATATGGTTAAAAAATATTTAGGGCGAATAAGATGCTTTTTTGTAATGAGCAGTTTGTTTATTTGTTTTAAAAGAAAACAATAATCTTATGTCATATAAAGATCCTTTCCGCACAATAGTGTCAGTTGCGATAACGGTTATTATCTTTTCTATTTTATTAAAAAAAGCTTCCCTAGGCCAGGTTTACGCTACGGTAGGATCTGCAGATTTAAAATTAATATTTTTAGTCCTTTTGGTAGCGTTGTTCAATGGTTTTTTTATCTCATCAATAAGATGGAAACTTATTCTTAAAGTAATGGGATGCCATTTGCCACATAAAGAAGCGTTTTTTATAAAAGTTGGTAGTGCCCCAATTATTGGCGCAGTCCCTCTTAAAATAGGTGAAATATCTCGTATATTATACTTAAAAAAAATCAATGGAATTGACCATGAAAGTTCGGTTTTTTCTATATTTGCAGAATATATGCTGAATCTTTTCACAATGTTATTTTTCATGTCTTTATGTTTGATTTTTGTTTTTATTAAAGCTTTGGTTTCTTTGCCTGGCGATCAGCCAGCCCTAGTCCTTTGCTTTGTTAAATTCAAAATATTATTTTCTGAGAATAAATGGATAATGACATTTAAAAAACGACTTTTAAAGTGCTTTGAGAATGAAAATATTTTTAAGAATAAGAAAATAATTCTCTTCAGCCTTTTGTTCGGATTCTTAGAGCTAGTATGTTTTTATTTTTTATCAAAAGCTATTAATGTTGATTTACCTTTTTCTGAAGTGTTTTTTTATCTGCCAATTATTATATTGTTGAGCAGTATCCCATTAACATTCTTAGGGCTAGGAATGAGAGAGGGGCTGGTTATTTTGCTGTTTCAAAAATATGCATCAGCTGGAAGATTATTAGCTTTGGGGATCTTGTATTCTTTTGTAGAGCATATTTTCCCAACGTTAATAGGGCTGGGATTTACTTCAATATTTATAAATAAGATTATAAATAGGGATAAGGGGAAATAATTAGATTAACAATGAAATATTTGTTAAATAAAAAAGCGGGCTTTTAAAAGCCCGCTTTTTTATTATGGGTCTATAATTATGAATTAGCCAGTTGGTCTGGTACGACTATAGCGCCTTTTGCCGATTTAAGTTCATTCAATCTGGCTTTCTTTTTGGCCTGTGTCTCAAAGTAAATTTCTGGGATGTTGATCTCTTTTTTGTATGCTTCAACCTGCATATCGATTCTCGCGATAATATTATCAATGTAAAGCGAGAATTGTTTGTTGTAGAGCTCTTTAGTGTAACCTTTATTTGGAATAAGTTCTTCAAAAATAGAGTTTAATTCATCGTAAGAAGGAATAGTTCCCAAGGCAGTTTTAATGCCAGTTACTTCTTTGTTCGCTAATTTAGCCAGCCATGTTAGCCAAACTCTGACATCTCTTTTTTCGCCAAGAAGTTTGTCTGAATCGCCTCCGCGAGATGAAACAGTGAGAAAATAATTAAGGGAGGCAAGAACTGGCTTAGTTTTAAGTTTTGGATTAGTAAAGAATTTAAATTGTCCATCCATGTAATCTCCAAGTGCGCCAAGAAAAAATGGTGCATTTGCCCAAGGTGAGCGCGTGATATTGCCTTTTGCCCCGACTTCAGTTGCTGTCGTCGCAGATGCAATGTCAGCACCGAAAATAACACCTTCTTCAGGAGTTAATGCTGCTATAACAGGAGGCATGGTGTCAGGATCCCTGCCGCTATAAGTAAAAACTTTTGTGTCAACTCCTTTAGGGTCATTTGCTGACTCTTCATCAAAGTTTTTTAACTGATTGCTTCGGATAGTACACCTAGAATTAGGATGTGAAATTGGTATAAGATTGCCTTGTGCGTCAGTTTTGCCTTTAGTCCATTCGCCCTGGTGGTTGATTCCGCTGTCAGGTATGTTTTCATGGCTGCCTTCCCAGTAGGGAACACCGTTGGCAAGAAGAACATTTGTCCAAATAACGGTAGAGCCAGGATTTCTTAATCTTTCCATTAGAAGAGGATCGCCCTCAATATTTACATCTTTTATAATGCCAAAAATGCCTATTTCAGGATTTGTTGATCGGATAGTTCCTTTGCTGTCAATCCATATTTGGGCAAGATCGTCCCCGATAAAAACATCTCCAGCCATTGCTGTAGTGGTTTTACCGCATCCGCTAGGAGCTGCTCCATCGATCCAGATTGTGGAGCCGTCTTTCATTGAAATGCCTGTAATGAACATGTGCTCTGAAAGCTGTTCACCACGATGATTATAGATAGCATCATCATTTGCAAGCCGGTGGTGGCCCTTTTTGATCAAGGCGCAGTTGCCAAGGTACGACACGTTCCATGCCCATGTTTCTTTGTTTTTTCTGTCAGTTAAAACATAGGCTTCTTTTGTATTTAAATTTCCTTTACTGTGAGTGTTTGTAAAGAAAAACCCTATTAGGTCTGTTTGCTTTTCAAAATATGCTGGATTTTTTCTGTATAGATGGTTTTGCTGATGCGCGAGATACCAAGAGTCAGAAAAGGTTAGGGATGCATAGGAAGTAGGGGCGCCAATAGGCCCTCTGATATAAAAACCTACGATCATTGTTCTTCCGGTCATGATGTTTTTCATGTATTTTTTTACAATATCATTAGCTTCTGACCGTGGCATAGCTTTGGCAAGACTGCTAGTGTATACACCTTCATCTTCTATTGCATATGTCTGCTTAACTATTCGTCCTTGCTCAGTTGGAGGGTCAAAATGAATAGTGTGGCCTTCCATTTTTAGCTTTTGCTCTTCACCGGTAGCTAAAGACATCTTTTTAATGTGTTCGCAGTCAGCATCGCTTCCTGTGTGGATAAAAATATTCTTTGGGTTACAGAGTTCGATTCTATCTGCAATAGTCGCTAATATTTTATTATTACTTATTTGACATATTTTGCCTTGGTTGTGCTCATCGCATTTGGAAAGGATCAAGTCTAGGCCTTTATTCGCACTCATTTATATTCTCCTATAATTATTACAACTTGTAATTTTGGCACATTATATCATTAATGATTTAAATATCAAATCAAAAATAGAGATGATCCGCATGGTTATTAGATTTATATTGACTGTAAAATACACTTTGTGTAGACTGTTTTCACTGTAATAAAATTATTTATTAAACGAGATCGGAATCTTTAAAATTATGAAAAATAAAATTTTGGTTATAGCTTTTATGGCGATTATAGCTGGGTGTGCATGGATCGAAAAAGAACCGTCTGGCAGTGAGAACTTATTCGAAGCTCAAAACATAGTTAATGAAATGTTCAATAACTATAAGAATTATTTGCCTGGCTATCTTGACCCTTATATATCAAATGATTTTACTCCAAATAAATACGAATATTTGAGTAATATTTCTAATGCTGCTTCAGCTGAGCATGTTATAAAATTTAGTGCGGTTGCTTACAGCGCAGAGAGAGAAGATGATATTTTAACTGTTAAGATAAAATGGAATAAGAAACGCAATAAATATTCAAATGCTAATGTAAACGATCTTTCTGGCAACGCGGAATTCGTGTTTAAGGATTATAAAAAACATTGGATGTTAATAAAGGTCAGCGGTGATGACCCGTTTGTGAATTGAAAGTAGCAGGTTTTTAAAACAATAGATTTATTTAAATATTATTTTACTTGTTGCAGGATAGCCAGCTTTTAAGGCGATTATAAGCTTTTATAAATTGACAAAAGAATAAAAAAGAGTATAAAAATAAATATGAATTTAGAAAACGTTTGTTTAGAAGAAAGAAAAATTATGATTAAAAGAGTGCTTATCGCTGATGACGATGAAGATTCTGTCCAGCTTTATAAGACTGTAATAGAGATGCTTGGGCATGATGTTATCGCTGTTGCGCACAACAGTCAAGAAGCTATTATTAAAGCTTATACGTTGCATCCAGATGTTGCTTTTTTGGATATAAAAATGGACTATAGAAATGCAGGGATTCATGCTTCTAATAGGATAAAAGATAAGTTCCCAAAAACTAAAATATATTTTTTGAGCGCATATCCAAAGGATGCTTTTAACCTTGATCTTGTAAATACTGATTATGACGGATATGTTGAAAAGGATAAGTTTATGACTATTATAGAGGAATTGCTGAACAATTAGCCGAACATTTTAAAAATTTTAAAAGGAGCTAATATGCTGGCTGAATTAATTGGAAGAAAGGTTAAAATCACAATGTCTGAAGGCGGAAAGTTGTTTCTTATATCTAATCTTGAAGTAACAGAGTGTAAAGATTGCCTTATTAAAGTTGTAAGTGAAACAGGCAATGGCGAGATTATTAATACACACAGTTCGGTTTTTTTTAAATTAGAGTTACAAGATGGCGGAGCATGGTAGGTCAGTTTGTTAAATCAATAATATTTTCCCCACCTAAAAGTAGCGAACAAAACAATTACAAATCCAAAATCACTTTTTAACCTGGCTCATTATGCAAAATAACAAATTGCCAATTAACAATGAAGGCAACACGGGGTCATAAGGGAATTTTAATAAATAAAGTAAAAATGATGCAATGGCAATAATCGCGGATATGATCATCTTTTGTCTGTTTTTAAATGGAGATGTTTTTGGCTCGGTAAGCATTATAAACATGAAGAAATAATTTGCATAGAGTATTGAGTTTATGAACGATGCTTTATCGAAGCTAGCTTCAAATGAATACAGTATTAGAGAGAGAATGAAGTAAATAATGACCAATAAAAGCTTCTTCATTTTAAATGCAAAATAAAGCCCGAACGGAATTATGATAGCCCAGTCATAAGCGCCTTTCCATTGAGTATATCCATTGGTGATTAGAATTGTAAAAAAGATCCCAAATGCAGCCGGATTAAATACGTGCTTATTTTTATAGCGTATAATATGCTTTGACATAATTGCTAATAACGAAGCTAGAGCAAAAGCCCACCAGCTCATGTCTGATGAAAGGACAAATCCAATAATTAACCCTGTAATTAAGGAGCTTTCTGTTATCTTGGGACGTTTTTCTCTGATATAAAATAAAGCCAAATCTAATAGAGCGGATACCAGAAGAGCAATGAGCCCTTTTGATATTGAGTTGAAAGACCTTTCATTGAAGGAAATTATTGCAAGAAAGCAAAAAAGAAACAAGTAAAGCTGCGTTTTTATTGAAATACTTTTTAATTTGTACATTTTTCTTTTTAGGAAGAATTCTAATTTTATTTCATTATACCCAATTGCTTTATATGCCTCAACATATAAATTATACTGAGATGCTGGGGCTATTGTAAATACAATTGCCTTGAAGTATAATGTCTGCAATTATAAAAATGAGCTATTTATGAGAATGCTGCCTGTGGTGATCAGAGTAACAGATCTCGATAGATCGATTGATTTTTATGCTAATGTTCTTGGAATAAAAATTTTAAGGAAGAAAGCTCTTCCGACCCGTAAATTTACTTTGGCTTTTTTAGGATATGCAGATGAACTGAATTTAACTGTCCTAGAATTGATTTATAATTGGGATACTAAGGAATATGCTTTATAAAGGGTGCGATTTGATTAAGGAAAATGGCGGTAAGGTCGTGCTTGAAACTGGCCAAATGAAGAATGGAACAACGGTTATAGACTTCATTGAAGATCCAGATGGATATAAAATTGAACTACTGGAGAATAAAAAATAATGTCTGAAAGATTGCCTTCAGTCCCAAAATTGCAATTCCCTATAATTTGCCATTACAGAATAATTGCTGTTAACCGAAATGAAATAAGTGTTGATATTGAATCAGTACTTAAAAAGTTTGAAGTAAAAACCAAACTTCAAGATGGGAATAAATCTAATAAAAGCAACTACCTTAGCTTTGGTGTTGATATTAATGTTAAGTCCAAAGAGGAAATGTGTAAGGTTAACTCTGACCTTCTGAATGTTGAAGGAGTAAAAATGGTTTTGTGATTGATTTAATGGCTTCACATTAAACCTTTAAACTCAATTTAATAATGTTTAAATCCCAGGAATTTTTAAATCAATCACTTAATATTGCAAAAATAATCATCTCTCAGAAGCTGAAGGAGGGCGATATTGCAGTAGATGCTACAGCTGGTAATGGGAATGATACATTGTTTTTAGCGAATATTGTTGGATCCAAAGGTAAGGTTTATAGCTTTGACATACAGGCTAACGCCATCGATAATACTAAATCGCTTTTAGAGAGTAATAATATTTTTAGAAATGTTAAGCTGGTAAATGATGGACATGAATTTATAGATAAATATATTAAAGATAAGGTAAAGCTTGTTGTATTTAATTTAGGATATTTACCGGGAAGCGATAAAAAGATAACAACAAAAGCTCAAAATACAATTTTAGCGATAAATAAATCTTTGGATTTGCTTGTTGATGGAGGGCTAATATTACTTGTTGTATATTATGGCCCGCCAACAGGCACAGATGAAAAAGAGAAGGTATGCGCTTATTCGGAAAAATTGGATAAACAAAAGTATAATGTATTTCGTCTGGATTTCATTAATCAAGATAACAACCCTCCGCTTTTGATCGGAATAGAGAAAAGGGTTTATAGACAGAAGAATGGTTAAAGATTATCTTATTGTCGGACAAGGATTGGCGGGTAGCTTTTTATCCTGGAATTTGTTGAGGCGAAATAAATCAATAGCTATTATTGACCAAGATCATGAAAACTGCTCATCTTTAGCTGCTGCTGGAATGATTAATCCTATTACAGGGAAGCGGCTGGTTTTATCCCAGAGATGTGAAGAGCTTTTGCCTTATGCAAAGGAAGTCTATCATGAGCTTGAAAGATTATTTAATAAAAAATTCTTTGAATCAAAAGAAATAGTAAGATTGTTCGGCTCTAAACAGGAATTATATGAATGGTCGAGAAAAAGACAGCAAACTCATCTTAAGAAATATTATGGAAAAAAACAGAAGCCCGGCACTTATGCAGATTCTCTAAATGATCAAAAAGGAAGTTTTATCATTCAGCAGGGAGGGTATTGCCGCAAACTTGATCTGTTGAATTGTTTCACTGATTATTTCAAAGAGAACAATTTGTTGGTTTCGGGAAAGTTGGTTTATGATGATTTGAAAATTAAAGACGATCTTGTTGAATGGAAGAGTAATTATTATCGATGTGTAGTCTTTTGCGAAGGCTATCAATCTCAAGATAATCCATGGTTTTCCTGGCTTCCTTTTAATCATGCAAAAGGAGAGATATTGACATTGTCAAATAAAGATTCCGGCCTTCCAGATGCAGTTATTAGCTGTGGTAAATGGTGTATACCGATTGGTGATGGAAAATATACAGCGGGATCAACATATTCGTGGGATAAATTTGACTGCAAAATAACTGAAAAAGCAAAAGAGGAGATCTTGACGGAAATCGGGATCTTTATTAAGGCATCATTTGAGGTTGTTGACCACATGGCAGGAGTTAGGCCCATCATGAAGGATTTGAATCCAGCATTGGGCAGGCATCCAGAATTTAGTTCTCTTGCAATATTTAATGGTTTGGCGTCAAAAGGATTGCTCTGGGGCCCTTTTTATTCAAATCAAATGGCTGATTATTTAATCGGCATCCAATCTTTAGAGGAAAAAGTGAGCATTGACAGGTTCATTAAAAAACATTTTAAACGGTAATCTTATAAATAAATTTTAACAAACATGAATTTTTTAACAACGATTTTAATAGCACTTTCTTTATCTATGGATGCGTTTGCAGTTTCTATAGCCAGTGGTGTGATAATAAAGAAACAGAAGATCAAAAATGCATTGAAGTTTGGTCTAAGTTTCGGTCTATTTCAGATGGTTATGCCGATTATTGGATGGCTTGCTGGCAGAAGTTTTGTTCATCTGATAGAAGGTATTGATCACTGGTTAGCTTTTGGATTGCTTAGTTTGATCGGAGTTAAAATGATAATGGAAGCTGGAAAGATAGATGTTTTAGAAAGGTCTGACAGTAATGTGAGTTACAAAGTCTTGATGGCCCTTTCAATTGCTACAAGTATTGATGCTTTGGCAGTGGGGTTGAGCCTGTCTTTCTTAAAGGTATCAATTATTATGCCAGTGGTTGTTATAGGAGTAATTACATTTGTTATGTCTTATACAGGATTTTTTATAGGCAATAAATTTGGTGAAATTTTCGAGAAGAAAATTGAGATAGTCGCGGGATTGATACTTATAGGCATAGGTGCCAAAATATTGGTTGGGCACTTGTTTGCTTGAAAGCTAAACTTATATGGCTATAATAATATTATTAGTTTACAAATGATCTGAATGTATAATGCTATCCTCAAATTAATTTATGTAAGCCTGAAAAAATAAAGTAATTAAGGGTTTTTGTAAAATCATAATTCATGCTATTTAAAAATATTCATAAGGTGATGTTGAAAAGAAGCTTTATAACAGGTTCGATCTTATGATTGATATCTTTCAGAAATTCCATCCAGTTTCTCAGGCTCTTATTGCTGGCCTCTTTACTTGGTCTGTTACAGTATTAGGGGCTGCCACAGTTTTTGCCACAAGACAGGTAAATCGAAAAGTTTTAGATATAATGTTAGGTTTTGCGGGTGGTGTTATGATAGCAGCTAGCTATTGGTCGCTTCTTGCACCAGCTATTGAAATGTCAGAAGGCATGTATTTGCCTGTATGGTTTCCTGCAGCAGCCGGATTTTTACTCGGCGGAATATTTTTGAGGCTTATTGATAAGATTCTGCCGCACCTTCACTTGGGATTTAATATGGATGAAGCAGAAGGTGTTAAAACTTCGTGGAAAAGAAGTACATTGCTGGTACTTGCTATTACATTACATAATATTCCTGAAGGATTGGCTGTTGGCGTTGCGTTTGGTGCGGTAACCGCCGGATTACCGTCAGCAACATTATCTGGTGCCATAGCACTGGCGATTGGTATAGGAATTCAAAATTTCCCGGAAGGTTTTGCAATATCAGTCCCTTTAAGGCGTGATGGCATGTCCCGTTCAAAAAGTTTTTGGTATGGACAGCTGTCAGGTGTTGTTGAACCGATATTTAGTGTTATTGGTGCAGCTGCTGTTATCGTGGCTAAGCCAATATTACCTTATGCTTTGGCATTTGCGGCTGGGGCTATGATTTTTGTGGTTATCGAGGAAGTTATCCCTGAATCACAAAGAGAAGGCAATGCAGACCTTGCCACAATGGGCGCAATGTTAGGCTTTGTAGTAATGATGGTATTGGATGTTGCTTTTGGATAGGATTTAAGAATGTTAAAACAGTATTTTTTAAAAAGGAGGATTTAAGATGGGTACTAAAGGAAGAGCAATACTAGAATCATTGGGTATCAAGATCCCGAAATTATTAACATTATTGAACAAGGCCTTTGCTGATGAATGGCTTGCATATTATCAATATTGGCTTGGAGCAAAGGTTGCTGTTGGTATGCCGAAGGAGGCGGTTGTTGCAGAATTAATACAGCATTCAGCTGATGAGTTGCGTCATGCTGGCATGGTAGCAGATAGGATAATCCAATTAGGAGGAGAGCCGTTACTTGAGCCTAAGGAATGGTATGATTTTACTAACTGTGGTTATGATAAGCCAGCGAATCCGGATGTAAGAGTTTTATTAGACCAGAATATAAAAGGCGAACAGTGTGCTATATCTGTTTATGAGAATATAATGAAATTTACTAAAGATAAGGATCCAGTTACTTATGATATGGCATTACAGATAATGACTGATGAGGTTATGCATGAAGAAGACCTCGAAGCAATAAAAAAGGATATAAGCATCATGTTTGGGAAAAAATAGAAAATATATTTTTGCTTAAGGAGTTGTTATGAAAATTTTAACTGTTCACGGAAGTCCTGATGCGAAGGGAAATAGCGCTAAATTATTAAATGCCTGTATAGAAGGAATGAAGAAAAATAAAGATGCTGAAATAGAGTCTATCCAAGTTTATGATTACAATGTTGAAGCAGTTTGGAAAGACTATTTTGGTGATGTTATGAAAAAGCAAACAGATAAAATAAAAGACGATATGCCAGCACTAAAGAAAAAAATGTTAAAGGCAGATATTATTTTGTTATCATCGCCAATTTATTGGTATCAGATGTCCGGAAAATTAAAACTGTTTGTTGATAGATGGACAGATTTTATAAATCCTGATTTTACTACAGCTCTCAAGGGAAAAGGTTTAGCGCTTCTTAGTACCCACGGAGGCTCTCATTTAATGAATGGCTCAGACTATTTACAGCTTGCAATGTGCGCTACAGCTGATTTTCTGGGTATGACATGGATGGGTGCTATTGATTGCCGTGCAAGAATGAATGATAGTTGGGATGATGGTCTTTCTGTTGAACAGGCAAGACTGTTCGGTGAAAAATTGTCCACAGGAGTTAATCTGATCGGACAGAAAGTTTTATAAAATCATAATTATTGGAAAGGTTCTATGACGCACATTCAGTGTTCTAACTGTAAAGGCTTAAAAGCCTGCCGAAAAGAATTTATATCTTGGATTTTTATAATAATCGGATTTATTTCTACTGTAGCCATTCGCGTTGTTACGGTTTTGATGAATCTGTCCCCTTTTTGGGGAAAACTAGCCTGGTATATAGGAGTTACAGGTTTTTTTGTTTTTTTTATGTATAAATATGGAGTGTTTAAAGAAAGAAGCAAACTTATTGATGATTCTGGGCTCCTTGAAAAGATCAACAAAGAAACACTCCTGACTAATGAAGATTATAAGATACTTTCCGTTATTTTGTGCCAAATAAGGTCTAACAAAGAAAGAGTGAACTTTTTGTTTATTTTTATAGCTTCTGGATTGGCTCTTATGGCGGCAATATATTTTGATCTATTAGTAAAATAGGAGGACTAAAAATGCAAAACATAAAAAATATAATTCCTAAATCAGGAGTTATTATCAGGATATGTTTTATATGTTTTGCAATAAACTTTATGGGGAGTTTTGCAATGGGAGGCCAATATAAAAAAGCTGTTTTTGCAGGAGGGTGCTTTTGGTGCATGGAGTTACCTTTTGAAAAACTGGATGGTGTTTTATCTGTAGTTTCAGGATATACAGGGGGGAAGGGTGACAATCCAACTTATGAGAATTATGGTCAAAAAGGACATTTAGAGGCTATTGAAGTTACTTATGATCCTGAAAAAATATCTTATTCTCAGCTTCTAGATGTTTTTTGGCGGCAAATAGACCCAACGGATGAAGGGGGCCAATTTGTTGATAGAGGAGCTTATTATACAAGTGCAATATTCTATTCAAATGAAGAAGAAAAAAAGATAGCTATTGAATCAAAGAAAAATCTAGATGCTTCGGCAAGATTCAGCAAGCTGGTTGTAACAAAAATAATTGAATTTTCACGCTTTTATCCGGCAGAAGAATACCATCAGGATTACTATAAGAATCATCCTGTTAAATACAAATATTACAGATCAAGATCAGGACGTGACCAATTCTTGAATAGATCCTGGAGTGCTGATCTTAAAACGGAGAATCATAATAATTCAAAAGGTAAATTTGTCAAGCTATCTGTAAAAGAGCTGAAATCAAAAATAACACCACTTCAGTATAAGGTTACCCAAGAGAATGGAACAGAAAAGCCATTTGCTAATGAATATTGGGATAATATAAGTGAAGGGATTTATGTTGATATAATTTCAGGAGAAGTTCTTTTTAGTTCAAAAGATAAGTTTAAATCGGGAACAGGATGGCCAAGTTTTACTAAGCCTCTTGAGCCAGTTAATATTGTAGAAAAAGATGACAATTCTTTGTTTAGCAAAAGGGTTGAGGTAAGAAGCAAGAATGCTGATTCACATCTGGGGCATGTTTTTCATGATGGCCCACAGCCAACAGGATTAAGATACTGCATTAATTCAGCAGCATTAAAGTTCATTCCTAAAAATGACTTGTCTGAACAAGGTTATGAAGAATATTTGAATCTATTTGATAATTAAATATAAAAATTTCATATTATTGCTGTTTTAATGTGATTTAGTAAAAAAACATGATAAACGAAATTTATGGCATTGACATTAGTCTCATAATATTTTATATTTAAACAAGTCAAACCTGAAAAACGAGAAAAAAGAGTATTTCAGGAATAACAAAATAGTTATGGTTAGAATTTAAAAAATTTATAACTTATTCATAGGAATATAATTTATGGTGAATAAAAAAGCACTTACAACATATGACATTGCAAAACATTGTGATGTTTCGCCAAGAACAGTGGCTCAATGGATCAGTGAAGGTAAAATTAAGGCGTTCAGAACACTTGGTAATCATAATAGAGTAAAAGAAGATGATTTTATATCTTTTCTGAAAGAACATAATATTCCAATCCCGGAAGATTTTGTTTCTAATGCTAATAATGGTTCAAAGAAGAAAATACTCATAGTTGATGATGATAAGAATATGTCAAACTCCATAAAAAGAGTCCTTGCAAGAATTGATAATTTTGAAATAGATATTGCGCGTGATGGTTTTGATGCAGGAAGGAAAATGCTACTTTTTCGGCCGGATATAGTATTGCTGGATATACGCATGCCGGGAATGGATGGTTATGAAGTAGCTAAGAGAATAAAAGATGTCCCAGAGAATGCAAATGTTAAAATTATTGCAATCTCTGCATTTTTTGATGATGATGGAAGAGAGAGAATAAAATCATTGGATGTAGATTGTTGTTTAGATAAGCCGTTTAATGAAGATCTTTTGGTAGAAAAGATTAATTCCCTAATTGGAAAAGTTTAATTGTTTTAAAAACTGCTATATAATAAAAAGCCTCAAGATATAAAATATGGTAAATTATAACTTGAGGTTTTCTTATTTAGTTAATTCCTTAAAGTCTTATAAGTTGTTTAACTGAAATATTTGATTATTATTTATGTTGACATGAAAAAATCGGGTGTTATGATTTCTTAAAAGGTGCTATTCTATGAAAAGATTTGGTGTGTCATTAGAAGATAATCTGTTAAAAGATTTAGATGAGATTGTAAATAAGCAAAAGCTTCCCAATAGGTCACAAGCGATACGATATCTGATTAGAAAAAATCAGGTTGATGATAGATGGGAAGCTAACCAGGAAGTAAGCGGTTGTATAGTTCTTGTTTATGACCATCACAAAAGAGATATTCTCAACAAGTCGATGAGCATTCAGCATGATTACCCTAGTACCGTGCTTTCAGTTCAGCATGTCCATTTGGATCATCATAATTGTTTAGAGACTATTGCTGTAAAAGGGAAGGCTTTTCAATTGCGAGAATTATCAGACAGGCTTATTGCTTTAAAAGGAATGAAGCATGGTGAAATGGTTATGAGCGCACTTGACTAAATTCATTGTTTTATAAGTTTGTAAAAGTGAACTAACTATAATTTTTATAAATCAGGAGCTGAAATGTCTAATGAAATCAGGCTGCTATTAATTGCAGCAGCATCAATTGGTTTTTTTCACACAATTTTAGGGCCAGATCATTATGTGCCGTTCATAGCAATGGCGAAAGCAAAAAAATGGTCATATCTGAAGACTGTTTTAATTACTTTTTTGTGCGGTATTGGTCATGTTGGTAGTTCGATTGTAATAGGCTTAATTGGAGTTTGGCTAGGTATAACTGTTGGTAAACTTGAAATGTTTGAATCTATAAGAGGTAATTGGGCTGCTTGGGCGTTGATCGTATTTGGTTTTGTTTATTTTATTTATGGTTTAAAACAAGCTATTAAGAATAAACCGCACACACATCCTCATATCCACAGTGATGGTGAAATTCACATTCACAAACACGCTCATAAGCTAGAACATTCCCATGTGCATCAAAGTAATGGGGCTTCTTATGTTCCTTGGGCTTTGTTTGTTGTTTTTGTTCTAGGCCCATGCGAACCGCTTATACCGATACTGATGTATCCAGCGGCTAAACAAAGCATGGTGGGCATGGTTTTGGTAGCATCAGTTTTTAGTGCAGTTACTATAATAACGATGATTGCATCTGTCTTGATAACTACCTTTGGTATGAATTTGCTGCCATTAAAAAATTTTGAAAGATATGTGCATGCTATATCAGGGTTTGCCATATTGCTTTGCGGGTGTGCGATTCAGTTCCTAGGGTTATAACTTAAATATAAAAGTATTTTACTAGATGCTATTTAATTCAATACAATTTTTAATATTTTTTCCGGTTGTAGTAATTGTCTATTTTCTGATTGATCAAAAGTATAGGTGGATATTCCTTCTTGTTGCCAGCTATTACTTTTATATGTGCTGGGAGCCAGGTTATCTTTTGCTCATAATTCTATCAACCCTGATCGACTATTTTGCGGCGATAATGATGGGCAGGCACTCAGAAAAATCAAAAAGAAAAATATATCTTATTTTAAGTTTGTTTACGAACTTAAGTTTGTTGGCGATCTTCAAATACTATAACTTTTTTAATCAATCTATTGGGTGCTTATTTAATTATTTTCACGTTGATTATAAGTTTTCATCCCTGAATCTTTTGCTGCCCGTAGGGATATCATTCTATACTTTTCAAACATTGAGCTACTCTATTGATGTTTATAGGGGAGATAAGGAGCCTGAAAAACATTTAGGTATGTTTGCATTATATGTAGCATTTTTTCCGCAGTTAGTTGCTGGCCCTATTGAAAGATCAACAAGATTGCTGCCGCAGTTTTATAAAAAGTTCAATTTCGATTATGACAGGGTTGTTAGCGGATTACGCCTAATGTTGTGGGGCATGTTCAAAAAAGTGGTTATTGCGGACCGCTTAGCAATCTTTGTGGATAAGGTTTACTCTAAACCTGATGCATTTACCGGATTAGAATTGAATTTAGCTACTATATTCTTTGCGTTTCAGATTTATTGCGATTTTTCTGGATACTCGGATATTGCTATCGGCAGCGCTAAAGTCTTAGGTTTTGATCTGATGAAAAATTTCAATAAGCCCTATTTTGCCAGATCCATTCCAGAGTTTTGGAGCAGATGGCATATTTCTTTGACTACATGGTTTAAGGATTATTTGTATATTCCGCTTGGCGGGAACAAAGTCTCAGCAAAAAGGTTTTATTTTAATGTCCTTGTCGTTTTTCTTCTGAGTGGTCTATGGCATGGAGCGAACTGGACTTTTGTTATCTGGGGATTCCTCCATGCTCTTTATTACATATTTTCTAAACTAACAAGGAATTTGAGATCATTAATTGTCAAGATTGTTAAATTGAACAAATTTCCTGTAATACATTCTTTTTTGCAGACAGTGTTTACCTTTATATTAGTTTGTTTTTCCTGGATATTCTTTAGGGCTAATTCTTTAAAAGATGCCATATATATTTATTCTCATTTGTTTTTTAACTGGAATAAAAGCTCTGTCGTCTTGTCATTTATGGCAGGGAAAACAACTGAATATTATCCAAATGTAATACCATCAATCTATTTAATAATGTTTTTTGTTGTTGTGCAGTATTTTCAAAAGCATGATTGGTTCAAGTGTTCTTATTTTGAAAGATATATTGCTTTAAGATGGTCGATATACCTTTTGCTTTGTCTGGTAATAATGAATTACGGAGTTGTAAAAATAATACCATTTATATATTTCCAATTTTAATTATGAATTTAAACAGATTTATATTCAAGTTACTCCTAATACTTTTAGTATTGTTATTGCTTCAATGTGTATTTTATTTGATTCTTCCCCAGGAATTTCCTGCAATTGTAAATATGCTGAGCAAAGAATTGCAAAAGGAGAATGATATTGTGGGGTTTGGCGACAGCTCAGTTTATTTTCATGCAAAAGAAGACGACATTGATAAATCAATTTTTAAAATACTTTCAGGATTTTACCCGCAGTTAAGTTTGCATGAGTTTAATAGTCCTGCATATCATCTGGATTTATATGAAAACATGATTAGGTTTTTTATAGCTGAACACAAGAATGTAAAGATCCTGATCATTCCAATAAATATGCGCAGTTTTTCACCTCAGTGGAACATGAATCCAGGATATCAATTTGAAGAAGAGAATATTGCTATGAAGAATTACAATAACTGGATATTTAGAGTGTTTTATAAGCCGCTTGCGGTTTTTAAGCTGTTCTTGCCGAAAATAAAAGATCATGATTATAACAATGCAATTGTTTATAACGGAGATAAAGCTGTGGGAAGGGTAAAGGAATTTCTGTCACGGCGTTATAGCGATTGGAAATCGGAAAAGTATATTAAAGATAAATTTATCTTTCATTACATGTATTCTCTTGGAAAAGAACATAGAAAAATAAGCTCAATGTTGAGAATTAATAAAATGGCTAAGTTAAACAATATTAACGTCATTTTTTATGTAACTCCAATTGATTATGAATCTGGGAACAAAGCAGTTGGGCCAGAATTTCAAAGAAGAATTAATGATAATGTTTCTGTTATAAAGAAAATAGCAAGCAAAGAAGGATTTGATATCATTGATTTAAGTTTAACCTTAAAAGCAAGCTATTTTAGCTGGAGAACTGATTTGAAGGGAGATTTTTCGCCAAATGAGCACCTTATTGATAAAGGAAGGTTGTTTGTTGCCAATAAACTTAAAGAGAAGATAGACTTTATATTTGATGGTGGTTTACATTGACAGCATTTATTACTTCAGAAAAGATTGCGCAGCATTCAGAAATATTATCAAATAGAATTCGCAAAAGATATTTGCATTTGAAAAAGAGATTTGCTCGCAAAAATATAGATTGTTTTCGTTTGTATGACTGGGATATACCTGAAATTCGCTTAGTTGTTGACTGGTACGCAGGACATCTTGTTATTGCAGAATATGTGAGAAAGCAGAGTAGTGACTATTGGCTTAAGGAAATGGCAAATGTTATTGGTAAAACATTGGATGTCCCTAAAGAGAAAATATATATTAAAAAAAGGCGGACTAAAACAGAAAATGAAATACGTTATAGCAGGATAGATAGTAAAGAGGATTGTCTGGTTGTAAATGAGGGTGACTTGAGATTCAAAGTCAATCTAAGTGATTTTTTAGATACAGGGTTATATTCTGATCATAGAGAAACAAGGGCAATAGTTAAGAAAAATGCAGAAGGTAAAGACTTCCTTAATTTGTTCTCTTATACTGGAGCTTTTACTTGTGCAGCTGCTTTAGGCGGAGCTGTTTCCAGCATTAGTGTTGATCGCTCTGATACAAATGTAACTTGGGCAAAGGATAATCTAAAGCTCAATGGGATCAATACTGAACAGCACATAATGGTGAAATCAGATGTTTATGAATTTTTATTTAATGCAGCAAAAGAAAAAAGACGTTTTTCTTTAGCTGTTATTGATCCACCTTCTTTTTTTAAGGATAATGCGGCAGGCAAGTCATTTGATGTTAATGAAGATCACCCGGATTTAATTAAAAAAGTCTTAAAATTAATGGCTCCTAGATCGATAGTGTTTTTTTCTACAAATCATCAATGTTTTGAGCCGCGTATGGATAATTTGCCTATTGACCATATACATGAATTAACGCCAAGAACTATACCTGAAGACTATAGGAATAAAAATATTCATAAGTGCTGGAAGTTATTCGTTTGATAAAAAAGCATAGTTAATTTATTTGTTCTTGAAGTGACGACTATTAAAGCTTATAATGACCTAATCGTTACAGAATATCATAAAGGAGTAACAATATTTGAAAAAATTTCCTCAAAGGACAATAAGTAGGGCCTTAGTATATATTCGAACGCTTGCGCAGCTTCTCGAGTCTAGAAAAGAAGTTGTTTCATCCAGCCAATTAGCGTTAATAACAGGTTTATCTGATGTGCAGATCAGAAAAGATATTTCCAATTTTGGTAAAGTAGGCCGGCCAAGAATAGGATATAGAACAGCTGAATTAAAACAAGTTCTCGAGAATTATATTTTACAAAACATTGTTCATGCAGTATTGTTCGGTGTGGGGAATTTAGGCTCCGCATTGTTGAAGTACCCGGGTTTTCACCAGGACAAAGTAAAGTTGGTGGCGGCTTTTGATACCGATAAGAAAAAAATCGGTACAGAAATTAATGGTGTAAGTATTTATTCAATATCAGAAGCACAAAAAATAATTGCAAGTTCGCATGTCGAAATTGGGATTATTGCAGTTCCGGTCGAATACAGTCAAAAGGTTGCAGATATCATTATAAAGAGCGGTTTGAAAGGCATAGTTAATTTTACTCCGACAACAGTAACTGTGCCCAAAGAAATTATTGTTAAGAACATTGACCTAACAATTGAATTTTTGTCACTTTTTTGCGATATTCAGTAAGAATATTCCAGGAATAATTAAATGCACGAGTTGTCTATTGTTATAAGCTTGATGGATCAAATAGAGGATGTTGCAAGAGTAAACAAATTGGTCAAGATAGATGAAATCCAACTGGAAACTGGTGTGCTGCGTCAAGTTATCCCGGAAGTTATGCAAGAAGCTTTCGAATCTGTCAAATTAAACACTATATGTGAAAATGCTGTTTTAACGATTTTAGAAGTGCCGGCTTTAGTTGTTTGCAATAAATGTAAAAGTCAGTTTGAACCAGCAATAGATGATTTTTTATGTAAAAACTGTAATCTTGCAGATGTTAAGACATTAAAAGGAAATGAAATAATTCTTAAAGCGATTATAGGTGATAAATAAAGTTAACCTTGCTAAGAATACATTCATTTTCTAAGAGTTTTATTTGAAAACATTAGTAGGTTTTATAGCACCCAGAGAAAGAGAGTTTTATGATGAAAGTTAACGTGGTTAAGAATGTTTTAAAAGCGAATGATATTGTCGCGAATGAAAATAGAAAGATTTTTAATAAGGCAAAGGTGCTAGCATTAAATATCATAAGTTCTCCCGGAAGTGGAAAAACGACCCTTCTGGAAAAAACGATCCCTGCCCTTAAAGAACAAAAATCTATTGTTATTGTTGGCGACCTTCAGACAACTAGAGATGCTGACCGTGTATCTGGAATAGCCCTAAGGGCAGTTCAGATAAATACTGGCATGAGTTGTCACCTTTATGCTAATCAAGTTTCAGAAAGCCTTAAGGACTTAGCCATAGATGAAGCTGATTATGTTTTTATTGAAAATGTTGGTAATCTTGTATGTCCCGGCGAATTTGACCTTGGTGAAAATCTTAAAGTTGTGCTTTTAAGTGTTCCCGAAGGAGACGATAAAGTTGCCAAGTATCCGACTACTTTCAGGGTTGCGGATATTGTTTTATTGACTAAATCGGACCTTCTGGGGATTTTGGATTTTGATATTAAAAAGGTCAAAGACGATATTGCCAAGCTAAACGCGAACGTGACTTTCCTTGAAATTTCCTCAAAAACATCAGCAGGCATGGATGAATGGATTTTCTGGCTGAAGGAAAAACGCAGTCAATCAGTTGGACAACAAGCGAGATTTGTAACGGAAGAATAGTATTGTTAAATTGAATAATTTTTCCCTTATTTGTATTTATTTACATAAATAGATATTTTAAAGCCCCAAATCTATATTTTATTGACACTTATTACTTCAGTGACATAATAAATGTACAATTTTACTCATGTTTATTAAGAAAGGAGGGGCTTACATGTTTACAGTAAAGCAAGTTCTACAAGACAAAGGTTCAGATGTGTGGACAATAAAGCCTGATCAAACTGTTTATAGTGCATTAAAACTTATGGCTGAAAAGAATTTAGGTGCTGTTGTTGTCGAAGAATCTGGTGTTATTAAGGGGATTTTTTCAGAAAGGGACTACGCAAGAAGGTCAATATCTGGAAAAGTAAATATTAAAGAAGCTAAAGTTTCTGATTTGATGACTGTTAATCTGATAACCGCATCACTTAATGAAACATTAGACCAGTGTATGGCTATGATGACAGACAAGAAAATCCGTCATATACCAATTATTGATAATGGTAAATTAGTTGGAATTATAAGTATTGGTGATATTGTAAACAGGATAATATCGGATCAGGAATTTAATTTGAAGGAAATGAAGAATTATATCTTAGGAAGCACTCTTTAATTTTATAAATTAGGATATTAAAAACTTATTTTTTTATAATTTAAATCAAAAAAGTCTTGAAAATCTTTTTAAACAATGTATATTACGATGAACATTCAATCGTTATAAATTTCACAATTAATTATTTTTATTAACTCACCTATTTAAATAAGGACAGTTTTATATGAGCGAGAAATTATTTCAAATAATCAAAAAAGCTTGTGAATCTTGCGGTAACGACCGTGCAAGGCTAATGGATATTGTTATAGCCGTACAGAAAAATTGTGGAGCTGTTACTATCGATGCTATGGAACTTATTGCAAAACAGGTAAAAGTTCAAAGAGTAGATGTTGAAAGCGTTGTTTCTTTCTATTCTTTTCTTTCGAAAGAGGAAAAGGGCAAAATTGTTATAAGGATTTGTAATGATGTTGTTGATCTAATGAAGGGTGCGGATAATATTGCAAAAGCTTTCAGTGAAACTTTAGGTATTAAGGTTGGTCAAACTTCTGCTGATGGGACTATTTCATTAGAATATACTCCATGTATAGGTTTAAGCGATCAGGCGCCTGCAATTTTGGTTAATGAAGTTGCAATCACTAATTTGTCTGTAGATAAGGCAAAATCAATTTCAAAGGCTTTGCTGAGTGGGGCATCGCCAGAATCACTAACTAAAGAATTTGGTGATGGTAATAATTCTGATGAGCTTGTCAGGTCAATGGTCAAGAACAATATAGTAAAAAAAGGCTCAGTTATCTTTGTTGAGCGTGTAGCCGAGGCTGGATTAAAAAAAGCTATAACCCTGAAACCAGAGGATGTTATCTCCATAATCAAATCATCAAAACTCAGGGGCCGTGGCGGGGCCGGATTTCCTACGGGTATGAAATGGGAATTTACCAGGGCAGCAAAAGGGAACAAGAAATATGTTGTTTGTAATGCTGACGAAGGTGAGCCTGGAACTTTCAAGGATCGAGTATTGCTGACTGAAAAGTTTGACATGTTATGTGAAGGTATGGCAATCGGCGGGTATTGTATAGGTTCAGATTCCGGTATCATTTACTTGCGAGGTGAATATTCTTATCTTAAAGCATTCCTAGAAAACAAATTATCAAAAAGAAAAAAAGCCAGTCTTTTAGGTAAAAGTATTTGCGGGAAAAATGGTTTTAATTTTGATATTCGTATTCAAATAGGGGCTGGTGCTTATATTTGTGGTGAAGAAACTGCATTGATAAGTTCTTGTGAGGGTTTGAGGGGGGATCCAAAGACAAGGCCTCCGTTCCCGGCACAAAAAGGATATTTAGCCTCACCTACAACTGTAAACAACGTTGAAACATTTTGTAGTGTTGCCAGAATAATAGAAAAAGATGCCGCGTGGTATTCTGTCATTGGAACAAAAGGAAGTACTGGAACAAAGATCTTAAGTGTTTCAGGTGATTGTTCTAAGCCGGGAATCTATGAGTATGATTTTGGGGTAAAGGTGTCAGACATGTTAAAGGATGCTGGCGCAAAGGACACTAAAGCAGTTCTAATTGGAGGACCTTCTGGGCAGTTAATTGGCAAAAAGGATTTTGGCAGGATTATTTGCTATGATGACCTGGCTACTGGCGGATCAATTGTTATATTTAATTCATCCCGCAATATTCTGGAAATCGTAAAGAGTTACTTAGAGTTCTTTGTTGAAGAAAGCTGCGGATATTGTACACCATGCCGCACTGGCAATGTCCTTTTGTTGAATAAAATAGAAGAAATACTTGAAGGAAAAGGCGAACCTTCTGACATTAAATATTTAGAGGACCTTTGTAGCACAGTTAAGGTCACCAGTCGTTGTGGTTTGGGCCAGACGTCACCAAATCCTGTTACATCTAGTATAAGGAATTTTAGAGAAGTATACGAGGCTGTTTTAAAGACCAATGAAGACGGTAGGCAGCCAACGTTTGATATCAAAGCATCTTTGGAAGTTGCTGAAGCACTTCAGGGAAGAAAATCAGTTATTTATTAATTAATTTAAGGAATTGCAATATGGATAAAACAATAACGTTTAAAATTGATGGTGTTGATGTAAAAGGATGTCCGGGTCAAACGATTATGGAGGCAGCTGATAAAGCAGGGGTGTATATCCCTCGGTTATGTTATATGAAAGATTTAACACCGCATGGTAGTTGCCGTGTTTGTACAGTAAAGGTTGACGGGCGCGCTCAGGCAGCATGTACACAACCGATTGCGGAAGGTGTTGAGGTTGAGAACAACACTGATGAATTAAATGAAAAAAGAAGAAATATTATTGATATGTTCTTCGTTGAGGGAAATCATTTTTGCATGTTTTGTGAAAAGAGCGGGAATTGTGAGCTTCAGGCAGTTGCATATCGTTTGGGAATTTGTGCGCCAAAATATCCCTTTCAATTTCCTGATCGCAGTTTAGATGCTACCCATCCTGATATTTTTATTGATCGCAATAGATGCATTCTTTGTGGAAGATGTGTTAACGCTTCTAGAGATGTTGATGGAAAGTCAGTTTTTGAATTTGTAGGGCGCGGAGCAAATAAGAAAATTGCTGTTAACTCTGATACGCTGGCTGGAACAAATATGTCAGTAACCGATAAAGCTGCAAATGTATGTCCTGTAGGAGCTATTATCAAAAAAAGGGTTGGTTTTGCGGTGCCGATCGGTAAAAGATTGTACGATACTCAGCCAATAGGTTCAGATATCGAAGTAACAAAATCATAAACGCTTTAAAGCAAAGGGTATAAAAATGGAAAAACCAAAAGTAGCAACAACTTCCTTAGCAGGATGTTTCGGTTGCCACATGTCTTTACTAGACATAGATGACCGAATTCTCAAACTTATTGAACTAGTTGATTTTGATAAATCTCCTGTTGATGACATTAAAAAATTTACTGGAAGATGTGCCGTTGGGATTGTGGAAGGTGGATGCTGTAATGAAGAGAATGTCCATGTGCTGCAAGATTTCAGAAAAAATTGCGATATTCTTATTTCTTGCGGTGACTGTGCAATAGATGGCGGTATTCCGGCAATGAGGAACAACATTCCTTTAAAAGAGTGTTTTGATGAAGCCTATCATGATGGGCCGACAGTATATAACCCAGAAAATATAACACCAAATGATAAAGAACTTCCACTGATATTAAACAAAGTATATCCATGTCATCACGTAGTAAAGATGGATTATCACCTGCCTGGTTGTCCACCATCAGCAGATACTCTTTGGGAGGCTTTAGTTGCATTATTAACAAATAAACCTGTTGATTTACCATATGAATTGATCAAATACGATTAATAAGGAGATTTATTGTGAGTGATAGTAACTTAAAAAAAATAATAATTGAACCAGTTACTCGAGTTGAGGGACATGGTAAAGTGTCTCTTTTGTTGGATGAAAAAAACAATATAAAGCAGGCTCGTCTGCATATTGTTGAATTCCGTGGATTTGAGAGATTTATTAAAGGCCGCCCATACTGGGAAGTTCCAGTTCTTGTTCAAAGATTATGCGGAATATGCCCTGTAAGCCACCATTTGGCTGCAGCTAAAGCTATGGATGGAATTGTTGGCGTCGATAAATTGACCCCAACTGCAGAAAAAATAAGAAGATTAATGCATTATGGCCAGATGTTTCAATCACACGTTTTGCATTTTTTCCATTTATGTTCACCAGATTTATTATTCGGCTTTGATGCTGATCCGGCGATTAGAAATGTTATTGGTATAGCTCAAAAATATCCAGGGCTTGCTGTCCAGGGTGTTATGATGCGTAAATATGGACAAGAGATCATTAAAGCAACTGCTGGAAAGAAGATTCATGGTACAGGCGCTATCCCGGGTGGAGTTAATAAGAATCTTTCAATAGCAGAACGAGATGTTTTTCTCAAAGATATTGAACAAATGCTCGAGTGGGCAAAAGGCGCTTTAAAGATAGCCAAGGATTATACTGTTGAAAATCTTTCATTAGCCCAAGAATTTGCTAATTTTGACTCTAACCATTTATGTCTTATCCGCGAAGATGGTGCCATGGACCTTTATCATGGAAATTTAAGAGCGATAGATAAAGATGGAAATAAAATATTCGATCAGGTTGATTACAATAATTATGTTGATTATATTGCGGAAGAAGTTAAATCATGGTCATATATGAAATTCCCATTCATAAAGTCTTTAGGGCATGAAAAAGGCTGGTATCGGGTTGGTCCATTAGCTCGTGTTAATGCTTGTGATTTTATTGATACTCCTTTAGCTGAAGAAGCTAGAAAAGAATTTATGGCTATAACAGGCGGAAAGCCAAATAATCTTTCATTAGCATATCACTGGACTAGAATGATAGAAACATTACACTCAGCAGAGAAGATACAGGAGCTGCTGAATGATCCTGACCTACAAGGCAATGATCTTGTATTAAAGGGTAAAAGAAGAGAAGAAGCTGTTGGTCTTATTGAAGCGCCCCGTGGGACGCTGTTCCACCACTATAAAGTTAATAAAGATGATCAAATCGAAATGTGTAACCTGATAGTTTCAACAACACACAATAATGTCCCTATGAATACTGCGGTAGAGAAAGTTGCCCAGACTTATTTGAGCGGAAAGCCAGAAATCACAGAAGGCCTTTTAAATCATATTGAAGTTGCAATTCGTGCCTACGATCCTTGTTTATCCTGCGCAACTCACGCAATGGGGCAAATGCCCTTAGTTGTCAGCTTATTTGATCACAAAGGAAATTTGATCGATAAAAAAGTTAAATAATGACCTCTGTAGGAAAAGTCCTGCTTATTGGTTTTGGTAATCCAGGGCGGCTCGATGATGGTTTAGGTCCAGCATTGGCTGAGATCTTCGAAGAAAAGAGCTTCCCTGGATTAACTATTGATTCTAATTATCAGCTATCTGTAGAAGATGCAGCTTCAGTAGCAGAGAATGATATTGTGATCTTTGCCGATGCCTCTATAAACGGAACAGAACCGTTCTCCTTCCAGAAATTAACTCCTAAAGCTTCATTGACTTTTTCTACTCATAGCATTGAACCTGATAATGTTTTAGGCCTGGCACATGAATTATTTAAAACAAAAACCCAGGGGTATATTTTAGGGATCAGAGGATATGATTTTAACGAATTTGGACAATATTTATCCGAGAAAGCAAAAAATAATTTAAAGGATGCTGTTATATTTTTGGAACAAACATTAACGACAAATAATTTTAAAGAAATTAATTAATGACTACTTTAAGAGTTCATTTAAAGGTCAAGGGAACTGTACAAGGTGTAGGCTTTAGGCCTTATATCCACAATATGGCCAAAGACTGTGGCCTTAATGGATGGGTTTGTAACACTTCTGAAGGTGTTGTAATTGAAGCAGAAGGCGAAAAAAATGATATTGAGGATTTCATTTATAGGATCGATAAAGAGAATCCAGTTCACTCAAATGTTCAGTCTTTAGAGTTGATATTCCTTGAAGTGGTTGGTTATAAATCTTTTGAAATTAAAGAAAGTATCATCGGGGAGAAGACAGCTCTTATCATGCCAGACATTGCAATGTGTGAGGAGTGTAAGAAAGAAATTCAAGATACAGCTAATAGGCGCTATAAGTACCCATTTACGAATTGTACACATTGTGGCCCTCGCTACAGTATTATTAAAACTTTGCCCTATGACAGAAAGAATACTACAATGAGCGCTTTTGTGATGTGCGATGACTGTGATAAGGAATATAATGATCCGGATAACAGACGTTTTCATGCGCAGCCAAATGCTTGTCCCGTTTGTGGCCCATCTATAGAACTATGCGATAATAAAGGGGAGATAATAGGCAAAACAGTTACTGCTATCAAAATGGCAGCTTCCCTTATTAAAGAGGGAAATATCGTTGCTATAAAAGGCTTGGGAGGGTTTCAGCTTATGACAGATGCTAGAGATGCAGTGGCGGTTGAGCGCTTAAGGGTGAGGAAAAACAGGGAAGCTAAGCCATTTGCTGTTATGTATTATGATATTGATGAAGTAAAAAAAGCTTGCAGTGTTTCGCAAGTTGAAGAACAAATACTATGCTCTGCACAGTCTCCGATCGTTTTGCTTATGAAAAAGGGGCATCCTGTTGCTGCAAATATTGCTCCTGGGAATCCATATCTTGGCGTAATGTTGCCTTATACGCCATTGCATTTTATTTTAATGCAGAATCTAAAAATACCTGTAGTAGCTACCAGTGGAAACCTGTCAGAAGACCCTATATGCATTGATGAGTGGGAAGCGATTGAAGACCTTGGAAATGTAGCTGATTATTTTCTTATTCATGATAGACCAATAGCAAGGCATGTGGATGATTCTATTGTTCGTGAAATTAAAGGAAAAGAGCAGATTTTACGCCGAGCCCGTGGCTATGCGCCTTTGCCAATATTTATTGAAGATGGAAAAACATCAGTTATTGCTTTAGGGTCGCATCTGAAGAATACAGTTTCTGTTTCACACGGATCAAATGTTTTTATTAGTCAGCATATCGGTGATCTTGGAAGTCAAAAATCAAATGAAGCTTTCGGGAAAACCATTGATGACTTTATTGGTATTTATGAAGAAAAACCAGAAGTTGTTGCGTTTGACAAGCATCCAGATTATGTATCATCTAAATTTGCTGAAGGATTAGAGCTGCCGAAAATTTCTGTGCAACATCATTATGCCCATATTCTTTCTTGTATGGCAGATAATCAAATTAGCTCACCCGTGCTGGGAATAAGCTGGGATGGAGCTGGGCTTGGTGATGATGGAACCTTGTGGGGTGGGGAGTTTTTGATAATAAATGACAATTCGTTTGATAGGGTCGCATATTTTGATCCATTCAGTTTGCCTGGAGGTGAGATTGCAATTAAAGAAGCCAGAAGGTCGGCTTTAGGGCTTTTGTATAAGGTCTTTGGCGACAAAATGTTTGATAAAAAAAGTGTTAAAACTTTTAATTCTTTTGAGCCTGTTGAATTAAAAAATATCTGCCAGATGCTAGAAAATATTATTAATACCTCTAACACTTCAAGCGTAGGAAGATTGTTTGACGCTGTTTCCTCAATGATTGGCTTATGCCATAATTCAAAATATGAAGGTCAAGCTGCAATGCAACTTGAATTCGCTGCGCAAGGATATAAAACGGATGAGTTTTATCCTTATGAGCTTCATGATAATGACAATGTTCTTATTATAAAATATAATAAGTTTTTGGAATCACTGATAAGTGATTTAGAAGAAGGCTGTGCTACCGGAATGATATCTTTAAAATTCCATAACACTTTAGTGGAAATCATAGTTGATATTGCAAAGACTGTAAATATTGACAAAGTTGCATTGTCAGGTGGCTGTTTCCAGAACAAGTATCTTACGGAGAGAGCAATTGATAGATTGACTACGGAGAATTTTAAAGTTTACTGGCATCAAAGGGTGCCTCCAAATGATGGGGGCATATCTTTAGGCCAAGTTCTAGCAGCTAAAAGGGAAAAATAAACAAATCTGCCGTGATATAATATTTTTATTATTTTAATTAATATGAGGAAACAATATGTGTTTAGCTGCTCCAGGCAAAATTGAAGAAATTATTGGAGTTGATCCATTAAATAAAATTGGCAAAGTTAATTTCGGCGGAGTGATCAAGGATATAAATCTTTCCTATGTTCCGGACGCTAAAGTCAATGATTATGTCATTGCGCATGTGGGGTTTGCTTTAAATATAATTGATGAGGCAGAAGCAGAAAAGTTACTTGAAGATATCAAGCTGATCGAGGGATTTGCTGATGAAGAGTGGGGAGGAGATGAGCTTTAATGAGGTTTATTGATGAATATCGTGATGCAGAAGTTGCTCATAAGATAGCTGGGTCAATTCGGAGAGCTACGACTCGTCCATGGAAGATAATGGAGATCTGTGGCGGACAAACTCACTCTATTATAAAATTTGGCCTAGACGAACTGCTTCCAAAGAATGTAACACTTATACATGGCCCGGGATGTCCTGTTTGTGTTACTCCTCTTGAAGCAATAGAGCAAGCAGTTATTATCGCCTCAAAGAAAGATGTTATCTTTTGTTCTTTTGGAGACATGCTTAGGGTTCCCGGTAAAAACAAAGATCTTTTGTCAGTTAAAGCTGAAGGTGGCGATGTGCGAATCGTTTATTCCCCGATGGATGCATTAGAGCTGGCAAAAAAACAACCCGATAGAAAGGTCGTCTTTTTTGCAGTGGGTTTTGAAACTACGGCACCTGCAAATGCTATGGCAGTATATCAAGCAGATAAGCAAGGGGTGTCGAATTTTTCTGTTCTTGTATCACATGTTTTAGTGCCTCCGGCAATGGAGGCAGTTCTTTCTTCGAAACAAAATCAGGTACAGGGATTTTTGGCGGCAGGACATGTTTGTACGATTATGGGGTATAAACAATATGAGTTAATTGCAGAAAAATATAAAGTTCCAATAGTGGTTACAGGTTTTGAACCTGTTGATATTTTAAGAGGAATTCAATTGTGTGTTGAACAGCTTGAGCGAGGGACTTTCTTGGTTCAAAATGAATATTCAAGAGTTGTTACCAGGAGTGGTAATTTGAATGCTCAGAAAATTGTTGATAAAGTGTTTTGTGTTGTGCCAAGAAAATGGAGAGGTATTGGTGAAATACCTTACAGCGGATTAGGCCTTCAAAAGTCTTACGAGCGCTTTGATGCGGAGAAAATATTTAAGCTTGAAAATATTAATGTTCAAGAGCCGACTGAATGTATTGCGGGAATGGTATTGCAGGGTATTAAAAACCCGCATGAATGCAGTGAATTTGATAGGCAATGTAAACCGGAGCACCCATTGGGGGCGCCAATGGTCTCTTCAGAAGGTGCTTGTAATGCATATTTTAGATATAGAAAGAATCCATTTGGAGCAAAAATTTGATGCCTAAAAATAGAGATTTTAATGCCAGTTGTCCTATCTCAATAAATGATTATCCTAATGTCCTTTTAGCGCATGGCAGCGGAGGGACCCTGATGAATAAGCTTATTGAAGGCGTTTTTAAAAAAGAGTTTAATAATAAAGAATTGCATAAATCACACGATTCAGCTGTCCTTGATATTGATTCATCTAGGATTGCAATGACAACGGATTCTTATGTCGTTGAACCGCTGTTTTTCCCGGGAGGAGATATTGGCTCAATGGCAATATACGGAACAGTTAATGATCTGGCTATGTCCGGAGCAGTTCCAGTTGCTATATCTGTAGGATTTATTCTTGAGGAAGGCCTTGAGATGGATAAGCTGATAAAAATTGTTAAATCAATGCAATTCGCTGCAAATAAAGCAGGTGTTGATATTGTTACTGGCGATACCAAAGTTGTTGATAAGGGAAAAGGAGACGGCATATTTATAAACACTACTGGCATAGGTCTTATAAAACATAAGTTATGTATTGAGCCATTTTCTGTTGTTGATGGAGATGCGATAATATTAAGTGGGGATATTGGCAGACATGGCATTGCTATTATGGCTGTGAGAGAGGGCTTGGAGTTTAATACTGTTATAGAAAGTGATTCTGCGCCTCTAAATGAACTTGTTTCTAAGCTAATTGATTCAAACATTGAAATACATTGCATGCGCGATCTAACAAGAGGCGGATTAGCATCTGCATTAGTTGAAATTGCAAAAACTTCCAAACTGCAAATTACCATTGATGAGAATAACATACCCGTCAGAGAAGATGTTCGTGGCGCTTGCGAGATCCTGGGATTTGATCCTATGTACGTTGCTAATGAAGGAAGATTTATTGTTTTTGTAAAACATGATCATGTTGACAAAGCATTAAATATTTTTCACTCACATGGCCTGGGTATGGATGCAAAGTGTATTGGTTATGTTTCATCTAAAAATCACGGATTGGTTACAATGCGTAGCTGTATAGGCACAATGCGTGTCGTTGATATGCTTTCCGGAGAACAGCTTCCTAGAATTTGCTAATATATATTATTTATCAAATAACAAAAAATCCTTAATTATAATTAAAACATTATTGTGTTTGCTCTTAATATATTTGTGATATACTGATTTTGTTATTATTTAGATGCTCTAATAATCAGATATAGGAGGAATTATAATGAATGATGTAACAAAAGGCTTTCTAAACAAAGTTAAGGTGAATACATACATTTACACTTTTACTTTTATGTCAGTATCGGTCTTGTATGTGCTTAGGTTTGATGTTGGAACAGAAGCTTTGATGTTATTGCTAGCCGCATTTGCCTTTTATACAATTGGAAGACAAATTAATCTAGTAGCTGATTTGGAAGCAGGTAGTGAAGTTGATACAATGCCAAGAGCCCCTGTATGGGTACGTGGAATTACTTTTTTTGTTGTTATGATGCTTGTTTTAGCTATGATTTTTAGCTGGTAAATAACTAATTTTCGGAAAATTGAAAATTATTTTTCTTTTTCAAAAGGGGGTGCCTAAAGAGGTATCCCCTTTTTTATTAAAGTTTAGACTAATAAAAATTGAGGTTAGTTATGTTCAAGACAAAAATAAATGTTATTGAGTCCTTAGCTAGTGTTCAGGCTGACAAGATCCTTCTTACTTTTTTTGCAATGCTTGTAATTCCAATTCTTTTTCATATGATTCCAAGCAGGGGGCCTTACCCTATTGGGGCAGTATGGTTACCAATATTCTATGCGCCCCTTTTTTCTTCAATAGTTTATAAGAGACACGTGGCAATTACGTCTTGTATTATCTCTCCTTGGATTAATACGTTTTTTACAGGAATGCCTCGGCTGGAAATCGCATCAAAATTATCCTTCGAATTAATTGTTTTCGCTGTTTTTGCTCAAATTATTTTTCATTCAAAAAGATATTGCAGGTTTGTTGGATTTATTGCATTCGTTTTTGCAAAAGTGTTTTCATATTTAATCATATATTTTCTGTCGGAGCGCTTTGAATTAAGTAATATGTTTTCAGAATTAACTTTGGCTTTGCCTGGGATTTTCGTGCTTTTAATCATTGGCTTGTTTTCAAAAAACATAACAGAAAGATTGAATAAATGATTGAATTGAGTTTTAAAGAAGTTTTAAAAGGATTGACGGATTTAAATATTGCTGATGTAGATCATGTTGTGGCTATTGGACAAGGGGGATTGGTTCCTGCAAGCATAGTTGCTTATAATCTCAACTTATCACTGAGCTCAATCCATATAAATTATAGGGATAGTAGCAATTCACCAAGATTTAAAGAACCAAAACTCCTGATGCCCTTTAATTTACCCAATGAATTTAAAAAAATTTTGTTGGTTGATGATGCTGTTGTGTCAGGTAAAACAATGCTTGCAGCAAAAAATGAGTTGAAAGATTTTGATGTTAAAACAATGGCATTAATTGGCAATGCTGATTATACAGTGTTTCCTGAAATTAAATCTTGCGTCAAGTGGCCATGGAAAGTGAGTATAAGATGAATAAATTGTTATATAAACTTGAAGCATATTTAAAAATGTCAGTTTCAAGAAGGGAGTTCATGAAAATCCTTATTGGAGGACTGGTTTATTTTCTTTCAGAAAACCAGTTCCTTAAATTTGCATTTGCCAAAAATTCAGATGCTATGCCAAGAGTCAAAAAGAGTATTGATTGTGCGCATGACCTTGTTGCCGTAAAGGGCTTAAATTCAGGGAAAAATGTTGAGAAAGCAATAGAGCTGCTAGGCGGCATTGAGAAATTTGTTAAGAAAGGTGATGTTGTCCTTGTAAAGCCTAATATGGCTTGGGATAGAAGCCCTGAACAAGCTGCCAATACTGACCCGCAAGTAGTTGCAACTATTGTTGAACTTTGCTACAAAGCTGGGGCTAAAAGGGTCAATGTTTTTGATATACCATGTAACGATGATAGGCGTGTATATGAAAACAGCGGTATTCAAAAAGCAGCAGAGGAAAAAGGCGCAAAAGTATATTTTGCAGATCATTGGAATGTGCTTAAGGCTAAATTCCCTTATAAAAGCGCTATGGAGGATTGGCCTATAGTACGCGATGCTGTAGTCTGTGATACCTTTATTAATGTCCCTGTATTAAAACATCACGGGTTAACAGGGCTTACTTTATCAATGAAAAATTTGATGGGTGTATGCAGCGGAACAAGGGGGCTTATTCATATTGATATTGCAAAAAAGCTTGTCGATCTTACTGATTTTATAAACCCCGACCTTACTGTTATTGATGCCACAAGAGTGCTTACAAAAAATGGGCCAAGCGGAGGCAGCCTTAAGGATGTGATAAATTTGGATACAGTTATTGCTTCAACTGATCCGACTTTGGCAGACACCTATGCTTGTAAATTAATGAAAAAAGACCCGATGTCAGTGCCTTACCTTAAAGAGGCTTTTGAAAGAAAATTTGGGAAATCAAATCTTGAAAAATCTGATATCAAAGAATTGACCATATAATAACTTCCTATGAAAAAACTTATTATTGCAAGAAAATTTTTTCAACTTTTATTTCTGGGATTATTTATTTATGTGATATGGTCAACAACCTATCCTTTAAATAGTGCAATTTCCCCTAAACTTCTTTTCAGGTTGGACCCTTTAATAATGTTTTTTACTTCGTTGAGCATAAGACAATGGATTGAAGGTGTTTCTTTTTCAATTATTATTGTTGCGTTTACATTGATATTCGGAAGATATGTTTGTGGATGGATTTGTCCTGTTGGAACAATTAACGATATTATTGGGATTGTTAATAAAAATAAGTGGGTTTTAAGTCCTGGCTTGAATGCAAACATAATAAAGCTAAAATTCTATATTTTGTTTATTGTTTCCTTTTTAGCTATTTTGGGAATTCAAGCAGCCTGGCTACTTGACCCAATAGTGATTTTTGCAAGATTTGTTTCGCTGAACTTAATACCAGCATCGACATTTGTCATTGATAAAGCATTTGCTTTTGCAATAAAGAATTTTGAACTATACGGTGAGTTTTATGATTTTTACAGATATTTAAGCAAGAATTTATTAGGAATAAAAATATACTTTTTCGAAAATTCCGAAAGCTCACTTTCAATATTTCTTGCAATAGCGATATTTCCGTTGTTAATACCTAGATTATGGTGTAGGGCCCTGTGCCCATTAGGCGCTTTGTTTGGAATCTTTTCAAGATTTTCAATTTTTCAAAGAGTTGTAAATAAGTGTACCGATTGTAAGAAATGTCTTAATACGTGCAGAATGCAAGCAATTAAAGAAGATATAAGCTATAAGAAAAATGAATGTGTCCTTTGCATGGATTGTGTGTATGTTTGTCCTGTTGAGGGGACTTCTTTTAAATTCAACAATAAAAAACAGCATTTTAATCCTGCTAAATCAAAGGGAACGATAAGCAGGCGCGAATTTCTATATATATTGTTTGTTTCTTTACCGAGCTTAGGATTTGTTAATAAAAAAAATAAGATTGATATAACAGAATATAAAAATGTTATAAGGCCTCCGGGAGTTAATAATGAGGCGAAGTTTATAAATACTTGTGTCAGGTGTGGTAATTGCATGAAAGTATGCATTACAAGTGGCCTGCACCCTATATTGCTTAAATCCGGGATAGAAGCTTTATGGACTCCTCAGCTAGTTCCGGAAATTGGGTATTGTGAAAATAATTGTACTTTGTGCGGAGAAGTTTGCCCTACAAAAGCGATACCAGAATTAAAATTGGAGCAAAAGAAAAAAGAGAAGCTGGGATTGGCAATTATTGATGAATCTATCTGCTATCCACATTCGCAAGGCAAACAATGTATTGTTTGTGAAGAGCATTGTCCAGTTTCAGATAAAGCTATAAAATTAAAAGATACAACTATTAAATTAAAAAATGTAACTATGAATAATGGTGAAGTTATTAAGTTGCCTTATGTGGACAAGGACCTTTGTGTCGGCTGTGGTATATGCCAAAATAAGTGCCCGGTCAGGCCAATTAGGGCAATAAGGGTAAAAGGAAAACTTTGAGAGACAGGATTAACGCTGAAATCATAAGTAAAGAATTAAAAGTATTTAGCAATAAAGATAAGGCCAAGATTTTGCAGGGATTTTTCAAAACCGGACCTGGAGAGTATGCTGCGGGTGATATTTTTATAGGAGTAAAAGTCCCTGAAATAAGACCAGTTGTTAACAGAAATCTTAGCATCTCTTTAAGAGAAGTTAGGATTCTTCTTGTGTCGGCAATACACGAAGAAAGATTGGCTGCTTTATTATTTCTTGTAGCTAAGTTTGAAAAAGAGTTGAACAATAAAGATGAAATTTATAATTTATATATACAAAATACTAAATATATAAACAATTGGGATTTAGTTGATTCGTCAGCACATAGGATAGTAGGCGCATATTTGTTGAACAAGGATAAAGATATTCTTTATAAATTAGCAAGTTCAGATTTGTTGTGGGAAAGAAGGATTGCAATAATCTCAACTTTTTATTATATAAAAAATAATGTTTTTAGGGATGCTTTAAAAATATCTGAACAATTATTAAATGATGAACATGACCTGATTCATAAGGCAGTTGGTTGGATGCTTAGAGAAATCGGTAAAAGAAATTTGTCTTCAGAGGAGAAATTTTTAAAAGATTATTGTAAGATAATGCCTAGGACTATGTTACGCTATGCAATAGAGAGGTTTCCAATAAATAAAAGAATTGCCTATTTAAAAGGCGCAATTTAAAAAAGGAAATTAAATATAAATGAAAGCGATTACCAGTTTAATATTAAAAATATTTATAAAAGATTATTCGAACGTTGAAGACCCTTCAGTTAGATCTAAATATGGTGCCCTTGAAGGATGGGTGAGTGTAGTTGTTAACATTATTTTGTTCATAATAAAGTTTTTATTAGGTGTTTTAATTAACAGTGTTTCCTTGATTGCTGACGCATTCCATACTTTATCAGATATGTTTACATCTTTTGTAGTCCTATTCGGATTTAAATTATCTCAAAAGCCACCTGACAAAGAACATCCTTTTGGGCATGGAAGGATGGAGCCTGTTTCCGCTTTGATCATGTCAGTTTTGCTGTTTGTTGCTGGTATTGAATTTTTTCAAAAATCTTTTTACCGGATATTAAACCCTGATCCATCACACGCCTCTGTATTGATTATCGCTATAATATTTGCCACATTAGTTGTAAAAGAATTGCTGGCTAGATTTGCTTTTATCTTGGGAGATGCTATTGATTCACAAGCATTAAAGGTGGATGGTTATCATCATAGATGTGATGCTGTTACTACGATTTTTGTTTTGATCGCTATGGTCGCTTCTAGACATGGTTTATATTATATAGATGGTGTTATGGGTGTTTTCGTTTCTCTAGCGATTATGTACTCGGGGTACCTGGCAGGTAAAGAAGCAATTGACCCGCTGTTAGGAGCTGCTGTATCAAAAGAAATTTTGTTGAAAATAGAAAAAATAGCCAAAGCTTATGAAGGGGTATTGGGAGTTCATGATATCATATACCAGAGTTATGGGCAGACAAGGATTATTTCATTGCATCTTGAAGTTTCAGACAAAGAAGATGTTAATAAGCTGCATATATTATCCGAAGAAGTGGAAGAGGCAATTTCTGAATCTTTTGGAGGTGTAGTAGTGGCACATATTGATCCAGTAAATAGAGAACATCCCTTGTATGATAATATTTACCAAACGATTAGTGAGATAGTAAGTAATGATAATAGGGTAAAAAGTTTTCATGAACTTAGGATAGTTGGAAAGAAAATAGATAAGTGTAATGTTGTTTTTGACATTGCACTTAATGATACGGTCGATGATTCACTGGTACAAAAAGTTAAAATATCCATAGCAAATAAGTTTAAATCTAAATATCCACACATGAGAGTTGTTATTAATGCTGAGCCTCGCTATGTGTATAATCTTTAAAGATTTCTTTAAATGCTGCTAAAATTTGTTCTTGGCTCATTAAGTTGTTCTTCTTGAGCTACTTCAAACAAAAATATTCCTTTAAAAAATATTTAATTTATATATAATCCTTACATTAATTTAAGGCAAATAAATGTATCTTTCAGGAAACTATCACAATAATGTCTATTGTTAACAAAAAGAGCAAAATACTCGTAGCTATGAGCGGCG
>MHHG01000011.1 GCA_001805965.1 Omnitrophica WOR_2 bacterium RIFOXYA2_FULL_38_17 | reverse complement strand
CAAAGAATTAAGACATCTGCCTAAAGATCACTGCCATTGCGCTATATTATCTATAAGTACTTTATATAAGGCTATAGCAGATTATTGGTTAAAAATTTAAAGAAAGGGAAATGAAAAAATGAACCCAAATATTATGGATGATCAAAAAGCTCAGCAGGATTTAAGGTTAAAAGAAAATATATCCCGGATCAAGAACAAAATCATTGTTATGAGTGGAAAGGGCGGAGTAGGAAAGACAACGGTCGCTGTAAATCTGGCTTATGGACTAGCTTTAAAAGGATACAAGACTGGGATTCTTGATGTTGATATCCACGGCCCGAATATTGCTAAAATGTTGGGAATAGAAGGAAAGCGATTAGGAAGTTCGCACTTGGGCATGGAGCCTATGGAGGTTATACAAAATTTAAAAGCCATAAGCATTGCTTTGCTTATCGAAGATCCTGATAAACCGATTATTTGGCGCGGACCCTTGAAGATGCAAACGATAAAACAGTTCTTGTGTGATGTTAATTGGGGAGATCTTGATTATTTGATCATAGATGCTCCTCCTGGAACAGGAGATGAGCCTTTAAGTGTTTGCCAGTTAATCCCAGACATAACGGGCGTTGTTATTGTTACTACATCTCAAGATGTAGCTATTTTAGATTCAAGAAAGAGCGTACATTTTGCCAAAGAGCTAAAAATCCCGATCATTGGTATTATTGAAAATATGAGCGGTTTCCGGTGTCCTCATTGCCAAAAAGAAATTGAATTGTTTGGAATTGGTGGTGGAGAAAAAGCTGCTGATAATTTAAAAGTTTCTTTTTTGGGGAGAATCCCTTTTGAACCGGAAGTGGTTAGATCAGGAGATTCCGGACATCCTTTTATTGACTTGGAGCAAGGATCTTGTTCTTTAACAAATATGAACTTAATAATGGATAAGATTGAGAAATATATTCATCAGCCGGTTTAAGAAAATGATTATGGAAGAAAATTCAAAACTAATAATATTCGGCCCTGTTCCATCAAGGCGTTTGGGGCGGAGCCTTGGAATTAATAATATACCACCGAAAAATTGTTCTTATTCATGTGTATATTGCCAGGTTGGAAAAACTTCAAATGTGCAAGCCCATCGGCAGACATTTTATGAGCCGGAAGTAATATTCAACAATACAGATCAGAAATTAAGAAGTTTGAAAGAACAGAATGAGCCAGTTGATTATCTCACCTTTGTTTCTGACGGGGAGCCTACGTTGGACGTGAATCTTGGAAGGCATATTGAATTACTTAAACTATTAGGGACAAGAGTGGCAGTAATTACAAATGCATCGCTTATTTGGCAAAAAGAAGTACAGGATGATTTATGTAAAGCTGATCTGGTTTCATTAAAGATAGATGCTGCAAACGAAGATATTTGGCACAAAATTAATAATCCACAAACGACTCTGAATCTCGGGAAAATCTTGCAGGGAGTTTTGGCCTTTTCAAATCAATATAAAGGTGAGTTGTTAACAGAAACTATGCTAGTTCAAGATATAAATGATAAGGCAGAAGATATTGAAAATACAGCTAATTTTATTGCTGGCATAAAGGCAAAAAAGAGTTTTATTTCTGTCCCGATCAGGCCCCCTGTTGAAAAATGGGTAAAGTCTCCTAATGAGGAAGTGATAAATACTGCTTATCAAATATTCAAAGAAAAGAATATTAATGTTGAAACTATTATTGGATATGAAGGAGATTCATTTTTCTTCTCAGGGAACATTGAAAAAAATCTGCTCAGTATCGCGTCCGTACATCCTTTAAGGGAAGAATCTGTACGGGAATTTCTAAAACGCACAAAAACTGATGAGAATATTATCAGGAAGTTACTGGCAGAAGATAAATTAAAAGAAGTCAGGTATAAAGATAAAAACTTTTACGTACGTAAATTAGCTATTTTATAAGGATGAAAATATTATGTTAAAACAGATCTCAAAAGAATTGCAGTCTCATATGCCTTTTACTATTTTGGGCGCTCTTTCCGGCATCTTTCTTATTGCCATTTTTCAAAAAATCCCAACAAACTATTCCTACACGATATTCTATGTACTTCATCCGTTGCATGTCGTTTTAAGCGCTCTTGTTACTGCAGCTATGTATAAATTGCATACATGTGAATATTTTGGAAGTAAATGCTTAAAAGGTAAATGCAATTTATGGATATTATTGATTGTGGGGTATGTGGGTTCAGTGGGTATCGCTACTATCAGTGACTCGGTGATCCCATATATAGGAGAAAGTTTGCTGAATATGCCGAACAGGGGAAGCCATATAGGGTTTATCGAAAAATGGTGGCTTGTTAATCCGTTGGCAATTTTAGGGATTATTATCGCATATTTCTGGTCTTCAACTAAATTTCCTCATGCCGGTCACGTGTTAATAAGCACTTGGGCATCACTTTTTCATGTAATTATGGCAGTTGGTAAACCGTTGTATTGGTTTGAATACATTGTTATCTTTCTGTTTTTATTTATTGCTGTTTGGATACCATGCTGTTTTAGCGACATCGTGTTTCCGTTGTTATTCATTAAAAAGAATTCAAAAGAATGAATAAATTTAACCAATATTTCGGAATATATGATGAATGATATTAGAAACATAAGTTTGCTAAAGCAGTCAGGCTTAGGAAGTTGTTATATTATCAAACGCTCTTTACTTTGCCCGATAGAATGATATCAATTAAAAAGATTCACAAATGGTTTGGACTGGGAAAATTTGTTGTGAAGAAAGCAGATATTGGTTGGTCCGGTAATTAAAGAAATTGCGAAAGAATACTCAGGAAAATTAGTTGTCGGGAAGCTTAATGTAGATGAAGCACAGAAAGTTGCATCTAAATATGGAGTAATGAGCATACCGACATTATCAATTTTTAAGAGTGGAAAGAGAATCGACACTATGGTGGGAGCTATGCCTAAAGAAGCGATAGTGGCAAAGATTAAACCGCATATTAGCTAAAAATTGCATTTCAAATAAAAGAAAGGAGTTTGCCCATGCCTGATTTTGGAGCACCATTCGCGGGGCTTTCGAAAGAAAGAAAACTTACAAATGAAGAATTGATTCGAGCGATTAGATTTATGATATCCGCCGAATATGAGGCTATACAGCTTTATATGCAATTAGCTGAGTCCATAGATAATAAATTGGCTATTGAAGTATTGAAAGATATTGCCGATGAAGAAAGAGTACATGCGGGTGAATTTTTGAGGCTTTTAAAAGAGCTTTCGCCGGATGAAGAAAAATTTTATGAAGAAGGAGCTCATGAAGTTGAAGAGGAAATAAAAAAAACAAAATAATCGTAATTATGAAAAGGATTTTCTAATTTTAATTGTTTACACTGCTGACACGAGATTAGAGCGCATTAAAGATATATCCCGTCAAGCAGACCTTGTAAGGAGTTGTGCGCCAAATGAAATTAAAGAGATAATAGGTAAAAAAGCTGTTTTGCAAATTTCAAAAAAATACCCTTTTTTGTTTTAACATCTAAAGGTCTTAATGATTTGTCTGCTTACTCAGAAAATAAACAAATAATAAAAGACTAAGGAGCAGGAAAACAGCATTTACTGTCAAAAACAGCTTCAGGCAAAGAAATAATTTTAGGAGAAAACCTTTCATATTGTTTAAGTGAGACAGTTTTACCAGTAAGGGATAAAAATGAACCAAGATACCCAAAAGCGTAACAAAAAGAATAAAATCAAGCCAATAGGTCCAAGTGATGATTGTAACTGTCCTGTGTGCGTTTTTACCAAATCCCAGGCCCCTGGGAATCCGTATGACTTAAAAGACTGTCCAAAGTACAATTCGACGAATTTTACAATTAAAAATAAAGAAAAGAAAAGATTATAGCCTTATAATCATACTGTAAATTTAAATAATTAATTTGACAGGTGATAGTCTTCTTGTAGAAAACTAAATAAACTAAAACAGTATTATCAAACGAAGGTTTGAATTTGCTGATCAGGTTGATCCAGATGTTATGTGGGTCGGTTATTTAACGCCTCCTCCGGGCTCTCAAATTTGGGCAGATGGTATTAAGAGGGGATGGATAGATCCAAATAATTTAGATATGCTCAAATGGGATTTTCTTCACCCTGTTGTGCCTACCGAGTATTTATCGATTAAAGATCTGGGACGGCTTGGGTCTTGGGGCATGCGTGAATTCTATTCAAAGCCAGGACGTATACAAAGGATCTTAGAAAGTAATTTTGATGAGTTGGCCAAACTGTGCTTTAAAGATGTTATGGCTGGTGTTAATAAGTGGGAAGCGGCGGCAGTTTATGGAGAAGCTCACATTTAGTGGCGTTTCTTAAAGCTATATTTTTTAAGACAGAATGAATTATTCAAAAATACCCGTTTGATAGTTGATGAACGTGTTCACTTAAGGGAGTTAATTTTCCAGCAGTCGTTGCGAGTTAAATACTTGCAACGGCTTTTTCTTTGCTATATTATATTGTATTATAAATTTTTGGAAATAGGGATTTGATCTCTATTATGAAATCAAAGAGGGTGTGATATTATGAAAAGAAAATTCGTATCAATATTGTTTTTCTGTTGCATCTTTATTTCAATGGTTGATTTATGCGTTGCAAAAGATCACTTAGATGCACAGCTTGATAAAGTAAGTGTTATTAAGCATAGTGACGGTGATTGGGAACTTTTTGTGGGTGGAAAGCCTTATTTTATTAAAGGAGTGCTTTATGCCCCTGTTAAGATCGGGGAAGATCCTGGCAATGCAACAATGCGCGATTGGATGTTATATGACGATGATAATGACGGGATAAATGATGTGGCGTTCCAAGCATGGGTGGATGTTAACGGTAACGGAAAGAATGATGCGGGCGAGGAGATTGGCGATTTCCAGTTGATGAAGGAAATGGGCGTAAACACTGTTCGTTTTTATCATTTACCTTCAGTGAATAATGCAGCCGGGGATATTTATAAAGCTAGTGCTTCTACTGCCTTGCAATATGATCATGCGCCTAATAAAGAACTTTTAAGAAGGCTTTATAGCGATTATGGTATTCGTGTATTGGTGGGTAATTTTGTTGGGTCCTGGACTATCGGGTCTGGTGCAGATTGGGCAGAGGGTACTGATTATACAAATCCAATTCATCGTGAAAATATTAAAAAATCAGTGAAGGCAATGGTTTTAGATCATAAAGATGAGCCGTATGTTTTGATGTGGGTCTTAGGAAATGAGAATAATATTGCGTCTTGGTCAAATTGTAACGCTAAAGATCAGCCTGAGGCATATGCTACTCTGATAGGAGAGCTAACTCGAATGATCAAGGAGCTAGATACTGATCATCCTGTTGTGGTTTGTGAAGGAGATAATCAAGATATGCTTAAGTTTTATGCAAGGCACGCTAAGGAGATCGATGTGTTGGCTTATAATTCTTATCGGGGTGCATTTGGTTTTGGTACTTTGTGGAAATCTGTTAAAGAGGTTTTTGATAGGCCTGTTTTTATTTCTGAATTTGGAAAGCCTGCAAGCGGTCCTGATGGATATTCGGAAGAAAGACAAATGTATTATGTTAAGGGGAATTGGGAGGATGTCGTTGCTAATAGTCATGGTGGTGCAAGTGAAGGCGAGGCAATTCGGTCCTCTATTGGAGGAATTGTCTTTGATTGGCTTGACCGCTGGTACATGGTGGAAAATCCAACCGAGCAAGATAAAAAGAAGAATTTTGGCGGAATTTATGAAGAATGGTTTGGAATTCTTGCCATGGGTCAGAATGCAGATTCTTTAAAGAGAGAAAAACGCAAAGTTTATGATTATCTTAAAAGTGTTTGGGTGGAATAATAGGGAAAATAGAGGATGGGAGCCCTATTTAACTAAATATAAAGCTTCATTTCCTTCTAAAAAAGTTCGAAAGTCGTTTCCTTGAGGAGTATTTATTGCATATGCTGTTGTACGAAATAAACATACTGTTTATAATTATTAACATATAATATATATAGTAAAAGCTATGTCTGTAAAATCATAAAACAGGGTTAGTTTCTAAGTCTTTGCTATTGCAAGGGTTTAGCAAAAATATTGAAAAAATATAAAGTTGAATAAAAAGTTGGCACAAAAAATGCTGCTAAATTTAGGTAAGGAAAGGTGTTTCTTGTAATGAGGCTCCAGTTTATTAATATGTTTGGAGAAATTATAGCAAGGAGAAGAAAAATGAAGAAATTAATATTCATTTTGATCATGTTATTTTTGTTTATAGCGCAAACTTATAGCTACGCTTATATTTTGCCAGTTGTAGAAGATACCTTCACTGATAGCTTTTTTGGTGATGGGCTTGATAAAGATAATAAATGGATCGGGTATTCGGATTATTTATGGGCAGGCCCTACTGTTAATTATGATTTAGCAATTCCCGCTATCGATGGAACAGAGTTTACACATACCTATCTCAAATTTGACCTAACAGGTCTTAACAACATTACAGACGCAAGGTTATATCTATATAGAAAGGCTGATGTTTGGACATATAATGACCCTGATGTCGGCAATATAATGGTTTATTATGAAACAAAAAATGGCTGGAGCGAAGATACGCTCAAATGGAATATAGAGGCAGCAGGTCCTAATTTTGAAGACGATGTTGCGGGTTTTACCAGACAGATCGGACCATGGGCTACAGGTGAAAGTCATGAGGGCTGGTATTCCTGGAATGTCACTTCTTTTGCTCAATTAGCTGAAGGTGGAAAGATATCCCTTGTATTGGCAAAGGATGCTCCTGGAGAAGTTTTTCACATATTTTATTCTTCTGAATCAGGAGTAAATACTCCCTATTTGAGCGTTAGTGCGAACCCGGTACCAGAGCCTGCTTCAGTGCTGCTTTTCGGTATTGGCACAACAGCAATGGCTATTATTAAAAGAAGGAAAAAGACTTTTTAGTCATTTTAAGCTGTAATCATAAAGGGCTGGACTTAAACGTCCGGCCCTTTCTAAATAATTAGTATAAGTAAATTTATTCTGGTACCATTTATTCTGCTTGGAAGAGTTAATTGTGTCATAAGGCGATGTAATTATTAATATATAGTTGCAGCGCCTTTTTTATTGATGTATCATGAGGAAATGAAAATTTTGGAAATAGGGACGCAAGTGTCTGTCCTATGTTTTAACAAACGATGGAGAGCATATGGAACAACGCAGGATCTTTAGTTTATCACTTTTTATAATGCTTTTGATGGGTGGGCTTGGGCTTTCGCCTGTTCTTGCACAGACCGTTTTTTATCAGAACATTGAGACGGTCAAAATTGCGACCTCTGCTGATGGCACAGCTATCAATTATTACGAGCACGGGCAGGAGGGACCGGTACTTGTGTTCGTTCACGGATGGAGTTGTGACGCGAGCTACTGGAGAGAGCAGGTCGAGTATTTCAAGGAGAAGTATCACGTGGTTCTGATCGACCTGGCTGGGCATGGTCGTTCTATGAGTGATCGTGAGAATTACACTATGGAAGCTTTTGGTCAGGATGTGAATGCTGTTGTCGAGAGTATCGGATCAGAGAAGGTGATCTTGATCGGTCATTCTATGGGTGCCCTTGTGATAGCAGAGGCGGCCCGCTTGATGCCAGAGAAGGCTATTGGATTGGTCGCGGTTGATGACCTTCAGAACGTGGAATATCCTCTGGGGGAAGAACAGTTAAAGGAGATGACTACGCCATTCAAAGAAGATTTCAAGGAAGGTGTCAGAGGCTTCGTTTTAAGTATGTTGCGTTCTGACAACTCGCCGGTCAATGAATGGGTGATCTCTGATATGTCTTTGGCTGATCCAGGGGTTGCGCTCAGTGCAATAAACGGGTCATTAGGCGGGTATCTGACAGGTGATGTGGCAAGGTTGTTTGATGGATTGGACCTTCCGGTAGTAGCTGTGAACGCCGATCTTTGGCCAACAGATGTGGAAGCGAACAGACGGCATATAAAGGACTTTGAACTGATCGAGTTGGACGGACTGGATCATTTTTTGATGCTAAAAGCACCTGAGCGTTTTAACCCCGCACTTGAGCAAGCTGTTAAAATGATACTGAAGAAATAAAAAAAGAAACAAGTAAAGATCTATGTTTCCTATTATCCTGGGTAAATGTGGTCAAGCCTCGACTTGATCTGTTTATCCTAAGCCGAGGCTCGACACACTATTTTTAAAAAAAATGAAAAATAGTAATCTTCGTAAAGTTAACAATTTATGGAGCATTGTTCTCATTGAGCTTACGAATTGCTGTAACTTTGTTTGTGATTTCTGTCCTATTTACATCATGAAGAGAAAAAAGGTAATGATGAAAAGGGATCTATGGCGGAAAGTGCTTCTTGAGATAAAAGAAAAACAGATGGCACGTACCGTATTTTTTCATTTGGTGGGTAGAATAACTAGTATCAGAACGCTGCAAGGCTTTTTCTTAAATGTTTTATGGATTAATTGTTTGCATCCAAGAAGACCTATAAGAGTTTTGATATAAGTGATCGTGAAATATGTCATTAGTGGAATCCATTTTTAACCCAGTCAAATGAGACAGGGTCAAAAATTTGATAAAGGGAAATAAATTTGTAATTTAAATTAATAACCAATTGAATACCGGTATATATGTCAAAATACGTTTTTCCATCAGATTTAAATTATGTTAATCATGCTAGCCAGAAGATCGTTGATGAAATAAGTCCGCAAGCGATAGATTCAGGAGATATAATTGATATCAAATTATGTTTTGAAGAAGCTTTTATTAATGCAGTCAAGCATGGAAATTGTTTTAATCGTGAATTGAAGGTAAACGTTGAGGTTGTTTTGTATGAAAACAGTGTTGGGATATTTATTTGTGATGAAGGGGATGGCTTTGATTTTGAGAACTGTCCAGACCCGACAAAAGAAGAGAATTTAGAGAAGACTAATGGCCGCGGTGTTTTTCTGATAAAAAAATTTATGGATGAAGCCAAGTATGACAACAACACTAAATGCCTGTTTATAAGAAAATATTTTAAGAAATAAATAAAGGGGGATCTAATGAAGATTAGGCAATCAGACATTAATGGCATTAAAGTTCTAGATGTTGAAGGAGATGTTAATATGGATAATTCACAAGAATTGAGAGCGGTTCTTAAACAATTGGTTAAAGATGGTGTTAAGAAATTACTTGTAGACCTTTCAGGATCTAATTATATAGATAGTTCATGTCTTGCGACTTTTATAGAGATGCGGAAAAAAATGAATGAAATAGACGGTAATATATATATTTCAAGTGTATCAGGCAAGGTAAAAGGTATTTTTGAGGTGTCTAAAGTGGATACCTTGTTCAAAATATTTTCTTCAAAAAAGGAAGCGCTTGAACAGATCTAACGATAAGGACCAGGTAAGTGCCTGACATTTTATATGAGAGAGGGGATCTGTATGGTTAAAATAAAATCAAAATGTGCTTTAATAAAAACTATCGGCTCTGTCTTGTTATCACTAATAGTTGTGAATGTATTGCAGGGCATTGTTTTTGCAAACGAGCAATTTCAGCAGATAGACATCATTCTTCAGGATGCTTTTCAGCATGCGCGAAATTATCCGCCGGAATTTGATTCTCAAGTTCAAAGAGAAAATTTAGAAAAAGATTTAGAGAATGTCATTGTTCTATTAGAGCAAATGCTGAAGGAAGAAGGTCTTGAACAAGAACTCTTGTTTAGGCTCGGTCAGGCGAACACATTTGCGTTCAATCTTGATATGACTGGAAGCAAAGAAAAGACCGATGAATATTTTGGTCAACTGTTCAAATTGGAACCTGATCATGCTCAAGGCAATCTGTTTTACGGGCAGCATTTATCCGGGAGAGGTGAATTTGACGCTTCTATAGAACATCTTCAAATTGCTGCCGATGCCGGCTTGGATGTCGCGCTTAACATGATCGGTTTAGCGTATCTACAGATGGGAAAAACTGATGAAGCCAAGGAATATTTTCTTAAGTTTCAAGCAAAATATCCCAACGAACCCCAGATCAAAATGTTGTTAAATTCACTTGATCCGTCAGGTGAACATGTATATAAGCTTATGAAAGAATAATTATCAGACAAAAGCCTTAAGGATAAGGAATGTGTATGACAAAATTTGGGAAAAAAATGAAAAAAACAATGTTCTTGATATTAGCTTTATTACTTATGGTAAACCTAAGTTATGCAGAAAATGATTTAAGTGTTTTAGATAACTCAATAGTATTAAAAAATGTAAGCAATTATGAACAATGTAAGTCCAAAGAAGAAGTTATTGCTGAATATCGTAAAAGCATCGGTCAATGGGTTGATTACGTTAATAATTTATATGGTGAAGTAGGGTTAGATTGGGAACTTGTTGGCCATAAATTAGTACAAAACGATAATGTTCAATGGACTGAGAAACGAGAGATTATGTTGCTTTCTTCCGGCAAAATAATCATTTTGTATTTTAATATAACTGAACCAGTTAATCTCTTTTTGCAAGAATTAGCAAAATATAATTCTCAGGAATAAAATTAATTGCCAAGAATAGGAAGAATAGGGAAATATAGGCCGCTAACTCTTATTCTTAGTGGTTTTGCATTAGATGCTCAACAGGAGCATAATCATCAGTCAATAGGACCGCTTTGCTTAGCGAGGAAGGATTAATCTCTAGTAAAGTTTGGGCATAGTAATCAAAGTTTGAAATTTTGACTATTCCTGATTCTGATAAAGCTTTCATTTTTTCAGATAAATGTTGCTGGGAGAACCTTTCTTTTGATTTCGAAGCAATAATTATAATATTGCGAGACTGGCTTAAATCAACAAGGATATTATTGTTAATATCCGGAAAAACATATAAATTGTTAAAGACAGAAGCTAAAGTTCTATAGACGGCCAAAAACAATGTGCTGCCTTTTCCTGCCACAGCGCCTCCTAGGTTTATAGCGAGCACGCCATCAGGACTAATTTTTAAATGTAGCTCTTCAAAAAAATTCTTTGTCAGAAGATGAAAGGGGATTTGGCTTTTTGTAAAATAGGCATCAAGAACAACAATATCATATATTTTGTCCGTATTTTGTACGAGCCTGCGCCCGTCAGCAATAATTAATTTAAGATGTTCATTTGGATTGAGGAAAAAATAATCAGTGCTTATCTTGCCCACTATTGGATCAATTTCAACAAGATCAATATCAATATTAGGGTAGTCATTAGAATAATTTCTTGGGACGACCGCTCCTCCTGCCCCGATAAAAAGGGCATTTTTGAAATTCGGAGCAAAGACTAATGGCAAATGAAGCATGTTTGTGTAACTATTATATGATTCGTGGTTTCCAGATAAAGAAATTGATGTCTGATCACCCCTATCAAAATGCAAATTTCGGATGTTTTTATCCAAAAAGTCTACAATCATAATATGGTGGTAAAACGAATCTTTCTCTAAGCGGACAGCAACATCATCTTTGAAAGAAACTAAGGCGGGTGCAGGTGAAGCGGCCAGTATTAGAGAAATAATTGCCAAAGCAATAGAAAACATAAAATGAGCACGTGTTCCTTTTGAACAAATAATAGCTATTGCAGTGACGATCAGGATCAATCCAAGAGTGGTAAAGATAGCGAAGATCCCCAGCTTTGTAATAAGATAAAAAGCAGTAAATAATGTGCCAAAAACGTTGCCTATTGCTGATACCGCATAAAGTTTTCCGGATACGTTTCCTGCTATAGCTACATTAGGGAGGCTAAATTTTATGGCAAACGGAGAGACCATTCCCAGCAGTAAGCTTGGGAGGAAAAAAAGACAGCAGGTAGCCATTAATGATCCAATACGATCGTCGGTAATGAAATGCGTGATAAATCTGCATATTGGCCCGCACATTAATGGGATAATAAGAACAAATATCCCGGATAATCCAATGATTGTGCCCCATAAAGTAAATGAGGGTGATTGGTCTGCCAGGTTGCCACCCCAATAATTGCCGCAGGCAAGTGCTATCAGAAGGACACTTATCAGGCTGGCCCAAACAAAGATAGAGCTTCCGAAATATGGAGCGAGTACTCTGCTGCCGGAAAATTCCAGTGACATCAATACGCTGCCACATATAAAAATCACAATGTGTACAAAGACAAAAGAGATGTTGTTCTTATGGGTAGTCATTGCTTTAATTTTTTGATTACTATAACATTATGGGTATATATAAGCAATTAAATAATAGGTAATAATAGATGTTAGCGACCTATTTAGCTAAACATACGTATTCGTTTCATTCTAAATAAAGTTCTAAAACTGTTCGTTTGTCTGCCTGCCGGTATGCAGAGGGGAGTTTTTATCCTAAGATGTTGTTTGTTAATTACTTGCAACGACTTTGTTGTAGGTGTATTATTAAAAAGTTAAAATTTTGTAAATATGGCGCTGAACCCTATTCTAAAGAAAAGGAGCTGCCTGATGATATTCAATGAAAAAGAAGGAAGGGATTCCCTCTGGCTTAAAATAACAGGAATGTATTCGGCAGCGTTGGCCGGGTTAATATCCATAGGGGTTCTTGCCTATATCCGGGTGAGTAATTATGATTTTCCGGGAAATGCGATGCGTATGCCGTTAGCCAATATCTTGATAGCTGTGGTTTTGGGTATGACCGCCTACATGCTTTTTCAAAAGAAAAATATCGGGAGGTATCTGTTCCTTGTTATTGCACCGTGGGGTTCACTTGCCCTTGCGAGCGCGTTTCCAAAATTGCTTTGGGACAATGATATACCATTTACTGTATTAGCCATATTTGTTTACGTTCCTATGGTATTTTTGCTGGCCCGCGAAAGTACCATTAAAGCTGTTGGGGCAAAAGATCAAAGGTGGGTCGGACGGGGTGGTGCTTTGATGCTTGGCTGTGTTGTTTTGATGGTTTTGGCTCACCTGATTGTTAGGACCACTGAACCTGATGGATGGGGCATGAATGAGTATATCAAGCGGATCCTTATGTGCGATGTACCTTTCTGGAATTATCTGGTGGCATTGCTCGCTGTCTCAATACCATTAAGGCTAAAGGTATGTAAGTGATGTTTAATAACAAGGGACGGAGCCTTATTTTTTAATATGTATTATTACATCGGCAAGATCAATTTCAATCCAAGCAAAAATAGTGAGTTATCCTTTGCTGATAATCCTGGCAATATGGAATCATTAAGGCTTGATAATGGTTCCGGAGGAATTGCTGTATGCTCTGACGCAAGGATCGATAGCCGTCAAAAAATGATCTCGTGCAGCAATGAGCTAAATGGGATAAAAGTCGTTTTTGAGGGTACGTTATATAACCTGGAAGAAATAAAACGTCAATATATCAAAGATGATGCCCATATCAAACATCCTACCAATGCCAGTTTGGTCGCAGAGCTTTATAAAAACTCTTATTTAAACAACATAGCGGAGCTGGATGGTGATTTTTCGTTTTTTATTCGTGATGAGAAATCCGTTCAAAGCTTTTTATATCGAAGCCGCTCAGGCCTAAAACCTTTGTTTTATTATGTTGATAATGATCTTGTATTGTTTAGCTCATATCTAAAGATGTTGATGAAACAGCCCAGGATAAAAAGAGAGATCAACCCGTTTAGATTATATAGTTTTTTTATGACAGATGGCATGAGCCTTGGGGATGATACTGAATTTAAGAACGTATACGATCTAAGGCCCGGTGAGCTATTGGTAGCTAGTAAAGGCTCTATAAAAAAGAAAATATTAAAATCAAAATCTATAGCTGATAGTCTGTTCGGTAAGACAGATGATCAGGTGATAAATGATTATTATCAGGTGATAGAGAAGTTATTTGGTTCTATATTTAAAGTGCACAAAAATATTGGGATAGCCTTTTCGGGAGGTCTTGATACGCAGGCTATTTTGGCTTTTGCCGTCAAATTCGGGATTTCTGCCAAGACCTACACCATTAAATTTCTTGATACGGTCAACAAAAACAAAAAGAAAGATTGGGAAGAAGCTTCCCAACAGTCAAAAAAATATGGCGCCAAGCACCGGGAGATAGACTTTTATCCGCAGAAATTCATTGCTGAGCTTGATGATGTTTTAAATAGTACTGAGAGATTAGTATCTTTGCCTGAGCTCAACTCCTTCATGATAATGAAATTAATATCCCGGTATAGTGATATAGTTTTTAGCGGTGATGGATCTGAAGAGCAGTTAGGCATGATGAATATGCAAAAATACGGCTATGATGCGGACAAGCTAATACAGAATCTTCCTGATCATAACGCGGTCAGCTTGACAGAGTCGATAATGACAAATTACTACAATATGCTTTTTTGGCGGGGCTGGGGCTGGCATTGCGAGCACAGAAGCGAGGCTGCGCTTAGACAGGTGCTTTTTACCGGTGATTACGCAAAAGTTATGGCTGGCGTGGATTTATATAATGTTTATACAGAATGTTATCACGATACCCCTGACACCAGTTTCTTTTTGCAAAAGAAGTCAGCAGTGCCAAGTATTTTTAACAAGATACTGCGGATGGACTATAGAAATTTTATACTGCATAATAAGATCGCCATTACAGATGTGGCTTCAAGGCTGTATTCATTTCAGGTAAATTACCCGTATCTACAAAATAGTTTCGTTGAGTACTCAGGCAATATTCCCGGAGACATGAAATTTAAAGATGTTGGCGTAAATGGGACAAAACTAATTTTCCGAAAATCTCTGTCACGCATACTTGGAGAAGAATACACTTTCCCAGGATGGAAATCCGGTTCTGACTTTCCTTTATATGAATGGATGCTATCGCCTGTGGCAAGGGAATATGTCTATGGCATCCTTGATGGCAGCAGGGTAAAGAAAAGCGGGATCATTAATCACGAGTATGTAGAAAGAATTCTAAAAGAGCATTACGCTTTAAAAAAATATGATCATACGCATAAAATAGGCAAATTGATAATTTTCCAAAAGTGGAGTGAGAATAATATATAAGAATAGTGTTCAGCACCCTATTCTTACAGAGGAGGAAATATGTTTAAAAAGAGTATAGTTGTTCTGTTCTTATCCTTAATTTTGGTTGCTGTTAATACTTATTCTGAGGAAGGAGGTTATACGGTTAAACCAAAATTTGAAATTGAAGAAATAATAAGGATATCAAAGGAATTTGCTTCAGAAAAAAATGAAGCAATTGATGAATATTTTATTGATTATATAAAATATGAGGCTTCCGATAAAAACTGGATCGTGAATTTTCAGGGCTATATACCTGCCCCCGGGAATCATTTTATGGTTTCTTTTAATGAGGCAACAGAGAAGATGGAAATAATGTTAGGGGAATAGGGTATTTTAGTATCAGAACTCAAAAAGCATTTAATTGCATTGATTTACAAGAATAGGGGTCAGCGCTGACCCCTACCCGATTGCAAAAGATTTATAGTTAAAATAGTGTTGATTTTAAAATTTAGTGGTATAATATACCAATTTTATAAAAGTTCTTGGAGACTGCAATTTTCAAGCAATTGTTTTTTTATGCCAGACCAAAGTAATCATTATTATAATATTTTTGTTTATATTTATGATGCAGGACTTGTCATAATGTCCTACCTGAGCAAACGGCGTATTCGCTGTTGTTCCATAGTATAATTTTATTCCAATAAAAATTTATAAGAGAGGTGTATCTTAGGGGGTTTTGTGATTAGTATAATTGTATATTAAAAATGAAAGGAGGTGAAAAAATGAACAATGATCAAAAAAAAGGTCAATCTGCTGATAAGAAAAAAACAGTTGAACAAAAAAAGCCTTTTGCTCAGGCTCAAAAGAAGCCTGATTTTCAGGTATCAAAAAAAACTGATCAAAAATCAGGGGCTTGTGGATGTTCGTAATGTCGTACACTTTTATCAAAAATTCTTTAAAAAGGAGATAATTTCGATGAAAAATATATTCATATGTTTAGTTTTTGTGGCCAGTCTTATTGTTAGCCCATTGGCCGTATTTTCACAGGATGAGACTGTGACTGAAACCCCTGAGATCGTTTTGATGGAGCTTTCAGGCGTAGTTGTATCTGTTGATTTACAAGAACAGCAAATTGGTATTGAATATCAGCTTGATGATCTGGAATCTGCGACAACAGCTATTTTTGATCTTTCCGAAACAGTGGAAATTTACAAAAATGAGCAAGTGATAACAGCAACCGAAATAAAAAATGGTGATAAAGTCACTATTACATATCAGCTTGATGAAAACAGCGCTAAAGTCATTACCAAGATAGTCCTTGAAAGTTAACAAATAGTTAATTTTTAATAATTATGTCAGTATGTGTTCAAAAAAGCTGTACCGCCGAATTCATTGGTAAATGGAACGGGAGAAATAGTCTTGGGTAAAACTGGCGAAAGTTAGCCGGTCGGGTAAATCTGCCTATCCGCACCCCTTAAATAATCCCGTAGGCGTCGGCAGAATTTATTTAAAGATTTGTTTGTTGTAAATATGAAACCATAAAAACATTGGATGACAAAAACATAAATCACGATCCCCCTGCCTACCGGCAGGCAGGAAAATCCCAAATAAATCTTAATTTAGAATGCTCAAATCATCGAGATACTGAGATCAAATAATTTAAGTTTAGGTCATTAAGGATTGGTCATTTTTATTTTGAAGTCCTAAAAGTCACCTATTTATTGTCGCACAACATGCTAATGGCTATTTTAGTTGCATAAAGTATAGATTTATATATAATCAAATATTATAAGATTTTGCCGACAATTAGTAATGAGGAGGAAATAAATGCATCAAGATGATAAATACCATCAGCTTTTCAATCCGGAAAACTTTCCTACCAGTCTTTTTCGAGACATAAATAATTTCATTAGGACAATGTTTCTTCCTCTGTTGTTTATGATCATGCTTTTAATTATGGTCTCAAATTGTTTTGTATATGTAAAGCCTAATGAGTTTGGCATCAAACAGGTCAATATTGGTTTTAAAACCGGTATCCAGTCAGTAGTTTATGAAACTGGACTGCATTTTCTTATGCCAATGGGTATAGAAGTTATGCACCGCTTCCCTCGGGATATACAAGTTCTTGAGCTGACAAATTATACAGAATCCGCATCTAGAGGAGCCCGAAGGGAAAAAGCCGCGCATATTCAGACATCCGATGGGTTCTTTGTGGATGTGGATGTTACAATTCTTTATCAAATTACGGATCCGTATAAAGTAATTACTACCATCGGTCCGGGGAGGCTTTTTGAAGACAATGCAATTATCCCTAAAGCTGAGCCCAAACTTAAAGAAGCCTTAGGCGAGATGACTACTGAAGAATTTTATAACTCTCCATTACGAGAGAAGAAAGCTAATAATGCTTTAGTATTGTTAAATAAGGAGCTCAATCCCAAAGGCATCGTTGTTGGACACATATTAGTGCGGTATTTCAGATATAGTGCAGAACTTCAGCGCAACATAGAAGAAAAGAAGCTAAAAGACCAGCTTGTATTTACTAACCAGTCAAAGGCAAAGGCTTCCACTGAAGAAGCTTTGGTAAAAAAGGCAAGGCAGGAAGGGGAAGCGAATATTAAGGTTACGCTAGAGCAAGGGAAAGCTTATGTTATGAAGAAAAACGCTGAAAAGGACCTTTATGTCCGAAGTAAGACAGCTGAAGCAGACTTGATGGTAAATCTTGCGGATGCCAGAAAGACGGAGCTTATCAATATGGCATATCAAAATAAAGGTTCTGATAAATTAGTCGGCCTTAAAATGGCGGAAGTTTATAAAGGAATAGAGGTAATCATGCTGCCGTCAAGCGGACAATATGGGATTAATCCATTAGATCTTGAAAACTCTTTAAGGCTTTTCGGAGTCGAGCAAGAAAAGGAGCAACAATGAAAACACGACTTGCTAATATATTGAGCCCAGGAATAATACTTGTTCTTATGTTCTTTGCTTTTTTCCCGCATCAAACTAGATCTACGGAAGTAGGTGTCAGAATAATCAAGTGGTCGCCTTTTGCTAAAAAAGGAGTAATGAACAAAGTTTACGCACCAGGAGCAACTTATTTTTTTCCTCCGATAATAAACGCCTGGTATGTTTTTGATACTAAATTACAAAACATTGAAATGACTACATCTAGGCATGGAGCAAGAACTGGAAAGGATGATTTGATCTTTAAAACCATAGATGGTAATGATATCGCTTTGGATGTTATTATCTCATACCGCATTGAACCAAATAAAGCTCAGGATATAATAATGAATGTAGCCCAAAGCAACCAGGAGCTCGAGGAAAGATTGGTTCGTCCGATAAGCAGAAATGTTACCAGAGAGCAATTTGGTGCTTTGAAAACAGAGGATTTTTATATTGCAACCAAAAGAACGGAAAAAGCCGAAGCAGCAAAAATAACTTTAAATACCATCCTTAATCAATATGGTGTTATTGTAGAAAGCGTGCTTCCTAAAGATTACCGATTTAATGCTGCCTACCAAAAGGCAATTGAAGAAAAGAAAATTGCTGACCAGATGGTTGAAAGGTTTAAATCGGAGACCAAAGCAACCGTTGAAGAATACCTGCAGAAGATTCAGCAGGCGTCCGGAGAAGTCAACAAGATGATCGCAGATATTGATGGAGAATTCGTCAAGGCCAAGATCAGCGCTGATGCTTATTATGAGCAGCAATCAATGATAGCAAAAGCCATTGAGTCTGAAGGGATCGCGCAGGCAAAAGGTATTGAGAAAATGATTGAAGCTTTGAACAGCTCAGGTGGAAAGACTATGGTCAAGATGAAGATGGCTGAAGCATTAGCAGGCAAGAAAATTATACTCCTGCCACTAGGAGAACCTGGCGGGATAGACTTGAAAACCACAAATATAAACGATTTGCTTAAGATTTATGGTGTACAGGGTTTAAATAAATAAAAAATAGAAAGAATAGAGAGCAAAGAATAGGGGTCAGCGCCCTGCTTAGGGCGCTGACCCCTATTCT
>MHHG01000010.1:17933-19038 GCA_001805965.1 Omnitrophica WOR_2 bacterium RIFOXYA2_FULL_38_17 | reverse complement strand
TTCAGACAGGCCGATATAATACATATAATCTTCATCCGGCGAAAATATTATACGGGAATCTTCTTGCAAAGATTTATATTCTACCAATATTTTTTGTGTACCATCATCTTTCGCTGATATCCATATTTTTTGAGAATATACTGGGTCCTGTTTCTTTTTATAAACCTTTAGGGCTTCATCTACGACATCAGACTCTTTTCTTATATCCCATTTTTTTAATTTTATTGTAGAATATTTTTCTTCTGCAGAATAATCAAGGACCTTAACTTCTTTTGAAGTTTTGATCATGACCTTTCCATCTTTTAATTGTACTTGATTTTCTTGCGCAAAAGAAGTCCCTACAAAAAACATTATAAAAAATGCTGCTAAATAGATCCTCATATATCTTTCCTTTTTATAAATATACGAAAATATTTCGTAACATTCTTTAATAAACGAATTTCTGCTTATCGCTTATTTCCAAACAACTGATCTTGAGATCTTGTCCGCTGTTTTTTTGTCTATCAGCATCTCAACAATAGCCAAAGAATATTCCAGAGATGTTCCCATTCCTCTACTGGTAATTATATTACCATCAATCACAACATTGTCTTCACAAAATTCAACTCTATCAGGGAACCTTGATTCCAAGCCAGGAAAGCATGTGGCTTTTTTTCCGTTCAAGACCCCTGTTGGGCCCAGGACCACAGCTGGAGCTGCACAGATCGAGGCAATTATTTTCCCTTGCCCGTTCATTTTTTTAATCAGGCTCTTAACTATCTCTGAATTCCCAAGATTAACAGCCCCCGGATTTCCTCCATGAAGGATCAGGGCATCAAAGCCGGTATCATTTTCATCGAGGACTTTATCAGCAATCACAGAAACCCCTCGGGAGCCTGTTATCTTCTCACCGCCAAGGCCGGCTACAACAACCTCGGCCTGCGCCCTTCGCAATACATCAATAGGCGTTATAGCCTCGACCTCTTCAAAACCTTGTGCCAAAATCACTAAAACTTTTTTTGACATATCAACCTCACTGTAAAAATAATTAATAAAACGTATTTTCCAGATCCGCTTTAAAAATTTCCACAGACTTTTCCATGATTTCAACCACTTCAGCAGGAGC
>MHHG01000010.1:0-17906 GCA_001805965.1 Omnitrophica WOR_2 bacterium RIFOXYA2_FULL_38_17 | reverse complement strand
TTTTCCATGATTTCAACCACTTCAGCAGGAGCATCATTATACTTATAAAGATCCTTTAACTCGCTGACAGAAGCAATATATGCTTTTTGAGAGCGTTTATAATATTTGTAATAAGCCTGCTGGTCTGCGACCAGCCACATGCTGACCGATTTATAAGCATAGTTATATGTCTGTTGTATTTTTTCGTGAAATCCTTGCAATTCTTTCGGGGGCTGGACCTTCAAAACCTCTTCTTTTAAAAATAAAAGTTTTGATCTCGCTTTAACCGCTGCCGCTTTGCCGGCCTTAATATCTTTTTTTCCTAAAGCTTCGTTGATATTTCTTGTAGATTCATCCATCGTTGACAAATATTTTAGCTGCATTTCACTAATTATATCCAAATAACCCTGATTCTGGGCTATCCATTGGTCCCAATCATCCACTTTAAAGCTTGCCGCCTTTTCCTCTTCAGAAATTTCACTACCTGCTCCTCCGCTTGATAACGAATCAGGATCTATGCTTTTTATCGGTATTGTTATTTCCCCCACACTTGTATTCATTTTAATATACTCTTGCGTCTTTTCAATTATCTCGCCTTCAAAGACTTTGCCTGACGTCAATTTTATCGAATCGGCAATTGAGATCCTGGCAACAAGAACACCAGAGCAAAGCAAAACCAAAGCAACATTATTTTTCACGATCAAACATTCTCCCAATCAATCATTATTTTTTCTTAGTTTCTTCTCTTTCTTTAATTATCTTCTCTGCAATATAATGCGGAACTTCGGCATAAAATGCAGGCTCCATTGAAAAAGATGCGCGTCCTTGCGTCAGAGAACGAAGGGCATTTGCATAATTGAACATTTCTGATAAAGGCACCTCGCACTTCGCCGTTTTAAGCTTTCCTATCACTCCGAGGTCAACGATCCTTGCCCGCCTAGTGTTAAGGTCGCCGATAACAGCACCGTTAAATTCCTCCGGCATAGCGCACTCAAGCTCCATGATCGGCTCCAAGAAAACACATTTGCCTTGCGCCAAAGCTTCCTTAAGCGCTGCTTTTGCAGCCAGAATAAAAGCAATTTCGCTCGAGTCGACTTCATGATAAGAGCCATCGACTAAAGTGACAACAAAATCGGTTATCGGATAGCCCCCCAAAATTCCGGTTTCAGCCTGAACAATAATACCTTTTTTTATCGCAGGAATATACTCTCTTGGTATTGCGCCGCCCTTGATCTGGTCAATAAACTCAATACCCTTGCCAGGCTCGCTTGCCGGCTCAACATTTATGACGCAATGCCCATACTGGCCCCGGCCGCCTGACTGTGAAATGAACTTTCCAACTATATTTTCAGCCTTTTGAGTCAAAGTTTCACGATATGCAACCTGAGGCCTTCCAATAATAGTTTCCAGATTATGCTCCCTTTTCATCCTGTCAATAATAATCTCGAGATGAAGCTCACCCATCCCGGATAAAATGGTTTGCGAAGTTTCATGATCATACCTGCTTTGAAGCGACGGATCTTCATCCAAAAACTTGTGAAGGACCTCGCCCATCTTATCCTGGTCACCTTTTGTCTTTGGCTCAAGCGACATGGAAACTACGGGCACGGGTATCTTCATGCTCTCAACAATAATTTCTGCATCCTTGTCACAAATAGTATCGCCTGATTTTGTTTCCTTCAATCCTATTAAGGCAATAATATCACCAGCTGCCGCTTTTGTTACGATCTCCTGCTTATTTGAGTGCATTACAACTATTTTGGATATTCTTTCCTTTTTCTGTCGGGTGGCATTATAAATAGAGTCTCCCGACGCAATAGCGCCAGAATAGATCCTCGTATAATACAGCTTTCCAACATAAGGGTCATTGGCTGTTTTAAAGACTAAAGCACATAAAGGCTCCTTGAATGAGGTTTTTCTTGTCTCTTCCTGATTCGTCCTCGGGTTCTTTCCTTTGATCGGAGGGACATCCAGCGGAGACGGCAAATAGTCAACAACAGCATCCAGAACCAACTGAACTCCTCTATTTCGCAAAGCCGTTCCTACCAGCACAGGATAGAAAGTGTTGTTAATAACTCCTTTTCTTATAACTGCCTGTATCTTTTCCGGAGATATTTCTTTCTTAGATAAGAACATGTCCATAAGTTCCTCATCAGCGTCAGACAGCCGCTCTAAAAGTTTCTGCCTGTACTCTTTGGCCTTTTCTTTCAATGCATCAGGTATTTCCTTCCTCTCAAGCTTCATGCCAGTTTCATCAAGATAAAATATATACTGCTGATTAACCACATCGACTATCCCTTTAAAATCATTTTCAGTCCCGTCAGGGAATTGTATAGGGGCTGCATTTGCTCCAAGGCGGTCATGAAGCTGCCCAACAACATTATCAAAGTCTGACCCAAGCCGGTCTATCTTGTTAATGAAGAATATCCTTGGGACGCCATATCTGTCAGCCTGGCGCCAGACTGTTTCAGTCTGAGCCTGCACACCGCTTGTCGCACATAGAACAACGACCGCTCCATCAAGCACCTTCAGGGAGCGCTCAACCTCAACGGTAAAATCCACGTGGCCAGGAGTATCTATAATATTGATCTTCTTTTTTTTCCACATACAAGTAGTACTTGCAGAAGTGATCGTTATGCCCCTTTCTTGTTCTTGTTCCATCCAGTCCATAACGGCATTGCCCTGATCAACTGTTCCCATTTTATGAATAGTGCCTGTATAATAAAGGATTCTTTCTGTCGTTGTTGTCTTGCCTGCATCAATGTGAGCTATGATCCCGATGTTTCTTGTATCCTTTAAGATTGCTTCGTCTTCAAGGTCAGCAGGCATCTCTTTTTTTAATGTATCGGACGGCACTTCCTCTTTTACTAGCTCTTCTTTTGACGCTTCTTCTTGCAGGCCTTGTGTCTGAACAACAGGCTCTTGAATTTCTTTCTGCTCCGCTACGAGAGGTGCCGTTTCCATTTCTTTTGGCAAACCTTCTGCCATAGTCTCTTGTGCTTTAACTTCCTGCAACGGCTCTTGCCCAGGAGCCTGAACTTCCTGAACAGACTGCTCTTGAGGATTATCATCCTGCTTAGCCTTATCTGCCTGTTCTGTTTTTTCGCCCTCTGTTGTCACTCTATCCACAAGAACAGCTATTTTTTCATCTTTATGTTTTATTTTTTCGTTGGCTTCATCAATAATCTTTTGCTGTTGGATAATATCATTTAATAACTTCTTAACCTCATCCTCTTTGACCAGCAGTTCTTTCTCTGTAGCGGTAAGCTTTTTCTCAAGCTGCTCTATCCTGCGTGTTAGATTTTCTGATCTTGCCTCTGCTTCTTTGGTTTTATTGCTTAGCTCATGGCTTCTGTCCCTTACATCCCTTAATTCCTTCTCAAGGATATCCTTGACCCTGTTGAATTCTTTTCTGTTCTTGACTTCGCTTTTTAGATTGTTGTCAACTGCTTCAAGCTCAAGCTGCTTCTCATTAAAAAGCCTCTCAAGCCTTTCATGCTTTTCTTTTAGCGTGCTCAGTTCAGCTGCAACCTCTATTTCACGGTCTAAGATCTCTTCTTCTTCGACAGATATTATTGATTTTTGGGGAACATCCTCTTGAGGGGGAAGAGGAATCATCTCCTCGGGAAGTATCTTCTGGTCAGATCCCTTCAGCGATAAGCCAACATTTTGCAGCACAGATAGCGGGGTAACAGCTTCAGGCTCTTTGGATCCTAAAGCCAGCTCTTTTTCCTTCTTTTCAGAACTCACTACAATAAAGGCAGCAACTCCAACACCTATGATGTTTATTATTATTATAAATAGGAACATAGTTTATAGTAAAAATCAGAATAACATGGATATGCGTAAACACTTTAAAAAAAAACAGCATCAACTCTAAATCAATACTCTTCTCTAATGATTATAGGCAAAAAAAAGTAGACATCTACTTTTTTTATTAATAAAAAGTGCTATTTCTCCTTTTGAGCTTTCAGCTGGTCACTCTATAGAAAATTTCTCTACCCATATTAGCTCGCATGCCCCGTCACCTGTGTCACTTCTGCTTAATGAGCTATTCCAATACCATCCATCATCACCCGTTATATTAATAAGGTATCCTTCCATGTGGATAATATCCCCCCATCTGACATTCTTGATCTCTTCTGCAACCTCTTTTGTTGCTGCGACCAAATGCATATTTGAGCTATGGTAACTTATTTCACGATGAGGTATCGGAGGCGGGATCTTATAGCGATAAGTATACCAACGGTTTCCCTGGCTGATCCTGATATCTTTAATCACTTCCGGATTAGACATAGGCCCCCATCCTAATGCAAGGTCATAAGGAGCAAGCTCAGCATCTCGGCCAAAATAGTATCTCTGTTTACTAAGAACCATTGCATCCAGGCTGAATTCAGCCAGCAAAGATATCGAGACATCCCCGTGTCTAAATCCTTCTCTTGTAAGCAACAGTCTCTGTTCAGGATTAGCTGTGATAATCACGCCCGGGGCATTTTCAACCCTCATCCTGTTCATTTTACCTTGAACAAACATGATAAAAGCAACAGCAGCGACCATTATAAATAACTCTTTTCTCATGTCAAATCCTGTGGAAAAAAACAAAGGACAGTGCTTTAAAAACACTGCCCTTTGTTTGTGTTTGAAGATTCATTTGCGTATTTATGCGCTCGTTTATGTAACACTTAGAACCATAAAAAGCCCTATTTAGAATTTTACATCTAATGCTGAGGTCATCCTATAATCATTTTTCTCAGTATCCCCATTAGGCATTGAATTATAATCATCGATCAGAGAAAGCCTAAGAAAAACATTATCGCTTACGGGATTCGTTATAGCCGTTTCAGAATGAATCCTGTATTCCGTACTGTCTAGCAAGGAAGGATACGCTATCATCTCCTGTGAAAGCCTCATATTCTTTAATTTCTTCTCGACAAAAGCCCTTGGAACAAAAACTGCACGTGTTTCATTTTTTGTGGCATCCCTAAAATTGGTATATTCAGCTCCCAGTCCGGCTTCCACCATTGCTTTAAATCCATCTGTATCACTGAACCAATATCCCATACCAGCTGATGGAACAAACCTCTGATCTATATTACTGAACCTGTCATGGTCCCCATCAAGTTTTAAATACCGATACCATTTGTTATTGCCCCCAAAGCTAGTTGCAGTCCTTAACATGCCATTGAATTTTCTAGCGGTAGACCTGTTATCTACTGAAGAAAACACTCCGCCTAATTTGATAGTGTTCTCATAAACATCCCTCTTTTTGCTCAGCAGAAGGTCAAATGCCATATCTGATGATTCGACATTACCACCCGACTGGCTATATCCCAAAGAGATCTTTCTTTCCCAGACAGAAACTGCATTTTTAACCATTTCCTGTCTTTCTACCATTCTGTCAACTTCTTTGCTTTTTTCGCTCTTAACTTCAGGCTCATAGGGTACTTCCTTCTCCTCAGTATTTTCTTGACTTTCTTGAGGGACATAAACATTTTCAACCTTTTTTTCCGGCTGAACCTGGTCCCTGTCATGTCTTCTTATAAATTCCTTATTTATAACAATCGGCCGGTCTACCCCTGTATAAACTTTCATCTCAAATTGATTTTCATCTACAACCTGACCTGTTATTCTGTCCCCGTTCCTCATTAATATCTCATCAGCACAAACAAAATTGCTGAGAAATACTATGGTAGCCAAAAAGAAAAAGGATTTTTTTACTAAGTTATTCGGCATAAATATCACCTCTATTAAATGTTATTAATTATGCTGACACTACAAAATCCAGCATCTTTTTTGCCCCGATCTGATGGCAATTGATTATTTCATCAGCACCGGCCTTTATCAATTTTGCCTCATTATTAAGGTAATCAACTTTACTGACTATCTTGATCCCTGGATTGAGTATCTTTGCAGTCAAAACAATAAAAACATTCGAGGCATCATCAAGGGTAGCATAAAGAAGCCTCGCTTTATCTATGTTGGCCTTATCAAGTATAGTTTCACTGCAGGCATCCCCTTCAATAACAAGAAGATTCCTGTCCACGAGATGCTTTATTCTTTGAGGGTTGTTCTCAATGACAATAAACTTCTCTTTTCGGCTTTCAAGCTCATCGATCAGCGTCTTTCCGACCTTGCCCCATCCACATACAATAATATGACCTGTTATTTTACTTTTTTCAGTAGGCAATTTTAACACCTCCTCAATTTCTTTTTTAACAATAAGTTCAAAGAAGGTAGGAACAACAACAAAAACCGAACCTACTCCAGATACGATCAATATTATAGCTAAAACCTTACCTGCTGGCGTTACAGGAGCAATATCTCCATACCCGACAGTCGAAACTGTTACAAGAGTAAAATAAAACGCATCAAGAATTGAACTGATATTATCTTCTACATAATAAAACCCCACTGTCCCCAATATCATTACAGCTACAAGTATAGCAATGCCTATATGAAACCTTACCAAGCTTTCATTAATCTCTTTGTGTTTCATAAAATATCCCGACAATTGTAATTATTTTTCATTATATCCTCAATTTTGAGCATTATAAAATGAATAATGATATTTTTCATGGCGTGCTGAATGTTTTTGCTATGATTAAAAAAAGCCACTAATAAAACTTCCAGCCAATAAAGATGTTTTGGATTTATTTTGATTGGATAACAGGCGTGTTTTTATCTTGTCATACGGGGAAATTTTGTATCAGTTTATCAGCATTTAAACTCAGTTCAGTAATATTATCAAAGCTATTTTTAAAGCTCTTGATCCCGGAAAGAAAATACAAAGGCAGTCTCAATATATTTACTACCTGCTTATCTCGCCCCTTACAGGCTCATCATCAATGCGCAAGAAACTCTCTACTTCCTGTTCAATATAAAGAGCTTGTTCACTAGTCATCAAATTATCAATAAGCTTGATATTCTCGCTAGAATTTGTCTTTGCATGCACTTCATATGTGCAGCTTGTACCATGATCACCATGACTGATGCGCTCTTTTGAATAAAGTTGTTTTAGGTCACGTGCAGACAAGCTCATAGCCCCGGGAAATGGCATAGGCTTATGTTTTATTTCGAAGATCTGGCTTGTTACAGTAATGTATGTTTTATTTATATAGCCGGCAATGACAAAATATGTCAAACAAATACCTACCAAGGCATGCAAAGTCCCGAATAAAGCCATTATTATTTGCCCTTGCGTGATAGCGATCGTATACCACGTGATCATAAAACCATCCCAGAAAAGACAAAAGAACGTCATAAATATTATCACCGGGCTAAACCACTTCCTTTCAATGACCAGTTTACCAAGATCCTTTTTCATTAAAATGCCTTTTGGCATTCCTATATTTTTTCTTAGCTGATGACTATCTTGCTTTGAAATTGAATCCAGCTGGCCACTGCAATCAAAGATATTACTGCAGGAAACACATTTTGCGATCCTGCTCTTTATATCAACATCCGAGGCTGGTATTTCACTATTACAATTAGTGCACGTGATCTTCATTCTTTCCCCTGATCATGGATTAATTTTCACTTGTTTAAAATACTGAATGACCCTTTGCCTGCTAACTTCTCCCGGATCAATACTTGAAGCGTTAGCCGCGCCACAAGCAACAGCCAGAGCAACACATTCCTCCAGAGATTTATTCCTTATATATGAACCAATAAATCCAGCAATAAAGGCATCTCCGCAGCCAACAGGGCTTTTTCTACTTATCTTAGGAGGTATCGCATGTATCAGCCGGTCTTTATCATATAGAAAAGCGCCTCTTGACCCATCTGTTATGATCGCCAGCTCAATGCCTCTCTCCTTAAATTCTTTTAATGCCATACATATTTCCCTCTTCGACCTTATTCTCCTGCCGAGAAGCTCTTCTGCCTCATCAACATTAGGCTTGATCATAAAAGGTTTTTCCTTCAATCCTATTGGGAAAGGCTCACCGCTGGTATCAAATACCGTTAGAACTTTTTTCTGCTTTGCCATTCTGATCAACTGGCCATAAAGAGAATTATTTGCACCCTGAACACTTCTTCCTGACATAACAACTACAGAAACCCTATTTAACAGTGCAGAATATTTATTTTTGAATTTATTTATATCGGAGAGTTTTACTTTTGGGCCCCGCTCAAGTATCCTGGTCAATTTGGAATTTTCAGGATCAATGATTGTAAAGCTTGTTCTAACTGTTCCTTCGATCATTGTAAAATCATTTTCAATACTTTGCTTCAATAATTCTTCTTTAATATAAGAGCCGCCTATGACACCTAAAAACCCTGTTGCAATAGTTTTAACGCCTATATGCGCTAAAACCTGAGAAACATTAATTCCCTTGCCTCCTGCGCTAACGGACATGTTCTCTTCCCGGAAATCATGCCCGACTTTAAAGCCGGGAACGATCACAGCTTTATCTATCACAGGATTTAAAGTAACTGTTAAAATACGTGGTTCCATAATATTTTAATTCATAGATTACTATTGCCAATAGGACAGTGGAAAACCATTAGGCGAAATTCGGACGCAGCCCAAAAGTAACATTCGTTGAGACTAATGTTTTTCCACTGTCCTAATATTTCTTAGGATCTTGATATCTTTTACTCATCAACACTAATGATCATCTCTGAACTATTTGCCCTAACTTCGGGGACATACATAGCATGTGTTTGGTTCGGCATGCCATGGAATGTTCCAGGAATTTCAGCGCGCAACTCGTAACTTATGCGGTGCTTACCTTGCTTGAGTTTATCTATGAACATAACCGCTTTTTGATCGCGATATTCCTGATACAACCAGGTCTTGCTATTTGTTACGCGATCTTTACTATCCAGCTGGTCTGCATACCCGCTGCCGCTTTTTAATTCAACAGCTTCAAGGCCGGCAGGTTTATAATCTTCAACCACCAAATATTCATAGTGATTTTTAGAATCCAAAGTGATCTCGACCTTAATTCTATCCCCGCTATTGACGTGATCACCGCTTTTTAACGGCTTCCAATCTATATCATAGCCTTTTAATAAGGTCTCGGCAGTATCTTCAATGAAATATTCTCTCTCGACAAAAACCTCATTGCCTTCAGGCGTAATGTTCTCTTCAAGAGTAAAATATTTCAGGTATCCTGAAACATAAAGAGAGCCTTTACCTTTAACAACTATCTCGACTTTATTATTCCCATCACGAATGACCTCATTGTTCAAATTAACAATACGGTTAAAACTGAACACGTTTGCCTGATCAACATGTCCCTGCTGGGCGACTTCTCCATTAACAAGAACAGAGTAATCAAAATCGGGGACAAGCTCTTCAGTGGCTCTAAGATAATCTGCTAACCCTAGTATCGCAATTGCAGTATCCCTGGTATTTTTCCAGCGTGCGCCACGTCGATTCAACGCCATCCATTTTACTGCAGGCTCAATATATTCGCTTTCAGGCAAGATATTTACCAATGCCTTGATCGCAAATGCTGTTGCCTCAACTCCCCCTTCGCTCCATCTATAATGAATACCTGACTCACCCCAATGGACAGTGCCGTTCTCTTTATCTTCCTCGATGCCATTAGCCATGTTCCTTGCCAGCACGATTGCCCTATCGACATCATCACGGTAATATTGTGATAGTGCAAATAATGCTCTCGTATACGGATTAAGTCCCTCGCGCATTTCCCAAAGACGGGCAATCTGTTTGTCTTCAAACTGGCTTCTTGAATTCGCCTTACCCAAAGCATGAAGCATCCATGCAAGCATGTCAGGGTCATCTTCTCTTTCAACTAATTCATTTTGCAAATAATTAACTGCCCTCTGAAGCACATCACTCTTCAGGTCTATTCCTGCATCTTTTGCCAAGCTCAAGCCCCAAACAACATAGGCTGTCATAAAATTGTCACTGTCCCCTTCTTTCCACCAGCCCCATCCTCCATCAGAATGCTGAAAATCATAAAGACGGTCTAGTCCGGCTTTTGTCATCTTGTCCAGCTTTGACAGAGTTTCTTCCCTGTTCCTTTCTGGATGTGCCGGATCATTACGCGGAGCTAAAACATCACTTAAATAAGCGTCTATTTCATTCTGCTTAAGTCCCAGATCCCTCATTGTCTTTTTAACAATAACTGCAGGAAGGAACCTGCTCATGGTCTGCTCAACACATCCATAAGGATAATCAGCCAAATATGGCAATGCATCCAGCATTGCGGATGCCAATGACGGAGAAAGTGTTATTTGCAGCTCTGTAGATTCCTCTATCCTTTCTCTCGGCACATCAAGGGTAAACTCTTTTGATATCTGCTGCTCCGGAAGGCTTTTTGCAACAACTGATTCTGCAATAAATTTTTCAATACCATGGGGGATTACAGGATAAGATCTGACCATGGCATCAGAATCTTCTTTTGATTGTGCGCTAACTGTGATCTTTGCGATACCTTTTTCTAAAGCAGTTGCCTTCCAATCAATTCTTCTTTCGCCTTCAGGCTCGACATTGACCCATAAAGGCTCATCTTCCTGGATATCAAGGCCTTTTGCATCAATGCTAACTTTTATTTCAAGTTCGCTGTCTGTGTAATTATGCACATTTGCTGAAATTGTAACCTCATCTCTTTCCGTAAAGAATCTTGGCGACTGTAACCTGACAATAACATCCTTCTTTGTCCTTGTATCATGAGTAACATTCCCAACAGATGTATCTTTTGTCAAAGAACGCGCTGTTGCCCTCCAAGTCGTTAATGAATCAGGGAATTTTACTTTAACAACCGCTTTCCCTTCTGCATTTGTATTGATAGTCGGCTGCCATAAGACAGTGGAGCGAAAATCCTTTCGAACAGTCGCTTCTTTTAGCTCACCGCCTTGACCACCACCTTGAAGCATTCCAGATTCATCCGAATCTTTTTTGTCAGATTCAGATTTCTTTTCTTTGCTGACCATCCTTGATGCTTTCATCGGTGCACTGTCAGAGACCATTGTTGAAGAACCTAGCGCCATCCCTTCCATTTCAGCATCTTCCATAAGCATATCAGCTCCACCAAACTGCGCTATCATAGGCTGTACCTGCTTAGACTCTTCAGGCAGATTATTCTTCACACCTTTTCTTCTCTGATCATAAGCAATCTCATCAATTATCTTATTTTGTTCATCAAGGACCAATCTTTTATACTGCCTGTAATTAAAGCTTGATTGTGTTTGTACCGATTGATACCTTTTCTGGCCATAAAAGAATTGCCGAATATCCTGGGCATACTCTGATTGAATGTAATAAACGCTTGAATCAACTATGCCAAGAGAAACCTCCCCGGCAACCGGCTCTCCATTCTTATCAGTAATTTCTATATCAAAAACACCTTCTTCCTGCGGACGGTAAACCTCTTTATCTGATACTATTTTTACATTCAGGAATTTTTCGTCAGGAGGAACAACTACCGGCAGGTTATATAATTTCAGCTGATGTTTTTCCGGAGATAATGCATTTATGAATATATTGGGTGTGAAATTCTCTGCGATCGGTATTTCGACCAATTTCACCGTCCCGTCTAAATGATACATGTTATAATCAAATATTTCATCAGCCTCAACTGAGAGCAATATCCATGTATCAGGATTATTTGCGACCAACATTACACGTGCAGTTTCTCCTATGCCGTAAGTATCTTTTTCTGCAATGATCTGAACGCCCCCATAGCGATACCCAAGGTCCTTGCTTTGATCGGCACAAACAAATACATTTGTCTGGGACCTTATTTCCTTTCCCTTGCTATCAAAGCCGACAAAGCTGACTTCATAGTAGCCGTCCTGCTCAGGCTCAAAAGAAAATACAGCTTCCCCCTTTATATCTGTTTTTATGAACTTGGTAAAAAGCTCGCTTTTATCATAAGCCGCCTCTTTCAACATTTTGCCATCTTGAACAACAGAATCTTTCCACCAGTTCCGGGAAACAGTTATCTTTCCTTCAGCTGCTACAGGCTCATCATTTGCAGTAATTGTCTTTATATCAACTTCCGCTTTATCTCCCGGCCTATAAAGATTCTGTTTTGGATTAAGATATGCGTAAAAAGGAAAGCGTGTAACTTTGATCTCAGATGTAGCAGTAATCTCTCTCCTGCTTTGGTCAACAATGCGTACCTCAATACGGTATTTCAGGTCCTGATTCAAATTCTCAGGCGTTTCAATGCTAAAAAAAGCCTTACCTTCGAAGTCTGTCTTGATCTTTTCTTTAGTAATCAATTGTCCATTATCGTAATAATGATTGTAAGGATTGTACATATCCTCGTAATACCAAGGATATTCTACCGGCTTACGATAATAATGTGCATAGTTCTGCTGGTAAACAAGATATTCAACTTCAGCATCTGCAACAGCACCGCCAAAATAATATTGGGCATCAACCTCAATATCAATCACATCACCAAGCTGATATGTAGAAGGGCCTTCGTCATCTTTGGCCTTTGGTTTGATAGTAACAAGGAATTCGGGAAGCTTATATTCTTCTAAACGAAATAGCGTTGTCTGTCCTAGATGATCATTAAAATCCTGCGAATAGATCTCAATTCTATATTCACCGAGAGTAGCCTTTTCATCCAGAATGAACTTATCGTTCAATGATCCAAAATCATTAAGGACATACAGCTTTTCAAAAACTTTATTGCCTCTGGGGTCCAGAACCCTTACCTGGACCGGCTTATTTGAAGGTGTATGGAACGAATCTTCGTCATAACTTCTCAAAGCAGCTTTAAAGGAAACCTCTTCGTCGGGCCTATAAGCCGGCCTGTCACTATATGCATAAAGCCTCCACTGCTCTGAAGCACCTCCATAAGAATAATAATTGCCTTGAGAAAAAGCCTGCATTTGCCCGTCTGAAACCACTGCAAATATCTGATGCTGGTCATTGTATCTGTTATTACTTGTTAATAATTGTGACTTTAGCAGGCCATTTGTGTCAGTAAAACCTTCTCCCTGTGCCCACCTCCAGTTGCCTGAATCATCATAATATCTGTATTGAAATTTGATCTTTGCTTCCTGTTTCGGAACGCCTGTATCACTGTTAAAAGCATAGAACAAGGCTGAATGCCCTCCAGTTTTTGTCACCAATCCCATCTCGGTAACAAAAATAAGGTCATAAGCCGTCTTTCCGCTTGCTGTCACAAGCAGCAGATATGCTCCCGGCTCAAGAGTGCCTTTATCAAGATCAATATCTTCATTTTGCTCTTCACTATCATCTTCTACTTGCCATTGGGCTAAACCATTAATAGCACTATGCTGCATATAATTGCCTTCATTCTTCATACGCCTTTGCCAGGACATAACTTTTGGCAAAGAACTATACTTGCCTGAATCAACTATTCTTTTTATCAATGTAGAATAATTCTCTACACCTCTGTAATAGTCAGTTTCAGGCTTCGTCAGATCGAAAGACATTTCTTCAACGAGGTCAATTTTATAAATATTGAATTGTGCCACTGAAATGTTCCTCCAATTCATGGAGAACTGTATTTGAGACCCCGGGAGATATGTGAAGTTATTGCTTAACCCTATCTGAGGAGATGTTATATCCTCCATCCTCCTTTTTGCATCATCAACCCATCTTGATTGGCCCCGACCAAATCTTGCCAGCAAATCCTGGTAAGATTTTAAAGCATTCTTATAATCCTGTTTCTGCTCGTAATAATTAGCTAAATAATAATATGAGTCATCTGCCCACTCACTAGAAGGGGTTTCTTCAATGACCTTGTTAAAATATTCAACTGCCAGGTCTTTTTTCTCTTGAACATAATACTGGTTCAAATAGCTCATCGCTAATGAATAATAAACCTTCGCCTTGTCTTCATCGGATTTAACGATCTTTAAAATATCTTCATAAATCACAAAAAGACCATTATTTGCCGGCTGCCCTGGGTCAACTTTTTCACCACCCAATTCCCTTACAGACTTAACATCCTGAAAATACCATCCATAGTTCTGGCTTAAATAATCCCCCAAAGTAAAAGTCGCCTTAATAAATCTTTTACGGGCAACCTCTATATCTTTTGATCCTGCCCAATATTCGCGTGCATTGCTTAAATATTCCTTGATCTGCTGCTGATACTGCCACTGGTCAACCAATATGTAGTGTTCCGCCAAAGATTCACTTGCCTCAGCCCACCATTGATCATGGTCTTCTGACTCTATTAAACCCTTAAGAGAAGCAACCGCATCTTCATAGCGGCTTGCCTCCTGTGTTCTCAAGCTGCAATCTGCATATTTAAATTTTAACTCTCGGGTTATTTCTTTTGAAAGGCCTTCTTGCTTTAGGAGTTCTTCATAATGGCCTAAAGCTATCCTGAAAGATTTTTCTTCTCTTAATTGGTCAGCCAATTGCAAGCCCTGGTCAACACGGACATTGGCTTTAGAAACATGAGGTAGGATCGTAACAGCCGTTAATAATAAAATGATTGAAATCTTTTGTTTAAGAGTCATTTTTACCCCCTAAAGATTAAAATTGTTTTCCTTTTTTATTAAACGCCCATCACAAAGAAAAGTTACAGAAATAGATTATATCATGCAAAATAATAAACTCTCCAGTTTTATTTATATGTATTATAAGTCCAATAGTGCCTAGTATTTACTAATAGCCTATTTCTTATCAATAGAGTATAATTGTTCAGTAGAGTTACGGCGCTTAAAGGAATAAATTATGGGTAAAATAACAGCCAAAAAAGATCTATATCTATCTTTTGAAACATGGGTATTCATTTCTCTAACCTTTGTTTGCGTTTTTCTTCTGTTTAAATTCGTAGACTTAACACCTCAAGTGAATTATCACACTTTTTTCTCTTCCGAAGATCCTAATTATAAAGCTGACGTTGAAATATCGCGGCTTTTTCAAAGAAACGATGATCAAATACTAATTAGCATTTCTGGAGATATTCAATCTGCCGCATACAGGCAAAAAATAAAGGAAATAGGCAGCTTGATTTCAAAACTGGATCTTGTAACTGATATAAAAAGCATTTCTTCCGGACCAAAAAGCGTAAAGGCAGCGATAAAAAGTCCTTTTTGGCATAGACTACTTATCTCTAAGGATGAAAAGTCATCCAACATGTTGATCACTCTTAAGCCTGGCGCTTCCGTTGATAAACTTTCAACACTGATCACAAAAATTGAGAACATAAAGAAGATATTTAACTCATCTGACTTTAATGTACATCTGTCAGGCTTTCCTTACATTGTTGAATTAATACGCAGGCACTTGAACGCTGATCTTAAAATGTTTAGCTTGCTCGCTTTTGCTGTTTTCGGAATAATAATCATTATTGTTTTTCACTCTTTGAGAATCTTGATAGGAATGATCATCACTTGTGTTAATACAGCTGCAATAACTTTAATGGTATCAAATTACTTTAACATTAAGATCGGGATATTAACTGCAAATTTAACGACCATAGTCTTTGTCCTTACTTTATCCCATATTGTTTTCCTTACTTACAACTGGAAACATCTTTATAATGTTAAAAATAAAAATCAGGCAGCTAATGAGGCAGTGAGAATAACTTGGCCAGCATCATTCTGGGCAATGATCACCACCTTATTTGGATTTATAAGCCTCCTATCTGTTCCTGCAAAACCTATACGGGAATTAGGCTCATCCGGAGCAATAGGAACAGCTATTGCATTTCTAATGGTCTATTGCATATACCCGGCTTTTTTAAGGCTTCAAGCGCCTTTGCATGAACAGGCAGATGACAATGTGAAAAAAATATTCACCAATTCTTTTAATTTTTTTGAAAGAAACCGCTCGTTTGTTCTGATAATCATTTTTGGCATTGTACTTTTTACAGCGACAGAATTACCTAACCTGAATTTGGACCCTAGCCTTATCTCGTTCTTTTCTCAAAAAAGTAATATAACTGAAGGCCTTAAGTACATAGATAAGCACGGCGGAAGTAATCCATTAATTGCAGTTGTTAAATCCAAAACCGGTGACCCTCTCGACACAAATGAAAGTCTAGAGCATTTATGGAAACTTCATAAAGAGTTTGAAGAGAATGATGATGTAGGCACTGTAATATCATTGCCTTTAATGATAAATGAAGCACGCCATTCAAATTTCTTTAGTTTCATGTATTCTAATAAAAAACTGATCAATATGATGGAAAAACCCGCTTACAACAGCATCGCCGAAGGATTTATTACAAAAGACAGAAAATATGCCTTGTTCCTTTTTAGGATGAACGAAGAAACCCGAAAAGACACTCGCCTTGCAGTCATAAAGAAATTATCCAGGGTCGTTGATAACAACAATATGAAACCTCATCTTTTTGGAGGGATTTATGCTTTAGAGGGAAATCTTTCAAAGCATGTATCAAAAAGCCTCATCTATGGATTAGTACGCCTTATTTTAATACTAACAATAATCGCTTTATTAACTTCGCACTCTCTCAGGATAACGATAGGCATGACTTTTAGCATAAGCCTTGTTCCTTTATGTGTGCTAGGAATAATTAGCACGCTTAGAATCCCAATGGATATCATTGCCGCCCCGGCTTCAAATATTGCTATATCCATGGGAATTGATGCCATGATCCACATGACACACGCTTACAAAAGATTAAAGAAACAAAATCTAAAAACTAAGAACACATGGATTGCTGTTAGAGAAAAACTTTGGGAACCGATAATGACTTCCATGATAATCGTTTCATCCGGTTTTGGGATATTTTTCTTTTCATTATTCCCCCCGACCCAAAGATTCGGTGGATCTATAGTCATCGGAACGATAATTGCAGCATTTAGCGCATTATTTGTTTTTCCTCTTTTCTCCTGGGATAAAGAGCCAAAGGCCCCAAAGACAAAAAAACCAAGAACAGAAAAAAAAGAATCTCAAAGCATTCTACCTTTAACCCATCTATCAACTCAAGCATTAAGCTCCAGAACAAGAATAGATCGGAACGCAAATTGAAAGACTTGAAGACCCTGGTGCTGGTACTATTTATTTTTATGCTCGTAACAATCTCCTTGCATCTTTTTAATACTATCCCTGATTCTTGCACCTCTACTTATGAATATCTCTCAAACACTGCAAATATAGAGACCCCACTTGAGATATCATTTAAAGATGGGTCCCTTTTGCTTCAAGGCGTTAGAATGCTATCCGAAGCAAATCCTGAATTAAAAATATCAACTCCTGAAGATGCATCAATAATAAATAGCAGGCTAACTGATTTTGATATCTCTTTAATCCCTTTACTTGAAAGAATACCAATCTCATTTTCACCAAACATTGACATAGGAATACATAGCTTGTCTGAGAACGGGATCAAATATTCATCAGAAGAATTCATATCCTTCACAAAAGAGGGAAAAACAATGTTCAAGGAAATATTTGATAAATATGATGCTGATTATTTATCAGCACAAGATCCATCCTTGACAAAAGAATCTTTCATTCTTTCTCTTGACTATCGGAACAATACAAAGGTCATTGCCAGTCTTCTTGAAAGAGGGCGAAAATCTTTTCGTCGGTATTTCAAATGCGGTTACAACTTTCAGGCAAAACTTCCTGACAATAGCGCTAATATTGGCACATTATATTTACTAGTCAGCACATTAGAAAAGATGCCGAGCATTCTCAAGCAAAACATTACCCGATCAAGCTGGTATTGGCTCTACCGGGATAATGGTATCGAATTTATAAATAAATCCAATTTAAAAAGAGAATTCGTTAAATTCAGCAAAGACCCGAAGATAGCAGGCTTAGAAGAAACAAAACTGATCAAAGACATGCTACGTCACCATAAGACAATACTCCGTGGAAACATGATCTTAAATCAACTGGACAATATATGCATTCATAACGAAACAAAGCTTTTGACAAGATATGATATTCTTAGGGCAGATATAGAAAAAGAAACAAATGCTTCTTGTCCTTTATCCATAAACAACTACAACCTCTTTAAAGATATTTCTACGAGAGA
>MHHG01000009.1 GCA_001805965.1 Omnitrophica WOR_2 bacterium RIFOXYA2_FULL_38_17 | reverse complement strand
ATAATATAAAGAAAGGTGAAAGAGATGAGAAAGAAAATACCTGCTAGCAACGCCCTTGATAAAAAGTCGGTCAAAGATCTTGTCTGTGCGAATAAGGATAATTTTGTTTTTACAAATAATAATTCTGTAGAGCAATCGATGAACCAAGATTTTGATTGCTGGAGCGATTTATTTCGGCACATAAGGGCACTATATTATAAATTTTTAGCCAGAAGTAATAAGAATAAAAAGGATGCCATATAACCGGAATATTAGGTGCAAGTGGCGTGGGAAAAGATTCAAACCAGAAGAAATTGTCATGAAGTTGCGCGAGGTTGAATTAGCGCAAAGCAAAGGAATGGATATACTGCAAGAAGGCAAGCTGGCGTATCAGACCAAAGTTATTACAGATGGCGAAAAGATTTAGCTGGAATATTTATTGAGATGAAGAATATAACAATATTGCTTTTAATCTTATTGGAAATGACATGAATAAAGATTTTATTTTTATAGAGTGTTTGCTTTTATGCTTTTTGCTGGGCTGTAAATCGGTCGTTCAAAAAGAGGATCTCATTTTTCAAGCTAGACAAATCAAAGGCTCTGAGCCAGGGAAATCACTCAAGCCTTTTGTTTCTGACTTTTCATCTTTGCCTAACAAAGAGAAACTTGTCTATAAGGCAACATTTTTGGGCTTATCGATTGGTAAATTTATTATCATGAATAATGGTAAAAGGATGTTGAACGGCCAAGAAGTGTACTGCTTCGAGCTTACAGTTAAAACGCTTCCCTTTTTTTCAATATTATTTAAAACTAAAAACCGATATGTTTCTTACATGGACGCTCAAAAGCTGGTAATCTTGCGTCATGAAGAATACATCAAGGGTGGAACGTTTCTAGAATCAGCGGTTGATTTTGATTATAATTTTTACACGGCAAAATATAAAAACTTTATCGATCAGAAGGAAATTGTGGTAAAGATCCCTGATAAGCTTTTGGATGTTTTAAGCGGTATTTATTATTTAAGGATGCTGCCTTTAGAATTAGGGGATACGGTTGACATTAATATTTACGCGGACCAAAAGATTTATAATTATACCGGATTTCTTTCGGCGAAAACTGAGGTTAATCTGCCAAATTATGGAAAACAGGAAGCTTATTGTTTTGAGCCATATTTGTTTCTTGATGGTACTCAAATTAAAAATATCTCTGCGGAAACTTTCTTTTCTACAGCTAACCCCTCGAAGACTTTACGCGCGACTCTTAAAACGCTCCTTGGTAATGTGAATGTGCTTTTAATGAAAGGTTATTAAACTCTTTATTTAAATAAGTGTGGGATTGTAACGCCACAATTGGACAAAGGTCATGTTCAGGCTCAATCGTCGCCATTAGATTCGCACCTATTTACTAAAATATGTGAGGTACTGATTCTAGACCAAATGAGGAAATGGAATAGAATATATGAACTTTTGCTTCTACTGTTACTTGCAAACCTGTTCGACAGATAACAAATATCAATTATTGCCAGTGAACCACGAGTAGCTACGGGAAAATGTCGGCAGATTTACATCTTGTTATACCTCGGTACAATTGATTCTTTATAAAGCAGACCTACAATGAAATATATTCGTAAGGATCAAGTTCAGAAGGGCTTATTTTTAAAATAAAAGAATTAACCTGCAAATCTGGCTTAGCCTGAGGAGGGCAGACAAATGTCGTTAATCTCAATAGTTATTACTTTAGTTGTTGTTGGAGTGCTTCTATGGGTGGTTAACACCTATATACCCATGGATGGCAAAATCAAACAGATCCTTAATATTGTTGTGATCATTGTTGTTGCCATTTGGTTGTTACAGTCATTTGGTATATTAGGCAACATTGGTGATATACGCATCCGATGAGGGGTGGTTATAACTCGACCCTGTTTATCAATGCTATCAAATTAAGAAAGGAGCACCACTGTATGAATATTTCTGAAAAACATAAAAGTGATGAGACGACAGAACCCATAGAGCTAATTATTAATAATTACGAGAATGGCATCGGCTTATTTGAAAAGATTGAAAATATAAGCGAAGACCGTTCTTGCAATCGGTGTGGCTATACAGATTGTGTTTGTGCTCCGAAGATATACGGGCAACACGATCTATTAAAAGAAGGAGTTAGCAAACAAAAGGAGTGAATATGCTAAAAAAGTTAGGAAATTTTATTTATGTGTTAATCTGTTCTGTTTTAGTTTTTCAGTTGGTGGGCTGCGGGACGATCATGTATCCTGAACGTAAAGGGCAAAAAGGCGGGCGTATTGACGTCGGCGTTGCTGTCTTAGATGGGATTGGTTTACTTTTCTTTTTCATTCCTGGAATCATTGCTTATGCCGTTGATTTCAATAATGGAACGATTTATCTTCCTGGGGGATTACTGAGCTCTTTGGAAATAAATAATATCAAAGAGGTTAAATTTGATCCCAAGCATACAAGTATAGCAGTCATTGAGAAAATTATTGAAAATGAAACAGGATATGATGTGAACCTGTACAAAAGTAAGATGCAAATTGTTAAATTGAAATCTTCAGATGACATAAAGACGCATTTTGCACAGACTTTACCAGGAATACAAGATGGCCGCATTGTTTTATTAAACAAGTAATAATGCTCAGAAGTTCTGACTGTTAATTTAGATGAGTCGGGGTGTATTCATCAGATTCTTTTTGGGACAAGTTAGGCATCCTAGCTCTGTGTCTTTCGAATAATCGGTTTTATATGCGAACGGGTTTCTATCTATTCGTTATTTTAGTACTGCTATTTGTTGGCTCCGGTTGCCCTAACAATAAAACAAGGGTAGGTGAAAGGGCTGGTATCGGAGGCGTTATTGTGGCAGATGGTGGATCGGCAGTTGGGGCACAGATGGAAAAGTCAACCCCAGATAATCAAGTTCAGCCAACTGGACATTTGACCATGCAACAGATCGTTGATCTAACGAAGCAGCGCATATCAAGTGATGATATCATATCCAAGATCAATGTCGTGAAACCTAGCTACGCTTTAACCGAGAATGACATCGCTTATCTTAGAAAAGAGAACGTAAGCTAGCGGGTGATATAAGCAATGCAGGCCTATCGTTAGCAAAAAGGTTTTTAAAAAAAGGAGGTACTTAATGTCTACAGAAACATTACTACTATTTATAATCCTTGCTTTTGTAGTTGTGGCTTTGCCTGCTTGGCCCTACAGCAAATCATGGGGATATACGCCTACAGGTGTTTTGACAGTCTTGCTGGTAATTTATCTTATTTGGGCCATCGCCGGAGAACGGCCACTCTTTAAAAGAACAGTAGGAGATGATATTAGAGATGCTGGCCGTGATGTGGCGGATACCATCAGGGATACCGTCCAATAATATGAAGAAAGGGGAAAGAGATGAGAAAGAAGATAATTTTTATTATCTGTACTTTATTGATTGTAATGCCTGTCTTAAGTTTTTCTGAAGAGAAGAATGAGACCAAACCATACGCATCTATCGAAGAATATAATAAAGAAAATGCAAAATTTAAACGCAGTAGAGCCTTGTTCAATAGTAAAGAGAAAAAAATTATCAGAGCTAAAAAGAAAGCAGAAAAAAAAGCAGCTAAAGCTAAAAAGAAAGCGGAAAAAGCCCAAGATAAAGGTGAAGGACAATTCAAGTGGTGGTTTTAGTCCGGGAGTTGCTCCATTGCATAATATCGTAAAGTTTCACAAATCAAAACTAAAAAGGAGAGTGTTCTATGAATGTAAATTATTTAAAAGTGATTATCGCAGTTATGGCAGTCGCATTATTTACTAGCATTTCTGTATTCGCTCAAGAGACAGCTAATATGAGTCGAGTTTCAGGAGAAATTGGTTGGGTAGATGTTCAGCAAGGCAAGTTAGAGCTTAATATCGAAACATCAGAAGGGACCAAAACAAAAGCGTACAGAATTACTCAGAATGAGACACGGGTTACTGATCCTAAAGATGAAATATTTCTTAATGTGGCAGATTTAAGGGCAGGGCAATATATCACAATCGAAACAGTAAATGGTCAAGAAGATAATGTTATCCCAATGATCATAGTTGAGACTATTCCAGCGTCAGAGTTTCAACAAGCCTTTGGCGAGCTTAAAGCGATAGACGTAGCAGCTGGAACATTAACAGTGGAAGAAAAAGTAAGGATTGGCCAAGATGAAATAAGCAGGCAATCCTATTTCGTTTTTGACCCCAAGACTATCGTTGTTATGCACAGTCCAAGCAAGCAGCATGTAGAATTAATGCTAAAACCAGGTGATGTCGTAAAGATTGAGTATGTACAGAAGGATGGGAAGCAACAAGCGCGCTACATTACGTTGTACTCACCAGTCGTTACGAGTATAACCACAACTACAACTACAACCATTTTACGATAATATTAAGTATAAGGTGACTGGTTTATGTACTTCGCCGCCATTGATTACCGAGGAAGTCCCTGTAATGGCATAGATGAAAAGCAGTCATGTAAACTTATCATGCTGCTGTTTACAGTACGTTATATGTTTGATTATCATCTGATGATTATGCAGTCTGATAAACTAAAATAAGCTGTTGTGAAAATGAGGGTGCTTGGGTTTATTGATGATTTGACGGGATTGTATAATCGCAGTGGTTTTCATGTATGTTCCTATCATCTTATGAAATAGTCGGATCGAGCGAAAAGAGAGAAATATTTTAATTTATGCAGAGCTGGATCATATGAAATGGATCAATAATGACTTTGGGCATGCAAAAGGTGATAAGGCGCTTGTATTGCATAAACGTTAAACGCAAATCTTGAAAGGCCAAAATACAAAGGTGATCCATCGAATAAACTTACCTTTAGCCTGGGAATCGCTTACTACAATTTTCAAAAGCTACATACGATCGAAAAACTGTTCGAAAGGTCGGATAACAAATATCAATATTTACCGGTGAACTACGAGATTCTACGTTGCAAAGCCGGCAGGTTTACATCTTGTTATACCTCGGTACAATTGATTTAATTTCTCAATACCCTAGAATACCATTATGCAATTAGAGGAATTACAGATTAAGAAGTCTGGTGAAATATCTACAGATAAGAAACTAATTTATATTGTGGATGACGATGAATCAGTGTGCGCTGCTCTTAAAGTCCTTATGGTTACATACGGGTTCTCAGTGCGGACATTTTCTTCCGCAGAAGACTTTTTTAGTGCTGTGCCGAACACTACCAAAGGCTGTTTGATCCTGGACATTCACATGCCGGGACTGGATGGGTGGGAAGCGCAAAGTCGTCTTTTGAAATCAGGATCTAAACGTCCTATCATTATTATTTCGGCGGACAAAGATGTCAGCCTAAGAGAGCGTGCTTTTAAAATAGGGGCACAGGGGTTTTTACAAAAACCGTTTAATGGCCATGAATTGGTCTGTTTTGTTAATAAAGTGTATAGGAGGGCAATGGTATGAAAACAAATTTTTTATTATTACTTGCAGCCTTATTCTTACTGACCTCAGTTTTGGGCTGTAATATGCTGCGAGGAGCGGGGCAAGATATAGAGAATGCCGGAGGTAGCATTCAAAGGACAGTGGATCATAATGATTAAGTGTATGTCAACAAAATAAGATAAAGGTGCACATTAATGAGAAAATACCAAGGTTTGTTGGTTTTGCTTTTAGTTGTAACTCTGACGGGCTGTAGCAGTTCTTTCTGGGGCGGCACGGGGGCCGGAGTCCTGGGTGCAGGGGCTGGATATGAAATTCAGGCAGAACGGCAAATGAGACAGATTGATGAAGATCTTAAAAACGGAAAGATTACTCAGCAAGAGTATGATATCCGAAAGGACCAGATTCATAAGGGCTCATTGTTGAAATAAAAGAATTAACCTGCAAATATTTTATAATAAAGATCTTGATTAGCATCAAACGGGTCGTTAGGCCCATCAAAATAATATAAAATATAAATGAAGAGGCCTTTAACCGATGGAGACGAAGAATATAGAAAAGGGAGTCATCGTGTTAGTTGTCGCGATCATTTTAATGGCGATCGGAATCAGTTCATTAATGCGCTTGTTCGGGATAACATTTTAAGAGCACTGAAATATGTCCTTTCGGGTGCTAAGATTGCATCAATGAATCTAGGCAGGTGAAAGATGGTCATACAGCCAAAACAAATCGCACTTCTCATCGTTGGTGTTTTATTTTTAATTATATTGCTCCAGAATACCCATGTCATCATGCTTCATTTTTTATTTTGGGTATTTGGCATGTCCCAGATCATCCTGATACCGTTAATCATGGCAGTAGGTTTCGGTATCGGATATTTTTGTAAGAAAATATAAACAAATATAAGTTCGGAAATATAAGCAGTATTTACCTGTATATGAAAAATAGATAAATAACTTTGTGTTTGATGTCAAGATTGTGTGAATGCTTGTTCAGTAGTCTTTAAAATGGAAGGTGACAAAGCTGTTATTCACGTAGATCAAGTGCCAGAAGAGGCTGAAGATAAATGCCGAACAGAATCTGACTCATGTCCGGCGGCAGCTATCAGCATTGAGTCTTAAAATTCTCAAGAAAGGAGCGGGCATTATGAACTTTCCCTTGAGATCGAGATCAGAAGAAGCAACGGTGGCCATCGCGTTAACGCCCAACAATAACAAGGGAAACGTTAATTATTTTGGAATGATGAATTTTGTGGACGATGAATCTTTTTGTGAGCGATGCGGCTACATTGATTGCATTTGTGAGCTTTATAGATATAGCCCAAAGATTTTATCAATAAATAAAGATTAACAAGTAAGAAAAGGAGGCTGAAATGGACAATTGGCGAGATGTCTTAGTTGAACCTGCAAAAGTAGTTCTTGCGCAGATGGGCCAGTTTTTCGTAAGCGCGATTTTAGTGATTTTAATTCTCTTAATAGGATCAGTTATTTCAAGATTAATTAAGACGATTGTCACAAAGTTATTAAAAGTACTAAAGTTGGATGAGCTTTCCAGTCAAATCGGTTTAAGTGGCCTCTTAACAAAAAGCGGTATCAGTCATCCGCTTTCAGCATTAGTTGGTGGCATCTGTTATTGGTTAGCTTTATTGATCACCTTTGTTGTTGCTCTTAATTCTGTGGGTTTGACTATCGCTGCTGATTTATTGCAAAGAATATCGCTTTTCATTCCTAATATTATTGCGGCCATATTTATTCTTATTGTCGGAATGTTCGCAGCTGTAATAATGAAAAATATCGTAAAAACTACCGCAAACAACATTGGTATTTCGCAAGTCAATATTTTAAGCAAGATCACTGAAGTTGTGATAATGGTTTTTACGATATCCATGTCTTTAGAACAACTGCAAATCGGCGCAGGGATTGTTCGATTGACCATAACCATTATTTTAGGGTCATTCGGATTAGGGTTTGCACTGGCCTTAGGCCTGGGATGTAAAGATATGGTTGCGAAATCAGCAGAGGGGTTCCTTGAAAAGTTAAAGAAGCAATAATTAAAGTAATGACCTCAAAACATGGAAAGGTCAAGAACAAACAGAATCAATTAAGAAGAAGGGTTGAATTATGTTAAAATAAATATGTAATATGTTTTATGTGTCCATTTATGCGGTTTTAATTTTTTAATTGGCAGGTTGTGGAACTATTATGTACCCTGAACGTAAAGGGCAAAAAGAGGGGCGTATTGACGTCGGTGTTGCTATTTTAGATGGGATTGGTTTGCTTTTCTTTTTAATCCCTGGAATCATTGCTTATGCAGTTGATTTTAACAATGGGACAATTTATCTTCCTGGCGGATTCCTGAGCTCTTTGGAAACACAGAATATCAAAGAGATCCAATTTGATCCCAAAAATATCAGTATGGCAAGCATTGAGAAAATTATTAAAAATGAAACTGGATATGATGTGAAATTGTACAAGGATAAGATGCAAATTGTTAAATTGGAATGTTCGGATGATATAATGGCGCATTTTGCACAGACTTTACCAGGAATACAAAATGCCAGCATTGTTTTATTAAACAAGTAAAACAGCGCAGGCGCAAGGTCTATATGACAGCTTGGAAGACCCGAGGTGTACCTATAAAATTACTCCTGAAGAAAAATGTGGGCTAGGACTTTAGACGCATTCACGTTTTAGGCAAACTAATTTTGCATTTGCTGTATTCGCTGAAAGTGGCGACCGTAACAACAATGACAAGCACAACTACGAAACAATAACGGCAACTATGATGGTAATAGCAGAAGCTAGACCTGGTCTTTATGGAAGTAAGGGATAGAAAAGCGTAGTCATATGAAAACAAAACCGATCTTGAAAATAAAAGTGATGACTTATAACGTTCATAGTTGCCGTGGATTAGACGGAAGAGTTCTTCCCAGTCGGATTGCCCGCGTTATTGAGCAGTTCAATCCTGATCTAGTTGCCTTACAGGAATTAGATGTTAATCGAAGCTGGAGTAACCGGATGGATCAGCCTCATTTGATCGCGCAGCATCTTCGTATGCAATGCCATTTTCAGCCGGCGATCGATATCGAGGGAGAACATTATGGTATTGCTATTTTAAGTCGGCATCCTTTTGAAATCAAAAAATCTGTGGACTTGCCGAGTTACCCGAAAAGGTCTATTCCAAGGAAAAATTTTATTCATTTATTTAAATATTTCTTTGAACCCCGCTATGCTATATGGATTTCGGTAACAATTGGCAGTAGAGTAATAAATTTTGTTAATACTCATCTCAGTTTACGGGCTAACGAGCGTCTTGAACAAATCAAAAGTCTTTTAGGCGAAGAGTGGCTAAATATGGATTCGCATAAAGTTCCAACTATTTTCTGCGGTGATTTTAATGAAGGCCCGCGTGCCCGAGGATATCAACTACTTAGGGCATCATTTGATGAAGTTAAATCTTCCATGCCTCATAAAAGCTCTAGAAAGACATTATTTAGCCCTCTACCACTTTTTGAGGTGGACCATATTTTCTATAATGGTAATCTTCACGTTGAATCGGTCAAGATACCCAATACTCCTTTAACAAGAATAGCCTCAGATCATTTACCGCTGATTGCGGATTTTAATTTTTAAACTATGTTAATGGCAATTCTATTAGTTGTATTTTACATCTGCCTGGTTGGCACTGTTATCTTCCTTCTTCTTGATAACCGTGATCCAGCTGAAACTTTTGCATGGGTCTTTATTTTTGTGATCATGCCCGGCTTTGGTTTTGTTCTTTATCTATTTTTCGGACGTAATTGGAAAAAGGCTTATGATCACAAAACCAGGCTGCCACAATCTATTGCTAAACAATTGGTGAGTATTCTTGAGCCTCTCAGATATGTCCAGGATCAAAAGGTAGAGCATATAAAAGGGCTCTCTTACGCCGAAAAAGATCTAATTACACTTCTTTATAACAACTCACACTCTTTACTAACAACAGATAATGAAGTTCAGATATTTCATAATGGTAAGGATAAGTTTGATGCTTTAAAAGCAGATCTAAAAGCGGCCAAGAAGTTCATTCACCTGCAGTATTTTATCTGGTATTCCAATGATCCTTTAGGACAGGAATTAAAAAATATTTTGATTGCCAAAGCACGTGAAGGCGTAGAGGTGCGGATTCTCTATGATTTCTCAGGATGTTTTTTTACATTAAAGAATAATTATATTCGCGAACTGCGCAAAGAAAATATTGAAATTTTTCCGTTCTTTAACTATATGGCACCGTTTAAAACGCACACGTTTAATTATCGCAATCACCGTAAGATCGCAGTGATAGATGGTGAAATCGGTTATACCGGTGGCATGAATGTCGGTCAGGAATATATCGATGGGGGTAAAAAATATGACTCATGGCGCGATACACATATTAAAATAACGGGAGAGGCCATCTGTATCCTGCAGGCAATTTTCGCGATTGATTGGTACAACACAACAAACAATGATGAAATTTTGACTGAAAAATATTACCCGCTTATTTTAAGCGAGGATGCGTTTAAAATTAAAACACCCATACAGCTTCCAACATCCGGGTTTGACACACAGTGGCCATCGATACTGCATTCATATTTTTCTTTGATAACGATGGCGCGTAAAAATATTTATATTTGCTCACCGTACTTTATTCCTGAACCAAGTATCGTCATGGCGCTTAAAATTGCGGCAATGAAAGGGGTTGATGTCGTTTTAATTTTAACCGGTATTCCCGACCTGCCTCTGGCGTATTGGGCGGCTTTTTCCTATTTTGAGGATTTGCTTAAAGCTGGAGTAAAAATACATCATTACAAGGCTGGATTCTTTCATTCCAAGATATTTTCATGTGACGGTAAAAACTGTTCGGTCGGCACCGCTAATTTAGATATCCGCAGTTTCAGGCTTAACTATGAAATAAATGCTGTCATTTACAGTGATGAGGTTACTAAAGTCATTGATGACCAGTTTAAGATCGATTTGGAAAATTCTAAGGAATTGACTTTAAGTGATATGAATAATTTATCTGTAATGGTAAAACTAAGAAATTCACTGACAAGGCTCATTTCACCGTTGTTATAAATGGAAACAGCTTCTCTTTATAAAGGAAGTGTATGATTAGTCAATTTTTATGTAAATATATTGTTAAAAACGCGGCAAGGCGACATGGGTTTTTAGATCCTATCAGTTTGTTTGCTCAGGTAAGGCGTTTTGGTCAACCGTCCGAAGTACTGGCACCTACAGAATTATTGAGAGCAACAGCGGTTTTGCACGCGCGTGGTCTACTTAATGCGCAGGTAATTCAATATAATCTTGATTGGGTTTGGCCTGTTTGGATCAATAAACAGTTTGATCCGTGCGATGTTTCGTTTATTCCACGGTCATTTTCCTTAACCCATATTAATTTAACTCATCGTAATTGGACTGTGGCTGGATTGCCGGATGTTGAAGAAACACCTTTGGTTGATCCTTGCGGACTAGTGACACCATTTGGAGATGGATGGTCAATTGATGCCTGGGTGACAAATAAGAATGGCAATGATCTAATTCCTTCACAGGCCAAGGATGTGAGACAGTATCTGGATTTGATCAACAATAATAGTATTGTAACGGAATCATCTGCTGGAAATATACATCTCAACTCTAGAGTTGAAATGATTAAGATAAAGAATATTCCTGTTTGCCGGATATCTCTTGCAGCAGAGGGTCTAGATGACAGTAGTCTTGTTGTTTCGCTCAGACCGTGTAATCCTGAGGGGGTTAGCCTTATTACTGATATTGCATTATTAAAAGACAAGCCTGGCTGGCAAGTTGATAAAAAACAATTTGTTTATTTAAACGATGTGCCAGATGCGTATTGTTTTTCTAATTTTCATCAGGGGGATGTCTATCATAGGCTTTACACACCACAAGACACTAAACAATATATGCAATGTCCCCTTGAAATGGGTAGTGCTGCAGCCATGTTTCAAATTGGAGAAAGTGGTAAAAGAGTAATCACTGTCGAGATACCTTTAATAGAAAAACCTTCGGTTTTGCTAGATTCAAAAACAAGCGCCAATGATTGGGCTGATTGTCTCAAGGATGCCGTACAGGTTAAAATTCCCAACAGCCATTTTCAATTTCTTTTTGATGCTTCGCTTAGGACCGTTTTGATACATACTGCCAAGGATGTCTACGCCGGGCCGTATACTTATAAACGTTTCTGGTTTCGCGATGCTGTTTTTATTACCTATGCTCTTTTGTGCAGTGGTTTTCATAAGCGCAGTGAAAATATCATTGATCAATTTGAGCGCCGGCAGAAAATGAACGGTTATTTTGAGTCACAGGAAGGCGAGTGGGATTCTAATGGACAGGTGTTGTGGCTGATTCAAAAATATTGTCAGATGACGGGTACAAAGCCAAAGCCCGAATGGAAAAATATGATTCAAAAAGGTATTAAATGGATATTAAATAAACGTCTTTCTCCTGATACAAATGATTTACATGCGGGGCTAATGCCATCGGGATTTAGCGCTGAACATTTTGGGCCAAACAATTATTATTATTGGGATAGTTTTTGGTGCCTCGGAGGAATGAAAGCGGCAGCGTATTTATTGGCTGAGTATGGGGATACAGAATATACAAAGCGATTGTTTGAGGAAATAAAACAATTTTCCCGGAGCATTGAGGAGAGTTTGAATAAGGTTGAACACACAATCAAATCTCTGGCTATGCCGTCTTCACCATATCGAAGATTGGATAGCTCATCAGTTGGTTCTCTTGCAGCAGGTTATCCTTTGCAGTTATGGGAGTCAAACAATTTGCGTTTACGTGCGACCAATGAATATCTGTATGAGAACTGTCTAGTTCATAATGGCTTGTTTCATGATATGAGTCATTCCGGGATCAATCCATATTTAACTTTGCATATGGCGCAGGTATTCCTTCGTGCAGGGGATGCAAAATATTTTATATTAATGAAAGGTATTGCTGATCTTGCGTCATCTACGGGTCAATGGCCCGAAGCCATTCATCCGCAGACTAAAGGTGGGTGCATGGGGGATGGTCAGCATACATGGGCTGCGGCAGAATGGATCATGATGTTGAGAAACTGTTTTCTCCGTGAAGAAGGTGAAAGGAAATTGATTCTCTGTTCGGGCTTGCCATTAGAGTGGATCGAGACAGATCAAGAGATGTTGTTTGGTCCTGCGCCGACTATTTTCGGGATCATTTCTTTGAAATTAAAGAAGGCAAATAATGAAATATTTGTTGAATGGCAGGCTGACTGGCATAAAAAAGCACCTACCCTTGAAGTGAATTTTCCCGGGATGGCATCGGTTTCGGTTCCAGATAATGAACAGCAGGTTGTTGTTCGTTTGTTATAATGCCTGTTTGGTATTGATTAAAAAGAAAAAGTGCATTAATGCCGCTAAATAAGAATAAAAAAATACTTTTAATACAAATTAGCTCTGCGAGTGCGCTTATTTTGATTGTCTTTTTAACTTTACGCTTATGTCATGTTGATTTGTTTCATTTAAAAATAGGTGATATGAAGCAAGCTGTCGAGGCGCATGGATTTTGGGGGCCGCTCATTTATATCGGGTTTTATCAGATACGCCCATTTATTTTAATTCCTTCAACGCCGGTTAAAATTGTTGCCGGGATCATTTGGGGATGGACGGGGTTGATTTATATTGTTGCTGCTGAACTTATTTGTGCTGCCTGGCAGTTTTTAGCCGCGCGTTATTTTTTGCATGATTGGGCTGAACAGCTGATCGGTGGGAGAATGGACGGCATTCATGCGTCTGTCGCTAAGAATGGGTTTATGAGTGTTTTTTTTGTGCGTTTAATTCCCAATATTGCGTTGGATATACAGAATTTTGCTTTTGGGTTATCGCGGGTTAAGTTCGGTGAGTATATTATTGCCACTTTCATCGGGCTTTTTCCGGGTATGATGGTATTGGTTTATTTTGGTGATTCAGCAGTAGGGGTTTTTTCTAATCCGAGTCATTGGTGGAAAATCGCGCTTGCTGTAGCGTTGATAGTTGCCGGATATGGATTGAAAAAATATATAACAAAGAAAACGTTTAAAAAGGAAGTATAAAATGAAAATTGTGATGATGACAAATACCTATAAACCGATTGTCGGGGGGTTGGAGAAATCGATAGAGGTATTTTCCAATGAATTCCGTAAACGCGGCAATAAAGTATTAATTATTGCGCCGGGTTTTGAAGGCACTGATAAAAATGAGAAAAATATCATCCGTCTCCCTTCGATTCCTAATTTTAATCAAACGGACTTTTCGGTTGAATTGCCACTTTCTCTTCAGCTTAATGCGGCTCTCAAGAAATTTAAACCTGACATCATTCATACGCATCATCCATTTTTAGTCGGTGACACAGCCCTCAGGGCGTCTGCTAAATTTGATATTCCCATTATCTTTACAAACCATACTTTATATGAAGAAAATACTCATTATGTACCTGGCGATTCAGAGGCAATGAAAACTTTTGTAATAAAGCTGGCACAAGGTTATGCCGATTTGTGCGATCAGGTGATTGCGCCCAGCGAAAGTGTGGCCAAACTTCTGAAAAAAAGAGGTGTAAGTGTGCCGATCGAAGTATTGCCAACGGGTATTTATGTGGATGAGTTTAAAAAAGGTGACGGCGAAACATTTCGCAAATTTTTTGATATTCCCAAAAACGCCTTTGTTGTTGGTATTATCAGTAGGCTGGCTGAGGAAAAAAATGTTTTATTCCTTTCAAAAGCAGTGGCGACATTTTTAAAGAAACATAAAAATACCTATTTTGTTGTGGTTGGCAGCGGGCCATTATTAAAGGAAATAAAATCTAGTTTTGCCAAGAGTAAGTTGTCTGAGCGTCTGATTACAACGGGTATCTTGCAAAGTAAGCAGCTTGTTAGTGCCTATAACGCGCTTGATGTGTTTGCTTTTGCCTCACACAGCGAGACGCAGGGAATGGTTTTGGCAGAGGCAATGGCCGCTGGCACACCTGTTGTAGCTGTTGATGCGCCAGGGGTCAGAGAGATAGTGAAAGACAAGCAAAATGGACGGATCATCAAGAAGGATAATATCCGCGAATTTGCCGCTTGTCTTGATTGGTTTTTCAAATTATCCGAGAAAGAGAAAAGAGTTTTATCAAATAATGCTCAGGAAACAGCGCAGGAATATTCTGTTCCGCTGTGCGTCGATAAGGCTCTTAAATTATACACATCAACCATTAAAATACATCGCAAGGAAAAGGACTTGGAAAATAGTACTTGGCGTAAAGCTATGCGTATGTTAAAAATGCAATCAGAAATAATGTCAAATACGTCTAATGCGACAGCATCGGCCGTCTTTGGTATTCCGCAGACAATAGTGGAGAATATTTCCAAGAGAATGAAAAAGGGTTTTAAGAATCTTGCAGAATAGGAAGTAAAAAATACAAATGAATTTTAAAGAAATATTTAAATTTTTGATCACGGGAATGTTCGTTGTTGGGGTTGATATGGGCGTGTATTCCTTACTCATTCATTATCTGCCATACACAATTGCTAAGGGGATATCTTTTACGTGTGGTGGGGCCGCAGCCTATATTCTAAACAAATATTGGACTTTCGCTTGTAAGGGTAAATCAAAGTCTGAGGTGTTTCGGTTTATTATTGCCAATGTATGTGCGTTGGTGGTTAATGTAGGTATAAATTATTTAATTTTAGCAGGCAATAAAGAAAAGGTGTTTATTGCTCTTATCACAGCAACTTCCATCACCGCTGTATTTACTTACGTTATTTTTAAATTCTGGGTTTTTAAAATAACTATGAGCACTAAGGATAATAGTTGAAATAATTAGTGCACAACAACATCTAATGCGTTATTTTTGATGCCTATCTCAAATGAAGAAAATGAAGAAAATGAAATAAACTCTAACCACTACGGCTTAAGAAGATGTCATAGCTTTCCCCGGAAGTGCAAACGAAAAAAGATCAGTTAAAGAAGACAGAATGGATAATTTAGCCAAAAACCAAGATTAATCAGATAACGAGCAACTATTAATCAAAAAGAAAATACTATATGGAAATCTAACTGACAACATCGGGATTCAAAAGAGACTTTTTGATTCTTATTCTAATAATTTAATAACTAAAGATGCTTACGCAGATAAATCCATAGACATTAAAGATAATGAAAACAAGCTAATAAAAGAACTTGCAAGAATTGACATGAAACTAATCCAAAAAAAAAGCCAGTCGTATTTATTGTTTCCTACTGCTGGCCAGTGTCAGGATTATAGTAATGCGATAATGCGCTTGGCTGAGTCGGTGGTCGGGGCGCTGTAAAAAAGGGTCAAAATGAAACAATGGTACGAATCATTATTTGAGAACTACGCGCACAAATACGACAAGGAATGTTTTGTCCAAGGGACGATTGGTGAATGTGATTTTATCGAGGCTGAGGTCGGGCGAGATAAATCCCTAAAGATCATCGACATCGGTTGCGGTACCGGCCGTCATGCGATTGAACTGACAAAGAGGGGATATAATGTGACAGGTGTTGACCTTTCTGAGAATCAGATCAAAAGGGCAAGGGAAAAGGCGCAAGAGGCATGGGTGACCATCGACTTCCAAACACAAGATGCCCGCAATCTTCCATTTAACGGTGAATTTGATCTGGCAATTATGCTATGCGAAGGCGGGTTTTCTCTTATGGAAACAGATGAAATGAATTTCGCGATCCTCAAGAGCGCGGCCAGGGCTTTGAACGGTCAGGGGAAGCTCATCTTCACCACATTAAACGGATTGTTCCCGCTGTTCCATTCGGTCAGTGAATTCTATAAGTCGGCGCAGAATGAAGGCCAGTCCCAGTGTAAGGAGTGCTCCTTTGACCTGATGGCGTTCCGTGATCATAACACTGCTGTTTTTGAGGATGATTCCGGCAATAAAAGGGAGCTTAAGTGTAACGAGCGTTATTACGTGCCCAGCGAGATAACGTGGCTTTTAAAGACGCTCGAGTTCAAAAAGATCGATATTTTTGGCGCGAAGCTCGGGGCATACTCAAGAAACGACAAGCTGACCACAGAAGACTTTGAAATGCTTGTTGTCGCGGAGAAGTAGGAGTGTTTTAGCCGGGCATGGCATCTTAAGATCATTTTTCCCTATGACTGTACCGGGTTCCGGCTCGATCATAGGGATTTTTTATGTTTGGAGGCGGTTCCGCCCGCCTTCGCCAAAGTGCTTTCGCCTTTTGCTACGGCGAGGCACAGGGATCCAGTGATTATGGTCAATAAAATCGATGTCCATGTCCATCACTTTTGAGTTTTGGGCATCAATGGTCAAACTGGTTAAAATAAGCGCCCAGCGTCGGAATACAGGCGATTTTAGGGGTATCCTACGGGCGCCCGGGAAGGTCAAAAAAGGGCATTTTGATGGACATAGATGGACACGTAAATGTCCACTAAATCGAAATGTCTCATAAATAGTGGACATTTTGTGGTACTTAATAACACTGGAGATTAAAAACAGCTTTACTTTGTGTCAGAAGTGCGATATTTTATTTCTGACATTGAAAAGAGATAAATATGAATGAATCTATTGAGAGCAAGATTTTTCGTCGGATTATCGGCAAGAAAAAAGGCTGGGTGTTTGCCCCAAGTCATTTTCTTGATCTTGGCAATCGTGCCGCTGTAGATCAGGCGTTGAGCCGGTTAGTCCGATCTGGTGACATTCGTCGATTAGCGCGTGGGCTTTATGATTATCCACGGAAACATCCAGATTTTGGAGAAATGCCGCCAAGCGTTGAGCGGCTTACCGCCGCACTTGCTGAAAAAGATAATCTTAAGATTCAGCCTTCCGGAGCATACGCGGCTAACTTGCTGGGGTTATCCGATCAAGTACCGGCAAAGATTGCTTTATTAACAGATGGTTCTACCCGGGTGGTTCAAGTTGGTAACTGGCATATTATGTTTAAGAAGACATCACCAAAGAATATGGCGACTGCCGGTCGCGTGAGCGGCTTGGTTATCCAGGCTTTACGTTACATGAAACAAAGTAATATCGATGAGAAGATTATTAATTCGCTTAAAAGAAGATTATCAACCGAGGATAAAAAACAGCTTATAAGGGATATTCGTTATGCCCCGGCTTGGATAGGTGAAATATTTAAACAGCTCAATTCGTAGCAGTTTCTTGGCTCTTAAGCCAGTAAGAACGGAGGACACATGAAAGAAATTTTAACTAAGGTTGATGAGGCTCAGGCAAAGATAAACGCATTGCGCCCCTTTAGCAATGAAATGAACCACCAGATAAAGGAATATTTTCGTATTGGGCTTACCTATTCAAGCAACGCGCTTGAGGGGAACTCTTTGACGATATCGGAAACAAAAGTGGTCATCGAGGATGGGCTCACCATCGCCGGAAAGCCGCTTAGAGATCATTACGAGGCCACGGGGCACAGTGATGCGTTTGATCACATGTATGCGCTTGCTACCGGGAAAACAATAACGGAAGAAGATATCAAGAAGTTGCATGCGCTCTTCTATCATCGCATCAAAGAAGAAGATGCCAGAGTGTATCGGAAGGTTCAGGCTATTATTACGGGTTCTCAATATCCGTTGCCTACACCAGACGCGCTTCCCGGGATGATGCAGAAATTTATTAAGGATTTGCCCCGCTTAAAGAAAGACACTCATCCTGTTGTCTATGCCGCCAAGCTTCATAAAGAGTTTGTGTTTGTTCATCCATTTGTTGACGGTAACGGGCGAATCGCCAGACTTTTAATGAATGTAGCGCTTATGCAGGCAGGATACATTATTGCGATCATCCCGCCACTCAAGCGGTCGGAATACATCAGCGCGCTTGAAAAAGCGCATAAAAATGATGCGGATTTTATTAAGTTGATAGCGTCATGCGCCTATGAGACCCAGAATGATCTCCTGCGCATGGCT
>MHHG01000008.1 GCA_001805965.1 Omnitrophica WOR_2 bacterium RIFOXYA2_FULL_38_17 | reverse complement strand
CATTTCTTCAATTTCAAAGGTTTCCCCAGCAATGGCTAGGGCCAAATTCTTTTGTGTATTTCCGGGGCCAAAAGCTGCCATGCTGTTTGCAACAAAACCACCATTAAGGTGTTTCAATTCCTGATAATGGTCTCCTGCATGAATATATTCTGCATGGGCAATTGTTCTGAATAAACGCGCGACATTCTTAAAACCTTCCTTTTCTGCTTGATCGGCAAAATGAAGGTATCGCATGTTTGCCTGGCTTTCTCCGCCAAAAGCGTTAATAAGATTTTGTTCTGTCATTTTTTTCATTATGTTCCCTTTCATTTCCTTAACGTTTTACCGACGAATCTATTTTTGCATCAAGCCTTGGATGCGGCCTGTTTTTTGGAATGTATTAACGGATAATTTTTGCCACTCACTTCTCTGAGTCGTTTCTCTGATGTGAAATAAACCATTTCCTATCAATACCGCAATGTTATAAAAATCATTGATCAGTGGTTTTTTAAAGTTAGTTTTATTTGAGGATCCGTTATCTAAAATGTCTTTTCGGGTCAGGGCCAGTTGCACTAATGCTGTCGCAGAAGGTGCTGGATTGTCGAATTCCGATGCCTGAACCTGCAAAAAATCATTGTTGATTGATCCCGCCCAATGGCCATTACTGCGAAAACGATTTAAATCCTTAGAGATCTCAAGCATTTCATCTGGATATTGTCCGGTTTCTTCAAAAAGAAATGTCATAAAAAGTAAAAGGCTTCCGTAATCCTCTAAGAATAGAGCTTCGTTTTGTAAAGTACCGTTGCAGGAACTATGAAATATTTTATCCTCTGATTTATGCCGGGTTAGAAGATGATACATTATTTCATTGGATTTATCTAAATATCGTTTTCCTTCGGGGAGATAACGAAAGGCATGAACGAAAGCGATCCCAACAAGGCAATTCCAGTTTGTAAGTATTTTTTGGTCTATAAAAGGTTGTGGGCGCTGTTTTCTCTGTTCCAGCAATTTATTTTCTATTGAAGGGAGAAAGGAATCTTTATGCCTTATAAGATGATTTTTGCCTTCAAAATTTCCTTGCTGTGAAATATAATAAACATCTCTAAACTGTGCATATTCGTTTGCTGTCAAAATGTTTTTAAGCTCATCAATTGTCCAAAGATAGGTTAGCCCTTCTTTGTGTTCAGTATCTGCATCGTGCGCAGACACATATACACCATTATTCTCAAAACTTTCTTCAAGGCATTGAATGATCTTTTCTGCAATTATTCTGTAGGAATCCTTTTTAAAAATTTGATACGCCAAGCTATATGCCCATAGCCCCAAGGCCTGATCATAAAGCATCTTTTCAAAATGAGGGATCGTCCATGCCCTGTCAACACAATATCTGAAAAAACCACCCTGAAGATGGTCATGCAATCCACCTAACATTATTCTATCCAATGTGGTCTCAAGCATGGATTTTACTTCAGCACTCTGTTTCACTTCGTAATAGTACAACAAAAAAAGAAGCGAACAGAATGAAGGGAATTTATGCTGCAGGCCGAAGCCTCCTTGCTTTAAATCAAACGACAGATAAAAATCATTAATGATATCTTCTTCTTTTTTCTGCTCTTCTTTGTAATGAGGAATAGAAAATGATCCTATGTCATTCTTTTTTTCATCATAATATGACCTGATCTTTTTTAAAAGTTCCCAAAAACCTGTCATATTCGGATTTGACTCAACGGGCAAATAAGTTACTGCATAAATGGGCTTAAGATCAGGAGTTAAAAAGGCATTAAGTGGCCATCCTCCGCTTCCACTCAAAGAGGTTATGTAAGACATCAAATACGCATCAATATCAGGCCTTTGCTCCCGGTCAATTTTTATCGAAACAAAATATGCGTTTAAATATTCGGCGGTTTCTTTATTAGAAAAAACATCCTTAGCCATCATATGACACCAGTGGCAGGTCGCATATCCTACAGAGGCAAAAATGATTTTATTGTTTTCCCTGGCATGGTCCAAGGTCTCCTTGCTCCATTCCTGCCACCAGATGGGATTATACTGATGTTGCTTAAGGTAAGGTGATGTTGATCTAACCAAATTGTTTTTCTTATAATCTATCATTTTAGTAATGGCCTATTACACGTTTAATTAGGAATGTGTTCTATACCATTCGCCTAAGAAAAGTTAAGGAATATTTTTCTGAAAAAAGTAAGCATATCGCTCCATGATTGCTTATCGGCTTTTTCATTATATGTTGCTCCTTTAGACGGATCATTTCCTGAGCTTGGATTTGTAAAGCTATGTACAGCATTTTGATAACTTATTATCTGCCAATCAACACCAGCTGAGCCCATTTCCTTTTTAAAACTATTAATTTGTTCTGATGGAACATGAGGATCATCCGCTCCGTGAAGGACAAGGACCTTAGCTTTTATTGTCCTGGCATCTTCCGGATGAGGGGTATCCAAGTTACCATGAAAGCTGACAACGCCTTGAACATCTGCCCCGCTTCTGGCTAATTCCAAAACAACACCACCGCCGAAACAATAACCAATTGCTGCCACATCTTTGTTATTAACTAACGGATGTTTCTTTAGCTGAACAATGCCGGCCTTTGCTCGGTTGCGCATAAGTTGCCGATTATTCCTATAAATTCCTGCCTGCTTTGATGCCTCTTCTCGTGCGTTTGGCCGTATTCCTTTTCCATATATATCAGCGGCTAAAGCTACATATCCAAGCTTTGCCAATTGATCAGCGCGCATCTTTTCATAAGGCCCCAGTCCTGTCCATTCATGGACGACCATAATACCAGGCCGTTTTCCATTAAAGTTATCATCATAAACAATGTAACCTTCTAAAACGGTATCTCCGTCCATATAATCAATAACCTGACTTTGCAGTTCTGCATAAATATATTTTGTAGAAGTGGCCAACAGCAATAATGTTAATAGAAAAATTTTCGGAATCATTTCTTGTCCCTTCTTAAGAAACCAATTGATCAATTGCCTTAGCTAAAATAAAATCATTATCTGTTAGGCCTTCGGCCGCATGAGTCCAGAGCGTAATATTCAACTTGTTATAGTCAAACAAAATTCTAGGATGATGATTTTGTTCCTCAGCGATCACCGCAATAAGGTCAATAAAGTATTTTGCTTCGATAAAATCCTTAAACTTAAAGTCTTTCGTTATCTTCTTGCCATTTATCAAGTCCCATCCTTTCATTTGTTTTAATAAAGAAGAAACTTCAGCTTTATTTAACGGAGGGACACCTTCTTCGCAAGGTTTACAGGTCCCCGGGAATGTTGACGAAATATGTTTTACGGGACTATTGATCACGTGTTCTAAATGGTCATAGACATCACTATAATTGGGAAGATGGGCGTTCTCATCAACCTGCTGTATATACCGGACAATATCACTTTTATCGATGATAAAGACCGCTCGGGATAACAAGTTCATTTTCTTAATGAGCACACCATAATTGATCCCAAAAGATGTGTATTTATAATCGGACAAAACATGCACATCTTCTATGTTTTCAGCCGCACAAAATCTTTTTTGCGCAAAAGGCAAATCTTTGCTGATACACAATACGACAATATCTTTTGATAATTTTGTTGCTCCTATATTAAATTCTTTAACTTGTGTTTGACAAACGGATGTATCCAAAGAAAGGAACGTTGTAATTATTTTGATTTTATCTTTATAATCAGACAAACGTTTTTCTTCCAAGCTCTGAGTATAAACTCTGAAGTTTGGTGCCGATGTATCGATCTCAATAGATCTACCGACCAAATGATACAATTGTCCTTTGAAAGTTATTTCTCTTTTCATTGGTTCACCTTAACAATTTGTTTGATCATTAAATAACTCCTTAACATCCTTAAAATTATATCTTGAAGAGAAGAATATCTTTTATTAGCTCATTTTGTTTGAAAAGTGTTACATGCTGGATTATTGGAATGCATTTTGACTTCTATCCCTCCTGAAGAACATTCCAATGATTTATTGAGCTTGCATGATGTAACTTTACAGGCACCGACACTTCCCGCCAGTTCGGGAACTCCACCTTTTGTGGAATACTTAAACGCAGTATCACAAAGAGGATTGTTTTCATCTCCGATGGTTATAGCTATTGCATGACATTGATTATCAGAATTGTATGCACATTGATCTGCATTACATTGATTTACTGCTGGCATTTTCATGTCCATTGCACAGCCCTCCTTTAGTAGTTCTTCTCTTCAAGGAAAATCTAGTTGAACCGACTCTGCTGAAACACAGAGATCAGTTTTGCCCAAAGTAATATCACAAAGTAAGATGGATCCCATTTTTATATACCCTTTAATTCATTTCTTCGATTATGCCGCAAGCTATCCTTGCTCCGCCATGACCCGCAGGATCGGAAATATAGTCATCAGGCCCCTGATGGAGGATCACGGCTGTCCCACCTTCCTTAAATAATGAGTTCATTTCTCCCTTTCGTAAAGTCATTCGGCTAGTCATAACTCTCATGTAGCCTTTGCCATTTGAATTTACTTCTATATTGGGAAGATCTCCGGCATGAGGGCCTTCCTGATTCAAAAATCCATGCTTTTTTCCAAATGGGTTGAAATGCCCACCGCATGATTTATAATCAGGCGTATCGCAAAGGCCATTTTCATGAATATGAAAAGCATATACCCCCTGGGGCATATTATTTACCTCAACGTTTATTTCTACTCCATTGTCTTTTTGAGTGAACATAACGTTGCCAATCTCGATCCCCTTATTATTACGCAATTGGGCTTTAGCCTCTATTGTTTCAGTTTCCATCATACTGGTATGTTCCATAATTGTGTGTTGTTCTTTCATTGATCCAGATTTCATCATCATATCTTTATTACCCATCATTTGCCTTGTTTCTTCTTTTCCATACGCAGTTAAAGAATACAATGCAAATCCTATGGACATAATAATTATAAGGTTTCGCATTTTAGGCCTCCGTTTCTCTTGTTCTCGGTGGTAAACACCAGATGTTGCGACCTTTTAAAATAAATTGGCCGCAATACTAACTTATTCAACGATAAACATTACCTTTATTGCCCGGGAAACGATAAATTGACTATCCTGAATATTATTTTTATCCTCAAATATTTTTGCTACACCATTTGTGATATCAAACAAGCCATTCCCAGATTTTTTGCATAAAACAACACATTCGGACAGAAGATCTTCTTTTCCTGTTTTTTCCTCAGATAGGTTATGTTTCTCCAGGATCCGTTTACAGACTTCAATAATTTTATTATGATTATTTGTTTCGATCATCGAAATTCTCCTCAATGCATATTGTTATTTCCCAAGTAAAAGAGAGATCTCCACTACATGCTCCTGTTCATCAAGAATAACATGGCGTAGTTCATGTTCCAGAGTTTCAAAGGCATATGGCAAAGCCTCTTTATTTTCAAAGACTTTTTGATAAATCTGTTTATAATAATCGATCGCTTCTTTTTCCGAGGTGAGATTAACCTCAAGAATTTCATCTATCTTCCTGGCCCTATGAGTTTCCGCGATGCCCATAGATGGTTCTCCATCGAGATAATTTCCTATGAGGTTCCTGAACTTTTCTTCGTGCTTTTCTTCATCCGAAGCGATTTCCTTGAGGCGTTCAATGATCTTCTCAGCATTAATTCCTTTAACAAGTTCTGCATGAGCTAGGTATTGAATACGCGCCGCATGTTCAAGTTCTAAGGCCTTATTCAACATTTTGACTAATTCACCATTAATATTGCTCATTTCAATTCCTCCCCCTTTTTGTTTACTTCCTATTTGATTTTGATTTTCTTTGAACTTTGCCAAAGCCCATGGATGTTGCATAAACTCGAAGCAAATATTGTCCCAGGTTTGTCTGTTTTAAAGCTTAGAGAAACTTCATGATGCGTATAAACAGAGCTTGTATCCGGACCTTGAGTTGATGCGCCGTGGGCAGAAAAATCTGCTTTACCGATCTCATAAGGGAATTTTTCACCTTGAGGATGAAAATACAATGCGATCCAACTAATGTGGTGCTCTGTTTTGTTGGGATGAGCGACTTCCTTTCCTATGGTTGCGGTTACCCTGAAGAATTCCCCCTTCTTGACTTCATCCGGTGCCTCAATAATAGGCACATGCTTTTCAGTTTTCCAATCTCCGGTTTGAAATAAATTCTTAAATTCATCCATTTTTGTCTCCTCTCAATTAGGTTATTCAATGCGGATATTTTTCTCTTTGATAGATTCTTTGAAAGGCACATTAAATTTCAACAGGCCATTCTCATACTTTGCTTTGGCTTTATTTTTATTAACAAGATGTGCGAGATGGAAACAGCCTTCGTATTTTTCATCATCACGTTCGGCGTAAACACAGAAGCCGGATTCTCCCAAGGTAAGATCGATTTTATTTTTATCTACTGCTGGCAGATCAACTTCCACATCCAAACCTTCATTCTTATCATCATGTTTCACTAATACATTAGGGCATACAGTTGGTTTTAAGATTTCGTTTTCCATGATAAACCTCCACATTTTATATTTGATTTCTAATTCTCTTCTTTATTCTTCATTTGTGATGATGGATAATATTATCCGATTATTTCTTTATTCTCTTGTTAGCCCAGGGTGTAAAGTCAGCTATGATTTTACGATCCGTTCTGCCTCCAACCAATTATCTAAATCTCTGCCGGGGATACGTCCGCTCTTTTTGAATAATTCCTGAGCCAATTTTTTGATTTCTTCGTTAATCTGTTCTTGAGTACGTGACGGTTTTATCTTAGCGGTCTCGGTCTTTGCCATTATGATCACCTCCTTTGCGCTGCTATTCTTTTATTATTTTGTTCTGTGAACGCAGTACCTATACCTAAGTTATCTTTTTCCCTTGAAACTGATAAGCTCTCGGCCTCGCGTTTCTTTATGGCGATGAGTAGAACTTGTGTGATCTCTTCGCTTGATGCGCCCGACATGGCTGCTCTCATGATGTGCTGTTTAGTATCATCAGCGCTTCTATATGTGATAGCCAATGCAAGCAGGATAAGCTCTTTGGTTTTATTGTCCAAATCGGGTATTTTTTCAGGTTCGTTTAATCTTTGCATGATTATTTCCTTTGTTCTGCTATATCAGCGAAGTCTTCATTCGAAGGTTCAATAAATTTTGGGGTTAAGAACATTTCTATCGCAGCAATGACATCCAACGGCATGAAAGGCCTTAAAAGATAACCGTCTAATCTGCATATCTTGATAAGCTTTTTACATTCTCTTATGCTGTCGGAAGATGCCATTGCGATAAACGAGATTTCTTTTTCTTCTTGCACGCATAATTGGCGGGATAGGAAAAAACCATTTATTTCTTTCTTATCAAAACCTAAAAGGCATACCTTGGGATTTATTCGAAAGATTTTTCCGGAAGACAAATCTTCGCTATCAGAGGGGTGCACATCATAACCAGCAAGGGCGAGTATTTCTTCAAGCCATTTTAAAAAAACCTTATCTTTATCAATAATCATTATTTTTCTGTTCATCTTTATCCCTCTTATTTTATAAATCTGTTTGTTATTTCCAATCCACCTGTGCTCTTATCAAATTAAGCAGGGATTCATCGCTGAATGGTTTCTGCAAAAAACCTTTTGCGCCGGCCTCCATTGCCCGCTCTCGTTCCCCTGCCTGTGTGTGGGCTGTAATAAAAATAATCTGCATTCGAAAGCCTAAAATATTCAAATTTTCCTGAAGTTGTAATCCATCCATTTCAGGCATGTGAACATCTAAAATCAAGATGCCTTTAGTCTTAGCAGGGACAGAATCTAAAAAGTCTTGAGCTGAATTGAAAGTTTCCGATTCATAGCCGGCAGATTTCATAAGACGGCTAAGCGCTCTGCGCACAGATTCATCGTCGTCAACTATATATATTTTGAGGATAGATTTAATCATCAGTGATGATGATAACAAATTGAAAGTATGGTGTAAATTGGACCTTAGTCCAATAGGGTATCGTGAAAAATTCCAGAAGGGGAAAAACTACTTCTTGGGAGGGGTTATCCCACACTTTTGGGCAAGGCGGACAAGTTCGGCTACTGATGCAGTCTGCATTTTATGCATTACACGACCGCGGTGAACTTTTACAGTTTTTTCAGTAACACCTAACTTAGAAGCGATCTGTTTGTTGAGCATTCCCGAAATTACCCAGCGTAAGCATTCGTATTCCCGCGGAGTAAGGGTGTTAACTCTGCAATTGATTTTTGCCCTTTCATCATCATTTTTTCGTATATGATCAGATTTCTCTATAGCTCTGATTATTGCTGAAAGCAGTTCTTTTTCATCAAAAGGTTTAGGAAGAAAATCCACGGCGCCATTCTTCATGGCTTCAACACTCATGGGAATGTTTCCATGTCCGGTAATAAAGATAATAGATGTTGATGTGTCTTTTTGAATAAGCTCTTTTTGCAGGTCAATGCCGCTTAATCCCGGCATGCGCACATCGAGGACTAAACAAGACGGGCCGCTTCTATATGGTTTTCGTTGAAGGAACTCTTCCGCTGAAGCAAAAGTCTCAACCTTAAACTCCGCTGATTTAATTAGCCTCTCTAAGCCTTTGCGTACAGAAGAATCATCGTCTGCAATAAATACTATTGGGATAGATATTTTCATTCAGAACGCCTTTTATTTATAGGCAGCGTAAAATAAAAGGATGCTCCTTTATCTTTGTTATTTTTTGCCCAGAGAGACCCGCCGTGAGAGTTGATAATTGCCTTATTAATGGCAAGCCCCATTCCCATCCCCTCTTTTTTAGTCGTAAAGAATGGTTCAAAAAGACGGGTTATGCTTTTTTCATCAATTCCGGTTCCGCTGTCTTCTATGCTGACTATTATACTTCCATTGTCTTCTCGCGCTGTCCGGATACATAGGGTCTTTGAATAAGCATCTTTCATCGCTTCAAAACTGTTAAGAATGAGATTTAAAATAACCTGTTGCAACTGTATCCGGTCACCGTCCACAAAGGAAATGTTTTCATCGAGATGAGTATTTAGCGATATATTGTTGATCACTATATTACTTGGAATCAGTGAAAGGACTTCTCTGATAACATCATTAATATTTAATGCTGTAAATTCTAACTCAGATTTTTTTAATAATCCTTTCAGTTTGTTTATGACATCACTTGCCCGTTTATCATCTCTAATGATATCGGCAAGTATATCTTTGATTTCGTTGAGGTCAGGGTTTTCCTTTGCCATAAATCTCTGAGCTGCCTGCGCATTGCTTATAATTGCCATGAGTGGCTGATTTAATTCGTGTGCTAACGCAGCAGTAAGCTCTCCCATTGTTGTCACTCTTGAGACGTGCGTCAGCTCCTCTTGAAGTTTACGCAAACTTTCTTCTTGCTGTTTATACTCGGTAATATCTTGTACTGTGCCAATACCGCTAATGGCCTTGCCCTTTTTATCAAGCTCTACCTGGGCTATTTCCCTAACCCATTTTACGCTACCGTCAACTATTATCCTATGCTCAATTTTATATAGTCCCTTTTGAAGCGCGTATTGCCAGCTCTTACTGACATATTCGCGGTCATCAGGATGAACGATCTTAAGGAATTTCTCATAATCAAGCGGCGATCCAATTTCTAAACCGAATATGCGATAGGTTTCATCAGACCATGTGAGTACGTTTTTAATCGTGTTAAGATTCCAGCTGCCAATATGCGCTACAGTCTGTGCCCTGTTAAGAGCATCCTTAATTATTTCTATCGCTTTATTTGACTCTTTCAGCTCTCGTGTGCGCTCCTGAACTCGTTTTTCCATTTCATGATGAGATCCCTGAAGAAGTTTCTCGGCGCGTTTACGTTCGGTAATATCGAGCCCGTACATATTAACATAGCCACCTTCTTTGACCGGTTTAAGCGAAAAAACTATCGTGCGGTCTTTATCTTCTATTTCAATTTCCTTTTTTTTGCCGGAACGGATCGTATCGGTAATTGATCGTTTAATAAAATAAGGCACATAATGCCCTGGCGCAGACGGCCATTTGCTTATAAATAATTGACTTGCTTCATTAGCAAAGAGGATCTTGCCATCTTTAGCTATACGAAGTACCGGTGAAGGGTTCTCGGAAGGGAATTTTGCCAGGTTTACTATCTTTTCCTCCGCTTGTTTGCGTTCGGTAATGTCCTCCCCAAAACCATAGTAGTTTACTATGACGCCGCGTTCGTCTCTATGGGGGATAACAACAAGGTGTGTATCTACCAATGAACTGTCTTTGCGTTTTAATTTAATATCTCCATCAAAGATACCTTTTTCTTTTGCTGCACGGATAACCTTTTTTGCATCTGCGATAGATGTGTGTAGGTCTTTTGGCTCAAGTTTTCCTATAGATTCCTTTTTCTTATAATAGAATAATTCTTCTGAATGTTTATTCCATACGATAAATTTCCCTGTCCTATCTGTGGCAGCAATATGCAACGGAATATTATCAATAAGCAATTCATATTTAAGGTTGATTTCCTTTAAATTATCTGCCGCCTTTCTATACGAAGAACTTTCAACTGAAACCCATTTCCCCTCCCGTTTTATCAAGGAAAGCTGATGATTATTGACGACGTCTATAACTTGAGAGGCCTTACATTTATCTAAAGAATAAGTGCAAAGAGCCAGCATTCTGAGTTTGCCGATAGCGTTGTTAACCTTTTCCTCATATTCGGTAAAATTCTTCCAGTCTTTTTTCTCCAGCCAAAAGGTATTTCCTGTAAGGCGCAGTCCGGAAAAACCTCTTCTTAGGGCATGGCGTTCCTTCTCTATCCAAGCTGCTAACATCTTGTTCGCATTGAATTTGCCTCCCTTTGTATACCACTGGCTATGATCCAATATTTCTAGCTGTCCTTTTTTAATAAGCTTATCTAAATTCTTCACTTCTTTCTTAAGCACATTTTTTGCCTCTTTTGCGCTTAATGGCTCAGAAGTAACCCAGATGCAGAATTCATTATTCTTTAATCCAGCCTTAAAATAAGGAATGAGTATCTCTAACAGGTCTTTTTTTGTCTGATAGAACTGACATAGATGTGTCCCCCAGGGCATAGTATAAAAATCATTTATTTTTATCTTTCGAAAGTCTAAAGTGTTTTTTTTAATAATTTTCATATGAAGTTAATGTTCTTTTGCACGTCTTATGAATGATGCATTAGCATCCGCTAATATTTATATTAGTATATCCAATTATTTAATAATATAAATAATTATTTTTGAGATAGGAAAAACATTTCAAGTAAAAAATTAAAGAATTAATGGTATTAATGGTGTCAAATATTTTTCTCCGGCATACCGCTGGCTCGTATCTTCATAATTCCACTTTTTCCGAAATAATCGCACTGGTATTTTAAGTAATTACTCAGGGTTATCTTCAATAAAAATATTCCTTCTCAAAGTCCCATATTCAGTAAAGCATGCTTGTGATGTCAACAAAATTGTCAGCAAAACACTTATCATGGTGCTTACGACAATACCGATCATGATCATTATCTGATACTTTATGGCGACATCCGGACTGGCTCCACCGAGAATAACACCGGTCATCATGCCTGGAAGCGCCACGATCCCTATGGTAGCCATCGAAGCGATCGTTGGTTTAAGCGCAAGGCGAATGCTTTCTTTCATATATGTCCGCACTGCTTCATGATGGGTGGCTCCCAATGAGAGCACATATAGATATTTTTTTGCGTCTTTCCGGATGCTCTTATAGAAAGTGTCTATTCCCACAATATTGCCTCTTAAAGAATTGCCCAGAAGCATTCCGCCAAGAACGATCAGATATCTTGCGTCAAAAACATGATCAAGCCGAATAACAAACATATTGATATAAAAAATAATCACAAATGTCGCCAAGGCAAACGATATAAAGATCGGCGCAAAAATCTTGTCCGGTTTCATGGAGGAACCGCGAATGGCTGAAAAAACCGCGACCAGTATCATTACAAAAAGCCATAAAATATTAATAAGGGCGTTATTCCATAAAAACAGGTATTTCAAAAACACACCAATAAGAACAAGCTGTATCGTCATTCTTGTAGCGGAACTCAAAAGCGGTTTTATAAGGCCAAGCCCATAAACCTGGCTTAAAATAACCGGCACTGCCAGTAATAAAAACACTAATGACAATGAATAAATGGAAATATCTATTGTTTCCACGCTTTTTTCTCCAGGTCGAAAACTTTCACATTAGGATTATCCAGCCATACAGCGTCATGCGAGATGCTGACAACCGTCCAGTCCTTGCGCTCTATAAAAAAATCAGCGGTCTTTTTCTTGAGATTTTTATCCAAAGCCGATGTAACCTCATCCAGAAGGAAAACTCTCCGACCCAATAAAACTGAAACTATAATAGCGACCCTCTGTCTTTCGCCGCCTGAGAGTGCAGAAATATATTTATCAAGCAGATCACGGCCTAATTCAAAAAGATCCATTAATTCGTTAATTCTTTCTTCGCCAAAATTCAAAGAATGATTCGATTTTATACCGGCAACAAAAGAGAACCAATCCGACACTTTATAATCTCCGATACTGACATCCTGATCGACAAAAGAAACCTTTTGTCTCACATGCCAAATAGTATGTTCATCCACAGGATCCCCATCAAAAGACACTCTTCCGCTTTGAGGTCGAACAAACCCAAGGATAAGACTGAAGAGTGAAGATTTGCCAAGTCCTGATTTGCCTAAAACGACAACCTTCTCACCCTTAGCGATCTTAAGGGAAAGATCGTTAAAGATCATCTTTCCGTCAAAATATAAATTTATATTCTCATACTTGATCATGATTCCCTTGCTACTTCACCAGCGCCCCGGCTAGCGGGAGCATCGACTTACTATCCTCAGCATCGTTTCCCGATAACGTGACCAATCGCCAGCCGAAGGTCCTTAGAAAAACCTTCTTTTTTGATATCACTTTATTATTCATGTAGTTATGCAAAATTTTAGCGTCACGTAATCTCACAACTTTCAGTTAAAAAAGGACTAAAATATCACGTACGTTCATCTGCTATTATATTCTCAAAATTAAGCTTTTCGATTTCATGACTAATTTTTCCTCCCCACAAATCCTTTCTCATTTCAATAGCCAATTTTTTATAGTTTTCATGAGAAGGCTTATTTAAAAAAGTATGTGCTCTTAGTAAAACTTCATCTGAAGCGTAAAGAATCATATTGTTCCATTCTGTTTTCAGTTCTAAAAATAACTTTTCTTTTGAATTTAGGTCGGGTCTATGGATTATCAGGAAATCTGACTCATCTTTGTATTCTAGAAAACCATACATTAAAAGAATGATGGCTTTATATCGAGTTTCTTTATACTGTTGTTTTTGCAAAGAAATGGTTTTATTGCGTTCCCAAATACTGTTAAAAAAGGCCCCTGCAATGCCTCCCAATCCTAGCAAACTCAATATTGGTACAATTTCGTTAATCATAATCGATAATCCTCCACAAAAATGGTTATTTTAAGTTACTCTTTCCAAGATTGCATTTCGCACAAAGAGTCTGCAAATTATCCATGTCTGTCTGTCCGCCCTTGCTCCAGGGGATAATATGATCTACGTGTAATTCAACTCCCATTTTAATAGCCGGGCTAGCCCCGCAATTACAACAAGTAAAATGGTCCCTTTGCAATACCTTCCACCGCAGTCGAAGTGATGGGTCACGACCTGCTTTGGCGGAACCTGTATTATTATCGCTCATACATGCCTTGGGCGATCCTAGTCCAGATGAATTGGCATAATCAACAAAAGCCTCTAACGCTTTTGTCCAAGAACTAAAGCGACGATTATACGGCGACTGGGATATTAATGATGGCGTTTTCGCAAGTTCACTCCGGCGAGGTTGTCTTCCATAATGTTGCCATAAATTAAATAAATTCTCAAATAACCGTATATCCGGGATATCTATTTCATTTGAACGCCCAAGTCCTGCTGTCGAAAGAGTTTTATTCCATGATCCAAAACGACGAATAAGTGTGCTGTAATCATAAACACCAAGCTCACCATACTTCTTTTGGGGAACAGTCTTCGAGTTTAAAATATTAGCGACTCTTTTAAGATCTGATAATAACTCAGAATCGCTGACGGGAGAGCCTTTAACGCGGGATAATTTGAATAACGGTTTCTTCATCATTTATTCATCTTTGCCTTCAAACAAATTTAGGTATTCTTTATACACAAACAAACGACCGTATTTCTTGGCTTTATCTTTAGGGGCTAAAATTCCTAATTTTACAAATCGATCAACCAGTTGATTTGCCGCTTCGCGCGATAAAGCTGCAACTTCCTCTATTTTTCTGACATTTATTATCGGAATTCTATATAGGTTTTTTAGCAAAACTATAGCGTTTTTACTTGCTCTGCCTAATTCTGATACTTTATGCAAGTCTTTTTCGCGTAACTCGATAACCTTATTTGAAGTTTCAATCGCCTCTCCGGCAACTCTAACGATGCCTTTCAGGAAAAAATCCAACCATGAAACAATATTTCCTTTTCTGTACTCCTCGAGCATTGAAAAATATAGATCTCTATGTTTTTTGAAGTGTTCCGAAAGATACAATACCGGCCTTTCCAATATTTTTTGTTGGCAAAGATAGAAAGTTATAAGCAATCGCCCCGTTCTTCCGTTTCCATCTAAAAAAGGATGTATTGTCTCAAACTGACTATGTATCAAAGCCGCTTTTATTAAGATAGGTAAATCCTTGTGGGAATAAAAGAATTTTTCCAGATCGCCCATTGCTTCCATTACGTATTCTGCAGGCGGTGGAACAAAACGAGCATCTGCAGGATTCGTTCCCATAATCCAGTTTTGCGATTTTCTAAATTCTCCGGGATGCGGATTTGTAGAGCTTCTGGCTTTAGTCAGTAAGGTAGCGTGAACTTCTTTAATCAGCCTTAATGACAATGGCAATTTATCCATCCGCTTCAAACCCTCATTCATTGCCTTTATATAATGCAGAATGTCATCAACGTCTTTAGGCAGGTCAGGCGTTCGCTCAACCTCTGCCTGTAGCGCATCGGTAAGTTTTGCCCTTGTGCCTTCCACTTGGCTTGAGTAAGCCGCTTCTTTATTGATATACATAAAGATAAAAAAATCGATATCCGGCAAGAGCTTGGTCAAGCCATCTAATTTGCCGAGTTGCAGATTAGCATTGGCGAGAAGTTTTACTATTTTTGGCTCATTAAGAGATAATTCTACCGGAGGGAATTTCTCAAGCATAAAAGCTTTATAACCGGTTTTCTGTTGGACATACTTTCCTATAGTCGTCATTTAAACCTCCAAATTGACTCTTCCAAAGATGTCAACATTATAAGCTGAAAGTTGACATCTGTCAAGAAGATGTCAACTATAATTTCAAATCTTAAAATTACGACGTATTTTACACAACCCTATCACTCGCAATCATTTAGCTTCTTTAGTGTACATTCTAGACTCTAATGCAACGCTAACATTTGATATAATTGAATGAATATCAGATGAAAGGAGTTG
>MHHG01000007.1 GCA_001805965.1 Omnitrophica WOR_2 bacterium RIFOXYA2_FULL_38_17 | reverse complement strand
TATTTACCGGGAGATATGATATTTTTTAATACATCAGGCCAGTTCAGCTTTTGGTATTATGCCAAGAATCTGGGGTATTATTCAGACCTGCAGAAAGTCTATCTGGGCGAGTATGAAGGCAACCGGATGGAAGGTGTTCTGACGGGGCAATTTGCCCATCAAACAGGGGAGTTTAAAGGCGTAAAATATGCCGCGATGAAATATGATTATAATATCTTTGATAAAGAAGGGCATTTTAGAAGGATCGTCTCGGCGCAGGATAAAGGCGGTGTTCAGGTAATATTTAAGCAGGCGCCTGTTAAATATGAAGGTAACAGCGACCGTGTTTGGGTCTTTTTAACCAGATGTGAAGAGGACCTTAAGGATATTATTTTGGGTGCTTTTGGTCTGCGCGGAAAAGTAATTATGGAATTTAAGGGCGACGGTGCACAGATATATCTTTATGATATGTCCAGAAGGTAATATTATAAACGATCCAGAATAAAGGAGGTTTATTTTGAGCGTACAAATAACGATAGTTATCCCGACATATAATGAAAAAGACAATGTTAAGGTCTTAGTTGAAAAACTTTCTTCAACATTGGCAGGGTGTTCGTGGGAGGCGATCTTTGTTGATGATGATTCGCCTGACGGAACGGCTGAAGTGGTTAGGGACATAGCCAGGAAAGATGCAAGGGTCCGTTGCCTTCAAAGGATCGGACGCAAGGGTTTGTCTTCTGCCTGTATAGAAGGGATGCTTTCTTGCTCGTCAGATTATATGGCCGTTATGGATGCAGATATGCAGCACGATGAGGCGATATTGCCTAAGATGCTGGAAACATTAAAAGGGAATAGCGATCTTGATATAGTTATTGGCAGCAGATATGTCGAAGGCGGCGGAGTAGGGCAATGGCCGGCGATAAGAAAGTTGATAAGCAGCATTGCCACTAAGATCGGCCAGGCAGTTTTACGGGCAGACCTGAAGGACCCGATGAGCGGGTTTTTTATGCTCAGGCAGTCTTTTTTCAGGCAGACTGTCAGAAAGCTCAACGGCAAGGGCTTTAAAATACTTTTTGACCTTTTTGCTTCGTCCTCAACGAAAGTTAATTTTCAGGAAGTACCTTATGATTTCAGACAACGCAATGCGGGTGAAAGCAAGCTGGATTTCAGGGTAACATTTGATTATGGGATAATGGTCCTTGATAAGATTATCGGAAGATACATTTCAATCAGGTTCTTGTTGTTTTTTATTAATTCAATATTGGTACTGCTGCTACATTATTTTTTATTGATGCTCGCCGCAATATTTTTGAGGCAGACATTTGTTTTTACCCAGCTTTTGGTATCGTTGGTCGTGCTGATGGTCTTTTTTATGTTCAACAAGACAAGGTCTGTCAAAAATGACGGCGTGTACAAATTTGCCTGGGAAGCTGTATCTTTCAGCAGTTTTGGATGTATAGGAGTCGTTATAAATGTGAGCATAGCATATTGCCTTTTTGATTTTGGCCTGACAGGGATGCTGTCCGGGTTGATCGGCGGGTCAATAGGCGCATTGTGGAACTATATCGCTATCAAGCAGGTGTTTAGAAAATAGAACATTTTACAGCAAGGATAAGAATGGATAATAAACCAGAAAAATTAAAGAATGTAAAGAAAGTGTTGGTTTTAAGGACTGACCATATCGGGGAGGTCTTGTTGTCTACTGTGGTCGTTGATGCAATAAAGAAGCATTATCCGCAAGCGCATATAACCTTTGCCACATCATCTTTAGCTAAAAGTATTGTTGAGGCTAAAAAAGGTATCGATGAAATAATTGTGTTCGATACTTTAGGTAATAGAAATTTATGGCCTAGTTTGTTCGGGTGGTACACGCAAATAGCGTTTAAAGGGTATGACCTTGCCATATTGTTGAATTCCAATAAATTCTTGCATTTGGTTGTTTTTCTTGCAGGAATAAAGACGAGGATCGGCTTTAACAGAAAATGGCCTTTTCTTTTAACTCACAAGATATCTGACGTAAGAGCTGAAGGATCAAAGCATGAAGCTGATTACAATCTCGAGCTTCTGGAAACTATCGGCATAAAAGAGTCGGGCTTTAAGCCCGAGCTGAAGGTCTCAGATCTTGAAAAGAACAATATTAGAGGTCTACTGTCAGAAAGATCCGTTGACCTTAAAAAGAAGATCATTGTTGTACAGCCGGGAAGCAGTTTTGTTCAAAAGCGCTGGCCAAAGGAGCACTTCGTTGAATTAATAAAGATACTTTTGGATCATTATGATGTTAACGTTGTTTTGTCAGGCAGCAGTGAAGAGTTTGAATTATGTGACGATATCACAAAGCAGCTTGATAAGAAAGTATATAATTTCGCCGGTAAATTGAATTTGAAACAGTTAAAATCTCTATTAAGTATTGCTGATTTACTTATTGCCAACGATAGCGGGCCGATGCATATTTCTGCGGCTCTTGGCCGCCAGATCATTGCGATATTCGGACGGGGAACAAAGGGCACTGGCCCAAACAGGTGGGGTCCTCTTAGCGATAAAAGCATTGTCTTTCACAAGCCATTTGAATGCAGCGATTGTTATAATGAAAAGTGCCCGTATGATTTTAAATGCCTAAAAGCCATATTACCTCAGGAGATATTTGAAGCGGTAGTTATTAATAAGCTTCTAAACTGATCTCAGCAATTTTGTGCAAGGCTTTATTCGGGTGTTATACTTGTAATGTTTTTAAGGTGCATGTAATGAGGCTTAATGAAATGGGTGTTTTATTAAGAAAAGTTAGAGGCAGTAGAAAAGGTCTAAGATTAAGTATACAAAAAGTGGATATTTTGATCTGTGTCTTTTGTGTTTTGACAGGCTTCTTATTATCGTATGGACTGGACCGGGCACAGAGCAACGAGCTCAATAATAAAGGTTCAAAAGCTTCTATGGAGGTTTTGTTTAAAGGAAATAAAGATCTTTTGAAGGATAGTGAAAAAAAGCGAAGATAATGGAATTCTTAAAAAAAGGCTGAGTTCACTCTTTTTTACAGTATTGTTTTTAAAATTGCCGCAGCAATATTTTCTGCAAGAAGCGCCTTCCCCTTTGTAATTTAATGAACCAAAAGAAAGTATCTGTTTTTATCAAAAGCATAAAATGTGAAATATTCTGAGGGAATAAAGCGTAGTTCTTTTAAATATTATTTTCCTTTAAAAAGGGAAAAACTATATAATAATAATTAATATGGTCCCTTTTAGGGCCTTTCATTTCACTAGAGTCATCACCGGTTCCTGCCTGTCTGCCGCATGCCTGCTATTGGGGCAGGTATATTCAGGCTGAGGAGAATTTCATTTTGAGCATGAAACAAGTTTTAAAAAATCTTCGTAGCCAGGTAAAATTACTGAATTCCTTGTATTATCTGGTTTTTTTAACTTTCCTTATGGACCTTTCAATCGTAGGTGTGCTCAATATTAATTTTCTTAATGCAAATTATATCAAAGTAATATTCTTGTCGATTCTGGCAATCATGAAGATATTTGTTTATGGCGGATTTTATGGGAGCCTTGTAGATTTCTGTTCTGGGCAAGAGATATTTTTAACGTTTAGAAGGTTTAAACAGAATGTTAAGGACGTTTGGGGATCTTATATTATTCTAAGTGTTTTCATTTGGATCCTGTATTTAATATTAATAACCAATATCCCGAATTGCGGCATTACAATATTATCGTTCTTTTCATATCTTGATATTGTGTTTTGCTTATGCCTTGCATATTTGATGATAGGGAAGCAATATCCGCTTACGAGGATCAATAGGCGGTTTTTTGATCTGGAGTTCTTATGTTCAATATTTTTGTTATACCTGGCGAAGATAGTTTTAGTGCATGTGCTGGAAAGCAGCAATATGGGGTTGGCGATAATTGATAAGATGATCGCTTTAATGGCCCAGTATTTTCATTTCCTTTTGTTTATAAATATTTCAACGCAATTTATAAAGCATTGCCCTTGTGCTATTGAGGATCGACAGAGGCCGGAGATATATTTGGTTTCCCCTGTTGTGAGCGGTGTTTTGGAGCCAATAATAAACAATATTCTGGGCAGCTTGTTGGGGTTCTTTTATCCTCCGGTATTTTTAATAATCAGCGCATTAACCCCCAAAAAATATAAGATCAAGGAATTTTATAATAGATTCTGGAGAGATGAATACTATCAAGGCAATAAATTAGTGGTTATTACCTGCTACACTGTTAACGCATATGAGGCATATAGTATCGCAAAAGGATTTAAGGAAAAAGGCTCAAAGGTGGTGATCGGCGGTGTTCATGTCTCTTTTCTGCCCGATGAGGCTTTGGAGTTTTGTGATAGCGTTATTATTGGCGAGGCTGTCGGAGCATGGGAAGAGGTTATTCATGACTATGAAAAAGGTGATCTGAAGAAGAAATATTATGGCTTGGATTATTTGGATTATCCGGACTCGGTCCAAAAGGAACTGATGCGTAAAAATGAAGAGATCTCTTCGAAATTGATCGAAACATCAAGAGGCTGTAAATTTGATTGTGAATTTTGCACTAACTTTATGATGTGCGGTACTCAAATAAGAAAAAAACCGGTAAAAGATATCTTGTCAATAATTAAAAAGGTCAGGCACAAATATAAGTACATTTGTTTTTTAGACGCCAATATCTTTAATGATCCAAATTATTTTTTTGAGCTGTTTGAATCAGTTAAGAAATTAAATGTAAAATGGATGGCATCATGCACTATAGATATTGCAGCAAATGAAAAAGCCCTGGCATTGGCTAAAGAAAGCGGCTGTAAGATGTTAAGGTTTGGATATGAGATCACCGATAGATCAGAAGAGATGAAACAGGGGGGCAAGTTCAGTTTGGCAAATAAATACAGTGCTTTAACGAAAAAAGTAAGGGAAAAAGGCATAGCGGTCACTGCTTTTTTAATATTCGGGCATGATAGTGATAATTTTAAAAGTTTTATTGATCTGGTCAGGTTTGCTTTGGTCAATCCTTTTTTGACCAGAAGTGTTTGTATATTGACACCATATCCGGGCACAAGGCTTTATTATAGGAAATTGGCAGAGAATAAATTAAGGAACCTTAATTGGATGGAATATAATGCGTCGAGATTCGTTATTAAACATGACCAGCTCAATGAGCCTTTATACGAAGTGATCATACCTTTGATCTTTAACCTTATCTTTTTCAGGCCGTTAACTTATGCTTTTCTGTTTGCGGTATTTTATGCTTTAGGCGTGGTGATCTTTTCAATTCCAAAATAAGTGATCAGCATTGGGGTTATTATAAGTGCCTGTAAACAATGTCCGTTCTTAGCAGTATTTTGATCAAGACATAGGATATTAAGATCAGAAAAGGAAGAAAAAAGAAGGTGATCGGCATTAATGTGACCATTAGAAGTGTTACAAATATTAAAAAATTCCGTATTATATTATAAAAATTAAATTGTTTATCAATAAGAGAGGTTATTCCGTATTCTTTTGCTAATCTTGAGCATATTTGATAAAGAGTTAGATCCTTGAAATCCTTTTCTCCAATATCTTTCAATATCAGGATAATTGCAAGTTGGGATATATACAGCCGTTTATTTTTTTCTATAAAGAAGTCAATAATTGCCAATATTACAAATATTAGGCATAGATCGATCTTGTTCGTTGTAATTATCGCTGTGATAATAATTATTGAGAACAGGACAAGTATTTGCTGGATCGAGATAGAGTGGCTTAGTTTTGCATATAAAGGTTTGTTTTCAGCATTATTTCTGAAAATATTCGCTACTTTTTTTTGTGTTAACAAGAATGTAAACCACCTATAAGTATTGGGGTCTACTTTAATGGTGCTTAAAAGTGATTCTGCGGAAGTAATGTTCTCTTGAGGTGAGATCTTCATAATTATTTTAAAGTTAATATGTTTGTATAATTCTATATATTTTGTTAATGAAAAACAAGACAATAATTAATATAGCTTGTTAAAAGTATTTAATTTGTTTATGAAGAACATTATAAAAAATTTTGGTTATCAGCTAAAGATACTGAACTCTTTGTATTATTTAGTGTTCTTAACCTTCTTTACAGATCTTTCGGTTATCGTTGTTATAAAGCATGTTATTGCGCAGGCAGGTTTTTTGAACCTTGCTTTATTGTCTGTTCTGGCAGCGCTTAGGGTCGCTTTGTATGGCGGATCTTATGGAATAATTACAGAGATCATTTCCGGTCAGGAGCTCTTTTTTAAATTTAAAAGATTTAAGCAGAATATCAAGGATAATTGGATTTTCAGTGTTCTTTTAATTGTTTTTATCCTGATCTTGTATTTTATCGCGTTAATTAACAACGCTGTTTCCAATACCTCGCTATTATCCTTTTTTTCATATTTTGATATTGTTTTCTGTCTTGGCGTCGGTTATCTGATAATGAACAAAAAGTACACATTTGTCAGGATTGAAAAAATACATTTTGATGCCCAGTTGTTGTTTTCCATGTTGCTGGTCTATTTCGTTAAGATAGTTTTGGCATATTTACTTTCTAATTGGAACGAGGGCTCGACCCTTGTTTATAAATTGATCGCTTTGACATCCCAATATCTTCATTTCCTTTTGTTTGTTAACATTGCAATGCAATTGAACAAAAATTGTTCTTCTGAATTCCATAGAAATGAGACCCCGGAGTTATATTTGATCAATCCGGTTATGCCAGGGGTATTGTTGCCGATAGAACATGCTTTTATCGGAAACTGGTATTGTTTTTATCCTCCGGCTTTTGTAGTGATAGGCGCTTTGACACCAAAAAAATATAAAATAAGAGAGTTCTATAATATATTTTGGGACGACAGGTATTTCAAAAAAGGAAAATTAGTGGCAATTACCTGCTGCACGTCAAATGCGCATGAAGCTTATAGAATTGCAAAAGGTTTTAAAGAAAAAGGCTCTACGGTCGTTATGGGAGGAGCACACGTCACTTTTGTGCCTGATGAGGCGCTGGAGTATTGCGATAGCGTTGTTATCGGCGAAGCTGTTGGAGTATGGGAAGAGGTTATTAATGATTATGAAAAAGGCAATATGAAGAAAAAGTATTACGGGATGGACCATTTGGAGTACCCGGAATCGGTGCACAATACTTTAATGAGCCTAGATAATGAAATAATCCCGCAATTTATGCAAACGACTAGAGGCTGTAAATTTAATTGTGACTTTTGCTCTACTCCGGTACTTTGTGGGCCTACAATAAGAAAGTGGCCTGTTGAAAATATGGTCGCTCTGATAAATAAGGTCAGGAGAAAGAATAAACGTATTTTGTTCTTGGATGACAATATTTATGCGGACCCAAAATATTATTTTGAACTGTTTGAAGAGATCAAGAAGCTGAAAATAAAGTGGATCGCATTGAGCTCTCTGGATATCGCTAAAAATGACAAAGCGTTGACTTTGGCTAAAGAAAGCGGCTGTGAAATGTTAAGATTCGGATATGAGATATCAGATCAGTCCGAAGAGAAAAGGCATGGAGGAAAATTGAGCCTGGCAAATGAGTACAGGTCATTGACAAGAAAAGTGAGATCAAAAGGGATACACATTACTGCATTTTTATTGTTCGGATTTAACAGCGATAATTTTAAGAGCCTTGTGAATTTAATAAAGTTTGCCTTAGTTAATCCTTTTTTAATAAATTTGATCATGGTCATAACGCCTTTTCCTGGAACAATGCTTTTTAATAAGAAGGTGGCTGCAAATAAAATGAGGAATCTTAACTGGATGAATTATGATACCCAGCATTTTGTATTTAAGCATGACAATATTAATGAAGCTGTATACGAAAATGCATTAAGAGTGATAGGCACTATATTGTTTTACAGGCCTTTAGCTTATGTTTTTCTGTCTGTGGTATTTGTCTGGTTGGCTTATGTTATATTTTTAGGCACATGATCAAAATTAAAGAGAATGTACCAGAACAAAAAAATTGACGAACTTTATGGAATATGGTAGTTTTATAGCTCAATAAGAAATAATTTTCCCCCAAAGAAAATCTTAAAAAAGCCTTCCTCCCAGGTCTACCCCCTTAACAGAATAAAACATATAAGATGCTCGCTAAAACGTATAGCTATGGAATAAATGGCCTGGACGCATATCCAATAACCATCGAAGTTGATGTTTCCAACGGACTTCCGGCAACTATCATTGTTGGTTTACCTGATAGTGCTGTAAAGGAAAGCAAGGAAAGGGTAAGAGCGGCAATAAGGAATAGCGGATATAAATATGAGGCTCGAAGGATCACGGTTAATTTATCGCCTGCTGATACGAAAAAGGAAGGGCCTTCGTTCGATCTTGCCATTGCCCTTGGCTGCCTGGCTGCAAGCAGCCAAATTGATCCCGGCTGTTTAAATGATTATGCTGTTTTAGGAGAACTTTCACTGGATGGTAACATTAAGCCGGTCAGAGGAACTTTGCCGATAGCGCTATCCATGACAAGCCGTTTTAAAGGATTGATATTGCCTGCTGATAATGCAGTGGAAGCTTCTGTTGCAAGCAATACGAATATTTATCCCGTTAAGACTTTGAAAGAGGTTGTACATATTTTAAGTGCTCCGGAAGAATTAAGATCATTTACTGCCAATATTGATTCAATTTTTGCCCAGGAGAATCACTACGATATAGATTTCTCTGATGTTAAGGGCCAGTCTTTTGTAAAAAGGGGTATGGAGATAGCAGCTGCCGGAAACCATAATCTGCTTCTGATCGGCCCGCCTGGGACTGGTAAAAGCATGTTGGCAAAAAGATTGCCTACAATATTGCCGGATATGACGCGCGAAGAATCGTTAGAGACAACAAAGATCCATTCTGTAATGGGATTGCTCAAAAGAAAAGGTGGCATAGTAGCGACCCGGCCGTTCAGGTCTCCGCATCACACAACTTCTTCAGCAGCTATTGTCGGAGGGTGTTCCAATCCGAGGCCGGGAGAAGTGACCCTTAGCCATAACGGAGTCCTGTTCTTGGATGAGCTTCCGGAATTCAATAGGGATGTCCTGGAGTCCTTACGTCAGCCGCTGGAAGATTATCAGGTGACAATATCCCGTGCCAATAAGGCAGTGATCTTTCCGGCTAGATTTCTTTTAATTTGTTCGATGAACCCCTGTAATTGCGGATTTCTTTCTGATCCCAGAAAAAACTGCACTTGTACTCAGGCTCAAATACAGAAGTATATGTCTAAAATATCCGGCCCCTTGCTCGATAGGATAGATATTCACTTAGAGGTTCCAGCCCTTCTTTCAAATGAACTTTTAAGCCCTCGGAAGGAAGAGACTTCAAAAAATATTAAAGAGAGAATAGTCCTTGCAAGAAATGTTCAGCGGGACAGGTTTAAGGAAGCAAAGATCAAATATAATGCTTACATGACCCAATCGCAAATAAAGGAATTCTGTTATGTTGAACAGGAGGGGAAAAATATGCTGAAAATGGCCATTGAAGAATTAGGGCTTTCAGCAAGGGCCTATGACAAGGTCCTAAAGGTTTCAAGAACCATTGCGGATCTAGCGAATGAGCAAAATATTCTTGCTGAACACATCGCGGAAGCAATTCAATACCGTTCACTGGATAGAAATTGGTGGGGATAAAAAGGAGATTAGAATAATGTTAAAAGAAAGTAATCAATCTGGAAGTATCATTGCGCAGGAGGTTATTGAAGGTAAAATCTTGTTTTTAAGGGGGCAAAAAGTGATGTTGGATAGGGATTTAGCGGTTTTATATGGTGTTGAGACAAAAGCCCTTAATCAAGCTGTTAAGAGAAATATAGATCGTTTTCCAGAAGAATTTAGGTTTGTTCTAACAATCCAAGAACTTTCAAACTTGAAGTCACAATTTGTGACTTCAAGTTGGGGAGGGATCCGTAAATGTCCAGCTGTTTTTACTGAGCATGGCATTTTAATGCTCTCAAGTGTTCTTAATAGTAAAAGGGCGATTCTTGTTAATATTCAAAGTATGAAGACTTTTATAAAATTGCGTGAATTTATGGCTGGACATAAAGAATTGAGGGAAAAAATAGAAGCTATGGAAAAGAAATACGACTATCAATTTAAAGTTGTTTTCGACGCGATCAAGAAATTATTGGATTTGCCACAAGAACCTAAAAAGCCTATAGGTTTTCATGGCAGTTGATGTTTTTAAATATCTATCGTTAGAGAGAAATTGGTGGGGATAGGAAAGGAAGACATTAGTTATGACCGTGGAAATAGTTACTCAAGAAGTTATTCAGAGCAAAATATTATTGATAAGAGGAAAAAAGGTTATGTTGGATCGAGATTTGGCTGCTCTTTACGAAGTTCCAACACATAGGCTTAATGAACGTGTGAAAAGAAATCTTAAAAGGTTTCCGGAAGATTTTATGTTTAGATTAACAAATGTGGAAAAAGAAGAGGTTATCGCAAATTGCGATAACCTTAAGACTCTTAAATATACTCCGATATCACCAAATGTCTTCACTGAACATGGTATTCTGATGCTTTCAAGTATTCTAAATAGTGAACGTGCAATTGAAGTAAATATTCAAATAATGCGTATTTTTGTCAAGATGCGTGAACTGATGGTTGAACACCGAGACCTACGCGAGAAGATCGAAAATATGGAAAAGAAATATGACTACCAATTTAAAGTTGTGTTTGAAGCGATAAAGAAATTATTGGACTCACCCGAAAAACCAAAGAGCACTATTGGTTTTCATCGTAAGTGAGTTAATTAAAGTTGTGATAGTCAATGGTTTGGGTTCCGAAATATTAATTTAATGATGTTCTTGCCAGATAATCAGGATCTGTTCCTGAAACACCAAGCAGCATTTGAAGGTTTGTTGTTGGAGAAATATTAAATATCACCGGAACAAGGCCGTCGATATTAATTGATTCGATCTGCTGGAGGTTTACAGGAATGCTTAATTTTTGCCCGTCTGAACGGATCTCAATGTCCATGTTATTTGTATTTAGGTCAATACCACCGACGGTTTTATCAGTTTCAGCGGCTGCGGTTTTATCTGTATTGGATCCAGCGGATCGTTCTGCTATTTTATTTTTTGCCAGTAGGATCATGACTTTTTCATAATTTGCCCTGATCACTTTCAAGGCTTCTGCTTTATTTGCATTAATATCTTCTGTGTATTCAGTATATTCCACTCTGAGCCTTTGAGCTAATCCTCTAAGCAGCCAGTTAGCCACAACTAATCGTCCAGTCATTTCCCACGCATTGACCCCGAGGAGTCTTTCGACCCTTCCTATTACCATTATCGGGTCGTATTGTTCCTGGGTAATGCTTAAAGGTTTGCCGAAAATTGTCACTCCTGCACCGAACATCATATAGAAGTTAACATCCGTAGAGTTTTCCGGTGCGACCCAGACATCCATCTCTGATACACCATAGACAGAATTTTCTGCAAGTTCTTCTGTTATCATTTGCCCTTCCACGAATTTCTCTAATGATAATTTAAGTACGCCATAGCCTGTATTATCAGCAACGATATAAACATCCAGGTCTTCGCCATAGGGCATTCTTGCATCTGCAGGATAGCTGGCCCAAAACTCAACCATGCTCCCGCCAATGCTAATGCTTTTTATGTTAATGCCGGGATATTGACGCTTTATGAAAGGGACCAGGTTGTTTTGTAATACTTTTAGAACACCAAGTAAATTATTTCTTTTGTCGGTGTGAGCGGTTTGCCATGCGTAGCTTGATTTTTCCAAGTGCCTCTGGAGGTCTTCAAAAGTGGAAATATTTTCACCCACCAACTCAAGGGTTGTGGAATTAACCTTTTTGTAAATATCCATGACCAGGGTTTCTTTCGACTGATCAAAAGTGATGTCTTCTGCCCTGGCTGAAGACCGTTCTTCCTGGATCTCTCTTGATGCTTCGCTCACGGCGGCAGTTGATGGGCGGATATTTTCTTTATTTGCTCTTATTAAATCACTCTTGAGCAATATCATTTGAAGAAGAAAATGTTTCTTGTCATTCGCGCTGGCGCTAGGAGAGCTTACTATGGGTTCGCCTTTTTCCGATAATCTTCTTGAAAATTCGACCGGATAGAAAAAGCTCTCGATCTCCCTGGCATCTGCCAAAGTAATATCTTCTCTATAGCTGTATGCAGGAGAAAGATCACTAAAGAACATTTTGCCGTCCGTTATATCGTCCGCAGGAATTACCGTCGAGTTTTTTGCTTTCAGCATTGACCTTGCGATGCCCTCCATGAACAGCACCAGCGAACCGGTCTTGGTTGTATCAATAAAACGAATGCCGTCTTTTGCGATCTCATCACCTGTAATACCAAGAACTTCCAGATAGTTGCTTAATGCCGCTATTGCAAGCCTTATATTATCCCTGACCTTTAAGAGATATTCGTTGTCCTTGCCGATATTATCTATGGATTTATCTGAGGCCAGTTCTTCAACTAAACTGAAGAACTCATTTTTAAATTCCTGAAAGCGCTCTGCAGGGATAGCTTCAGTCCTTGATAGTGATATTCTGCGTTTTGTCTCCATTATCATCTGGGGGATTAAAAGATCCGCCATAATAGGGATCTGTGTGAATGTTCTAAAGGTGGCTTTAGAAAGATATAAAGCATTAACCTTTTCTCCAAGGGTCCTTGAAGCAGTGTAAAGGGAGAAGCCATCACGCATAAGAAATACATTGATCTTTCCGTCTTTTGGTAATGCCTGTGCGAAATCTGATGCCCTGTTTGCCATGTTACTTGTGTTCGATGATATTCTTTGAACCAAGTTGTTCGTGACGCCTAGTTGCTCTGCGATAGAATTGAATTGTTCATGGGTTAGCTCAGAATCCACGGCATCAATGATCCTATCCATCCATTCGACAAACGCTGACATGGGCTTATTGTCAAGGTCGAATTGCAGAAGCTCTTGTGCTTTTGCAATAAGGGCATTATGCTCTGTATCACCCATCATTGAATTATCAATTTCTAAATTTGTTTTTATCGTGAAAACGTCTGTGCCATTTTGGGTCTTTGATATGGTTTTGAGAACCGCATCTTGCCCTTCTTTAGAAAGCATCGCAATGTCGGTCTCGATCTCGAGTTTTTCATTGATCGCTGTATAATCCTTTCCTCCCGAAAAATATTTTCGGGGGATGATCTGCTGGGATGCAGGGTCATATTCTTCTTTTATGAAATTATAGGCACCAAGACGGAAGGCTTCCAGATACTGATCGTATATCTTGTTCTTAATGTTCCTATCAATTATATCTACGCCGTTGATCTTGCTTTTGTCGACATAAACCTTGGATAAAATACTTTCCTGAAGCCTCTTTTTGTACCATGATGCCAGAATGAGCGAATTAGTGATCTGTCTTAGCTGGGAAAAATGTTCGCCTTGATTGACCTCTTTTTCAATTGCAGGAAGAATGATCTTACGGACTATATCGGAATATTTCTGTATTGACGGATCTTGTGCCTGTTTGTTCTCAAAACGGGCGGGTTCAAGACCCCCTACTACGTTAGGATCTTCGATATTTTTTTGATTCTGAACAGCATTATAATCCTCTTCAAGCAAAACCTGTAAATGGCTTTCTGCTACAAATGCTGTTTGGCCGTGTTCATAAACAACAGCTTTGCTTGGAACGATCCAGACCTTATTGAAAGTATCAACCGGAATATCGGTTGTCCCGTATTCTTTATAGGCCTTCTCATATACACTGTCCCAAAACTGCTGTCCGAGTTCTTTTTCCGGATACATCAATGAAGATGTAAGCTGCTTAAGAACATAATCCTGAGCCAGAAGGTCTCTGCCCATTTCTGTAGACCCGAAACTCTGAGTAATGATCCTGTCATTCTCATAAGGAGATAGATTCACCCACATTTCATTTTCAGGGATGGTTAAAGAGGCCATGAAATACCTGATCAGTTTCTCTGAAGCAATTTTAAGGGAGTCTCCTTCCAGATCAGAGTCGCCAATATCAACAATAAAGTCAAACTGAAAAGGATTTTCAGGGTTAATTGTTACTCCCTTTAGAAGGATAGGGTCAATGCTTGGGCTTAATGTTATCATTGTCCCTGGAGTAGGCAAAAATAGGCCTAACGATGTTTGGGCCTCAGCCGCTTGATTAAGACAGGATATATTTAAAACAAAGCTGAAGGTAGTAAATAAAACTATTGTTTTAAATCCTAATCCGGCTTTAATTGTATTTAAAAAGCGCTTCACTATATATTCCTATTAATAATCCTTATTATTCTTATATTAAGTATATACCAGCTGACAGGTTATACAAAAAATATCCTTTATAAATATTAATTGTCAAAATATACATAGAGAAAAGACCTTGCTTTTATTTAGTCTAATATTATAATGTAAAATATTGTAATTGCTAAAAATCAGGAAAATAAGGATTTAGGGGTATAATGTCTTCAATTTTTAATAACAAAATACTTGTCATTACCATGGTTGTTTGGGCCATTGCTCAGGGGCTCAAGGTCTTTGTAGGTGTTGTCAGGGAAAAGAAATTTAACTTTAAGTGGTTTATTGGAACAGGTGGAATGCCTTCGAGCCATGCTGCAGGAGCAACTGCTTTAGCTGTATCTTGTGGTTTACAAGAGGGTTTCAGCTCTGTTATCTTTGCTTTGGCCGCTGTTTTTGCTATGGTCACTATGTTTGACGCTCAAGGTGTTAGAAGGTCTGCCGGCCAGCAAGCAGTAATTCTTAATCAGATCTTAGAAGATATATATCTAAAGGGGGAGCTGGAGAATAAGCGTTTATTGGAGCTTATTGGGCATACTCCTCTGCAGGTTATTATAGGGTCTATTCTAGGAATGGTTTTAGCTGTATTTTTTTATCATGTTTGGTGATAAGGGCAATATTTGTTTTTTACTATAAACAGGAGGTAAGTTGTCGTGATAAGAAGAATTTTAGTAGCTGCTGTTGTTATTTCAGTTGCGGTATTTGCATGGGTTACTTTTTCAAATAAGAATAAGGTGCAGCCTGTTGTTGAACAGGAAGAGTCAATTCCTGATGCAAATGCCGGCAAACTTTATGATGACGCTTTAATAATGAAAAAGAACGGGGAGTTTGTTAATGCCCAGAATGCTTACAGGGAGCTAATTACAGAATTTCCCGATCATGAGAACATTGACATAATACAAAAAGAGTATGAGAACCTGACCATGCAAATAATCTTCTCAAACACACCAACGGAAAATACTGTTATTCATGAGGTCGTTTCGGGAGATTCTTTAGGCAGGCTGGCGAAAAAATATAATACTACTATAGACTTGATCAAGACCAGCAATTCATTAAAGAGCGATATTATCCGCATAGGCCAGAAGTTGCGAATATGGACGGCACCTTTTAACATATTTGTTGATAAGTCCCAAAATATCTTGATGTTAAAGACAGGTGAAAAAGTTGTAAAAGTTTACAATGTGTCAACAGGCGCAAACAACAGCACTCCAGTCGGTGAATTTACCATCACAACAAAGCTGACTGACCCGGTTTGGTTTAATCGTGGAGTTGTTGTCCCCCCTGAGAGCCCGGAGAATGTTTTGGGTAGCCGTTGGCTGGGTTTTGACCTTCCCGGATATGGTATTCATGGCACAGTTGAGCCTGAGACTATCGGGAAACAGGTCACAGCTGGATGTGTCAGGATGCGCAATGAAGAGGTTGAGGAATTATATAGTATAATTCCATTCGGGACA
>MHHG01000006.1 GCA_001805965.1 Omnitrophica WOR_2 bacterium RIFOXYA2_FULL_38_17 | reverse complement strand
AATCAAACACGCCCTTTTTATAGGCCTGCATATATTGCTCATAGATCTCTTCTTTGAACGCCTTGTCATCAAGTTCAACGCCGGCTGTTTTATTTTGATCTACATAGACTTCGGAGAGCAGTGAATTCTTTATCGTTTCCTTGTACCACTTGGCAAGTATCAGGGAATGGTATATCTGGCGCAGCGGCGCGAAATTCTTTCCCTCATTTACTTCCTTTTCGATCTCAGGCAGGATTATTTCGCGAACAATTTCAGAATATTTCTGTAGGGACTGGCCTTGTGCCTGTTCACTTATATCAATCGCATTTTTATCGTGGGCATCCGCAAGGGACGCCCCTACGGAATTTGTCTTCTGCATCATTGCCTGGTAATCGCTGTCGAGCATGACCTTCATTTTGCTGTTAACAACATAAACCGTATTCCCGTTCTCGTAAACTGTCGCCTGCTCAGGAAGTATCCAGACCTTATTGAAAGTATCAACCGGGATATCTGTCGTGCCGTACTGGGCCTGGGCCTTTTCATATATCCTTTTCCAAAACTCTTTTCCGAGCTCATCTTCCGGGTACATTAATGAGGCAGTCAGCTGCTTTAATATATAGTCCTGAGCTAACAGGTCGCGGCCGAGCTCGGTCCTGCCCAATTCTTCAGGAATGATACGGTCGTTTTCGTAGGGGGAAAGGTTGACCCAAAGGTCGTCCTTAGGGACTGTCATTGAAGCCAGAAAATATTTAATGAGCTTCTGCGATTCCTCTTCGACCTGCGCCTTGTCAAAATCGGTATTGCCGCTATCAACGATAAAATTGAATTTAAGAGGGTCGTCGGGATTTATAGTCATGCCTTTTAACAGGACTGGGACAAACGGCAGCGATATCGTGACCATTGCCCCAGGCAGAGGCAAATTGAGCATAGCAATGCTCTGGGCAAATCCGGGTCCGGGTATCACCGAACAAAATATGAACGAGACCGCGATAAATGCCGACAATGCCCGGTAAACAAGACCGGACCTTCTCTTTTCCATATAGACTATCATCACAAATTCTCCTTTTAAAAACTTTCAGATATTTTAAGGAATAGATCAAAAGGACAGTGGAAAAAACATTAGGCGAAATTCGGACGCAGCCCGTGACTGCCGGCAGGCAGGCTAAGGGATCGTTCGTTGAGCCGAATGTTCTTTACGCTGGCCTTAATTTAATTATCAAATTAGAACACGAGGACCGAATTAAAGTCCTGCATATGTAGAACTTCGCGTATATTACAATTGATCCCGCTGTGGCTCGAAGTTACCCGGGAAGAGATGATCTTGCACAAGATAATCCGCGAAGCCAAAGGAATATAACTACACATTTTTTTAATTAAGAATATATAAGTAATAAAGTATGCAATATATATAAGGGTTTGTCAAGGTATGGATAGGTCAAGTCTCGACTTGAAAACATGTCCTATTGGTCGTGTATCCTCGAGATATTTAGAAGCAGGCCGACTGCGATCACGTTGAAGATAAGGGCGCTTCCGCCGTAGCTTACGAAAGGAAGCGGCAGGCCTTTGGTGGGAAAAGCCCCGATACTTACGCCTATATTGATAACAGCCTGCAGGCCGATCATCGCAACAATGCCTGATGACAAAAAATAACCGAATGGGTCAGCTGTTCTTTTGGCGATCCTTGCCCCCTGCCAGATGAACGCGACGAACAACATTACGACAATAAAAGTGCCTATAAATCCGCTCTCCTCACCTATGATCGAGAGGATAAAATCCGTGTGGGCCGCCGGCAAATAGAAAAGCTTTTGTATGCTTTTTCCCAGGCCGATACCATAAAAGCCTCCGGAGCCCAGGGCTATCTGCGACTGTGTAAGCTGAAAACCCACTCCCTGCGCGTCAGCCCAGGGATCCCAGAATGAAACGATCCTTTTCCATCTGTAAGGGACCTTTACGACCAAATAATAAAGCGCGGGCGCCGCCGCTATCATCAGCCCCCCGATATGCTTGAACTTTGCGCCGTCAATGATCATCAGTATCATTACGATCGCGCCGATAAGCAAAGTATTACCGAGATCAGGCTGCTTGACGATCAGCAGACAGACAGCGCCTAATACCAGAATGACCGGCACAAAACCAAACCAAAGATCCTTTATCTGGTTGCGCTTGCGGGCAAGAAAGTCCGAAACATAAATCAGCATAGTGATCTTGGCAAATTCCGAAGGCTGAAAGCTGAAAGGCCCGATCTTGAACCACCTCCTGGCCCCGAAACTTGACTTGCCTATCCCCGGGACAAGGACAAGGACAAGCAGAATAAGAGTTAACAGGAGTAGCGGTTTTGCCGCTTTTTGAAGGTCCCTGTAATCGATAACCATTGACCCTATGGTCATAACCATTGCGACCAAAAGGAACAGGACGTGCCTTTTCAGGAAAAATGTCTTGTCGCCAAATGTCTCTAATGCGTAAATACCGCTGGAGCTGTAAATAAAAACGACCCCTATGCTTATTAAGCAGGCGACTATTGCGGCTATTGAAATTCTCAGGTCACGCATAAAAGCTGTAAGCCGTAAGCTATAAGCAGTACGGCATTACCTCCTATAATTTATTAACTAACTCTTTAAAAACTTTTCCCCTGTGTTCAAAATTATCGAACTGGTCGAAGCTGGCGCACATAGGGGACAGGAGCACACAGTCCCCGCTCTTGGCTATTTCCCTGGAACGAAGAACGGCATCTTCAAGTTTTTCTATAAGCTCGATATCGACCGACCCTGAAAAAGCATTATTGATAAGATCTCTTGCCGCACCTATAACGATCATCTTCTTTACTTTCTTGGAAACAAGGTCCTTTAGAACCGTGTAATCACTGCCCTTATCTTTGCCGCCGCAGATCATAACGACCGGCCTGTTTAAGATATTAAGCGCCCATCGCCCCGATTCGACCGTGGTAGCCTTTGAATCATTTATGTAATCAACGCCGTCAATATCCCTTACTTTTTCCATACGATGCTCAACGCCGCCGAATTTTCCAAAGACCCCGTTACAAACCTCCATATCTATCCCGAGGATTTTTGCAACGGCCTTGACCGCCAGATGATTTGGATTCTTCCCCTTATCATCTTCCTTATTAAAATATATCAAATTGGCATCAAGCTTAAGCGCGAATTTTGCGAGCATATGGTCCTGAAAATTTATTACGGCATGATCGTGCCTGTCCTGGTTAAGGCAAACGCGCGTCTTGGCATTAAAATATTCATAAAGGTCCTTGTGCCGGTCAAGGTGGTTCTGGCTGAAATTCAATATTACAGAGATGAACGGCTTAAAGCCTTTTACGCTAATATCTGAGATAACATTCTCATCCCTGAAGGAACTGCTGGCAGGGATAAGAGATTCCATCTGGAAGGAACTGACCTCCAGCACAACATAATCAATATCATCCAGATGAAGGACATGCTCCGAAAACGGCGAACCGACGTTGCCGCAAAGGCAGGCTTTCATGCCGGCAGCCTCTATAACCTTGGTTATAAGCGTTACGACCGTTGTCTTGCCGTTGCTTCCTGTAACAGCAATTATAGGTTTATTGCAGAACTGCGCTGCAAATTCAATCTCACCGAGGACACATATCCCTTTTTCCATAGCGAACCTGACAACATCAGCATCAAATCTCACTCCCGGGCTTAAGACAACAATGTCGCTGTCCTCAATAAATTCCCTGGAATTGCCGCCAAGCTCAAAATGAAAATACTCGAGCGCCTGCAGGCCCTGCAGTTCTTCAAGCTCGCTGCCGAGCTCGATTATCGAGCGGCCCTCGGATATCTTAGGCTTGCCTCCAAGCCCAGAGACCAATCTCGCAAGAGCGATCCCGCTTTTCTTAGCACCGATTATCGTTACTCTTTTATTTTTTATGTTTAACATGTTTTGAAGAATAGGGGTCAGCGCCCTGTTTAAATGTTTTATAAGAATAGGGCGCTGACCCCTATTCTTATTATCTTATCTTCAACGTAGTCAAAGTAATAAACGCCAGGATTATTGCCAGGATCCAAAACCTTATAATGATCTTTGATTCCTTCCATCCTGAAAGCTGCAGGTGATGGTGCAGCGGCGATACTTTGAATATTCTCCTGTTCCAGATCTTAAATGAAATGACCTGCAATATTACTGACCCGACTTCAATAACAAAAACGCCGCCAAGTATGACTATCAGCAGCTCCTTCTTTATGATAACCGCTATAACACCCACTGTCCCGCCAAGTGATAATGAGCCGACATCACCCATAAATACGCTTGCCGGATAGCAATTAAACCATAAGAACCCCAAACTAGCGCCTATTATAGCTGCGCAAAAAACGGTCAGCTCTCCTGAACCGCTGACAAAAGGGAGCAATAAATATTCGCTGAAATTTATGTTCCCTGTAATATAACAAAGGATAGCCAGTGTTACCGTAAATACCAGGACACATCCGATCGCAAGCCCGTCAAGTCCGTCCGTAAGGTTTACGGCATTTGAAGTGCCGACAATGATAAGCGCAACGAATGGAATATAGAAGATCCCCAGATCAATGACCACGTGCTTAAGAAAAGGGACGGCCAGCTTGGTTGAAATATCAGGGCTAAAGTATACATACGAGCCTATAAAGCACCCGATCATGATCTGCCAGATAAGTTTTGTTTTTTTGGATATTCCCTTCTTTGGCTTCCTTAAAAGCTTTACATAATCATCAGCCCAGCCTAAAACCGCAAGCCAGAGGCAGGTAAAAGCGCAAAGCCTTATATAGACATTTGAAAGGTCTGCCCAGAGAAAGACCGAGACAAGAATACTTCCGACGATAAATATCCCTCCCATAGTGGGCGTGCCTTCTTTGGCATCATTGAACTGATCGAGAACAGGGCAATCCTCCCTCTTGGTATTTTCACCAATGTTCATCCTCTTCAATTTATTGATCAAATACGGCCCGAATACAAGGCACATTAGGAAAGTGGTGACTGCAGCCATGCCCGTGCGGAAAGTGATATATCTGAATAAATTAAGGAACGATATCTGGTCCTTAAACTGTGCCAAATAAAAGAACATATTCTTCTCTACTCCTCTTTCTTTTCAAAAAACTCAACGACCCTCTCCATATGCGTACTTCTAGAACCTTTAACAAGGACAATATCCCCGTCAGCACAAAGGACCTTTAATCTTCTTTTCATCGCTTCTATTGAATTATAATGTACCGCTTTTGTGATCTTTGAATCCTTTAATCCATTAGTTATATGCTTTGCCAAGCTTCCCAAACTGATGACAAAATCAATACCTGCATCTTCAATATCTTTTGACATGCTTTCGTGCAGCTGTTTCGCACTGCTGCCAAGCTCCAGCATATCCGAACAAACAAGGACCTTCCTGCCTTTTGTCTTTAGACGCCCTAATGTCCTTACAGCGCTCTTAAAGGAAACCGGGTTTGAATTGTAGGTGTCATCAATAACAGTTATCCCTCCAAATTTAAGGACAGTTTGGCGGCCCTGACAATCCACGGGCTTATTGATCCCTGCAAGTATCGATCTGTATACTACGTTATTTAAAGACCCGCAGCAGATCGCCGCCAGGGCATTGTAGATATTATGCTCAGCATGAGTATTTAAGCAATACTTTTTCCCGTTAACAGTAAATGTTATCTTGTTGTCTTCATTCTCAATTTTTACTGCCTTAAAATCCGCGTTGTTCTCTATCCCAAATGTGACCATCTTTTGCGGCAGGTTCTTTTTTTCAATAACCTTCAAATTCTCGTCATCAGCATTAAAGATAATCACGCCGTTCTTGTCCATATACTTAACTATATTGAACTTTTCCCTAAAGACCCCTGCAGGAGTCTTAAAATGCTGCAGATGAGATTCACCAATGTTAGTAAATACCGCAATAGTAGGCCTTGCTATCTTTGACAGGACGGCAATTTCACCAAAATGATTGGTGCCCAGTTCAATAACTGCGGCTTTATGGCTCTTATTAAGGTTCAGCAAGGTCAGAGAGACCCCGAACAGATTATTCTCTGTCCTTGTATTCTTAAGAACAGGATACTTTGTCATAAGGACATTTGCCGCTATCTCTTTTGTGCTTGTCTTGCCGACACTTCCGGTTATCGCAATGACCGGAATATCAAATTTCCGGCGGTAGAAGCCCGCAATATCAGCCAGGGCCTTGTTGGTATCATTGACTTTTATGACAGGGGTTTCCGGAGGGGTTTTCCCCTTAAAGTTCGAAGGGATCCACATTATCTTCTTTGAGGAGACAATAGCGGCGGCACCTTTTATGATAGCGTCATAAACGAATTTATGGCCGTCAAAGTTCTTACCCCTGACCGCGACAAAAACTTCGCCCGGCTCAATGGTCCTTGAATCAATAGATATCCTAAAGGTTTTTTTGCCGGCGACACCCCTAACCAATTTGCCTGAAGTGGCCTTGACTATCTCATTTATTGTTATCATATAGAAGCTCGGAAATTATTTTATGTTCATCAAACTCAATTTTCTGATTTTTGACTATCTGGTACAGCTCGTGGCCCTTTCCTGCAAGAAGCACAATATCCCCCGGCTCTGCCATCTTAAGGGCTTTCTTTATCGCTTCTTTCCTGTCTATCTCGACTATATAATTGTCGCCCTTAAACCCGTTAAGTATCTGGTGCACGATCGCCTTGGGGTCTTCCCCCCTTGGATTATCTGTCGTGATTATTGAAAAATCCGCGCAGCGGGAGGCAACCTCTCCCATCTCCGATCTCTTTTGCCTGTCCCTGTCGCCGCCGCATCCAAAGACAACTATCAAGCGTGAACCGTTAATAATCTTTAAAGAATCAAGCACTCTTTCCAAAGCGTCTTGTGTATGGGCATAATCAATGAAAACATCAAAACCCTGCCCATAATCTATTTTCTCCAATCTTCCGGGGACCACTTTTAAATTCTCTATCCCTTGCTTAACCGCGGCCGAGCTAACGCCCTCGCTCAGGCAAATTGCAGCAGCAGCTAGAATATTTTGCACATTATGCATTCCTATCAGGCTTGTTCTTATAGGTATGTCCATTAGTTCATATTTTATCTTGAATCTGGTCTTATCCTGTCCAAGCTTGATATCAATAGCCCTAAGGTCCGCGTTATGCTCGATGCCATAGGTCAATACCCTGGATTGCGTCATCAAAACAAGCTTTTCCCCAAATTCATCGTCAATATTCACGGCAGAAGTCTTGTCCGACAAAAGGCCCTGAAACAGTTTCGCTTTAGCCTCAAAATAATTCTCTTTAGTTATGTGATAATCAAGATGTTCGTTCGTCAGATTTGTAAAGACCGCGGCATGGAAATTTATCAGGTCGACCCTTCCCTGTGACAGAGCGTGCGAGGAAACCTCCATTATGCAATAATCAAGCTTTTCCTCGACCATTTCAGATAACAGCTTCTGGTTATCTAATATGCCTGGAGTCGTATTGACCGCAGGCATTTCTTTGCCAGCGAACCTGTAATTTATTGTCCCGATAACCCCGCATTTTTTCCCGGAAGCCGTTAATATAGACTCTATTAAATATGAAATAGTCGTTTTTCCGTTTGTCCCGGTAATTCCAATTGTTTTGATCCTCTTGGAAGGGTTATCATAAAATCTTTCAGCTACTATCTTTAATATCTTATTGGTATCGTCAACATAAACATAACACCCACTGTCAAATGTCTTAGAAGGCATCGTGCTTTTGTTCATTACAACAACGCTGGCCCCTTTAGCAACAGCCTCAAGAGAATAATCCGCTCCATCATACTTGCTGCCCTTAAGTGCAATGAACATCGAATCTTCTTCAATGTTCCTGGTATCGCAGCAAACAGATCTTATCTCGATATCCTGGTATTTGTTTAATACATCAATATCAACTATGTCTTTTAGTAGGTCTTTTAAAAGCATTTTTTGTTTACTCCGAACTTGCTAAATATTTTAATGAATTCTCTAAGATCTCTTTTACGACCGGAGCTGCAACAGTACCGCCAAAATAACTTTGATGAGGCTCATCAATAACAGCTATCGCAGCGATCCTTGGCTCGTCTGCCGGGGCAAACCCCATAAAAGTAGCATAATACTTACCCTGAGCATACCTACCATCAATCACTTTTCTTGCAGTCCCTGTTTTTCCAGCAACTTCCATTCCCTTTATTTTTGCTTTTTTTGCAGTACCCTTTTCAACGACCTGAACAAGTATCTTTTTTATCCTTCTTGCCGTGTCTATACTAATGATACGGTCCACAACTTGAGGGCTGAATGACTGAATGACCTGATCCTGATTATCTTTTATATATTTTACCACAAAAGGCTTCATATACACGCCATCATTCGCAATACTTGAAAGGGCACAAATCAGCTGCAAAGGAGTGACCGTGACCTCATATCCTATCGGTATCGCGCCTATAGAGGTCTTCGACCAGATCGAAGGTTTTTTCAGCCATCCTCCAACTTCCCCTTTAAGGTTAATGCCCGTCATCTTGCCGAAGCGGAACTTGTTTGCATATTTATAAATAGTTGCAGCACCAAGCTTCTGGGCTATCTTAACGACCCCGATGTTGCTGGACACTTCAAAGACTTCCGAGAAAGTAAGTTTTCCGTGAGGGGTGTGGTCGGTCAGTATGTTCCTGGAAACCCTGTATTTGCCGTTCTCACAGAATATAACATTTTTTTCGTCGTACTTTTCCTCTTCAAGGGCTGCGGCTGCAGTGACTATCTTAAATACAGAGCCCGGCTCATAAAGGTAACTTATTGCCCTGTTAGTCCTGCTTTCAGAGCTGCTATCGGCGACTTTTCCAAGATCATATGTAGGCAGATTTGCAAGCGCAAGGATCTCCCCCGTCCTGATATCCATAACGATAACGCTGCCGGATCTCGCCTTATATTTCAGGAACATACTTTCAAGTGCCTTCTCTGAAATATACTGAATCGTTTCATCAATGGTCAGGACTAAATTAAAACCGTCCAAAGGCGGGACAAAACTGCTTTCTATCATGAGCTCTCTTTGTTTTGCATCCCTCAAGATCCGCACTTCGCCCGGTTTACCTTTTAGCTCTTTATTATAATAAAGCTCGAGACCCTCAAGCCCCTCGTTGTCAACTCCGGCAAACCCTATGATATGAGCGCCCAATCTTCCGTTAGGATAATATCTCTTGCTTTCCTTCCTGAAATTAAGCCCTTTTATTTTCAGCGCTTTGACCTTCTCGACCATTTCTGCAGGCATCTTCCTTTTTAGCCAGACAAAATATTTATTCTTGCTTAACCGATCGCTTATATAGGAAGGCTCCACATTAAGCAGCGCCGAAAGCTCTTGTTCTACCCGCAACTTATTCTCTTTTGTCATAGCTTTTGGGTTCACAAAAAGGGAATGAACAGCGACGTTAAAAGCCAAAGGGCGCATATTCCTGTCAAAAATACTTCCCCGAACTGCTTCAATTTCAACAAGGTGTTTTTGCTGCTTTTCAGCGAGCCCTGTCAAATGTGACGAATTAAATACCTGTATAAATATAAGCTTGATCAAAAATGTGAAAAGACAGACGATAAGGATCAAATAAGTGATACTGAATCGTAGGACGTGTTTTCTAATTTGCACTTTTCTTAAACTCTAAATATTTTATCTGCTTGATTAAAATCGTACTGGAGGTTGCTTCCAAATCTGTTTTGGCTCATAGGTTATCGCTGTTTTGCCTCAGCCTGGGAACCGAAAGACAAAAGGCTTAATAATTGATCGGGGACTTTATTAAAGCCAGCTTTCTTAACTGCAATTTTCACGTCATCAAGTTCTTCAGATGTCGAGATCTGCTCAATATTATCCTGATCTATATACTGCATATCAGAATTTTCATTAAACATTTTCAATCCTAAATAATTTGCCGACTTTAAGGTAGATACTGCGTAAGTAATATTTCCGTTCTCTTCTATTAATTCTTTGATGCGCCCATCCTTTTTTATTCCCTGATAAGCAAAGTCTGTGATCTGCATTTGTATATGAATGTATATCAATGCCAGTACTGTCATAAGACACATGAATTTTATAAGCTTTGCGAGTCTCATTTATATCCTTTCGGCGATCCTTAAACGCGCGCTTCGGCAACGAGGGTTCAAATCCATCTCTTTTTCTGAAGGCCGTAATGGTTTTTTCACAATTAATCTTAATTTTCCTTCTTTTGCAAAATCCCTGAATTTAACCTTAACTATCCTGTCTTCCAGAGAATGAAAACATATCACTCCGATCCTGCCTGAAGGCTTTAACATATCCACACACTTATCCAGGGCTTTATCAAGCGCTTCAAGTTCCCTGTTAACCGCGATCCTGAAAGCCTGAAAACTCCTTGTAGCAGGGTGTATCTTTTCCCTTTTTTTCCTGTAAGGCATTGCGCGCATTATCAGATGCCGCAGCTCTCTGGTAGATTCTATTGGCTTTTTATGCCTGTTTTCCACTATAACCCTGGCAATACGGAAAGCGAACCGCTCTTCACCAAAATCCTTTAATATAGTAGCAATCTCGTTCTCGGATAATGAATTAACAAGATCATATGCGGATATTTGCCCGTTCTGGTCCATTCGCATATCAAGCGGGCCCTCGGACCTTATGTTAAATCCGCGGTCAGGATTATCTAGCTGCAGGCTTGAAACGCCTACGTCCAACAAAATACCATCGAGGTTCCTTATACCGAGATCTTTAGAGATATTGTCAAAATCCCTAAAATTCCCGTAAATAAAATTACACTGCTTTGCGTACTTCTCCAATCTTTTCTCGGCAAGGCTAAGCGCATTCTGGTCACGGTCAATGCCAATTAAACGGCCTTTTTCACCGATAGCCTCGAGGATGCTTTCAGCGTGCCCACCCAAGCCTATCGTCCCGTCGAGAAAAATATTGCCCTCCCGAGGCCTCAGGTATTCCATAACCTCCTGGAGCATCACCGGAACATGTATAGATTTCACTCCGTAAGATTCCGTCATCTCATCCTTTGCTTGTTCTAAAGTTAGTTGAGACATAATTAAAAATCCGGCTATTGCCTCGTATATTTTTACTAACGAGTAGGAAAATTTATAAATTCCCTATGCTGTAAGAGATATATTAATAAGGACTAAAGATCTAAAATATTTTCTGCTACCTGCTCAAACGAATCACTGGAATTGGAATAAAATTCACTCCACTTCTTCCTATCCCAGATCTCGATCCTGTTTGAAACACCGATCACGACAATATCTTTTGTTATACTGGCGTAATCTTTTAAATACTGAGGAATTATGAATCTGCCCTGCTTGTCAGGAAAAACATCTACAGCACCGGCAAAAAACATCCTGTTAAAACTTCTTGTTTCTTTTTTTGTGAAAGGGGCCTGCTTGAACTTCTCTTCCTGTATAGTCCATTCATTTTCGCTGAACATGAAAATACATTTATCTAAGCCACGGGTAAGAAAGAATTTTTCAATAGAGAATTCCTTGGAGACATCCCGGAACTTTGATGGAAGTATCACCCGCCCTTTTTCATCAATGCTATGTTTGAATTCACCATAAAACATTATCAATTCTCCGAATCAGATAATAAAAGCAGATAAGCAAAATATTTTTGCCCTGTTAACCACTTCACTCCACTTTACACCATTACAATTCACAGTATACATATAACAAATAAGAAAGTCAATAAAATAAGGACAAAAAAAGGCGATTGCCACCTTTCATGATCAAATCAGTGACAATCGCCTTAAATATTATAAATTACAGATATTTACGAAATTTTCTCGTGATTCTTAGGCAGAGAAACGATAAATTTAGCTCCTCTCCCTAAAACAGATTCAACCTCCAACTTCCCGCCATGTTTCTCCACTATAATAAAATATGAGACAGACAAGCCTAAGCCGGTCCCTTCACCGACAGCCTTTGTTGTAAAAAAAGGCTCAAACACTCTTTTTGCAACACTTTCTTCCAGTCCAGGGCCATTATCCTCAAACTCTATAACAAACATATTGTTTTTATGATACATCCGAATGATGAATTTAGGGTCCTTTGTAGATTTCATCGCCTCTGCGCCATTTCTTAAGATATTAAAGAATACCTGCTGTATCTGACTGAATTCACAAGGGATCATGCAACCCTCATCTTTGCACTCACGAATGATCTTTATATTTTTAAAATCATATTTTTTCTTAAGATCATAATCGCTGCTTGCAAGCTCAACAGATTCATCTAAAAGCTTTGCAATATTGTTATATGCAAAGTCCTCTTCCGACTTACGGCTAAAACTTAATATATTGTTAACAATTTTTGCAGCGCGCTTCCCAGAGTCAACTATAAGATCCATCATCATTTCAATATCTCTTCGCTGCATATACTCATCAAGGGCATGGAGGTTCAAGCCAAATTCGTTGGCAATGTTCACATTAGCCGCTTTTTCTTTTTTCAAACGATTCCTTATCAGCTGCATGTTCTGCAGGATCCCCGCCAGGGGATTGTTGATCTCGTGTGCTATGCCTGCGGCAAGGCCGCCCACAGACAACATTTTTTCAGACTGGATCATAAGTTCCTGTGACCTCTTTAATTCAGTAATATCAGTGACTATCGACAATAATGCTTTCTTGTCCTGTATGTTAATAAAATCCGCAGAAAACAGGCCTAAACGTTCTTCATTTCCCTTTGTTCTAACCTTGATCTCAAAATTCCTGACACTGCCGTTATCGATCATCATATTCCTCATTTTTTCCCTGTCAGAATAATCCGAAAAAAGCCCCAATGCCTTTGAAGTTCTACCAATGACCTCTTCCTTTTTATACCCCATACTATCAAGGAACATATTATTAACATCGATTATTTCTCCGGAGTTAAAATCACTGATGATCATTGCCGCAGATCCCGTATAAAATATCTTATGGAACTTCTCCTCACTATCCTTAAGCTCATTTTCCGCTTTTTTTCGCTTAGTAATATCCCGGTCAACACCTCTATACCCTCGCAGTTGTCCTTCGTTATCAAGGATCGGTACCCCGTTCGTCTCGAGAACCACTTCGTGACCCTTTTTATGGATACAAGTGCTCTCAACAGATTCCATATTGGCTTTTTTATCAATAATATGATCAAAAACCTCGAACACCCTTTCCGCCTCTTCATCGTTCATAAAATCAAAAACGGTTTTTCCCAGAACTTCGTCAACCTCATATCCAAGAATATCCTTGACCATCGGGCTTACATAAGTATATACACCATCGCCATCTACTTCCCAGATCCAGTCGCTTGATGATTCTATGATCGACCTGAACTTTTTCTCACTTGCCCTTAAAGCAATTTCTGTTCTTTTTCTTCCTTCAATATCCACGATCAACAGCAAGATCAAAATAAAAAGAAAAACAAAAACGCCTAGAACCTTAAATATCAGATTATAATATTTTTCATAGACCCCGACTTTCTTGTTAACAACATTACTTCCCTTAGGCAGGCTGGAAACATCTATATGAAATCTCTCTAACTGTTGAAGATCAAAATAATATTCATTAGGACTGGTCTTAATAACTGGGATCATCCTGGGATCTGCGCCTTTAAGAATAGTTAAAGCCATTTTTGCAGCTGTTTCTCCCTGCGACCTTCCGCTAATAACTTTTCCTCCGACTATGCCATGCCCGACATGAAAATCCCAAAAGCTATAAACAGGGACCTTTGCCGCATGGCTTGTCCTGTAACAATAGTCCTCAAAAGAAAGAATCACTCCAGCAGCATTTTTCATGGAGGATATGATCAAGATAAGATTACCGTTCTTTAGGGCATGCGCATGTTTTTCTATCATTTCCATATTTGCATTTTCTACATAAGTGAACTTCACACTATCCTTATAATCGCCTTCAATTCTCCTGATAGCAGCTTTATTTGCCATATATGTTATTGAATCAATCCCATAAATAACTATATTGTTTGTTTCAGGATGAAGAGAAAGCGCAGCATCAATTGTCTCTTTAAAGCTAATATCTTCAACAATACCTGTAAAAAGCCCCACATTATTTAACATTGAATCCTGAAAATCATTTACTCCGCAGAAAACAACAGGAATGCTCCCAAAAAGCTTATCCCTATATTCAACCAGAAAATCAAATGCATTGTTATCGACGCTTATGATAAGATTAAACTCATTTGGCTTATACTTATATTTATAAATATCATAAAGCACCTTTTTGTAGGTCTCATCCCAAACTCTCTTCGAATCCATATATTCAATTTGCAAGTTAACGCCCTGACCTGAATGCTCAAAATATGTTTCTATTCCTTGTTCTATTGACTTAGACCATGTCAAGGTACTGTGATAGGACTGCATGACAAGCACATTATAAGTACTTGGAACATTGTTTTTTGCAAAAGAGAGATTGCAGCTTATTAGATCCAGCAAGAATAACACTAAAATACTGATCCCAATATTCCTTGTTTTAAGCCTCATATTGATGCCTCCCCTGATAGAATCCTTCTTGCCTTAAATTCATCTTTCTTCATTTGCTCAATAAGTTTATCCTGTGTTTTGAAATTCAATTCATCACGTATTCTTTTAACAAAAGCGATCACTATGACTTTTCCATAGATATTCTTATTAAAATCAAAAATAAAGGTCTCCACTGTTACATTCTCTGCATTCCTTCTAAAGACAGGACAAAACCCCACATTTGTCACCCCCCTGTAACGCTTGCCATCAATACTTATAATAGCCGCGTAAACCCCAAGAGGAGGTATTATCTCTTTATCCGGAATTATATTTGCTGTCGGGAACCCGAGCTTTCTGCCTCTAGCATCACCCTTGACGACCTTGCCTTCTATTGCAACATAACGGCCAAGAAGCCTTTTAGCCTTATTTAGATCTCCGCTCTTGATCAAATTTCGAATAACCGAGCTGCTTACTTTTTCATTATCATTTTTGATCAGTTTTATAACATTAACATTAAATCCATAAGACCTGGCCAAGGCTTTAAATGAATCAATTTCCCCGGTCCTTCCGCTCCCAAAGCGAAAATCATCACCAACATATACCTCTTTTGAGTTAAGCTTATTAGCAATATATTTTTTAATAAATGTGTCAGGTGACTGGACTGCGAAGAGCTTCGTAAACTTAATAACAATTAAAATATCAACATCCAAAGCCTCAATAAGCTTTATCTTATGGTCAAGGGAAGTGATAAGGGATAATTCGAATTTGGGATGAAGAACAGAAACCGGGTGCGGTGAAAATGTCATTACAACTGATTTTGTGCCCAGCCGCTTAGCCTTTGAAACAGCTTTTTTAATAAGCGCCTGGTGCCCTTTATGGACCCCGTCAAAAACCCCAATAGCCATAACAGAGCTATTTAAAGGCTTTTTAATCTGTCCAATCCCGTATATGATCCTCATTTAGATCCTCAATAGTTACCGCTTCTTCAATATTAAATGGGCCGACTTTCGTTCTCTGAATTTGTGATATACAGGCACCGCAGCCTAAAGCATCGCCGACATCATCAGCCAGCTGCCTGACATAAGTGCCTTTTGAACATTCCATATAGAACCTTACATCCGGAAAATCAATCTCTTCGATATCAAGGCGGTCGATCCTTACATTCCTGGGCTTTCTCTCAATGTTCACCCCTTTTCTTGCCATCTCATAAAGTTTCTTGCCACCTATTTTTACCGCTGAGACCATCGGCGGCAATTGCTCTATATCTCCTTGAAATCTCTCAAAAACTTCTTTTATTTGCCCTTCTGTAATATGGCTAAAGGCCTTCGTTTCAATTATTTCACCTTCTGTATCAGCTGAAATAGTCTTTGTCCCCAATATCATTGTTGCCCTATAAGCTTTGTCAAAATCCACAAATCTATCAAATAACTTTGTGGATTTTCCAAGCAGCAAGACCAAAACCCCGGTTGCTAAAGGGTCCAGCGTCCCGGCATGTCCGACGCGCTTCATGCGGAACTTCCTTCTTATCCTGTCGACAACATCATGAGATGTTATCCCGTTCGGTTTGTTTATGACTACTATACCATTCATTATAAGCTCTTTTTTATTTGATTAATTATCTTGGTCCTTGCATCTTTTATATTTTTATCTATCGCGCACCCGCTCGCCCTTTTATGACCGCCGCCGTCAAAAACATTCGCAAGCCTTGCAACATCAAATTTCCTTGAAGACCTCAGGTTAACCCTGGTCTTATTGCGACCTATCTCAGTTAATATTACATATACCTCTACACCTTTAATGGCCCTTAAAAATTTAAATATTGTATCACGAAGATCAAAGCTATCTGAAAACTTTGATAAAACTTTTTTATGCAGCTCCACACAAACGACTTTCCCTCCAAAAAGCGCGTCAAAGCGCGTAACGACCTGAGTGAAAGCCTGAAGGTCCCCGATAGGGACCATTTCATATAAATGACGGTATATATCGGTTACTGAGAACTTGAAATGCATAAGCTCTGCGGTAATAGCATGTGTGCGTTGAGTTGTATTTTCATAACGGAAAGAACCTGTGTCGGTCATGATTCCGGAGTACAGCCAGATCGCAATATTCTTATTAAGCTTGAACTTAACTTTTTTCAGATACTCAAACACGATCTCGGAAGTTGAGGAAGCTTTTAGATCAACCAGGTTTGCATCTCCAAAATAACTGTTTGTAATATGGTGATCAATATTAATGACCTTCACTCCATCTTTTATCAGCCTGCTAACCTTACCAACCCTATTTGGTTCACCACAATCCAGAACGACCGCAACATCGAACTTCTTTATCATGCCTTCCTGATAATGCTTTATCTGCTTTACTCCCGGGAGAAAATGAAATCTTGCCAGCATCTTCTCATTATTTATAACAAAGACCTTTTTCCCTTTGCTCTTTAGATACTGGGCAAATGTAAGCTGAGAACAGATCCCGTCAGGGTCAGGATTAACATGCGTAGTGACCAGAAAGCTTTTGTTCTTCCTTATAAGTTCATTGATCGCTGTTATGTTCATCATTTATCTCCTTTAACGTTTCCTCGACGAAGCTGGAATACTCTATCGATTTATCGTGGTAAAATCTTAGTTCCGGCGTATTGCGCATATTGAGTTTTTTACTTAGCAACCCCCTAATTGTTCCTCCGGCGCCGTTAAGTCCTGTAGCAGCAGCTTCCACCCTGCTTTCATCGCCAAGAACGCTAAAATATACCCGGGCATTTCTAAGGTCCTTGCTCACCTCCACACCTGTAATAGATACAAATTCAAGCCTGGGATCGGACAATTCAAGCTGTATTATCCGGCTGATCTCTCTTTTTACCTGCTGGTTCACTCTCTCTATTCTGCTCATATATAAACTCCTATCTCACAGCAAAGCAAGCTGTTTAGCTAAACTTATTTCTTCTCTTTTAAGGTTAATATTATTATCGATTTTCCAGTAAAGGACCGTTTCAAGGATCTCGCCAATCCTTTTGCCTGATTCCACTCCAAATGCCTTAAGGTCTTTGCCCGTTATGCTCAATTTAACATTTCTATCTTTTGTTAAGTATCTATCTATTCTCGATGAAACCAGGCTGCTCTTCGAACAAGCCCTTGTAAAAACAACAACATCCCCATTTAACCTGTTCAATATTTCGTAGACCTGGCTTGGCAGAATCTCTTTCTCCGAAAGCCTTTTAATGATGAGCTCAACTTCCCTTGAGTATAAAATACTAACTTTTTCCTCTTTTTTAAAATGAAATTTCCCAAGGATATTATTAAACGTAAAATCATCCAGCACTTTAATTATCGACATAAAATATATCAGCCACCAGTTCTTATTATCGAAAATATCCTTCTTTTTGATCTCTATAATGTTCTTGTGTACATTTGACATAAGAACAAAGCTTATTTTGTTCTTACCGGTCAGAAAATCCAAACCGCCTAAAACCTTAAGCCTCTTCAAGCCCTTAACAGGGTCATTTTCAGCCAATAATTTCTTGAACTCAACAAAATATCTTGGCGCCTTGACATTCCTTTCCCGCCTTTTTTCTAAGGCCCTTATCAGCAACTCACTGGTCCTTTGTTCAAACTTAAAATCAAACCTCTGTTCAAACCTGACACCTCTTAAGATCCTGGTTGGATCATCAATAAAGCTTTTATCATGAAGAACCCGTATTTTTTTGCTCTTTATATCCCTCAATCCCCCGAACTCATCTACAAGCTCACCAAAACTATCTTTTCTTATGGATATTGCCAAGGCATTTATAGTAAAATCCCGCCTGTAAAGATCGTCTTTTAAACTACCCCTTCTAACTGTTGGAAGGGCCCCCGGCTTAGCATACCTTTCTTTCCTTGCGGTGGCAAAATCCACAACAAAACCATTTTTCAGAATAACGCTTGCCGTGCCGAATCCGTCATATGTGTTTAGCTTCCCCCCGAAATCCTCGTTGACATTTTTTGCAAAAGAAATTGCGTCACCCTCAAGAACAATATCCAGGTCAAGGTTCTTCTTTCCCAAGACCAGATCACGAACTATCCCCCCGACAATATAACAATCGATCCCGGTCCTATCTGCGACCTTTCCCACCTTTTTTATTATCCTCAAAACATCTTTATCGCATTTTCTAAAATAATCTGTCATCTATATATCAGCCCCTTGGATGAAATTGTGAGTGAATGGTTTTAAGCCTCTCTTTATCGACATGAGTATAAATTTGTGTTGTAGAAATGTCCGAATGGCCCAGCATCTCCTGGACAGAGCGAAGGTCCGCACCATGCTCAAGCAAATGCGTCGCAAATGAATGCCTTAAAGTGTGGGGTTTGATCTCTCTCTTTATCTTGGCTTTTTTCGCATACTGCTTTATTATTTTCCAGATGCTCTGCCGGCTTATCTGCTTGCCTAAACGGCTGAGAAAAAGCACCAGCGTCATATTCTTTTTTGCTAATTTCGGCCGGGCTGAAAGACAATATTTTTCAACAGCCGCACGCGCCTTTTTCCCTATAGGGATTATCCTTTCCTTCTGTCCTTTGCCTATACATCTCACATACCCTACTTCAATATTCACATTATCAACCTTAAGGTTTACCAGTTCTGAAACCCTCATGCCGCTTGCATAGAACAGCTCTAGAATTGCATTATCCCTTATAGCCTGCCATCCACGGCCCTTTGAAGCATTTATCATGGCTTCCACCTCAACGGCACTTAAGACCTCAGGAACTTTTTTCCAAAGCCTTGGGGTATCGATCAGGTCAGAAGGGTCTTCTGTCGCCAGCCTTTCACGGACCAGGAACCTGTGAAATGTTTTAATAGCAGCCAGATTCCTGCTGATGGAACTTGCGCAAAGCCCCTTTTGTTTCTGAGAAAACATATAATCGGTGATATGCCCTCTATTAACTCTTTGAGCGTCATCCACTCCTTTTTTTTCAGAGAACTCTGCATATTTGGTAAGATCTCTTCTATAGGCCAGCAATGTATTGTTGGCCAATCCTCTTTCGACAGACAAGTAGTTTATAAATTCATCGATTTTATTCTTCATGTACGCCTTGCAAACTATTGTTTTTGAATATAGAACTGTTCCATGGCATCAGGGTTCAATTCCTTCATTAATTTTCTTCCGTCCCTGTCAATTCTTCGGATCAGCCTTTCTATGCTTATTAATTGAACAGGCTTATCAAGCTCAGTCCTTACTTCTGTTGTCTTAACAATATGATCATTAATAGCGGCCCTTTTTTCCTCAACAATCCATCTCTGCATTTCAGTTAAATTCACTATCATCTGATCTACAAGATATTTCATCTTTTTTTCGCTGTTATTTTCCCCAACGCCCTGAACAAAATCCCTCAGCCATATCTTCCACAATAAATAATGCTTGGAATATCTTTCTTTTGCACTTATAGTTGCAGGCCCATAATCTATAGGGTCAAGAACAGGGACAAATTCAGACCTTGTACTTTTTTCCTTTTTCTTTCTGATGAACTTTTGTTTCAATGGCTGGCATCCTCCTGAAAGAAGAGCAACTATCAACAAACAACTTATAAGAGGCAAGTCATTGTTAATTCGTCGAGCAAAGTGAGTTCTAAGCATTTAACATCTCCCTAAACTGTTTTTCATCTATTATTTTTATATTAAGTTCCAAAGCTTTTTTATACTTTGAGCCAGGAGAATCCCCGATAACAATAAAATCTGTATTTTTACTTACAGTTGAAACCACAGACCCGCCCATTTCCTTGACAAGGCTTCCGGCAGAGCTTCTGGTGAATGTTTTCAGCTCTCCGGTAAAAACAAACCTCTTGTTTTCAAATATCTTAAGGCCCTGCTTCTTCTTAGGCTCAGTCATTTTCAGCCCTGCTTCTTTCAGCTTCGCTATTGTCCTCTTCACTGTCTCCTGTTTAAAATATTCAACAACAGACTCCGCCATCACACTGCCTATCTCATGTATGCTTTCCAGATCTGACATATCCGCATTGATCAAAGAATCAATATCAGCAAAATTTTCTGCGAGCGTTAAGGCTGCCTTTTCACCAATATTCGGAATTCCAAAACCGAACAATACCCTGGAAAGCGGCTGTTTTTTGCTCTTTGCTATTGCATCAATAAGATTGTCAGCCCTTTTATCCTTGAATAATTCCAGGGCTAAAAGGTCTTCACGTTTTAAAAAATAAATATCTGATATGTCCTCTAGCTTGGACTCGTCCAAAAGCTGGTTTACTACCGCCTCCCCCATGCCTTCAATATCCATTGCTCCTCGAGAAGCAAAATGAAGAATGCTCCTTTCAAGCTTTTTGGAGCAGCGCGGGTTGATACATTTTAATGCAACATTATCTTTCAGCTTAACGACCTTTGACCCGCATTCAGGACAAGTTACAGGCGCCTTAAATATTTCCTTTGACCCGACTTCTTTCGACTCAACAACCTTGACTATCTTCGGTATAACATCACCCGCGCGCTCTATCAAGACCCGGTCACCTTGCTTTATCTTCAACCTTTCCACTTCATCAAAATTATGCAGTGTCGCCCTGGATATCACAACACCCGCGCATTCAACAGGCTCAAGTTCTGCGACCGGAGTTAAAACCCCAGTTCTGCCGACCTGAATGACTATTTTATCTACCCTGGTTGTCGCCTGAAAGGCCGGGAACTTATAAGCAACTGCCCACCGCGGGCTTTTTAGTGTTTCGCCTAACTTCTGCTGGCCAAGAAAAGAATTCACCTTTATCACTACCCCATCGACTTCATATGGCAGGCCATCCCTCTTCTGTTGAAATTCAATGCAATACTTGATCACTTCGTCAATATTCTTACACAGCCTGCTTGTATCCTGTACACTAAAGCCCCAGTCTTTAGCTAACTTGAAGAATTCCCACTGCGAATTACATTCCGGCCCGCCTTCTATAACTCCATAAGAATGGATAAAATAATTCAACTTTCTCTGGGAGGTAACTCTTGAATCCAGGAGTTTAACTGAACCGCTTGTTGCATTTCTTGGGTTTGCAAAAATATCCTGCCCCTCTTTTTTCCTGTTCTTATTAAGGCTGTCAAAGTCTTTTCTGTTCATATAAACCTCGCCGCGAACATCGAGCACAGCAGGCAATAATGCAGGCCTCTTTTTCTTTAGTTTTAACGGTATTGACCTCACTGTCCTGAGATTATTTGTAACATTCTCACCTGAAGCCCCGTCCCCCCTTGTCGCCCCTAAAATAAATCCGCCGTTCTCATAGGTCAGTGAAGCGCTGATCCCGTCAATTTTAAGCTCGACAGTATATTCACATATTTTAGCGTTCAGCCCTTTTAGCACACGCTGGTCCCAGGCCTTTAGCTCGTCAACAGAATACGTATTATCAAGAGAATACATCTTGGCCCTGTGAATAACAGTGTCTGCGCTTGAAGGCAATTTTGACCCCACTCTCTGGCTCGGAGAATTAATATCAAGAAATTCAGGAAAAGAACTTTCGAGATCGATCAGCTCTTTTAGAAGATCATCATACTCTTTATCGGAAATACTTGGTTGGCTCAGGACATAATACTTATGATTATGATTATTTAATTCATCGGAAAGATACTGTATTCTTTTTTTTGCTTCTTCTTTGTTCATTATTTACATACCTATCGAAATCCTGTAGGCCAGCATACCGGGCAGGCCTGCGTCTATTATCTTTTTTTGGACCGCTTCAATATCATACCGGACCCTTTTGATCTCAATAATCTCAGCGTCAGTATCATATATGCAAAATGAGGCTAAAGGATTCCCGTCCCGAGGCTGACCGACACTTCCAACATTGACAATATATTTTACCCCCTGCTCAATTTCCACAACACGCTCACTTGATACATAGACTTTATCTTTAAATTGAACAAAGACCTTAGGGGAATGGGTATGCCCAACAAAGCACAGGTTCTTATCCATTAAATTAAAACTGTCTGGCACCTCTGCAATATTATTCTGATAGTTGAACTTTTCCGGCTCAAAAAGGGTCCCATGAACAAGGATAAGATCCTCCACTTTTTCAATTAGCGGAAAGCTATTAAGAAAAGTGAAGCTTTCCATGGTCAAATGTTCTCTAGTCCAGGCAATAGCTTCCTTGCCATCAGGCGTAAAATATGAAGCATCCAGTTTCGCTATTGAAGCCCAGTCATGATTGCCTGCAACACAAACAGCCCCTAAAGACTGCACTATATCAATACATTCTTTAGGATTAGGTCCGTAGCCTACAATATCACCAACACATAGATATTTATCGACCCTCTCCTTCTGACATGCGGCTAATACTTCCTTAAGAGCCTCAAGGTTGCTATGAATATCTGAAATTATCCCGTATTTCATATCATTAATTAAAAAGTTATCCTAAAGTCATGGTAGACCTTATCTTCTTTTGAATAGCTGATCTCCTTGTTACTAATGTACCCATCAAAATGCCTTTCGATCAAAGAACACATTTTGTCAATATCATCCTGCGCCCCTTGAACATATATCTCGACATCACCCGCAGCCGAATTCCTTACTGTGCCTTTAAGCCCAAGATCAAGAGCGTACCTATGCACAGTATACCGAAAGCCGACTCCCTGGACCCTTCCTGAATATAAAATATGAGCTATCATTTATTAAGGAATATTTTTTAGTTTCTAATAAGATGTTAAAAAACAATAACTTTGAGCTATTTGTCTCCTTTTACCAGCCAAAGTTTTAAGATAAAATGGGCTATTTTATAAATCTAATTGTAAAAGGGTATTCATAATGTTCTCCGTTACTTGCCTTAATCGCCGCCACAATAACAAGAACAAGATTAGCTATAATTATCGGGAATACCAAAAGAAATCCTATTAAAAAGAAACATAACATAAATGCGACCATCGTATAGATAGTCATAGATAACTGGAAGTTCAATGCCTCTTTTCCTTCAACATCAACAACCGGAAGCTCATCTTTCTTTACTAGCCAAAGAATCAAAGGCCCAAGGACATTCCCAAAAGGCACACCTAAAAAACAACTCAAGGCACTTAAATGGCAGAACATCGCCCAATTGCGCTCTGTTTTAGCATCACAAATAATTTTAACCTTTTTCGGTCCTCCCTGCTCTTTGGGATTCTTAGCACTATCCTGGTCGTTCTCTACTTTTTCTTGGAAATCATTGTTATTTTCGCTCATTTAAATCTCCCTTTAAAATAATATTAAAAATAATAGTGAATCCTTTTGGCTTATCCCTACATTAACTACATATCATCGGGAAGGCGGGATTCGAACCCGCGACTTCAACGTCCCGAACGTTGCGCGCTAGCCAGCTGCGCTACTTCCCGTTGATCGTAGTTAACAATAAATGTTTGTGCTCTAGTCTATCAGTTTAATTTATTTTTTGCAACATCAAAAAAGCGATATTAACGCGATAACTCTCTGAGTTTATCGCAGTTTGGGAAATTGTTCCCCAGTCAACAAAAGTGCCGGGTGCGCCAGATCAATAAATATGTAACTATTAAAAAGCCTCAAAACTGTTGCGTTGACAACACTATTTATAATAATATGATGCATATGAATAATATTATAAACAAGAACTTTCTAAATATTGATCTCTCAAGCCCTAAAGCATTGAAAGAAACCATTAAAAATGACAGCGATGTTTTTTTCTGGTTTCTTGTTTTAATTTTAAATGACCGGGTCAGAGAAAAGCTCGAAAGCAGCCAGGGCATAAAAAGGAAATACAAAAAACTTTTCACCTACATAAACATTCTTTTTTTAATTTCTATTCCTTCACTGTTTTCCTGCGCTCGTCTATACATTTTTCATGAATCCCTGCGAACATGGATATTCCTTTGCCTGCTTCTATCCCTTTATTTCTTTTTCAAAAAGCAGATCAGGGTGGCCCTATTAACAATAGTGAACGAATTCATTGATACCGCCTACAAAGAGCGTTCTTTTGAAAACCTCTCCCTATATCAAATTGGTGAATTTTTTGCGTCAGAATACAAAACGATATCCCTTGTTGAGTTCCTGAACAAAAGGCTTTCTCTTCAGGCTACAGTTCTTTTCATTGCCTTTTTCTTCGCCACATTCATTCATCCGATAAATTTTATAACAACAGTCCTGATCATGGCGGCAGCACTTTTTATATTGGATATTTATTTTACGATCATTCATATTTGGGTTTTGCAGTTTAAAACAAATAATCTGCAACGACCAGAATAAAAAGAAACAAATGCCCGGTAATAGATGTTGTTAAGTGAAAGAATAGAAAATAAGCATAATACCCGGACGACAAAACCCATTCATTTAAAAACGGATGTTTAAAGACCACTCTGTCCAGGGCATAGTTGCTCCAATTTAAATTTATAATCCTGTCCTCTTGTGTCATTTTTTGAAACAGCTTTGATCCGGGCAAAGGGGTCAGCACAGAAACCGCGGATTCTGTTGGGTGAAGCGTAAATGCAAATTTCCACAAATGCCAATAACTTTTAATTGTATCTGATTCAAAGCCCAAAATGAACTGTGCCTTTATAGCGATGCCCTTTTTCTTGATCTTTTTCGTCAGGGACAAATATTCATCAGCCAAAGAATATTTACCTCTCTTTTCTTTTTCACTGGACAATGAGAATATCTCGTACCCAATAAGCAGTTCAACGCAACCGCTTTGTTTCAGCAGCTCCAGATCCTCATCATTCTTGGCTATATCCAGACTGCTTGATCCCACCCATCTTATTTTATGTTGCTTCAACTCATTAAAGAGCTCTCTAGCATATTCGGGATCGGCAAAAATATTATTATCCAGAAAATAGAAGAACATTTTCTTTTTTTTCGTCTTTTCGATCATCTTTGCAATATTTTCAATAGGGCGACGCCTTATCCTGCCAAAACTTAAACTGGGAATCGTACAAAAATCGCACCCGTATTTGCAACCCCTTGTCACTTCCAAAAATATGTCCTTATTTTTATCAAGATCTTTAAGGATAAAATCATCTGTCTTCTCATAAAAGTTTTCCAAAGGCTCTCCAGAATACATCTTCTGAAGCTCTCCTTTTTCATGATCTTCTATCAGCTTTGGCCAGACCCCTTCTGCTTCGCCGATAACAACGCTATCACAATATTCCAATGCTTCCTGGGGAAGAAAATTAACATGAGGCCCTCCCATAACAACTGTTGACCCCCTTTTCTTGAATTTTCTTGCAATATGGTAAGCCTGAAAAGCGTTAGAGGTGTAACAGGTAATGGCAACCAGTTTCCCTGGCTTATAATCACGTTCTGAAAATACTTTTTGGTCAAACTCTTTGACTTTGTAATTAGCAGGTGTCAAAGCCCTCAAAACATGAAAAAAAGAAGGGTATTTCCTGACAACAAACCTACTGAAATACCCAGGAAGCCCCTTACTGATAGGCCTTATCAAGTAGAGCTCTTTTCCGTTTCCCTCCTTTTCCTCTGGAAGATAAGGATCGGCGATCAAAACAGCAACATAGAAGAACATAAAGGTCTGCAGGCTTCTCGACAAAAAAAGAGTGATCCTTGGGATCTCAAAATTGGCAACATCGATAATTTCGGAAAAGTAAAAAAGAAAAATATCCAGACAATAGGCAGCTGTAAAAACCCCAAGAACAAAACAGCTAAAGAACCCCTTACAATGCCCCTTCTTGAGGGTGCTTCCGTATTTTGAGATAATTATCAAATACGCTATCAAAGGATAAACAAAAAACTGAAAATGATTTTTGGCCTGCAAAAAAGATAATTGGTTAAAGGCCTCAAAAAAAGTGGTAAGAAAAACATATACCATGACCATGGCAGCCAACAATAGCAAATAGCTCCATGCATACTTTTGGCAATTTTTCAATGTCCGAAAAAGGGTTATGCGGTAATTCTCTTTAAAAATCATATCGATACATGTAGCAAAAATACCTCCGAAGAGAAAGATCTTTAAAACCAGAAAAAGAGGGGCAAGCCACAGGCCCAAGGCAAAGGTTGTCAATCGCGCATAAATAACATCCAGCGCGTAAGCCGCAAAGATAAGAATGAACGCATCTTTCGTCAGATAAATACTTTTCTGAAAATTCAATTTTTCCATAGATTCTAAGTTCAGTTATAATGATTTAAATAATAGAAAAATGGGGCCAGAAACCGAGAAACTTTTACAATTCCCGAGGCCTGACCCCATTTATTCTTTATTTGCATTTACTATTTATTTCTATTTATTTAAGTTCAATAATAATCCGGCCTTCTTTGCGTTGGCCTCAGCTCATCGATAAGATCCAATAGCTTTTCCTGGGAATCCTTGCTTAAATACGTAAAATAGATCGCAATACCCTCTGTTGCTACACGAGATATCTTTGCCTTGCCTTCAACTGTTAAATCAGCATCATCTCTGGATAAAAATATCTTAAAATCAAACTCATCGTCTTTTTCAACATAAAGAGAACTCTTCATATCAATAAATGCGCTCTTCTCTGAAATATCCCTTATTTTGCCAGTTACAGAAACCTGTATACCAAAGCTTAACTGAACCGGCTTATAGTATTGGACTCTTTCTATGCTCCTGCGCTCTTTATGCATATGATTATCACTCTTATTCATTTTGTTCGAGAACATTATACTTCCTTTATGCCGAAACCTATCTCAGCCTCAGCTACAAGATTATCTTTAACATAAGCACGGGTTCTTAAAAATCCAGCAGTGGGAAGCATTTTAATAGTCGTTACCTCAATACGCAACTGATCGCCAGGCACTACTGGCGCACGAAATTTACAAGTGACTTTTGCAAGATAATAAACAAGGTCTTTACCCTGCATATTCTTGCTATAATAAAAATATATGCAACCTGCCTGAGCCATTGCTTCAATTATCAAAACTCCAGGCATGACCTTTTCATTAGGAAAATGTCCCACAAAATGATGCTCATTAACTGTAACGTTCTTGATAGCGATCAATTTTTCATTGGGAACTAATTCAGTGACTTTATCAATAAGCAAAAATGGAAATCTGTGAGGTATGATCTTTTGAATTTGTATAATATCTAATTCCATTTCATTTTCCTTTCAAGTTGTTCTTTAAAAAAATATCATTCTGAATAAACATAAGGCGATTTAGAATCTTTACATCCTGCGAGCACATACTTTGCTAATATATCTGTCTCTATGTTTATTTTATCACCTTTTTTATTTATTCCCAATGTTGTGACCTCTAATGTGAAAGGTATCAAATAGACCGAGAAGAACGTCTTTCTAACATCTCCGACAGTCAGGCTTACTCCATCAAGAGTGACAGAGCCCTTTGGAACTATATATTTTGAAAGTTCTTTTGAAACAGTAACTTGGATCTCTGTATAATTCGGCCCGGTAATTACATCCTTTACCGTCTCCATATCATCAACATGCCCGCTGACAAAATGCCCGCTGATCCTGCTGTTCATCTTTAAAGCCCTTTCGAGATTAACCTTGCTTTTAGCACATAGCTTGCCCAGAGAAGTCCTGATTATGGTCTCTTTCATTATGTCAAAACATAACAAGCCATTATTAACGCCTGTTACCGTCAAGCAAACGCCTGAGACCGAAATGCTATCTCCCGCTTTTGTCCCTCTTACAACCTTCTTCCCTCTTATATAAAGGGTCGAAAGGTTTTCTTTCTTAACGATCTTTTCAACTACTCCTGTTTCTTCTACAATTCCTGAGAACATAACCTTCCACCATGATTTCTTTATTAATTTTCTTAATATTGACTTTTTCCAGCTCTATAGCTTTGTTCACGTTCAGCACATTCATCCCAACTATTGAGCTTAATGCTTTATCATCCCCGATTATCTTCGGCGCAATAATTATCTGCATTTTATCGACAAGATCTGCCTTTAAAGCACTCCCGATAACCTTAGCGCCGCCTTCTATTAGAATACTTAAAATTTTTCTTTTAGCAAGCTCTTTGAACAGCCATTTCATATCTACACGGCCCTTAACATCCGGACAAACAATTACATCAACACCATTGCTGACAAACTGTTTTAACTTATCAGGCGATGCTCTCTTTGTAGTGGCAATGATACAGTCATTAAGATCCACCCCCTTGAACAAACTTGCATTCTTAGAGATCTTTAGCCCTGAATCCAAAACTATCTTTTTGATCTTTTTACTTTTCTTGGACCCATTTAATCCCGGGTCATCTTTTAGTACAGTATTGCTTCCAACCAAGATCGCATCAAATTCATCCCTAAGCTTATGAGTGTAATCTCTTGTCTTGCTTGAAGTTATCCATTTTGAATGTCCCGACGCCGCAGCGATCTTACCGTCCAATGTCTGGGCACATTTTGCAACGACAAAAGGCATACCGAATTTTACGTGTTTTATAAATGCTTCATTGATAGCTGCTGCTGCTTCAGCTAGAACGCCAACTCTTACTTTTAACTTTGCACTTCTAAGCTTATTGATTGATCTACCGTTAGTTAAAGGATTAGGGTCCTTTATCGCAATAACAACTTCACTAATTCCGCTTTCGATCACACTATCAACGCAAGGAGGGGTATTTCCCCAATGGTTACAGGGCTCAAGGGTAACATAAAGGGTTGCTCCCTTGATGTCTTCGCCATTTGCTTTTTTCAAAGCTATAACTTCTGCATGATCTCCGCCACATCGTCGATGATAACCACTTGAAACAACTTTTCCATTTTTGACAATCACTGCACCAACTACAGGATTTGGGGAAGTATTACCTTTAGCCTTTAATGCAAGCCCGATCGCCTGCTGCATAAAGAACTTATCATTATTCTTGGTGTTCATTGGCAGCCTTTATAATTAATATATATTTGTAGCCAATTTATTTTTCAACTGATCAACCTGAGAATACGCCACCTTTATCTTGCCAATAAAGATATCTTTCTTAGCATTTCCATGAGAATCCGATCCTCCCGTAGCAACAAGGCCGTGCTTTGCTGCCAATCCTTCATAAAACTCAACGATAGTGCTTGAAACATTCGGATAATATACTTCAATTCCTTTTAATCCCTCTTTAACTAATCCAGGTATCATTTCATCGATCTTGGTTATCATTGGATGAGCCAGAACTGCAACGCCTCCCATTTCATTTATTAACTGAATGGCCTCATAAGGTGTTTGTTTATATTTTGGAAAATAAGCAGGCGCCCCTTCCGCAATATATTTATCAAAAGCCTCTCTTACTTCTGAAACCCACCCCTTTTGCTTCAACATCAGGGCCAAATGCGGCCTTCCGACCGACCTTGTTTCTGCAAGATTGCAAACCTCTTCTAACTCAATATTATCAATGCCAAGATCTTTCAGCTTATTGATCATCTTCTGCATTCTGCCCACTCTTGTATCCTGCATACACATTAATCTGTTTGTAAATTCTTCATTCACATGATCAAACAAATAGCCTAAAATATGAACATCCTTACCATTGAGAACAGACGACAATTCTATACCCGATATCACTTCAATGCCATACTTCTTTGCTGCCTCAATAGCCAAAGCAACTCCTTCAAAAGTATCATGATCAGTTATAGATATACAGTAGATATCATTTTTATAGGCTTGTTCAACGACCTCAAAAGGCGTTAACGTGCTGTCTGAGTAATTTGTATGTATATGCAAATCTGCGTATCGTGTCATAATCTATATATTGGCCATAGCTGACCTAAATGTGCTGGGTTAATAGACTGCTAGAAGGAAAAAAGAAGAATTTATATTTTTTATTGTTTTGTAGAACGACCATCTCTTTGCTGCTTGGCTCAAGAAGGAACCTCTGTTTTATGTATTTTATCCAAAATACCGTTAACAAATTTACTAGACTCTATATCGCCATATTTTTTTGCCAGTTCAACAGCTTCATTTATCGTGACCTTAGGCGGAATATCATCGGTGAATAACAATTCAAAAACACCGATCCTTAAGACATTCCGGTCTATAACCGCCATTCTCTTCAACTGCCAGTTCGTAGCATATTCGGAAATCTTATTATCAATCTTTTCAATATTCTTTGCAATGCCATCTGTCAATATATCAGAGAATTCTTTTACATATTTATCTATGGAATCTATTTCACTCCAGTAATAATCGGAGGCTTTATGAATTTCACGACGCGTTATTTCAGCCTGATAAAGAATCTTTAAGACATATTCGCGAGCATGAGTCCTTTTACGCATATAAATTCCTCAATAAATAATATTTCAAATGAAGCTTTCCCCTGAACGCCTGTCCGGCAAAAAGACAAATATAAGGATTTAGCTTCTAAAAACAATCACTATGATATTATGATTGCTTTTTTATATTAACAAGAAGGTCAGCCATCTCAAGAGCTGCTAATGCTGCATCCCTTCCTTTGTTATCACCATTTTCTTGACTGCGCTTATTCGCCTGCTCAACTGTATCCGTTGCAAGCACCTCAAAGATCACAGGCTTTGAGCAATCTAGAGCTACCTTTGCTATTCCCTGAGCAGCCCCTTGAGCAACTAATTCATAATGATAAGTTTCACCTCGGATAACAGCCCCTAAACAAATAACAGCATCAATTGTTTTTTTCTTGGCTAATTCCTGAGCTGCAAGTGATATCTCGAAAGCCCCAGGCACCCAGCAAACAGAAAGATTTTTTTTCTTGACCCCTGCCTTTGCAAGCTCGTCTAAACAACCTTCAAGAAGACGCTTAGTAATATTCTCATTAAACCGAGACACTACAATGCCTATTCTTCTTCCTTTACCATTTAACTTTCCAGAATATTCTTTAACCATAATAAGAACACTAATCCAGAATATGTCCCATTTTATCTTTTTTTGTTTTTAAATATCTCTCATTGCTCGGGTTATGAGCAATTTTTAGCGAAACTCTTTCTGTCACTGACAAGCCATAACCTTCAAGTCCTACAATTTTTCTCGGATTGTTCGTTAACAGCCTGATCTGCTTGATACCTAAGTCAACCAAGATCTGAGCCCCTAATCCATAATTGCGAAGGTCTGGAGAAAAGCCTAAAGCTTCATTTGCCTCTACTGTATCCATTCCTTCATCCTGAAGACAATATGCTTTTAGTTTATTTATCAGCCCAATGCCTCTTCCTTCTTGTCTCATATAAAGCAAAACACCCGAGCCATTGTCTGATATAGTCCTTAGGGCTACGTGCAGCTGTTCATTGCAGTCACATCTTAGGGACCCAAAAACATCCCCGGTTAAACATTCAGATTGAACCCTAACCAAAACAGGAGTCGTTTCATCAATATCACCTTTAACCATAGCTAAATGCTCTGTTCCGTCTATCTTTGACTTATAGGCATACAATTTAAAATCACCATATTTCGTAGGCAATTTTGTTTCGACAACTTTTTCAATGAGCTTCTCTGATTTGCTCAGATAATCAATAAGGCTATCAATAGTACAGATCTTTAAGCCATGCTTTTTTGAAAATTCTTTAAGATCGCTGGTACGTGCCATTGTACCATCTTCATTCATGATCTCACAAATAACACCTGCAGGATAAAGTCCAGCCAAGCGAGTAAGGTCAACTGACGCTTCAGTATGACCGGCACGGACGAGAACTCCTCCTTTTGCAGCACGAAGAGGAAATAAATGTCCTGGCGTGATAAGGTCAGAAGGCTTTGAGTCCGGGTCAATCAGAACTTCCACTGTTTTAGCCCTATCTGATGCGGAAATACCGGTTGTTACACCGTTGGCAGCATCTACTGAGATCGCCCAGCCAGTATCACATGGCTGATGTCTATGGCTTACATGGACTTTCATCGGATGAAGGTCTAGCTCATCAAGCCTGTTTGCCTCCATCGGTATACAAATAAGGCCTCTTGCCTCCCTTGCCATGAAATTAATTTTTTCAGTAGTAATAAATTGTGCAGGACACAACAGATCTCCTTCATTTTCGCGGCCTTCATCATCCATAACAACTATCATTTTACCTTGTTTCAGGTCTTCTAATGCTTCTTTAATTGTGTTAAACATTATCTTTTTCTCCGTTTGATTGACTTGCAATAAAAAAACCCCAGATAAACTCTTGGGGCAGAAAATTTCCAAACGTCTATCTTTATTAATGACCAGTCGGAATATTATTAATATTACTAATTGAGGTTGTAATATATTCTAAATGTTATCGCTTGTCAAGACTTTTGTCCTGCCGTATAATGCCTTTATGAAAATAGAACAAAAAATAGCTGATTTGTTTATTTCTGAGAAGAAATCATTATCAATCGCGGAATCCTGTACAGGCGGCCTCATATCAAACCGTCTAACCAACATATCCGGAAGCTCGGCATTCTTAAAGCTAGGGCTCGTTACTTATAGCAATGATTCAAAAATAAAATTACTTAAAGTCCCGGAAGAAACTATTAAAAAACACGGCGCAGTTAGTTTCCAAACAACCATTGCAATGGCGAAAGGATGCAAAAAGATCCTAAATACTGATTTCTCAATAGGTTTGAGCGGTATTGCAGGACCTACTGGTGGAACAAAATCAAAGCCTGTCGGCCTTGTTTTTATTGCAATTTGCTCAAATTACGAAACAATCTGTTTAGAATGTGTCTTTACAGGCACTCGGTCGAACATCAGGTCAAAAGCATCAACGCAGGCACTTAAGCTTCTTCTAGAATTTTTATAATTCGTTTTTTCCAAAAGTTATTTTTCTAATCACCATGAATTACTATTAATATTAAGAATATGATTACTAATTTAAGCGAAAACATCCGAACATTTATTGCAGCTAACATAAACGATACGATCTTAAATGAGATCGGTAAAGCTCAGGAACATTTAGAAAATATTGACTGCGACGTTAAATGGGTAAAAACAACAAATGTACATTTAACTTTAAAATTTTTAGGAGAAATCGAGCAAAAAAGAGTTCCAAAGATTGTTGAAAAGCTTGAATTTCTCACAAAACACATTAGATCAATTCGAACACAGTTGAGTCAACTTGGAGCTTTTCCAAAAATTGAAAAGCCTAAAGTTATCTGGATAGGGCTCGAAGATAATTCAAATGAAATAGCTGATCTGGTTGAAGCAATTGACAACACGCTTACTAAGGAAGGATTTAAAAAAGAAGAGCATTCCTTTAAGCCTCATGTAACGATAGGAAGGATTCGAAGCCTAAAGAATATTTCAGCACTTGCTAATGCATTAAAAATTTATTCGCTCCCGCAAAGCATCTATCAGGAAATAACAGAAATAAAACTTATCAAAAGCATATTAACGCCTAAAGGCCCCATATATGAAGATCTAAAGGCCTTCAAACTACAGTAGCCTTCACTGGCAATAAAGGACTAATTCCTCCCCAATGATATTTCTAAGGGATCTTCATCTCTTGAATCAAAACCAAGAAGTGGAAACACACTATTTAACGGTGTTAAATTAATAATCACCGGAGAAAATCCCTCTATCCCCATATTTATTATCACCGGGTCAAAAGCGCTAGGTGAAAATTCAATTTTTACGCCCTCGCCAGTCCTTTCAAAGTCAATACTGTTCATATCAATACCACCGACATCTCCTGCTTGAGGATTATCAGAAGTAGCTGATTGAAGTTGTTCTTTAATAACCAACAAATCTTCATCGCTATTATTACTCAACATATCTCCTGACACGATCACAGGAGAATATTTTTCCCCAGAGCTCATAGCAACTAAAAATGCAGGCGTTGAAACAAACAATACGTTATGCAGCCCCTCATAAACCAATCCAACCTCTAAAGAAAAATCAGTAAAAACCACAAGATTTATCGGCCTGTTGAACGAATCATCTAACGCATCCAAGATCTTTCTTATTGCAGCTTGAGTCATTGAGCCCGATTGCTCCTCGTCAACATAAATACCGAAAATATCACTTGTCACATCATAAGAGACCGGATTTACTACCCTAGATTGATTTATCTGTTTAATAAGTTCATACCAGTCACTTTCGGATAATCTTCTAAGCTGGACTTCATCATCTTCAGTTACATGCATTTGTGATAACTGAACTTTTGCCTTTTCACTAAGCATAGAGCCCTCTTTGTTTAAAGAAGCCACGCTCTTAATTGATCCAGCGATTGCCTCAACAAGCGCATCAACGCCAAAGCCTTTTTTGATTATTGTTGCAACACCTGAAAGATCTTCTTTTAATCGAGGTATTTCCTCCTCTCTTGCAGTTTGCATAAGAACAGGTATCCCAAATTTAGATTCACTTACTTTTTTGGCTAATTCTACCCCATCCATCACAGGCATTTGATAGTCTGTCATTATCAAATCGAATTTCTGGTCTTTTGCCAATATATCCAATGCTTCCTGTCCATTATTAGCAGTTACAACTGCAATATTTTTTAAGCCTAATACCCTTTGGATCATTCTCGCAATACCGGGATAATCATCAACAACCAATACTCTCTTTCCAGCTAACATAGAGCTGTCTTTCTTTGCTGGAATGGTACCTTCTATTGAATTAGCAACAGCCTCAACAATAATTTTATTATCTAGACCTTTTTTTATTACATTTGCGACACCTGAAAGCTCCTCTGTTAATCTAGGGATTTCCTCATCTTTCGCGGTTTGCATGAGAACAGGTATCCCAAGTTTAGTTTCACTTACTTTTTGGGCCAATTCTACCCCATCCATTACAGGCATTTGATAGTCTGTCATTATCAAATCGAATTTCTGGTCTTTTGCCAATATATCTAATGCTTCCTGTCCATTTGAAGCAGTGACAACAACAGCACCCCTCATTCGAAAAAGTATCTCCATACCTTCTCTCATTGAATCATAATCATCAACTACCAAGATCCTTTTTCCAGAGAGCATGGACCTATCTGCTCCGGATTTTCTCTCAGGTGAGATTAAACCATTGATCCCTTTATACAAATTCCCGAGGTCGCCTTTATCAATTACCGTGGCAATTCCCGATAATCTTTTCGACAAGCCAGAAACCACCTCCTCAGTATTTGTTGTTTGAATCAGCACTGGGATGCCATACCCTGAATCCTTTACAACCTGAGCTAGTTCATCTCCCTTAACTATAGGCATCCTAAAATCTGAAACTATTAAGTCAAATCTTGAATCGTCCTTAAGTATATCTAAAGCATCTTTGCCATCAGCTGCCGTTACAACTTCAGCATTCTGTCCTTCTAAAAGGCTCTTCATGACCTTTAGCATGAAATCACTGTCATCAACAACTAATATCCTTTTCCCCGAGAGCATCGCTGCATCTTTTTTCAAAGCATTTTCTTGAGTAACTGAACTTTCAATTTCCTTGTAAAATTTGCCGAGGTCAAATGACAAGCCTTTATCCACAACTCTAGCAATGCCTGCAAGGCTTTCAGAAAGTTGCGGTATTTTTGACCCATTCCAGGTTTGAAGGACAACAGGTATCCCAAAAGCCAATTCATTTACCATTCTTGCTAACTGATCACCACTCATATTAGGCATATCCAGGTCAGCTAAAACCAGATCAAATTTTCTGTCTGCTTTTAAAATAACCAAGGCCTGCTGCCCATCTGAAGCAGTTACAACAACAGCGTTTTCCCTTTCAAGAATATCTTCCATCAAATCTGAATACGTATCATCACCGTCTACTACTAATATCCTCTTGCCAGATAACATAGCAACATCCGGCCTGGTGATTTCCGGCTTAATGCCCATTTCAAAACTGAATGTCTTACCAGTAACTGACCTTCCGATAATTGCTTTGTTGCTTGTCTTGTCTATCAGCATTGAGGTATCCCTAAAGCCGCCTGAAAAATATTTTCTATCAACAACCTGATCAGTTAAAGCATCATAATCTTCCTTTATATAATCAAAAACGCCTTTTTTATATGCCTTAAGATACCTTTGGTATATCTCTTCTTTAAACGCTGTATCATCAAGCTCAACGCCCGCGGTCTTGTTCTGATCAATATAAATTGAGGACAATAAAGAATCTTTGATCGTTTCTTTGTACCATTTTGCAAGTATCAAAGAATTATATATCTGACGAAGAGGAGCAAAATTCTTTCCCTCATTAACTTCTTTTTCAATCTCGGGAATGAGTATCTCTCGGACTATATTTGAATATTTCTGTAAGGACAGGTCTTGTACCTGTCCGTTTACATTAATCCCATTTTGATCACGGGCACCAGCAAGGGAATCCCCTACGGAATCAGCACTATGCATCATCGCCTGATAATCGCTGTCCAACATTACCTTTAATTTTGACTCTACAACAAAAACAGTATGCCCGTTTTCGTAAACAGTAGCACTTTCCGGGAGGATCCAAACTTTGTTGAAAGTATTGACGGGAATATCCGATGTTCCAAACTGATCTTGAACTTTTTCATATATTCTTTCCCAGAATTCCCTGCCCAATTCATCTTCCGGATACATCAAAGATGCTGTTAATTGCTTTAAAATATAATCCTGAGCTAAAAGATCTCTCCCCAATTCAGTTTTCCCCAGCTCATCCGTTATTATGCGGTCCCCTTCATAAGGAGAAAGATTGACCCAGAGGTCATCCTTGGGAACGGTCATTGAAGCCAGAAAATATTTCACAAGCTTCTCTGATTCTTTCTGTATCTCGTCTTGATCAAAATCCGTGTTCCCACTATCGACAATAAAGTCAAATTTCAGCGGGTCATCCGGATAAATTGTCATACCTTTAAGCAGCACCGGGACAAATGCCTGTGATTGAACGACCATAGTGCCAGGAACCGGCAGGTTAAGCATTCCAATGCTTTGAGCAAAAGCAGGTCCTGTGATCATTGAGCTAAATAACAGCGAAAAAGATATAAATGCAATAAAAAGACGATTAATTGCGCAAAAACGTCTTTTCCCTGAATAAACATACATAAACAATCTCCTTGAGATCATCATAAAAACAAATTGTATTTTGGATTGAAAAAAATATTAGTATTAAAGTATGTAGGATGTCTGCCGCTTTGTCAAATTTTTGTTATAAACGTTAATAATTTGAATAACATATATATATTAAAGTAAAAAACTCTTTTCTTGCGAAACAATACAAAACCGATAAAATACAGGAAAGAAGACATTCCATATAAACGACAGAAAAAAACCTTTCATGAACAATAATCCGAAATTCAATAAGCTTTTAATAGCAGCTATTGTCATATATCCCGTTCTAGCTATATGTTTTCTTGCCTTTTTATTAAAAATGTCACCCTTTGATCTTATTAAGATTTTAGGAAAGATCCTTATCCACCGAAGAGAAAATCTCATTAAGCTTATAAAGATCAAAGGAATAAACATTTACAGTTATTTTTATTGGATTATCTTTATTTTTTCGTCAACAATATTCTCCATAAGTATCACAAGGCTGTTCTTCGGGGATAACTCTTTAATAAAAACAATACGAAAAATTATTTATTCCTTCATAATGCTTAATTTCTTTACTATTGCTTTATTTCAGCAATTAAACAGGTGCAATCAGACTATAAAGGACTATTCAACAATGAAAGGCAAAACTGAGGTCGAAAGGAATCTGGCTCTTTTCAAAGGTGAATACTATTTTTCACTTCTGTCAAAAAAGGCTGTCAAAGGAAGGCATCAAGCGGACTTTATTACCAGTCTTGATTGCAACATTAATCCTGGCATGAAAAAACTGCGAATGATTTCGTACTTTCTATATCCAGAAGTCTCATTGAGATTTGACAATAAAACGCCTAAAGACCATAAGGTTATTTATTTTTCAGAGGACCCAAAAAGCTTTATTTCTGAAAATGACAAGACCTTAGTTAACATTAAAGACAATTTCATTTTAACAGAACATCAACAATAATTTTTTTTTACAAACAAGAAACAATGATTCAACTACCCATAAAAAAAGACACGCTTTTCTGTTTAAAGACATTGATCTGTTTCCTATTATATTCCTTACTTTATATCTTCATATTGAAAAGCATATTGGATATCCCTTATGTTGCTGTCATAGAGGCACATAAGGAAAGATTGTGCACCCCGAATTCTGATCTCTTCACACTAAAAAATATCAAGGATTTCCACATATACAGCTTTACATATTTCTTTATGGTCTTAATAGTAACTAGCCTTTATATTTTTGCAATAATAAACTATATTGGAAAAAATTTTTCGACTGCTCGATCAATAAAGAGGACCATACTGCTATTCATGTTCTTCTGTTTCTTCTTATTAACTTTCCTACAACAATCTAGCAGATACAACGTTCTTACAAAGGATTTTGCAGTAACAAAAAAGCGTTCTGAAAGCGATAAGAAATCAATGCTTTTTAAGGAAGAATACGAATTTGCCATAAGAGCAAAAAACAAATTGTCCGGGCGGCATCAAGCAGAATTTTTAACCGACTTAAAATGCGATGAAGATCCGTGCATTATCAACTCCAGAATAATAAAATACTTTCTTTATCCAGAAGTAACTATCGGGTTTGATAACAAAACAAAAAAGGATGTTAATGTCCTTTACTTTGTTAATGATCCCCAAAAGTATATAAATGATAAGGATGAGATCTTAGTAAACATGAACAATGAATATATTTTAACCCTGAGGAAATAAAAATGGCCCTTTCTATCTTATTATTAATAAGCGTACTAATACCCGTGTTTTGTGGTTATTGCCTAATATCTTTTATTTTTACAAAGAACAAACTTGATATTGTTTTAAATCTGGCCCTCTCATATGGAATGGGCATGGGCATACTTACAATATGGATGTTTATTATTGGCATATCCGGGTTAGAATTAAATTTTGCAAATACTACATTTCCTCTCGTTTGTTTTTCTTTTATTTTCCTACTTATAGCAAAGCATAGCACCCCGCTATCTGAAAATATCCAAACTCCAAAGGATATTGTCACTACACCAAAACCAAGCATAATGCTAATATCATTTAACTCCTTTCTTATAATATTTATCACTGTAAATATACTTCAGATATTCTGGGGGGCGATAAGCTGGCCTATTGACTCATGGGACGCTTTTGCTACGATCGCTTTCAAAGCAAAGATTTTCTTTTATGAAAAGAGCATTCCCTCTCTTAAGATCCTGCCGCATCCGACATACCCGCTTCACACTTCTTTGGCTGAAACTTGGACAGCTATTAATATAGGTCGCTGGTCAGATCAATACATAAAGATTATTTTCCCTTGTACTTTTCTTTCTTTCCTCATAGTTCAATATAAATTTCTAAAGAACTACACGGATACGACATGGTCATTGCTGGGCTGTGTACTCTTAATATCATCTAACCTGGCCTTTTATCATGCCACCATTTCATATAGAGACCTATTTTTAATGTATTACAACTGCATAACTATAATGATGTTGATACTTTGGTCATCCAGCAAAAAAACCTCTTTCCTTATAACAGCAGCATTTTTTGCAGGATTTGCATCATTCACTAAGCTTGAAGGCTCATCGTTTATTGTTATTTATATCATCCTGTTTATAATGATCAGTTTTTTTAATAAAACTTCTTTTAAAGAGAACATAAAAAATACCCTGGCGTTATTAATACCCTCGCTTACAATTTGCCTGTCTTTTCATATTTATAAATTTTTTACCAATAATCTTATTGATGGTACTGCAGATTGTGATAAGACTGCCCTCGTGTTGGGCTTGGGACAGTTATTGAAGCTACCAAAAGTTATTCATGCGTTCTATCTTAATATGTTTTTATCTGGAAACTGGAATATCGTATGGATGATAGCTTGTGTTAGTATTTTATTATGGGATTATAAAAAAAAGAACAGGGAAGCTTTCCTTGTTCTTGTAAGCATTTTTCTTTTTATAGGTCTTTACTCGGCAATAGCCTTATTTACTTCAAATTATCCATGGATAGCAGGCGATAAAAAAGTAACAACTCTTTCAAGATTGATATTACATTTCTACCCGCTTGCTCCAATTTTAATAATACTTATAAATCACTTGAACTTTTCATCAGACCGGCTTGATACTAGTTCTATAAACCCTAAAAAACAAGCCCTTAACAAATGAAGCCCGTGTTTAAATGATCTCATTTTGGACTCACCTGTCTTTCTGGACATATAGTGCACCGGTATCTCGATTATCTTACTGCCTATTCTTGTTGCTCCGAATAGAAGATCAAAATCCCCCCACTTATCCGTGCCCCATTTAATTCTATCAACATCTTTACGATAAAGCGCTTTTGTCCCGCACAAAGTATCTGTGAGATTCTGCTGAATAATAAATGAAAGGATAAATCCGAATAACTTATTGCCCAAAAGATTCAATATCCTCATTGCCTGATGTTCCATCGGGTAGACCATTCTCGTACCATTGACAAACTGACAGATACCTTTATTTAATGGCTCAAAAAACCTCGGCAGCTCTTCCGGACTTACTGAAAGATCTGCATCCAATACCATTACCACTTCTTTCGTAGCTGCCTCAAATCCCTTCTTGACCGCAGCGCCTTTTCCTTCGTTCTTCGGGTAACTTATTAAATTTAAGTTTGAATAGAACTCCATCATTTCTTTCACTTTTTTGGACGTTGAATCAGTGCTCCCGTCATCAACGACAATAATCTCAGTGCCCTTTCCCATATGAGGAACTCTCTTGATAGCATCCTGAATATTGTCTTGTTCATTGTGACACGGGATAATAACAGAACACCCAAGGTCAAGATTATTTGTATTCTTTGGTAATGTCTGCATTATCATATACTGAACACAAGAGAATTTATTTATAAGCCATGTTCTGACGCCAATTGAATTTGCCAGAAATGACAGTATTGGGATTTTTTTAGGGAACAATAAAAGATACCCACTATAACTAACTGAAATATCTTCCGCCTCAGCCATTCTTTTTAAATTCCCTTTTTCTATAAAATTATGGGGCCCTTCCGGCATCTTAGCACCAAGCCTTTCCATTACTGAAAGGATCGGGTCCCACCAGGGATTTATTGTGGTAAGAACTATTCTTGTTGTGGGCTTGCAGAACTTGTGGACTTGCTCAAAGACATCCATTACATCATAAACATGATCAACAACATCGATCATTAAAATGAAATCAAACTTTTCATCAAGCTGCAGTTTTTCTATAGGTAGGCTGTAGAAAGAATATTCAGGATATTTTGCTGAAGCGATCTTGATCATTTCAGAGCTAAGATCCACTCCGACGCCTCTAGAAGGCTTTATCGCTGAAAGGATCGAGCCAGTCGCACAACCTATCTCAAGAACAGTGCTGCCTTCTGGCACGATCCTCGATACAAATTCGATTATTGTGTCATAGTAATAGCTGTTCTTTTTCTTCCAATAATCATATTCACTGGCAATGCTATCAAAATGATCCCTTACTAAGGATTTTCTAGTAACTGATGCCATTAAAGATGTATGCTCTTTCTATTAGTCCCTGCTTCTTAACTTTGAAAGTAGTCTTAATATCTCTATGTATAGCCATACCAAAGTTACCATAAGACCAAAAGCACCATACCATTCCATATATTTCGGAAGGCCCATTAATGATGCATTCTCTATAAAATCAAAATCTAAAACCAGGTTTAAAGCTGCGATAGCAACAACTATCAAACTGAAAACTATACCAAAAGTCCCGTTGCTATGAATAACTGAAATAGAACCACCGAAGAAACTCATTATAAAGTTTATAAAATAAACTAAGCATATTGCCCCCGTTGCTGCAATTATGCCCATCCTAAACTTCTGAGTTACTCTTATTATCTGGAATTTATAAGCTACCAACAAAGAGAACATTGTTGCAAATGTCAGCGAAACTGCCTGAATTACGATCCCCGGGTACTGCATTTCAAAAATAGCAGAAATGCCTCCAATAAATAATCCTTCTAACACGGCATAGATCGGAGCAGAAACTGGGGCCCATTCTTTTTTAAATATAGTTACTAGTGCTACGATCATTCCGCCGATCAGTCCTAGCATCAAGTAAGGCCCCACATTGACAACAGGCTTATCTGCAACTGCTTCAAACCCTCCGACAAGTGCGGCCGGACGCATTAATTTGGACCATACCCATGACGCGCTCATGACTAACAAGAACAGCATGACAAATGTTTTGTTTACTGTTCCTTGAATAGTCATCGATTCACCCGAGCCATAGCTTCGAACCTGATCAAATGCCTTCAAATTTAAAGCTGGATTTTTTGTTCTCATTTTTATTCCCTCCCTTTCTAAACACCTGCAAATCTTATTGCTAAATGCATTATAATATTTGTATATAGGCCTGCAAACAGGTCATCCATCATGATACCTACTCCGCCCTTCATTTCTTCAAATTTATTTACCGGATAGATCTTGAACATGTCAAAAGCCCTGAAAAGAAAAAATGCTGTAAAGAACACCGGAGGTGTTACTGGCAAAAGGAAAAATGCGATCATAACGCCTGCAACCTCATCAATAACCACGCAACTTGGGTCTTTAGTCCCGACCAATCCCTCAGTAATATCACTAGCTCTAAATCCGATATAAGTGATAACAACAAAAAACAAGATATAAAGAATAGGATGCGCGCTGAGAATAAAGCATATTAACATTCCAACCGCACTTGCCATTGTCCCTGGCGCAACCGGGAAATCCCCCACATAAAACCACGTCGCCATTAATCTTGCAAATTTATCACTCATGTTCTGCACCTTAATCTTTCTTTAAATTATTCAAGAATTGTACTCCGGAGATCACTGTAAGACCCACAACAATATACATCAACATATTAATAAATGCAATCACCAGGCCATTGCTGCCCTGCGCTGATTGTGTCCATCCCGGAAAAACCTTTTTTAAGACAATGTATATTAAAATAACAGAAATCGCAACAATTTGCGACACTGTTTTCACTTTTCCCAGATTCTCTGCAGCTAAAACGTCTTTTCTCTTTAATGCAATAAGCCTCAAAGCCGTAACGCCAGCTTCTCTTATCGCGATCACAACAAACATCCAGATAGATATTAAACCAAATCCAGCGAATAAATAGAACGCTGCAAGCATTAAGAATTTATCCGCAATAGGGTCCATTATCTTTCCAAAATCGGTTATAAGATCATATTTTTTTGCGATATATCCGTCCAAATAGTCCGTTATAGATGCTATTGCAAAGACAAAACAAGCCGCTATCATAGAAGCTAAAGAATCTGCTAAAAATAGTTTTATAAAAACAAAAACCAAGACCATCCTGAAAATTGTTAACATGTTTGGCAGGTTCAAACTAAATCTCCTAATAGATCATAGTCATAAGCATCTGTTATTCTAACCTTAACAAGGTCCCCCACTTTTAATTTCTTTGTTGAATGCACATAAACAACCCCATCAACTTCAGGCGCATCATATTCTGACCTTCCTACATAAACCCCTTTATCTTCCAAGTGTGGTTCATCAATTAAGACCATTAAATCTCGGCCTATGAATCTTTCTTGAATATCCTTTGATACTTCAAGTTGAGCACCCATAAGCTTATTATATCTAACATCCTTGACCTTTTCTGATATTTGGCCAGACAATTTATAGGCAGGAGTATCTTCTTCATGCGAATACTTGAAAACTCCGACCTTATCAAATCTCTGTTCTTTAACAAAATCAACTAACTCTTCAAATTCATCATCAGTTTCCTGAGGAAACCCCACAATAAAGGATGTTCTTATCCTGACCTGCGGTATTTTTTCTCTGATCCTATTCATCAGACCTATTGTTTGCTTTTTTGTAATATTCCTGTTCATCCGTTTTAGTATATTATTATTAATGTGCTGAAAAGGAATGTCCATATATTTGCATATTTTATCTTCAGAAGCAATTATATCCAACAAATCATCCGTAATATGCGTCGGGAACATATAAAGAAGCCTGATCCATTTAATATTCTTTGTTTCTTTTAAAATTGCTTTTAGAAGTCTGGCCAATGACTTCTTCTTATAAATATCAATACCATAAGCAGTGATATCTTGACCAATCATGTTTAGCTCTCTCACTTTTTCTTTATCTAATGTCTTTACTTCCTCAATAATAGAGCCAATAGACCGCGACCTAAATTCGCCTTTGATCCCAGGAATAGCGCAAAAGCTGCATTTGTTATAACAACTTTCACAGATCTTTAAATATGCAAAATGTCCTGGTGTTAACCTGACCTGTTTAACAGCCTGGTCTTTTTGAAGTTGCTGAACTCCAACAATCACATCAACTTCTTTAAACTCTTTCTCTATAACTGCCTTATATCTTTCCGCCAGACAACCAGCGACAACAATTTTCTTTAATTTTCCTTCCTTCTTTAAATCAACCAGCTCAACAATGGCATCTAAAGATTCCTTTTTTGCAGATTCAATGAAGCCACAAGTATTTATAATCGCAACTTCCGCCTTAGAAATATCAACAATTTTGTTCTTGTTCTTTGTCAATTCCCCTAAAATTATCTGGGAGTCAACCAAATTCCTTGCACACCCAAAATTAACAAGAGCTATCTTGTTATTGCTCCCTATTTGTTCAGATATGATCTTTATGCTCGGATTTTTCACTACTTTAGCCATTATATTAGTTCGTAACTGTCAGGCCTTCTTTTGTCACTATAAGCCTCTTAGCCTTGCTGTCTTTTCTTCCTAATGACCTGATCATCTTGCCGTTTAGCTCAAAATCAAGTTGGTTGATATTTTTGCCTGAGATCTCAATGCTTTCATCAGCCATCCATGTTTCAACAGAACCTAGTTTCAGTGTTGATTGAAAAACAACATTTCCATCAACTTTTACACTAAGCCAACTATTCTTTTTGGCACGGACAGTAAGACTGACATTCTTTTGTACAGGCACCTCTGTCTTTACAGCACTAACAGCCTTGGGAACAACATTTTGTGGTGGGGTTACAGCAGGAATTGTTTTTGCAGTTTCAACTACTTTCTTTTCAGCTACGTTCTTTATTAAAGCTTGCTTCTCAGCTTCTTTTTTCTTTACAACCTCTTCAGATTTCTTCTCTGCAACAACCTTAACTTCTTTTTTCTCTTCCTTTATCGGTATAATTGTTTGCTTTACCTCTTCCTTAGGCTTTCTAACGGTTATTTTCTTTTCTGGCACAACAATTACTTTTGTTTCCGTGTTAACTTTATCAATCTTTATTACTTTTTGTTTTGGTTTTAAATTAGCTATAAAAGTTGCTATCTTAAAGATCGTAAAAAGTATCAGAAGAAGGCCTAATCCAATAACGATCTGCTGTTTTCTTTTTTTAGTAAAGATTTTAGACAACCATTTATTAAAATCAAAATCATTTGCTTCATATTTAACATGCTCCGGAAGTTTCTCCCTCTTATAATCATCAATTACCCTATCAGTATCAACTTCCAGATATTTTGCATATATCTTTGTAAAACCTTTCAAATAAAAGGGAGACAGCGTCCTAACGCTATATCCTTCTTCTATGGCACGCAGAACGTCCATAGGCACTTTAGTAACTTCATGAATAAATTCTAAAGATAATCCCTTCTTCAGCCTTTCTCTTTTGAGAATTTCACCTTTATTCTCAGGATTAAAATCATCCGCCTTTTTTATTGCATGCTGCAATTGAGGCTCTTCTTCAGGCTCAGAGCAATGTTCTGGCGCTATTGATATTTCAGGATCCTCAACTATCTTAATATCCTCATCTAGTTCACTGTCAAATGTAGTTTCTTGTTCCCCGTCAGCAATTATCTCTGGCTTTACATTCTTTAAAAGGCTATCGCCAAAAAGATCTTTATCACTATCACCCTCAGAAATACTACTGTTTAATTCGTTATATTCTGCGATCGGATCATCAATGTTTTCTTCTGTATCTGTTTCAATATCATTTACATATTCAATCTCATCAATATCGATATTTTCTAATTTTATTTTATCCTCTTTTTCCAAAGGATCTTTTTTAAAAAAATCAGGTTTATTTATCATCATTCATATTCTCTAATAACCATTGTTCTCTATCAACAAGAATATCTCTAGGTTTACTGCCGCAATAAGGTCCGACTATGCCACTTTGCTCCATCATATCGATCAATCTTGCTGCACGGGTATATCCAAGACGCATCCTTCTTTGCAATATTGAAACAGAAGCCTGGTTTGTTTCTATAACAAGCTTTACCGCTTCATTATAATACTCATCTTGGTTTTCTGTTCCACCGGCACCGGATGTTTTTTGTAAATGGATTATACTTTCATCATAATTTGGCGCCTGCTGATCTTTAATGAATTGAATAACCCTATTAATTTCTTTATCATTAACATAATTACCCTGGCCCCTTGTAGGCTTTGAATCACCAGGTTGAATAAAAAGCATATCCCCTTTACCCAATAAGCATTCAGCTCCGTTTGCATCTAAAACCGTTCTTGAATCGATCTTAGAAGCAACTTTAAAAGAGATCCTTGCAGGAAAATTTGCCTTAATAACGCCGGTAATAACATCGACAGAAGGCCTTTGAGTAGCCAAGATCAAATGAATGCCTACAGCTCGTGACAATTGAGCAATCCGTGTTATAGAGCTTTCTACAGTTTTTGCAGAAACCTGCATAAGATCAGCAAGCTCATCTATTATAACAACAATATATGGCATCTTGTTGCCTTGTTCATTGAAACCTTTAATATTTCTTACACCAGCTTTTGATAACTGTTTATAACGCGTTTCCATTTCTAAAACAACCCAGTTAAGGACATTTGCAGCTTTCTTTGAATCCGTCACTGTAGGACACAGCAAATGTGGTATATCATTATATTGCGCCATCTCGACCATTTTAGGGTCAACCATAACAAATTTTACTTCATCAGGCGTTACATTCAATATCATAGACATTATTATGCCATTCACACAAACTGTCTTACCGGAGCCTGTCGTACCGGCAATAAGCAAATGAGGCATCTCTGCAAGGTCAGCTATCATAGGCTTACCTGCAATATCTTTTCCTAGAGCTAAAGTCAATTTCGATTTTGAAGACCTGAATTCATCGCTGCACATAACATCTTTAAGAAAAACCGTAGCTGATGAATCGTTGGGCACTTCAATTCCGACCCTATTCTTTCCTGGTATTGGGGCAACAATGCGAACAGCTGTAGCTTTCATGGCAAGAGCAATATCATCAGACAGGGTTGTAAACTGATTAACCTTTACACCTGGTGCAGGCTCTAATTCATATCTTGTAATCGCCGGGCCTCTCTCAATATCCGCAACACGAGCGTCCACTCCAAACTGTGCTAATGTTTCTTCTAACAGCTTAGCCCCACTTTTCAATCCACTTTCTATCTTAGAACTTGAAACAACCGGAGAATCGTCAAGAAGATCAATAGAAGGTATCCTGTATTCTCCAACAATCTTTTCAATCTCATCTTCTGAAGAATTACTCTTATTAGTCTGATTAGGAGCTATCTTTATTTTTGGAGCTTTGTTCTTCTTGCCCTTAGGCTTTTCTTGATCTTCCTCATCTTCATAAATATCTTCATATCCTTCGTCCTCATCAAGACCCTTTTGCCCAACATACGCAGGCGCTTCTTTATCAATCTTTTTCTTGAACTTTTTTTCAAAGATCGATTTAATATTGACTGCCGGCAACCTTGTCTCATTAGACAACATTCTCAATTTTATTCCAGCATAAAATCCTTGAAACCCCTCAACAATCCTTAAGAACAAAGGAGTAACCAGGAATTCACCAGTAAGAATCAGAGATAACACGCCCAGTGTCAATAGAACAATATGCGCACCCATTCTGCCGATATAAGATATTAAAAATTCCGAGAGCAAGGAACCAACCAATCCAGCTTTTTCAAAACGAATAACAGCATCCTGGGAACTTGTCATTCCCAACCACGCGCTAACAACACAGAACAGTACAATAAAACTTATAAATTTGGGGACTGAGAAAACTATATCTCTGGATGTAAATTTATTCCAACTCCAAAAGAACAGATACAGCACCAAAACATAAGAACTATATCCAAAAACAAATAATAACGAACTTGCTAAATAAGCACCCGTTACACGAATTAAATTTTGTGTTGGAATATTTGGACTAGAAGTATAAAACGGAAGGTCTTCTGGTGTAAAAGAAATGAGACTGGCAAAAATAATCATACCTATGGCTAAAACAATAATAGCCTTTATCTCATTAATGTGCTCTTCTTTCATAAATTTGAAGGGCCTACAATTTCCAACTGGGATAGGATATCCTTTCCCAGCTGGATAAAAGTTAATGTTAAGTGTTCAAAATACTACTACTTAGAGGATAATGAAGAACTTTTTTATACTTATGGACCAGCTTAAGGCTAAGAATCCGCCTCAGCCTGCTTTTTGCTCAAGTTCATACGCTTCATTTTATCAATTTCAAGCAGCTTAACCTTAAAAGTATCACCAACTTTTACAACACTTTCAATGTCCTTAACAAAATCATTAGAGAATTCTGAAACATGAACCAATCCCTGTTTACCCGGCATAAACTCGCAAAATGCTCCAAAGTTCATAACCTTGACTACAACCGCATCATATATTTTGCCGATTTCAGGAACAGCTACAATGCCATTAACATAATCAAGCGCCCTTTGCGCAGCATTTCTATCTACTGCCGCAATATGAACTTGCCCTTCATCGTTTATGTCAATAGATTCAGCCCCTGTCATTTCAATTATCTTTTTGATCATTTTCCCGCCGGGACCAATAATCTCACCTATTTTATCAACAGGCACCTGGGTAATTAATATCCTTGGTGCAAATTCTGATATTTCAGCCATAGGCTTTGATATGACTGATTCCATATTATCTAGAATAGCTGCGCGGGCTTCTTTGGCCTGCGTAATACCCTCTATCAATATCTCAACAGGAACACCTTTAACTTTCATGTCAAGCTGAATCGCTGTAACACCAACTCTTGAACCAGCAATTTTGTAATCCATGTCGCCAAAATGATCTTCCAATCCCATAATATCGGTTAACAAACGATATTCTTTTTTATTTTCTCCAAGAAGCAGCCCAATGGAAATACCCGCAACAGGATTTTTAATCGGAACTCCTGCTGCCATAAGGCTCAAACATCCAGCACAAACACTAGCCATGCTAGATGAGCCATTTGATTCTAAAATCTCCGAAACAACTCTGATCGTATAAGGAAAGTCATCTTTTGAAGGTAAAACCGCTTTGATAGCCTTTGCTGCTAAAGCACCATGTCCTATTTCACGTCTTCCAGGACCCCTGCTACCTTTTGCCTCTCCCACACTAAAACCAGGAAAGTTATAATGAAGCATGAAGTTATTATACTCAACTCCTTCAAGAGATTCGATCATTTGTTCATCGCGGCGTGAACCAAGAGTCACAACAGCTAAGCTTTGTGTTTGTCCCCTGGTAAATAGCCCTGAACCATGTGTCCTTGGTAAAATATTGATTTCAGAAGTAAGTTCGCGTATATCCTTAATACCTCTGCCGTCAGCTCTTTTTCCTTCTTCAAAAATTGCTTTTCTGACAACATCATACTCAACCTGGTCAAACATCATCATGATGTCACCAACAGAGACTTCTTTATCGCCAACTTTAAATGCTTCAAAAACGCCCATATCAGAAAGAATATCATTGTGTATCTTACTTAATCCATCTTCTCTTGCTTGCTTATCAGCAATTTTGTAAATTTCAACTACACGGCCCTTTACCATTTCAGCAACTTTATTCTTCAAACCAGGATGAGGATTAAAAAGCTCCACTGTCGCTTTTTCCTTACCTATTTTCTCCCTTAACTCAATCTGAGCTATTCTAATCGGCTGGATATGTTTTGTTGCAAATTTAAGAGCTTCGCCAACTTTTTCCTCGGAAGCTTCAATTGCCTCACCTTCGATCATGACAATACCATCTTCTAATCCGACAACAACAAGCTCCATCTTTCCTTTTAATCTTTGTTCATATGTTGGATTAATAATAAATTCACCATCTACAACAGAAAGCCTCATAGCTCCTAAAGGTCCTGAAAAAGGAATATCTGAAATAGTAAGCGCAGTTGATGTTCCTATCAATGCAAGCATATCAGGATCATTTTCACCATCACTGCTTAAGACCGTAGCTGTAACAACCACATCATTAAAGAATCCTTCTGGAAACAATGGCCTGATCGGCCTGTCAATTATTCGGCATGTAAGAATCTCTTTTTGTGTCGGCCGTCCTTCTCTTTTGAAGAAACCTCCTGGAATACGTCCTGCAGAATAAGTCTTTTCCTGATATTCAACTACCAAGGGAAAAAATCCGCCATCGGGATTTGACTTTTTTGACATACAAACAGCAACCAGCACAACTGTACCGCCTAAAGTAACCGTAACAGATGCATTCGCCTGCTTCGCAAGCTTACCGGTCTCAATAATAATATTTTTTCCACCAAATGGAATTTCAGCACTAACTTTACTCATTTTTAGCCTCCTAAAGCATACCGCCCACTAATCAAGCATCATTATATTACTAGTCAAAATGTGTTATCTAACGAAAGACTTGCTATATACAACAATTTTGCAAAATAATGCGAGCGTTATCATACGTATTTTACGCATGATCGATAAATTCTTATTTACGCAATTTCAATTTTGTAATTGTTTCTTGATATTTTTGTTCATCCTTATTTTTTAGATAAGCAAGAAGTCTCCTTCTTTTACCAATCATCATTAGAAGTCCACGACGAGAATGAAAATCCTTCTTATGCTCCTTAAAATGAGTATCTAGATATTCTATCTTCTCTGAAAGCAATGCTATTTGCACTGCGGGAGAACCAGTATCTTTCGAATGAATTCTAAAATTATCAATTACCTCTGTTTTCTTTTCTTTTAATAAAACCAATTTTACTTCCTCCTTATCATTCTATTTCCTATATATATCTTATGATAAATAACTATATAGATTGTGATTGTTAATACTTTTCCTTCAACGAGGTCGGTATTATACTATTAGTGTAATTTTAAGTCAAGCGCTAAGAATCATGATGGATAATATTACAAACGAACTGCAAATTCATAAAGTCAGGGTTATTCTCTTTCCTTTTTATTTAAGGATGGCTCAATTATAAGAGTTTTAACCTTTTCTGGATCAATCACATAAGTCCCTGATTTATTGTAATCTTTATTATAATCTTCAAGCATTTCCTGCATTTTATCTAAATCCTCGCTTTTCGGACTTTGTATTTCTTTATTAACCAGGCTCTTATGGATCCCCTGAAACAAGATTTTCAGGTCGTTTTCGCTATATTCTTTACTATTTTCATAAGAAAGATTCTCTGAAAATCTCTTTATAAACTCCTTCAACTGATCATCTTGCCCGGGTGGAATTGAATCAAGAACTTTGTTCCTCAACATTGATAATTTATATTCATGAAGAGAACCCATTTTCTTACCATTGCTGTATATTGTCAAGTCTGCTTTATCTTCAGCAAAGGACAATCCCAAATAGCATAACATTAAAAATAAAGAGCAATATAATGGCATTAAAAATAATCTTTTACTTTTCATTATCATTTGTCTTTTTGATTTTTAATTGCAAAGCTTTTTGCTCTTTATCAGCCGCTTTTAATTCATCCAGTAATTTCTTCAATTTTGCACTTTTTTCTGTCTTGCCATTTGTTTTTACATATTCTTTACCAATAAAATAATACAACTTTTCTTTCTGTAAGCTAATAGCTGTTGAATCAATGTGCAACTTACTTTTCTTTGAAAGCCTGACAAGCTCCTGTTCACCTTTTTTAGCAACATCTAAAGCCTCTTTGCTAAACTTGACAAGCTGCTTCTTTGTTTTTTCCCACTCTGTTTTGTAATCAGATAAATTTGGCATATTCCTTTTCTCCCATTAATATGAATTCATTCTTTTAATAAACTTTACTTCATATCAGCTGTTTATTTTTGAATCATTATAACAATCCGATAGCTATTCTACCATCATTATCTTTCTCAATAATTTATTTGCTGTATCATTAATTAACATTTATAATTAAATTATTATGAAAGATAATGATGGAATAATTTATTTAGTTCTTGGAATTGTTGTTTTTGGTGCGCTGTCTTTTGGCGTCATAAAGCTGATTAAAAAGTCTTTCAGCTCTACGCCTAAAATTGAAAAGACAGATAATGCCAATAAAATTAGCGCACAAAAACAAAAGATCCTAGATCTAAAAGCACGTGAAAAAAAACTTAAAGAAGAACGAGAAGATAGAATGCGTGCTTTCAATAGCAGATAACAACATTACAAGTCGCTTATAAGCTCATAAAAAAGCTGCCTTATATAAGGCAGCTTTTTGTTTTCTAGAAACAGCGTAAAGCCCAAAGATTCCACCCGCTAAGAATGTTCCCTAGCATTTAAAATTCGCCCGATCATCTCAGTCTCATAAAGATTATTTATCTTTGATAGCTCTTTATTGCCAAGAAAATAAACAATAGCTTTTTCAATTGCAACAAATCTTTCCTTAAGATACATATATTCCGGGTCTAAAGTCTTACATTGCAAATCAGTAAATTTCTTAGCATCAACATTCTTTTTTTTGGTATCTATATATTTCTCAAAATCATTCACAAACCCTTTATACTTCACATTGGATTTAGATCCTCTGAAATCCTTTGAACATTTTAATTGTTTCAACAAATAATGATCCACAGGAATTTGAGTATAATATCTTTCAATCCTATCCAATGATTCTTTTGTTGTTTTATAACACCAAATTAAATACCTACGCGTCAGGTCTTTTTCTTTTTTTTTAATTTGTACCATTGATTTATTAAATTAAGGCTCTACCGTTAAAGTGCCGGGCTCTGCATAAACATTATAATAAATATTATGGGCCATCTGCTCTATTACATTCTGAGTAGTAAACAAAGTATAATTCAACGAACGAAAAAAAGGCCCTTTAGGACCTGCTATAGCCAGCAGGGAAATTATTACGATACAAAGCACAAGCATATATTCAATAGCATTTTGACCTGACCGACATGTTCTTTTTTGTCTTGTTCTTATTACTTTTAGCATTCTATTTCCCAGCTTCTATTAATATCAAATTATTATAAATTTAGCACTATGCTAAGTCTAATCAAAATATACCATAACTAATAATGTTTGTACAGCAACCCTTCCCTAGAAATGTGCTATCTAAATTTTTTTAACCTAAAGACCCTGTCTCCCACCTTAGCTATTTTTTTGACTTGTAACCCTACAATCTGCCCCTTCTTTACAACCTTAACATCAATGCTTTCTAATTGCAGTGAATCAACCTTTTGCACAAAGTTTGTTACTTTACCTTTTATCCTTATCTCATCACCAACCGACAGCTTTCCATAAACTATTTTCACCACGATAACACTTATACGGGAAAAAAAATGGGTGATCTCTCCAACTAACTCTCCTTTCGCTTCTTCTATAGCTGTTTTACTTTTTACTACCTTCTTAGATACCTTCGGCTTATTTCTTAATTTTACGGGAGACGTTTTCTTTGCAACAGGCTTCTTTCGCAATTCAGGCTTAGAGCGGTTAACAACAACTTTCTTTTTCTTGATAATAGTTTTCTTTTTTACCGCAGACTTATTCTTTGGTGTTTTTTTAGGATTTTTTTTTGGCAAGGACGGTTTATTACTATTTGGCTTTTTCTTAATTACTTTGCGAGAAATTCTTTTTCTTTTAGAATTACCCCCTGTTAATAAATTTTTTATTGCATCAAGAATACTGTCTAAAACCATAAAATTCCTTAGCTTTCAAAAAAGCCGCAAGAAAACACAGCTATTCCATTAGAACTGTTCAAAAGATTAATTAAGATTATATGGGCTGTTCTACTGTAAAAGACTATAGAACAATTGAATCTGCTATATCTGCAACAAAAGGAAGCCTTGTATATTTCCCTTCTAGAACAGCAACAATACCTATAAAAGACATTATTAGCAAAAGAAACATGCCGAATTTAAATATCCATGGAAAAACAATGCTGAGAATAAAAACAGCAACCTCTGAAACAAATATGACAAGCCCTTGTTTTCCATGCTTGAGAACAAATTCATTATCTTTTTTTAGGATTAATGGGATTATACAAAGTATAGAAAGGTAGGACAGTACTGCGAAGATTTTACCATCAACTACTTGAGGGTCGTCATTTGAAATTCTTTTGCTCATATTATATTGGAAATAATCAATTCACTAATTTAATTGTTAAACATTTATAGCCTGATCAGCAGTAACCTCAATTAGTGAATTATCATCACCATATGGGTTTCTTTCTTTTCTGCAATTAGCTGGATCTTCCTTCCAAACCCCATCAACAATAAACTGATATTCATAAACACCAGGCTTCAAAGGGATATCTACAAACCAATTTCCATTCACTGAATTCAAACGACAGGTATCATTTAATGACCAATCATTAAAACTTCCAGTTACATATACTGTTCTTGCTTCAGGCGCTTCAATAGCAAACCTGGTAACATAGAACTGCTTAGCTTCAGCTTTTACTGTCTCTTTCATCTTATTAGATAAAGGCCTGAAAACTGACCTCTCTTGAGCCAGCTCCTGTTCTTCCTCATTCTGACTATCCAAGAAAATAATTTCCTTACTTAAAGAATTATAATCCTTTGAACCTCGACAATATTTATCAAAAGCTGCTACTGTCTTACCAATAACGACTGATTCTTTTAATTTGACATTCACATGAATAATAGTATCGTAAAGCAGTGTGCCAAATTTCTCTTTAAAAGCGCCTAACATTGAAAATGAATGCCTTAATCTTGAATCAAACATAGTAATTAGAATCTTACATTTGACTTGATGGTATAAACGCTCTCTGATCAAATTAATAATATCCATAATATGGTCCACGCCCTGCATAGAGAATCTGCTTGTTTCAACAGGAACCATTACTTCATCGCTGACCCGGATCGAGTTTACAGTGAGAATACCTAAACTTGGAGGACAGTCGATCAGAATATAGTCATATTTTTTCCTAATACCAGATACGACCTCATATAACTTAAGCTCTCTACCAATTTCATCAGATAATTCTTGTTCAAGGGTCCCAACTAGAATATTTGAAGGAACTATATCAAAATTATCCTCAACTGGCTTTATAATATCTTCAATCTTTAATTTTCTGGGGGTCAATTTTGATATAACATTATATATGCTATCCTGACTTTCAACGTTCAATCCTAGAGTAGCATGTGCTTGCGGGTCCAGATCAATTAACAGTACTTTTTTGCCATTCACTCCGAGCGCAGAAGCTAAATTAATAGCTGTAGTAGTTTTCCCACATCCCCCTTTTTGATTGGCAATTGAAATAATCTTCATGCTTTTTTATCCCCTTTCTCTACCCAAAAGCTTGTTTTCTTCTATACCTTTGAAGCACTCGCATCATAAGCACCTGAAAAACGAACATCTTCTATAAGAATAATTCCCTTTTTATCATCAACATTCCAAACCTCTAAAACAAAAGAAATATCTGTCAAGCTTGACCAATCAGTAATCTGCTTAAATTCACTCAAAGGAATATTAATATCCTGCCACTTCAGATTCACGCCTTGAACATAATATGAGGCAGTCTCATTCTTTTCATTAGCAATAACAATTTTAACTACTCCAGGAGTACCCTCTTCTTTACCTCTAATTGAAAACTCAATAGCCTGATATTTCGAAACATCCATGTCTGGAACAACCAAAGAAAATGTTTTTTCAGGAGAAAATGTATCTTTGAAATTATAATCAACACTTATTGGTCCGCGATTTAATGAAAAAATCACATTACTCTGAAGAGATGTTCCCCTCTGCGTTAAAAAAGCCGTAAACCCCCAAATTGCACTAGTAAATATTAATACGGAAATGAAAATGTTCACAAGCAACCATGCGTTTTTTTGACGCTTTTTCTTAACATCAACTTCTTTTCTTTTGCCCAAATATACCTGAGCGAGATGGTCGTAAATTTCTTCTCTGTTCATTGTTCTTTTTAATGAAATTTTTAATGGAGTAATAAACTGTATACACTATAACGTTGATCAGTATTTTTTTTGGATGCTATTTAATCATACCAAACATTGGATTTATTCAAAACACAATTTCATTTATTTTTATATTTTAAAACATTGTTTACCGTCGGCACATACGAATCTCTTGTTGCCCTCTTACCAGCAGGCACAAATTAAAACAAACTAATTAAACAAACTAGAACTTATTTATGTCTTCTTCCCTTTTGTTTAATTTAATTTTTAGATTATTACGATTAAAGATATTAAGATAATTGAAAAGCCTTATTGTTTCTGCTAAACATGCGGATTTTTTTCTGATAAATTGCCTTCGCTTACAAAAAAAAAGAATTCCCTAAAAAGGGAATTCTTTTTAATGCGCCTGGGCGGATTCGAACCTCCGACTTCGTCCTTAGGAGGGACGCACTCTGTCCATCTGAGTTACAGGCGCAAATTTATTCAAACTGGCCAGTCTTTTACTAAATCAGCCTAATAAGTAATGATCGAATGAACTGGAAGTTTTCCTAATTTCTCTCTTCCATTTAAAAAACCAAGCTCAACTAAAAATGCCACTCCAACAATAGAAGCTCCCTGACCTTTAACTAATTTTGCAACAGCACTTACCGTACCTCCGGTAGCCAATAAATCGTCAACTATTAAAACCTTAGAATCTTTAGATAAAGCATCTTCATGAATCTCTAAAGTATCTGTGCCATACTCAAGATCATAAGTCACTTTTTTTGTCTTATACGGCAACTTGCCTTTTTTTCGAACAGGTATAAATCCAGTGCCTAACTTATAGGCTAAAGCCGTGCCAAAAATAAAACCGCGGGCTTCAATACCTATAACAGCGTCTATTTCTTGCCCTTTATATTTTTCAGCTAGAGCATCTATAGCCACCCTAAGAGCGTCTTTGTCCTTCAACAAAGTAGTGATATCTTTAAAAATAATTCCTTTTTTGGGAAAATCTGGAATATCTCTTATAATTTTTTTCAAATCATTTTTATCCATATCATCTCTCCTTTTAATTAATTAGCTTTAAAATCAAGAGGGCACACACCTATTAAACAAATTTTTTTAATAAATAGGTGCATGCCCCAGGAAAAACTATTCTTCACTCATTTCGCTATTTTTCTGCTCAATGATAGCTTTTATCTTCTTTATTGTTGCAGCTTCAATCTGACGAACTCGTTCACGCGACACACCTAAAACATCAGCTATCTCAGCAAGCGTGTGAGTATTCCCATTAGTTAAACCATAGCGCAGATCTATTATCTTTCTTTCTCTCTCATTAAGCATTTCAAGAAAGCCGGTTGTACGTTCTTTTGCAAAAAAGGTTTCTAGCTGCTCATCAGCGCCAATTATATTATCATCTTCAATAATATCTTTTACCATACCATCGCCATCCTCACCAATAGGTGCATCAAGGCTTGATATTTTTGCTATTGAGTTCTCTAGCTCTCTAATCCTATCAACATTAACTTTCAGCTTCTTCGCTATTTCACTAGCAATCGGCCTTCTATTAAGCTTATGCGTCAGATGCTCTATTGCCTTTTTATACTTAAAGATCTCTTCATTCATGTAAACCGGAACTCTTATCATTTTCCCCTGATCAATAACTGCGCGTGAAATCCCTTGCCTTATCCACCATGCCGCATATGTTGAAAAACGAAAGCCTTTCGCGGGATCGAATTTTTCAACACTACGCATCAAGCCAATATTTCCCTCTTCAATGAGATCGCTTAAAGGAACTCCAAGGTTAACATACCTCTTTGCGATACTGATAACCAAACGCAGATTCGAACGTATCATTTTCTCGCGTGCTTCCATGTCACCCTTTTGGATTTTCTTCGATAAATCAATTTCCTCTTCAGCTGTTAAAAGCGGAATCGGTCTAATATCTTTTAGGTATGCCTTTATTGGATCCATAATATAGAGTAATGTGGTATCTAAAATTTATCCTAAATCCTGATCTCAAAATCCAGATCTTTTACCCGTACTCAAACTTCAAGATCAGGATCTAGGATTGTTTTTCGAATTAGTAGTCTAGCACTGAACCATCTAATAGCGCTAGTATTTTATTTCTTTTGTTCCAAAGCAGCTTGGGCAGCAGCCAATCTTGCAATGGGAACTCTAAAAGGTGAACAGCTGACATAGTTCAATCCAACCCGTGCAAAGAACTTAACCGATGCAGGATCGCCACCGTGCTCACCGCAAACACCTATTTTAAGATTTGGACGTGTTGCTCTTCCTCTCTCAACACCGATCTTGACAAGCTCGCCGACACCTGTTTGATCAATAGACGCAAAAGGATCATCCATGAAGATCTTTTTTTCTATGTAATCTGGCAAGAATGTCCCGATATCATCACGGCTAAAACCCAATGTCATTTGAGTAAGGTCATTAGTACCAAATGAGAAAAATTCCGCTTTTTCAGCAACTTTATCAGCTACTAATGTTGCGCGAGGAATTTCCATCATAGTACCAACCATGTATTTTATTTTTGATTGCTTGGCTTTGATAATCGCATCTGCTGTTTCACGCACAATTACTTCAAGAATATCATATTCCTCTTTTGTTCCGATCAAAGGGATCATGATCTCAGGCAGAACTTTTACATCTTTGCTGGCAACATTACATGCAGCTTCAATTATCGCCCGTGTCTGCATTTTACAGATCTCAGGAAATGTAATTGAAAGACGGCAGCCCCTATGGCCTAACATAGGATTGAATTCATGAAGAGAATCAACTTTAGCCTTAACCTTTGCAGGAGTAGTATTCAATCGCTTTGCCATCTCTTTTTGACCTGCTGCATCATGTGGCAAGAACTCATGTAACGGTGGATCAAGTAAGCGAATAGTTACAGGGAATCCATTCATAGCCTTAAAGATGCCTTCAAAGTCTTTTCTTTGATAAGGAAGCAATTTCTTTAGAGCTGCTTCACGTCCAGCTAAATCACTAGCAAGGATCATCTCACGAATAGCCCATATTCTATCTCCTTCAAAGAACATATGCTCTGTACGCGTAAGCCCAATGCCTTCTGCCCCAAAAGCACGTGCACATGCAGCATCTTTAGGAGAATCAGCGTTCGTTCTTACATTTATCTTGCGCTCTGCGTCAGCCCATTTCATAACCTCCAAGAACATTTTACAAATAGGATGCTTCAGAGCAGTTTTATTGCCGTCAACAATGCCAGAAACTACAGGAGATGCTGAAGTTTGAATACTGCCTAAAATAACTTCGCCTGTCGTACCGTCAATAGATATAAAATCACCTTCTTTGATCGTTCTTCCGTCAACTTTGATAGTTTTACTACTACAAGAGATGTCGAGTGCGCCGCAACCTGCAACACAACATTTGCCCCAGCCACGTGCAACAACAGCTGCATGTGATGTCATCCCACCTGTTGATGTAAGGATAGCTTCAGCTGCCCACATACCGCTAACATCCTCAGGAGAGGTGTCTTGCCTAACCAAAATAACTTTCTTACCTTTTCCAGCCCATTTCACAGCATCATCAGCTGTAAAAACAACTTGCCCGCTTGCCGCACCAGGCCCTGCTGGCAAGCCTTTAGCAACACATTGCTTTTTTGCAATTGCAGCAGCTTTAACTTTAAGGTCAAATATAGGGAAAAGAAGCTGGTTTAACTGGTCTCCGTCAATTCTCATCAATCCTTCTTGAGGCGTGATCATTTTTGACTGAACCATATCAACTGCGATCTTAACTGCAGCCAAACCTGTACGCTTACCATTTCTTGTTTGAAGCATAAAAAGCTTTCCTTCCTGAATGGTAAACTCAACATCCTGCATATTTCTGTAATGCTGTTCTAGCTTAAGGCGAATATCATCAAGCTCCTTGTAAATATCAGGCATTTTCTTCTTCAATGTGGAAATAGGGTCTGGCGTCCTGATCCCTGCAACAACATCTTCACCTTGCGCATTGATCAGATACTCACCATAAAACTCATTATCTCCATTTGCGGGATTTCTTGTAAAAGCAACACCTGTTCCGGAACTATCTCCCATGTTGCCAAAAGCCATTGCCTGCACATTAACAGCTGTTCCTTTGTATCCGACCATTTTATTGATTCTTCTGTAAGTAACAGCTCTGGGAATATTCCAAGATTTAACAACAGCATTAATAGCATGTGTTAATTGTTCACGTGCATTGGTAGGGAACCCTTTGCCAATTTGTTTCTTATATACAGCCTTATAAGCGTCAACAACTTCTTTTAATTCGTTGGCAGTTAAATCTGTATCCAAGTTCCTCTTGTATTTTTTCTTAATTCTTGTTAATTCTTTTTCAAAATCATGATGGTCAACACCCATACAAACATCCCCGAACATATTGATGAATCTTCTGTATGAATCCCAAGCCATTCTTTCATTATTTGTCTTCTTAGCAAGTGCAACTACTGCCTCATCATTGATACCCAGGTTAAGAACTGTATCCATCATACCCGGCATAGAGACTGCCGCGCCGCTTCTAACAGATACTAAAAGAGGGTTCTCCTTGCCACCTAGCTGAGCGCCCATTGTCTGTTCAAGCTTTGTGATATTCAGATCAATTTCAGCATCCAATCCTTCAGGATATTTTAGTCCGTTTGCGTAGTAATATTCACAGACTTCAGTTGTGATTGTAAAACCCGGAGGTACCGGAACGCCAATGCTAGCCATCTCCGCCAAATTAGCGCCCTTTCCCCCTAAGAGATCTTTCATTGATGCTTTACCTTCGGACTGCCCGCCTCCGAAGAAATAAACATATTTCTTGTCCATTTTTTACTCTTCCCTTTCTTTTTCTGATTACATTCCTAAATTTTCTTTAAAATATTTTTTTAAATTTTCAACAGAAATCCTTTCTTGTTTCATTGTATCTCTGTCCCTAATAGTCACTTGTTTATCCTCTAATGACTGCACATCAATGGTAAGACAGTATGCAGTACCCACTTCGTCTTGCCTCCTGTAAAGTTTACCGATTGCAGCAGTATCGTCATAAACACAAACAAAATCTTTTTGCAGGTCGCTCTTAATATTTTTAGCCATATTAACAATTTCATTATTCTTCTTCAATAATGGTAATATCGCTATATGGCGAGGTGCCAGTTTTTTATTGAGCCTTAAAACCACCCTTGTACTTCCTTCAACCTCTTCCTCATGGTATGCATCCACTAAAAAAGCTAGCGTTGCACGGTCAACTCCTCCGGAAGGCTCAATTACATAAGGGAAAAACCGTTCATTACTGATCTTATCCTGATAGCGAAGGTCTTTTCCTGAAAACTCAGAATGTTGTTTTAGATCAAAATCCGCTCGATTTGCAATTCCTTCTAATTCTGACCAGCCAAACGGAAAATTGTACTCAACATCACAACACCTTTTTGCATAGTGAGCCAACTCATCTGAGCCATGTTCTCGAAGCTGCAGATTTTCCTTCTTAATTCCTAGGTCAACATACCACTGAAATCGTTCAGCTATCCATTGTTCATGGCACTTTTCAGCTTCTTGAGGCGTTGTAAAATACTCTACTTCCATTTGCTCAAATTCACGCATACGAAAAGTGAAATTACCTGCAGTAACTTCATTACGAAAAGACTTGCCCATTTGAGCAATACCAAAAGGCAGCTTACGGCTTGTTGAATCAATTACATTTTGAAAATTAACAAAGATCCCCTGGGCAGTTTCCGGGCGAAAAAAAACCTTAGAGCTTGAATCTTCCATTGCTCCAAGGTTAGTGCTCATCATCAAATTAAAAGCACGCCCTTCCGTAAAATCATTCGCACCGCAATTAGGGCATTTACCCTTTAAATGATCCTGGCGAAACCTTCCTTTACACTTTTTACAATCAACCAAAATATCATTAAAGCCTTCAACGTGCCCCGATGCTTCCCAGGTCTTAGGATGCATCAAGATACTTGCGTCTAAGCCAACAATATCTTCCCTATCGTGGACAACCGATTTCCACCATGCATTCTTTACATTCCTTTTCAGCTCCGCACCCAAAGGGCCATAATCCCAAGTGCTGCCCAAGCCGCCATATATCTCGGAAGACTGAAAAATAAACCCGCGCCTTTTGCAAAGTGAAACAATTTTATCCATTAATTCATTATCTTTCATTAATATATTCTCTCAATTTTTCTCCGTTAAGAACACCATTGTATCAAAAGAACTCTAAAAAGCAAGCCGCTTTTAATCATAAAAAACTCTGAAGAGGCCTTTGTTGAAAAAAACATTTTTGTATAACTTCATCTATTTAAAACTATTTAAAATAACTTTAGCTACGTTCTCTGCAAGAATAAAATTTCCTTTTAGAGTGCAATGACCACGGTCATTTAAACTTCTATCACTAAAATACTCTTTGTATTTCTCAGGATTAAGAGCTTCCTTGAAATTTTCCAAATTATCCACCAAAATGAAATCATAAGAATCATCCATTTCATTAAACAGTATTTCAAGATTTTCCATACTCAGCATAGGATATTGCACAAAAATTCCTTTAATTTTATTTTTCTTCAATATTTCAGCTAACCTTAAATAATTCTTTTTAGAAGCAACATTGACAGCATTTCTTCTTATCTCCCGCACCTTACTGAGATATTTTTCTGCCTTAACATCATCTCCCCACTCTGCATAACAAGCACCTAACAAGCCATTAATATTTTCCCTGTCTGGTTTTATCTCAAGCAATGACAAAAGCAGTTGTTCAGTCTCATAAACTGCCTTCTTATTACTGCACAACTCTCTAATTTCATCCGTTGCAAAAACACTAAATTCATCTCTTTCAAACTGATATTTAAAAACATTAATAAGCTCGTTTATTTTCCCTTGCGCTTTTAAACTATTCCCCAACTCTTTGTACGCTCTATCTAGAAAAATAATATCAAGATCCTGTGAAACAAGGCTTTTAAAAATTACTTCCGCTTTCACATAATCTTTTACTTCTAGCATTTTAAGTCCTAAGAAAAGCATTTTAACATATTGAGGATCTACTGCCTTACGCTCAATAACTTCTTGTTTTTTTACAGTAATATTATTTTTCTGAACAAGCGCTCTTTCTAAAAGCAGCTGATTAATTCCCTTGTCACTTTTAAAATATAATAGTCTCAAAAAAACTCCCTGGGCTAATTTAAATACCTTCAATCGTGAAATGAGAATAAAAACCGGATCTTCTTTTGTTAGATCATTCCTATCATTTGCACCCATCATTGAAACTATCATATTAGGCTTATACTCGTTAATCAACTCTTCAACATTATCCACTATTTCCGTTGAATCCGCCGCAGGTAAACCCTTATTGATAACTTCATATTTTCTTTTTGTATCTAATTTGTTTAAAACAACATCAAGTTGACTAGGAAAAGATTCATCACCCCCCAAAGCCGTATTTGAATCACCAATACATATAATCCTGTAAGTATTCAGTCCTTTTAAATTACTTTTATTTCTGTTCTCCTGAAGAACTAAAGATATCCATCCATCGAAACGCAGGAATATCTCAATAAAAAGAAGGAACAAAACTATTCTAAATGCAACTCTAGTTAAAATTTTATAATTTGTGAACATATATTTTAAACACATCAAAATTGAAAATAAATGAATTCTTCAGCCGTTAAAACTCCATACCCTAAAATAAGATATGTCATTAAAGCATATGCAAAAGTCTTAATGAACCAGTGCCCGTGAAAAAGGAACATCAGATCATTTTTCTTATACTGGCCGATCTGTACTATCAATAACGGTAAAACAACAAGCAGGAATCTTTGGAAAAGCACCAAAGTGTTCCCGTCAAGATCAAGACTAAAAACAATAGAATGGAGCATCCTCATTACTTGCGCCATGTTCTGCGCCCTGAAAAACAGCCAGCCAAGGACCACCAAATGAAAAAAAACAAAAAGCTTAACAATAAAAAACCTGTTCTTCAAAAAGTCAAATATTCTTATTGAAGAAACTTTGCGGTGAGCCATTAGCAAAATCCCCTGATACGCGCCCCACACAACAAAGGTCCAAGCAGCTCCGTGCCATAACCCGCCCAATAACATGGTTATTGCCAGATTTCTATATGTTATCAAATTAGAGACCTTGTTCCCTCCTAAAGGGATATAAAGATAATCCTTAAGCCATGTTGAAAGGCTGATATGCCACCTTTTCCAGAAATCGCTCGGATTTGTTGCAAAATAAGGCAAATTGAAATTTATCATCAATTCAAAACCCATGACCTTGCCTAAACCTCTTGCAATATTCGAATACCCATCAAAATCACAAAGGATCTGGAATGCAAAGGCATAAAGAGCGACCATAACCTCTGAACCTTTATGTTCTCCGGAAACAAAGACAGGGTCAACTATCTTTGCCAGATTTCCTGAAATAAATATTTTCTCAAAAAGCCCCCAAAACACAAGAAAACATCCTTCATAAAATTTATTAAGTGTTACCGATCGAGGCTCAAGAATTTGAGGTAAAAGGCATTTAGCCCTTTCGATCGGACCGGCGACCAATTGGGGGAAAAATGCCACAAACAACGCAAAATCAAAGAATTTTTTTGTCGGCTTAAGCTGCCCTTTATAAATATCAAAGGTATAACTTAATGTTTGAAAAGTATAAAATGAGATTCCTACGGGAAGGATAACATTCAGATACTGCAGTTTTAATGAAACACCAAATAAGCTAAACAACTTTATTAAACTTCCTGCAAAAAAATTAAAATATTTAAAAAATCCAAGGAGCGCAAGATTCATAAAAATACTTATTAACAATAATTTCTTTTTCTTTTTAACGTCATCAGTCTCGGCTATATACAAACCGCAACAATAATCAACAATAGTAGAAAAAATGATCAATGAAAGAAAACGCCAATCCCAAAAACCGTAAAACACATAACTGGCAACAAGGAGCATTCGGTTCTGCCACTTAAAATTCAGGATCAAATACAAGGAATAAACTATTGTAAAAAATATTAAGAACTCTACAGAATTAAATAACATATGAGAAATATAAAGTCTAAAATTAAAATATTAGTTTTTTTGAGACAAGACCTATTTGGGGTCATTCGAAGAAAACTCAGAGTATTCTGTCTTCCATCTCTTATGCATCCACCCTCCCCATTCATGCGGATATTGCCTTACATACCTCTCGATTATTCTTGTTGCTTTTGCAACATTAAGCTCTATTGACCTCTTATCATCTTCATCCTCTTCCAGTGTCATTTCAGGCTCAATGATAATTTTATAGCTATCTTTGCCATCACGCCTTATGAACATCGGAACCACAGGCGCTTTTGTACGTTTTGCAAAAACTATCGCTCCTGGGGCTGTTGAAGCTTTTTTATCCATAAAATCAACAAAAACGCCTCCCTCTCCGCCAAAATTCTGATCCATTAGCATAAATAATAGCTCATTTCTTCTTAATGCTTTAATTGATTCTTGAATACATTGTCTTTGAGGAAGAGAATATATCGTTTGAATTCCCAGCTTCCTTCTGAGATCTGAAATATACTCTTCGAAAACATTGTCCCTCATTCTACGCATAACGACATTGGTTTTATACCCTTGCTGAATTATCCTAAGATACATTGCAATAAAACTTCCAAAATGCGCACTAATGATAATCGCCCCTTTATTCGCCGAAAGAACTTTTTCTAAATTTTCCAGACCTTCTATTGAAACATTCTCTACGATCTTCTTTGGCCTGTTAAGCAAATAGATTAGCTCTATCATTCCTTTTCCAAAATTATAAAAATAATCATTAGCTATTTTTTTTAATTCAAATTCGGTCTTCTCATTGCCAAAAGCTGTCCTGAGATTCCCCATAACAAAACCTCTTTTAACAAGCATAAAGCAATATCCAAAAGGAATGAAGATCCAGAATATTATACGGAAAACAGGATAAGGGAAGATACGAATAACTGCTTGAAACACAAAGAAAACGCTTCGAGCTATAAACCTATTTATTCTTTTTATTGGGTGATTTTTATCCATTGCTTTTATCGATCAAACCAGCGAACTATACTTAAAAAAACGTGGGCATACTAACAAATATTAACCATGATGTCCAGTAAAAGCTAACCAAATTAAACTCCCCACGGTAATTATGCGGGGATATAAATTCAAGATAATTTACATTCTATTAATACATACCATTAAATAAATTAGTCAGGCTCTTGTAATAGGCTGCTATGCTTTTTACAGCAGCGATCAACGCGAACACAATAACCAATGTGAGCGCTAATATCACTATCGTAATAATTATCTTATATTCTTTTGAATATTTCGCATTCTTCCAAACAAGAGGTAAAACAAAAGGGCCGATAATTAAAAATCCCAAGAACCAGGGAACTTTTTGCATCAATGACAAATTGTCCTTTTTTTGTGGAGCAGGCCTTGCTCCATTTAAAAACTCAGAACAATGCTTACACTTTATTGCTTCATCCTGTATCTCTTCGGCACAAAAGGGGCATTTTTTCATTATTATGCTTCCTTTATTCTATTAATTTCATCAATTGACATTGAATAGCTATGCTCAACATCAGGAAATTTCCTAGCTTTTACTTCATCCCGGAATTGAGTTATTGCTTTTAATGTAGCTTCGCTCAGGTCCGCATATTTTTTAACAAATTTTGGGACATATCTATCAAACAATCCCAAGAGATCATTTGTTACCAAAACCTGTCCATCGCAATAGACGCCGGCCCCGATCCCTATCGTAGGGATACTTAACTCTTTAGTGATGATCTCGGCCAAAGCAAAAGGGACACATTCTAATACCACACAAAAGCATCCTTTTGCCTCTAAGGCCTTTGCATTATCAATGATCTTTTTCGCGGATTCAGCATCTTTACCCTGAACTTTAAACCCCCCCAACTTTTCAGCAGTCTGAGGAGTTAAACCAACATGTCCCATTACAGGTATTCCCTGGGCAACTACCATTTCTGCAACTTCTAAACATTGATCGAACCACTCAAGCTTGATGGCATCACATCCAGCTTCATCAACAAACCTCTTTGCATTTTCAACTGCTTTAAATACATCAATTTGATAGGCCTCATAAGGCATATCCCCAACAACAAGCGCCCTCTTAACACCCCTGTTTACTGCCTTTGCATGATGTATCATTTCTGCCATGCCTACTTCTAGAGTAGAATCCAGGCCCAGGACAACATTTGCAAGAGAATCTCCGACTAAAACAATATCAATACCTGCTTTATCGATTAACAACGCACCAGAATAATCATAAGCAGTAAGTACCGTTATCTTCTCTCCGGATTTCTTTTTAGCTATTATCTCTTGAACAGTTATCCTTTGGTTCATTATATCTTCCTCAGTTCAAACTTAATAAATCATTTAACGATCTTCTTCAAATAAACATCTATACCCTCTGCAGCCCGTTTCCCTGATGCAATAGCTTCAACCAGAGGACGTGCATCAGTTGTCACATTGCCACAAGCAAAAACCCCTTCAATGTTTGTCATAAGATTACTGCTGTTAACCTTGATAGTGCCACTTTTACTGATTGACGGCGACATCTTGGCACTGTCTTTACAAGCTAAAGAATTAGGTTTATGTCCGACTGCAATCACTACGGTGTCAGCTTCAATAATAAATTCAGAATCCGGAACTTCAGCAAGCTGCCATTTTCCGTCAGAATCTTCATCTGCATAATCCATACGCACACATTTTAAACCACCTACAAACCCACTATTATTTGAAATAATTTCTACAGGACGAGTTAGTGAATGAAAACTGACCCCCTCTTCCTTTGCATATTGTCTTTCTTCAAAACGCACCATCATCTCATCTTCAGTCCTCCTAAAGATCAAGCTGACTGACCTGCCAAATCTTACTGCTGACCTGGCACAATCTAAAGCAGTATTACCGGAGCCAACAACAGCGATCCTTTCTCCCAAAGGAAAAGAAGGAACATATCTGGAAAAAATGTTCGTCTTAATAAGATTAGTCCTCATTAGAAACTCTTCGCCATAATAAACACCGCCTAAATTTGCCCCAGGTAGGTCAATTAGCTTTGGGATTCCTGCTCCGGTTGCTATCAAGACAGCATTAAATCCCGAGCCAAACAATTCCTCAATTAGCACTGTTTTGCCTGCCAGAAAATTATTCTTTATCTCTACGCCTAAGGCTTTAATATCATTGATCTCAGATTCCAGAACTTTTTTTGGTATCCTAAAACCCGGTACACCGTAGAATAAGACCCCTCCTGGTTTATCGGATGATTCAAAAACCTCAACAGAATAACCTTTATTTGAAAGGCTGCAGGCTGCTGCAAGACCGCTGGGACCTGCCCCGATAATAGCAACTCTTTTTGCTATTTTTAAAAAAGATTCCTTTTTTGTAAAACGTGATTTACCAAAATCAGCAATATATCTCTCAAGTGCACGAATTCCGATAGGAGCGTTCTCCTTGGCTAATACACACGCATCTTCACAAGGCGCAAAACATATACGTCCACAAACAGATGGGAAACAATTCTCTTCCTTTATCTTAGAATATGCTCCTGCGATATCCCCTTCTCTTAATGCCCTGATAAACTTAGGGATATCAACTCGAGCCGGACAAGCATCAACACACTTAGGTTCAGTGCACTGCGGACACCTCCTCGACTCCTCTATCGCTATTTTTTTAGAATACCCGAGAGAAACTTCGTTAAAATTCCCGATTCTCTTTGTTGCTGATTGGGTAATGACTTTTGATTTAAGCATTTGCCTGCTTCCTCATGTGATTTTTTCCTGATTTGATAATCTTTAAAATCCACTTTATGGCCATCAAACTCCGGTCCATCTGTACACGCCATCAATATCTTGCCACCGACCTTTACCCTGCAAGACCCACACATTCCGACGCAATCTACCATGATAGGCTTTAGCTGAACTAGAGTCTTGATCTTTGCTTTTTTTGTAATTGAGCAAACTGTTTCCATCATTTCCAAATTACCAATTGCATATACAAGGTCTATTGATTCTTTTCCAATGACCTCTCTTAAAACATCAGAAGCAAGCCCTCTCCTTACATAAGAACCATCTTCCGTTGCAATAAGAATTTTATCACACGCTATTCTCATCTGTGCTTCAAGCATCAATTTTGATTTTGTCTTAGCTCCAATTATGCCGACAATTTTGTTTCCCTCTTTTTTCAAGGCACGACAAATAGGAAGGATCTGAGCAGCTCCTATTCCAGTTGCAATACAAATAACCCTGCCCACTTTTTCAATGTGAACCGCCTTACCCAAAGGACCAAGAATAGAAAATACAGCTTCCCCTATTGGCAAAGATCCTAATTTTCCAGTTGTGCTTCCAACCTCCTGGAAAATAAGCGTAATGATCCCTCTTGCCGCATCATGGTCCGAAACCGTTAAAGGAATACTTTCATCACCTTCCTCAGGGCATATCTTTACAAACTGTCCCGGCAAAACCTTGCTTGCAATATCTGGAGCATAAACATCTATTCTCTTTATGCTTTCCGCAATTATCTGTTTATTAATAATTTCGAACATTTTTTCCTATAAAGTGTTAGAAGCCTTCATTCATACAAATAAAATACTTCATAAAAATACCCAAGGAGGCGGTTTGGGCAACTTATTGATAAACTTAAAGATCTGTCCAATAAACCCGAACGTCATTTTTGATAAAGCAAATGGAAGCTTCAAAAGCGAACATCCAGACAAAGACAAACACAATACAATAATTATAAACAGGAACAATTTTTTATTTATTTTCATTCAGATTCTTCTACTCATCAATATCAACATACATGTTAGACTCTATGAACCCTTTATTCTGGTCAATTGTAAAACGAGTCCCAACAGCTTTGATAGATTCTAAACCATTTAAAATCGGAAAAGCTGCTTTATCCATAAGCTGCTTTCTTAAATTCTGAGCAACATATTCTTTCCCAAGTTCCTCTATATTAATTTTCAGCTCACTTTCCTGGCCTGCAAGTGTTGCAACATCATTTTTCTTGTCTTTAATCTTCTGATCAAGGGCCTTAAGCTCTGCTCTTTTTTCAGAAACGTCTGTTCCGATCGATTCAATATCCCATATTTCATCCTCAAGCTTTGTATAATCTTTTTCTAGAGCAGACACTTCATTCTTAAGCTCTTCAAGAGCTCCTCTAGTTTCTGTCAACTTCATTTCAACACCTCGCTTAAAAGCCAACTGTTTCTCATCTCTAGTAGAACTTTGAACATTTACCCAATTAATAACCGACCTAATTTCTTTAATGAATTTATCCATTGAAACAAACTGTACGCCCCTGTTAATGTCAGTCAATCCTATGTTGACTGATCTAAAACCTGGATTGCTTACCAAAGACAAAGAAGTTTCATTATAAGCATCAATAGACTTCTTTATGCTATCTTTAGAGGCTGAAATAAGCAAATGACTACCCAAAAAACAATAGCTCGGCTGAATCGCTTCCCCGAAAGGCGTAATAAAATATTTAAATTCAGACCCGGAGTAATTTTCTTGCTTGATCTCAAGAGGAGCCTGTTTAATAATAATATCCATTAAACGATTAGCCTTTACTCGATCTTTTGTCTCAATGAAAAGCAATAAATCTGGGATGGGAAAAAGAAATCCCACATTAATCCCCTTCAAATAGCCCCCAAACTCACCAGCAAATGTCGGGATAATATCATCTTTTATATTTATTCCCAATGATTGCTCAATTGCTGCTATTTGAGCTGATTGAGCATCAGCGTTCGGAAGATTATCTATTTGCTTTTGCATCTGGCCCCAAATATCAGCAAGATCTAAACAATTTGCCCATTGATAAACAACTACATCTTCCGGAATAAAATTAATAGACTTATTTTCTGAAGCAGGACAAGCATAAGTCTTTGCTACTTCAGCTGAAAGCTGGGCCTTGTCAAAGAACAAAAAGAAATTTGATTCATAAATACCTTCCCACTTTGTAGAAGCAGCAACTGAATTAAACCCGGCTAGCTGTTTAAAGAATTCATCAACACGTGACTGAGCCAAACTAACATTCTCCTGAAGTTTTTTAGCGTCACCGCCTTCATCATCTTCTTTAATAGCCTTTTGTGTCTGTTGTCCGATCAATGTTACTAATGATCTTGCCTGGGCATGTAAAAGGTCTAGTGATTTATTAATGTTAAGGTATATTTCCAAGTCTGATCCCAGGGTAAATTTTTCTGAAGCTTGTGTAAATCTTGCATCTTTTGATAAAGGAGGTATTTTCCCATCCAAAACCTCATAACTTCTTTTCGCAACAACATCCCCAATACCAGCGATAATAACATCATCAATCTTGGCATAGTTTATTTCAAGTCCCAAATCAGGCACCTTTATCACGTAGAGAGTATGATTATTGTGTTTGATCTGGCCTCTTTCAATCTTTGCTCCAAAATTATTAAAAATCTGCGATATTGCATCAACAAACTGGACTTCTTCTCCAACACGAAAAACAAGCGCAACATTGGTCAACAATTTTTCAATTACCATAGCCGCAGTGTCTGCTGAAAAATCACTTATTTTTGAGAGATCAAGATCAGAAGGATAAATCAGCAAAGCCACCTCATCGTTAAAGAAATATTCCAAAATGTGCTTGGTATTTTTGCTGCCTAACTGGGAGATAATAAGATCCGCCATCATAATTTGCTTTTTATCAGCTCCAGCCTCTTTCATCAGCGATCTATAATCTACTTTGCTTATCTCTTTCCAAAGCTTTGTTGCACCTATCCTATCAATATTGTCTTTTATTGCAGAAGCCTTTACATAAACTAAAGCACCTTCAGCAACGACATCATCGATATAAGTTTGTTCGTAATCAAAAAAATATTTATAAACACCATAGCTCATTCCTGCGATGATTGCAGCTATCAAAAGAAATAGGAAAAAATTTTTCATCAATGTCTCTCCTTATAATTTTTTTAAGATACTAACTTAACCTAAACAGCTTCCTGGCGTTTCCATTAAGAACCAACGCAGCTTCTTCTTCACCAATTTTCTTAAGCTTGCAATAAAGCTCTAATGTTCTTAAAACATCCTTCGGCTCCGCTCTAAAGCCATCTTGCCCGTCACCAAATTTATTTCTATAATAAACAGGACAATCTGTCTCTACAAGTGTCTGCTCAATTGGTGAATGCTTGATCACTTCCTGGGATTGTTCACTGTAAGCGATGCTGGGTGTAGCTGAAACATAATAGCCTGAAGAAAGAATATCCTCCAATACATCTATTGGACCGCTGAACCAATGGAATACGCAATCTTTAATTCCACAATCTTTTACAGTTTCAAAACACTCGCGCCACTTCCCTCTAGAATGAACAGCAATTGGAAGGTCAACGTCCTTTGCAAGTTTAACCAATCTTTGAAAGACCTCTCTCTGCTCTTTCTTCTTTTGCTCATCCTTTCTGACCCACTTATAAAAAAAATCCAGCCCTATCTCACCCACGACTTTGATTCGCGAAACATTCTCTTTTATCAATTCAGTAAGCTCATTGAGGTCATCAGGTTTAGCCTCAGATGGATGCATTCCCATCCCGGCATAAACTATCGGGTCGATCGATGCTTTTGAAATAGCCAATATCTGTTTAGAGGATTCAAGATCCACACTTACGCCCACAATTCCTTTAATTCCGACATTTCTTGCATTTTCAAAAGCTTGTTCCAGATCTTCTATTTGCTCCAAATGTGCGTGAGTATCGATCATTCTATTTTTCAATTATAAACGTTACGGGCCCATCATTGACGAGAGAAACTTCCATCATAGCCGCAAAAACACCTGTTTCAACTTTAAAGTCTTTTTTCCTCAACTGTTCAACAAAATATTCGTAGAGCTCTTCCGCTTTTTCTGCAGGCGCGGCATCATCAAAAGAGGGCCTTCTTCCTTTATCACAATTACCACACAAAGTAAACTGCGAAACAACCAAGAACTCGCCCTTAACATCATTTGCCGAAAGGTTCATCTTCCCTTGACCATCTTCAAACATCCTAAGCTGTGAGATCTTATCAACCAGATAATCCGCATCTTGGGCTGTATCTTTTTTGCTTACTCCTAACAAAACAAGCATTCCTTTTGAAATCTTTCCAACAACCTTAGATTCAACCTTTACATCAGCGCTTGAAACTCTTTGGACTACTACTTTCACCCATTAATCCTATTTTCATTAAGATTATTAATATTAAGATTGTAAGCGATTGTTTTGGATGCGTCAAGCAAAAGGAATCGTTTCTTGAAATCACAATACATATTAGAACATTCAAATCTTAGATTTGACTGTTCTTTACATATATGCTAGAACATTGACCATGAACCTTATTAAAGCACTCGAAGAAAACGGCTTTAC
>MHHG01000005.1:102533-106163 GCA_001805965.1 Omnitrophica WOR_2 bacterium RIFOXYA2_FULL_38_17 | reverse complement strand
CTCTTATGCCAAAGCCAAAGAAAGATATTGGTAATTGGCTGATTATTATAATTAAAGGCAAATAAAGAAGAATGCTTGTAACAGGGATATTTAAATTTAATGACCTAGAGAAAAAATAGAATATAATGAGCTCAGATAGCTGAAAAATAAATGTATAAATTAATAAGAGTATATTTTTATAAACTGGAAGTTCTTTCCACTTTTTCATGATTTTATTTAGTAGCTCTATATGCTTTGAGTTTTTCCTAAAAAACAAAAGGAAAAGGAGCTTTTTGCCAATATTTTGTTTTAGAATGAAAGCATATATGGCTATTATTAAAAAAACAAATATTATAAACATTACGCTGAAATATTGTTGGTATTGAGAAATATCTATGTGATAGATTAAATTAACAATGTAGCCTGTTGAGAATATTAACAATATTGACATTAGATCAAAAATATTCGCAATAATATTAGTAAGAATACTTTGAGTGATCGGAATATTGTGGAATTTTTTTAAATAAATAGCAGATACAATGTCCGTATTCTTAAATGACGGGATAACTTTAAAGGGTAAACTTCCTAATCTTATATAAATCAATTCTTTATAACTTATGAGCTGTTCTAGATTCTGCCAGATTACTCTTCTTATATCAGCATAAATAAATATATTTATTGTTATAGATATGAAAATACATAATACTAAATAGTTAATTTTTATGGATTTTAAAGTATCGATAGTTTTAATAAGGTCGATCTTGGTTAATATCAAATAAAAAATGGATATAGTTAATAAAATCGAAATTGTTAAGATTAATAAATTCTTTAAAAATGATATTTTACGCATTGTTTTTAATTATTTTAGTCTAATGATAGACGTTTTTCAGAATGAATTATAAATACCATGTAACCTAAGTTTGACATGACCAAGACATGAAATTGATTTTAATATAATTGCCTGATAAAGCTCCTAAATTCATCACTTTAATTTGAATATATTTAAATAACGTGATAGTTCCCTTTTAATAAGAATTCTATCGTTCTTAGAAGAAGAAAATAATGTGCTTAAGCCAGCAAGAATTCCTGGAGAATTAACATAATGAAGATGTTTGTATGCTTTCTTTTTAATCAGCCAACGCACGAAATTCTTGGGAAGTAATTGAGAAATGAAGATAAAGAATTGAAATCCTAACCATTCTTTATTGATATTACTTCCTCCACGTGAGAATGGCCTTGTGACATGTCCATCCATTATTTCTTCATATTGGGTCTTATTGATAATCCCTCTTTGTTTTGCCAATTCTGTAATAGGTGTTCCTGGATAACATCTTAACCAGAAAAAGTATATACGATTAACCCTATTTTCATTGTAAAAAGTCGCCATTTCGATAATATCGTTTTCAGTTTGGTTTGGGAGACCTACTATATTGTCCGCCACAATACTGATTCTTGCTTCACGTATTATATTGATCGAATTGCGTATAACTTCTGTTTCAACAGTTCTGTTTAATATATGTTTTCTAATTTCTTTGTTTAAACTTTGAACGCCGATCTCAATTTCACAACATCCCGAATATTTCAAGAGATCAATAGACCTTTTAGATATATGATTGGGGTGCATATAGCACATAAATGGTATTTTTATTTCATCCGAATATTTTTTTGAAAATTCTTCAAGCCATTTTATGTTAGAACCTAGGCTATCATCAAAGAAGCGGACATGTCTAATTTTGTATTTTTCTTTAGCAAGGAGCAGTTCTTTTATAATGTTGTCCACGCTTCTTTGTCTAAAATATTGCCCCTTTCCTTTATGAATCTCCCTTAAGAAAGAGTGACAACAATAACTGCACGAATATACACATCCGCGACTAGCCATAATATAATAGCTTTTAGAGAAATGATCACCTTTTGAATAGTAAAGATCTTTTAATGGCAAGGGGAGTTCGTCGAGAGCACTGATCAAGGGACGTAGTTCATTTTTTATTATCTGGCCGTCTTTTTTAAACCAAATGTTCTTAATTGAATAATCTAAAGAGCCTCGTTTTAAACTTTCTACAATTTCAAGTAAAGGGTACTCGCCTTCTCCGATACAAACCATATCAACAAATTTATTATTTATTACTCTGTCGGGTGATGAAGTGGGGTGGATTCCACCAAAAATTATTGGGACATTTAAATCTTCTTTTACAAGTTTTGCCATTTGACAGGCCCACAAATAAAAATCAGAGACAACAGAAAATCCTACAATATCAGGGTTAAAATGTTTTAACCTTGCAATAAGCTGTTTTCTACGATCAAAGATATTATGAAGCCAATTAATATTGATGTTCTCATCTTTAAAATGCTGGTGATCGATAAAGATATCAACATCATGGCCTGCTTTTTGAAGGACAGAAGCAATAGATGCAACACCTAATCTTTCAGATGAATCATTAATAAAAGCTATTTTCATTATTATATTTTCTGAGCAAACCTATTTAAAATCTTCTTCTTTATGAAATAAAGATAACGACAGGCCATTATGGATCTAAAGTATCTAGACTCAAAATCAAATGATATCAATGTGCGAAATATTGTTAAAAATGCAGGACTTAAGAAAGTTGGCAAATATCTGTATAGCTTGCGTTTAACTATAAAATTCGTTACACATGCAGGCACAAGGTCTACAATAATAAAAAAGATCTGTAATTGTAGGAACAATCGGTCATTTTTCTTTGTTTCAGCATCTACAAATGGCTCGAATCTCAGTGTTCTGAGCTCTTTTCCATCTAAAGCTGCATCATATTCCTCAGGTGTTATCCAGTTATTTTTACGAGCGTTTTGGCTCAAAGCTGTTTTAGGGAAATAATGCAATCTATAAAAATAATTCCGTGTAGGTCTGCAGCGAGTATAAAATTCCATTGAAGCGATGTATTTTTCTACAGTTGATCCTGGGTGATCGAAAATGTTATCTAGTAGAATTTCCATTTTTGCGCTTTTTACTAATTTAACAGCATTTTCCATTATTTCGTTTGTTAATTCTCGGTTGTATATGTTTTCTCTGACACTTTTATCCCATGTTTGCATACCCAACGATATGGACTTGCAACCAGCATTTTTTAAATAAGCAATACTTTCTTCAGTAATATTATTTGGATGCATAACAGCAAAAAAGGGAATATTTATTTTTTCCGCATATTCTATAGAGAATTCTTTAAGCCAATTAATGTCATAGCCAAAACAAGTATCGTTGAACATTATTTTACTTGTCTTTTTATTCAAGTATTTTACTTCCTGTAATTCCTTGATAACATTAGTTACGCTGCGTACACGAAACTTCGGTTCGTTTTTGTAGAGCTGCTGAGAATATGATATGCAGCAATAGCTACAAGAATATGGACAACCACGAGTTGTATTTACAACATAAGAGTTTGTATAGTAAGAATAACTATCAAGATAGATGTCCATATCTGGATTTGGTATGGAATTGACATCAGCGAGTATTGGTCTTTTTTCATTCTTTATGATATTGCCATTTTTTTTAAACCAGAGATTTTTTATGGAATAGTCAATGCTACCTTTTTCCATGCTATTTAATAATTCTAATAGAGCATGCTCGCCTTCTCCAACACAAAGCATATCGAAGGATTTGTTCTCAATTACTCTTTC
>MHHG01000005.1:0-102470 GCA_001805965.1 Omnitrophica WOR_2 bacterium RIFOXYA2_FULL_38_17 | reverse complement strand
TTCTGCAACATTGCAACACCAATCATAAGTTCGAGTTGTTGATGAAAATCCAATCAAGTCTGGGTTATAGTCTTGTAGACCGAGAACAACTTCCTTTTTAAAATCTAAAATCTTATGTAAAGAAGGTACAGACACCCAAATATCACTAAACAGCGAAGGCTCAATAAAGACTTTTACTTTATGACCATTCTTTTTAAGAAAGGCAGCAATGATCTGTAATGCTATGTGTTGGCTCCAATCGTTAACAAATGCTATTTTCATAAGAAACTTATTTATTGTTAATATGTTTGTTTTGCAAAGTTAGTCCTGAAATAGAATCTGATAAAAAAACACCCTTTTCGTCTTTTATCACAAAACCTTGCCCGCAATAACGGGAGATCTGTGCATCGTATTTATATGGGTCACACACTGTTCCAAAGCTAACTAATAATAATTTTGATGGCATTTTGGGATTTCTAATATTTCTGGGTAAGAGCATATTCAAAGGTAGGCATCGGATCTTTTTTAAAAAATGACTACTGAATATGTTCGTTAGTAGATTTAAAAAGAAGAAAATGTTAGCTTTAAGCCTGTTTGTTTTTATTGTGCTTCGGTATTTATCAAGATTTTGTTCAAACTTATCAAATTCAAATAATTCATCAAAGGTTTGAAAAGAACCATTTTCTCTGATCAATGCAGTATGTTGAAAATTGTAACATCTTCTAACATTTAAAAAGGATAGCAAGACATAGTAGAATTTCTGAAAGAGAAAAAGATTCTTTCTTGATATCTTCCCTTCCATCTGCTGTTCAACCATGTCTATCAGTTCATCCGGCATAATAAGTTCTTCCGGAGAGAAATTCTTCTGTGCATCACCAAGATGTGAAAGAGTAGCAAAACTTACGTCTTTTATAAAAGGATTCTCAATAGCGAAATCAAGTATAGGTTTAATTTGGTCTTCATTGATGCCCCTAGCAATGGTCACATTTAAACCTGTTTGAATATTTAAATATTTTAAATTATCCAATGCTTTACGTTTAATATCAAGAAGACCCCTTCCTCTCAGTTTTTGATAAATTGTGTCATTAAAACCATCAAACTGTATACTTACATAATCAAGGCCGCAATCTTTTAAGCTTTGAAGAAATTCAAAATTTTCCAATTTTATCCCATTAGTATGCATGTTCACTATGTTGCCGTTTTTCTTGAGCATTTTTATCCAGTCATGAATGTCGCTTCTTAGTGTTGGTTCTGCACCATATAAATAAAACCGTGATGATTTATTCTTTTCAATTACAGATTTAATTTCTTTTAAAGACATATCCGGAATTATTTCTTGGTTTGGTTCAAGCAGGCATATTGGGCAATTCAGGTTGCATTTATTGCTTAAATAAATATAGAAGCGACTTTGTTTCATGTTCTTCGGCATTACAGAAAAATAGAATTCGGTCAGTTGCTTGTAATACCATGAATGTTTGGATATAAGCAGTTTGAAATTACCATGAAGCGGACAGGTCTTTTTCATATAAACAGCATTATTGTATTCAACAATATCCGCGGGTATCTTTTTAGAACATTTTGGGCATAAACTATGTGTTGTTCTAATTATGATTTCTACGCTGCTCTTCATTTCTTGTCCTTTTAAATGGTTTTTTAAATTTCATTGATAGAATTTTCCAAAAATAATGGTTATAGCGCACAAAAGACCTTCTTTTAAAATATTTTGCATCTATATCCCGAGAGAACAAAGTTCTAAAAAACATGAATATTGCTGGATTAATGAATCCGGGAAAATATCTATATGATTTATTATTAATAATATATTTAGATAGTTTTTTAGGCAAAATATCCATTATATACAAAAAAATACTCATTTTTATAAATAGTTTATCTTTGTCATTTGATGAAAAAGAATTCAAATATATCCCTTTTTGGAGGTTTCCATTAAGAATATTTGAAAAGTCTTCATCCGAAAAAACTCTATTTTCTTTAGAATATTCTGTTATCTTTGTATTTGGATAGTATTTAAGTTGATTGAAATTAATTCTGGTTGGTTTATGAATAGTATAGTTTAATAAGGTTTGGATATATTCATCGTGCGAATGAAATGGTACATCGAATATGTTATCACATACCAGTTCAATTCCTTCTTTTAGTATAAGCTCAATAGCTTTAAGCATTGTTTCTTTTGAAACATTTCTGTTGAACCATTTTTTCTGAATATCACTGTCCCATGACTGGATACCTAAGGTTATCGAACAGCATCCTGCCTTTTTTAATAATTTAACATAGTTTTCTGTAACTATATTTGGATATGTTGTACAAATAAATGGCATATTGACAGTATTGTGATATTCTTCTGAAAATTCTTTTAACCATTCATTATTAAATCCAAAACAATCATCAAAGAATACTATATGGTCGGTTTTATATAAGGTCAAATCATCTATTATTTCTTTAATAATGCTTCTAACGCTTCTTTGCCTGTAATAACAATTAGTATCCCTGTACAGGATTTTTAAATATGAGTGGCAGCAATAATTGCAGGAAAAAGGACATCCTCTTGTTGTAATAGTTCCGTAACCTTTTCTGAAATGAGGACTATTATTGAAAAAGAGGGTTCTGTCAGCTCGGGGGATTAAGTCTAAATCTTCTTTCAATGGCCTGATTCCATTCTGAACAATGCCCCCTTCTTTTTTGAACCAGAGATTTTTTATGGAATGGTCTATAATGCCATTCTTCATGTTTTCAACAAGTTCAAGGATAGCATCCTCACCTTCACCTATACAAACGATATCAATAAAGTCATTACTTATAACTCTTTCAGGTATGGATGACGGATGGATTCCTCCAAATAAAATAGGAACATCAATATTGTTTTTAATAAGCTTTGCAATGTTGCAGGCCCATTGATAGGACTCTGTATCTACTGAAAAGCAGATCAAATCTGGATTGTAATTAATGATTTGAAGTAATAGGAATTCTTTAAAATCAAATAATTTACCTAATGTGTTTGAATGTATGTAAACATCGTTAAAAAGTTGAGGATCTACGAATAAATTGGTGTCATGGCCTGCATTTTTTAGTACAGCAGAAAGATATTCTACGCCTAAGCGTTCTACGCAATCATTTACAAAGGCAATTTTCATAAAAGTTTTATTTGTCCTTAAGGTTAAATGTTTTTTTAACGGTAAAATGAAAATATCTATTAATAGTCCAGGCACGTTGTAGCCGGGCGTTCATGTCAAACGCAAGCAGGTTTCGCAAGATAACGACCAGTGCCGGCCCGATAAACGATGGGAAATATTTATATAATTTCTTTTTTAAGATAAATCTTGAGATGTCCTTTGGAAGAAGGTCTATTAGGTAAAACAGGATCTGGTACTTGATCAGCTTTTTGCTGACATTATCACCTCCAACAGAAAAAGATGTTACGTTATGAGCATCCATAACTTCTTCATATCTATCTTTACTTAGCCAGTTGTTGTCATATGCCATTCTTGTCATTTTTGTATTAGGATAGTGCCTAAGCATATAAAAGTATATACGCTTGGGCTTGATTTCTATGTATTTTTCAGCACTTTTTAATATGTCTTCATCTGTCTGGTTTGGAAGGTCAAAAATGCTGTCTGTCATGATTTCTATATTTGCATCTTTAATTAATTGAATGGCATTCTCCATGGTCTGGTTGTCAATGTTCCTAAAGAGAATGTTCTTCCTCAGATCTTCATTCCATGATTGAACTCCCATGTCAACCGTATGGCATCCTGCCTCTTTTAAATAATGTACAGATTCTTCGGTTACATCATTAGGATGCATTATGCACCAGAATTTAATTCCTATTTTTTCTTTATATTCACGGGCAAACTCTTTTAGCCAATTCAGGTCATAGCCAAAACAATTGTCCATAAAGGCAATGAACTTGATTTTATGCTTATTCGTGTTTAAGTCTAACTCTTCTATGACGCTGTTCACACTACGTTGCCTAACGGTCGGGCCTTTGCCTTTATATAACTCATGCAAGTACGAATGGCAGCAATAGCTGCAGGCATTGCTGCAGCCTCTGGAGGTCATTGTTATATATAAACCAGTTCTGTTAAAATGCGGGCTTGCTGAATAATAGAGATCAGTATCCGGCATGGGCAGAGCATCAAGGTCACTTATAAGCGGGCGGACCTCATTTCTAATTATTTCTTCGCCTTTTCTGAACCAAATGTTCTTTATGCTGTAGTCAATCGCTCCTTTTTCAAGGCTATTTGCTAATTCAAGCATGGCGAATTCACCCTCCCCGATGCATAGCATATCAAAATTCTTGTTATTCATTACTCTGTCAGGAACAGATGTGGGATGAATACCTCCGACGATTATCGGTGTATCAATTTCAGCTTTTATCTTCTGTGCAATATTGCAGGCCCATTGATAGAAGTCAGTAACAATTGAGATGCCGATCAGATCAGGAGAAAATTCTTTTACGTCTTTTACTATTTTATTCTCGTAATTAAATAGCTTCCCGAGCGAATTTATTTGTATAACATCATCTGCAAACAATTGGGGGTCCATGAATAATTTCACTTCATGCCCGTGCTGTTTTAGCACAGCGGACATGTATTGAATGCCTAATTGTTGAGAGGAATCATTTATAAATGCAATTTTCATTTGTTAAATATCTTTTTCACGAAAAAATGCACATATCGGCTTAAAGCACTTTTTCTATTCACTTTTGATTCATATGTTGATGTTGAGAAATTGTTTAATATTGAAATAATCGCCGGTGTAAATAATACAGGTATTTTGCTGTAAACTCTCTTGTTTATGACCCATTGGGCCATATTTTGGGGCAATATCCTAACAAGCAAGAATAAAAAAAGGTATTGAAGAACGTCCTTTTTGGTCATATTGCCGTCTGCAGATAGATATTTACCATAATCACCTGACAGTATTTTGTTATGGTCTTTTTCGCTTAAGCTGCCGTCATTTAATGCAGAGGCAGTTATGTCAGTCTTAGGAAAATATTTAAGGATGAAAGGATAAGTTCTGCTGGGCCTTATTTCGCTATAGATTTGAGCGGCCTTTATTATATGCTCCTCTTTTTGTCCCGGATATCCGAGAATGTCACCTGTGACCAAATTAATATTTTCCTTCCTGATAAGTTTCATCGTTTCGATCATTATTTCATTTGAAACATTACGTTTAAAAATATTCTTTCTTGTCTCTTCGTCCCAGGATTGAACCCCGATCTCGATCTCTCCGCAGCCTGCGTTTTTTAGGTATTTTAAGGATTCTTTCATTTGATTGCTCGGGAACATCATGCAGTAAAACCCTGTTCCTATTTCCTCTTTGTATTTGACCGAGAAATCTTTAAGCCACTCAATGTCGTACCCAAAACAATCATCAAGAAAAAATATGGGCTTAATGTTATATTTTGCTTTAGCTTGTTGTAGTTCTTCTATAACATTATCAACGCTTCTTAATCTTACGTATTTACCCTTATCCTTGTATAAGTGCCTGTAATATGAATTACAGCAATAAGTGCATGAATGAGGGCATCCTCTGCTTGCTGCAATGTAATAAGATTTTGAAAAGTGCGGGCTTTCAGAAAAGTATAGGTCTTTATCTGGGAATGGCAATGAGTCAAGGTCTTCGATCAGAGGCCTGATTTCATTCTTGATTATTTGACCGTTATTTTTAAACCAAATATTTTTTATGGAATAATTAATTGTACCATTTTGTAGACTGTTTGCTAATTCAAGTATGGGATACTCGCCTTCTCCGATGCAAACCATATCAACATCTTTGTTTTCAATAACAAACTCAGGTACAGATGATGGATGAATGCCGCCCATTAAAATAGGTGTGTTCATCTCTTTCTTGATCATTTCGGCTATTTGTGAAGCCCAAGGGTAAAAACTTGAAACCACAGATAAGCAAACAAGATCAGGCCGGTATACTTTTAAATCCCTGACAAGGTTCTTTTTGCTATCGAATAATTTTGCTAAAAGCTTAACAGTTATAAATTCATCATCAAATAAAAGAGGGTCAACAAACAGCTTAGTTTTATGCCCTGATAATTTCAATACTGATGAAATATATTCAATGCCTAAATGTTCACAAGAATCATTAACAAAAGCTATTTTCATATTTTAGTGTTAATTATATTTAAAATTATTTAAAAAAGAATTACTTTGAACGTTCTCTTCAATAACTTGAATGATTTTATTTTTTAAAGGTTTTCTTTTGTTTATACTATTTTGCTGTTTAGCAAGTACGAAGGTTCTTTTTCTTATTATTTCATTTGGTATATGGCCTTCGAATTCTGATGCTCTTGTGTTGGGACGGTTCTCATATCCGAAAATATCAACATGATCAAATTGAATTGTCTTTAAGAATTCTTTAGTTTCAAGAAAATCTGCTTCATTTTCTTGAGGGAATCCGACAATTATATCAGTTACTAATGAAAGTGAAGGTGCCGAAATTTTCAATGATAGCAATTTCTCTTTAACATCTTCTATTGAGTAGGGACGGTTCATTAATTTTAAAATACGATTACTTCCCGATTCAACGGGTATATGAACATAATTTATCTTACTTTGATTGTTAACGAAAATTGGCAATAATTCATCGTAGAATTTTATAAACCATTGAGCATTTATATTTGATAAAACGATCTTAAAGTCATAGTCTTTCCCAGATTCAAAAAGCCTTTGCAGTAAATTGACTATGTTAGTGTTTATATCTAAGCCATAGCAACCAGCATCTTCTGTTAGTAGGTAGAAATTCTTGTATCCCTGCTTCAATCCGCTTTTAAATTCATTTAGAATGTTCTCAAATCCTTTGCTTTGGAGTTTTCCGGAATAAAATCGTTTACTGCAATAGCTGCATGCTCCTAAGCATCCCAAGGATATTCTTATGTAGCAGAATTTGTTTCTGTTGATTGTTAAAAAGGGATTTATGAAAGATTGTATGGTGAAAAGGTAAAGTAATTTGTCCTTTATATTAAGATAAACATTTTTCAAAAGCCCTTTTTTAAATATGCTGAATTTGGAAGAGTACCTGGGGATACTTAAGAATTTCAGCCATTTTTTAAAAAACAGATTATAAGTGACTTCATCAGGATCTATCACGTTTGGATCGGAACTATCTTTAAAAGCTATTTTGGGATCGATTATTTCATCCAGCATTGAGAAGTCTGTTGGTGAAATAGTATAAAAATTATTTAACTGGTTTTTGAAGGTAGATGCAATTTGCGGAATGCATCCGGCAACAACTATTTTTGCGGAAGAGGATCTTTTTGTTGAGAAGTAATGTAAGTAATCTAAAGTGTTTTCATCTGCATTTTTTCCAAAGGCACAGGCACTGATAATGATAAGTTCTGCTCTTTTGAAATCCTTGACGTGAGACCACCCGTTTACTTTTAGGTAATTAGATATCTTTTGGGCGTCAAGCATTCTTTCCATGCAAAATGTTGTTGAAGAAATAAAATATGTTTTTTTCATAAAGCTCCTTATAAGAATAAAATAAGCTGTTTACTTGCTTGTTTTTGATCTTTTGAATATCTCCAAAAACTTTTTATTTATAAAGTGGTTGTAACGGCAAAGAGTGATATGAAGCGCCCAATTATACTTGAAGGGTATTCTTAGCCAGTTAGAAAAAATTACATGTATAAAATAAGGTAAAGGAATGATTAGCCTGTAAAGTTTATGTTTTAATATGAAATTGTTCATTATTTTTGGAAGATAAAGTAAAAATGCAAAAAAAGTCTGAAGTTGTTTCTGTTCAAATGATAAGATATCACCACTTTGTATGAATGTTTTAACTTCCACTCCGTTCTCTAAATCCTCGATATCCTTATTGGTTAACAGAGATTTCTTCTTTGAGTATTCAATTATGTCAGTAGCAGGATAATGCCGGAATCCAAAACAATAGATCTTCATGACACGATTTTCGTTATAGAATTTAAGAAGGTCAACGATTTCTTTTGAGCCCTGATTTGGCATTCCCAGGATATTATCCGTTATTATATTTATACCTGAATCTTTAAGTGTATTGATTGAATAAAGCAACTGATGATCTGTTACTGGTCTGTTCATTATGTTATAGCGTGTATTTGATGAAATGGATTGAATTCCTAATTCAATATCGTGGCATCCTGATTTTTTTAGCAATTTTGCTTTTTGGGGTGTGACGGAATTTGGGTGAGTGAAACATGCAAAAGGGGCTTTGATCAATCCGCTGTATTTGTCTGAAAATTCCTCAAACCATGGGATATCGTGAGTTAAAAAATCATCATCATGGATTCTAACAAAGCTTATTCCATGTTTTTCTTTGGCAAGAACAAGTTCATCAATAACATTACGTGCGCTTCTAAATCTTAAGAACTCCCCTTTGTTTTTATAAAACTTCTTCATGAAAGAATTGCTGCAATAGCTGCAGGAATAAGCACAGCCTCTGTTTGTTATCAAAAAGTAGCATTTAGAAAAGTGCGGGCTAGCTTCATAGAAAAGAGATTTGTCTGGAAATGGAAGTGAATCCAGATCTTCAATTAAAGGCCTAACGTCGTTTTTGATTATTTGGCCGTTTTTTTTAAACCAGATATTTTTAATGCTGCAATCTATATTTGCTTTTTGCATGCTATTGGCAAGCTCAAGCAATGCATACTCCCCTTCTCCGCGACAAACCATGTCTACGAAGTCATTTTTAAGGACATTTTCAGGAACGGTTGTTGCATGAATGCCTCCGAATAGAATGGGGGCGTTTATTTCTGACTTTATTGATTTTGCTAATTTACAAGCCCATTGATAGAAATCTGTGACAACTGAAAAACAAACTAGGTCTGGTTTGTAAAATTTTAAATCAGAGAGAATGGCCTTTTTGTAATTAAATAAACTGGCTAATGGTCGAAAAGTTACATTTTCATCATCGAACAATTGGGGGTCAATAAATAGCTTTACGCTGTGGCCGTGTAATTTTAAAACGGCTGAAATATATTCAACGCCTATTCGCTCACATGAATCGTTAACAAAAGCTATTCTCATGAGGAGGTTCTTTCTTTTTTCAATTCTTCAATTATATAGGTCCCATAATTCTTATGTTCGTCTGTCTGGGTTACGATACCTTGGCCGCAGTTTAAAGCTATTTGGGCATCATATTTATAAGGGTCACAAATGCTTGCAAAAGTAACTACAAAGAGTTTGCCTGGATCCTTTGGATAGCCGCCTTTGAAAAAAAGAGATAAACCATATGGTGTTAAAAGTAAGCTTTTAGGTTTTAGGGATGATAAAAGGATTTTTAATAAAGTAAAGCGAGATATAATTTTGTTCTTGATCTTATAATTGTCGATTTTTGGCCCGACTTTATTTAAGTCTATATATTGATCTATTGGGCAATAATCATCATTTGTTCGAATAATAAGGTAATGGTAGTAGTTGAAACATTTACTTTTTTTAAATGCGCTGCAGTATGCATAAAAAAGTTTCTGAAAGGCTACGATATTCTTTCTAAGTATTTTACCTTTAGTATAATTCTCGAGATAAAGCAAAAGATCGTCTGGCATAATATATCGATCAAGATTATTGTTCTTGGGGTCATAATGGCAGTAAGTAATATAGCTAATATCCTTGATGTTTTTATTTTTAACAACAAAATCAAATATCTTTCCCATCTCATTGTCATTAACACCTTTTGAAACAGTAACGTTCAATGTTGCTGGGATCGATAGCATTCTTAAGTTATCTAAAGCTTTAAGTTTAACTTCTAAAAGATCTTGTCCTCTGAGTGCAATATAAGTATCAATATTAAAACCATCAAATTGCAGGCTTACATGGTCAATGCCAGCCGCTTTTAGTGATGCAGCATATTTATAATCAGATAGTTTAAGTCCATTAGTATGTATATTTACAAGCTTAGCTCCCTTTTTTAAAATGCGAATTTTGACGGGCAGGGTTTCGTCAAGAGTTGGTTCCCCATGAGAAAAGGTGAATCTTTCAACGCATTTTAGCTCTCTCATCTTTTTGATTAATCGGTCTTCTGAGAGTTCAGCTTTGTCCTGGCAATGATACAAGAAGCAAATTGGGCAGTTGATGTTGCATTTACGTGTTGCACAAATATAATATTCTTTCTGGATTGATGATGTTGGGACAAAATGAAAATAGCAATCGCTTAGCATTTTATAGTCTTCAGGAAATCTTGAAACAACGATGTTAAAAGTACCATGTTCAACACAATATTTTTCAAAAAGAATCCTGCTTTCTCGCTCAATTATGTTACCTTGAATTTCTTTAAGGCATTCAGGGCATACGCTTTTTGTTATTCTTATGATTTTATCCAACACAAAAAGAATTCCTTTGATCTGCTAATTAGTTGATTTTATGCATTCTTTAAAAGATTTTGCTATTTTGAAAACATCTTTTTCGTTCAAATAAATCCCATTTGGAATAACCAGGAGCTTATCTGAAACCTGGTTAAACACAGGAAAATCCTTACTGTCCGCGCCAAACATGCCAAGCTCGGATGGCGTCGTTAGCTCGTTTAATTGAGTGTCAACATTTTGGCTGAGTAATTTCCTGCGAAGCCAGTTCAGGTTTAAGTCTTCCTTTATAAAAACAGCATAATAAAGGTAAATGTGGCGGAATCCATTTGATTCTACAGGTGTTAGAATCCCGGAGGTATCCTTTAGTAATTCATTTAACAATTTCGAGTGCCTGATTCTTGTATCATTGCGCTTGTCCAGGGATTTCAGTTGTTCAATGCCTACCGCTGCTTGTATTTGAGATATGCTGGTTTTCCATTCTTCGGGCATTTCCTCTAAGATGATTTCAGAATCCTTTTTGTGCTCAACAGGATTGTACGGGTCTGCCAGGTTAAATAAGCGCATAATCGGGAATATTGAAAAAAAGAAGAAAAAGGGTCTTGTAAGTATATTTGCAATAAATGTATTGATAACAGATATTGTCAAAGATAGTGGCTTTGGAGGATGAAAATCTTTTGTAATGTCCTTTGCGTACCTGTAAATATTATTGTCAGAAGTGCAAAGCATTCCTCCTCCAAATGCGCAAATTGCTTTAGCCTTCCCAAAACTAAAAATGCTTGCATCCCCAAAGCTACCGACTTTTTTGCCCTGAAAGTCTGCTCCGGCCGCCATAGCACAGTCTTCAATAATCGCTATATTATGTTCCTGCTTTATTTTTAAGTACTCCTTCATGTTGCAAGGCTGTCCCCACATATGAGTTAGTATTATTAACTTAGTATTCTCACTGATGGCATTCCTGACCAGGTCCGGATTTGTATTGTGAGTATGTAAGTCAATGTCAACAAAGACAGGCTTTAATCCGAACGACTTGAGAACTGTAAAAATACTCTGATGGGTAAAAGGGGTGATGATGACTTCAGAGCCTTTTGGGAAGTTGTAGTATTTTAACAGAACATAAAGTCCTAAACGAGCTGAAGGCATGGATATTGCATGCACTGTCCCGATATAAACACAAAACATATTTTCAAACTTTTCGATATATTTTGATCTTTTGGCTTTTGATTCAAATATAAAAGAGAAAATTCTTTTAAAATCAAATATTGTTAGATCGACTGAGTGCCTCGGATATGCTTTGAACATTTAATTATTATTTGTCCTGTTGCCTGAAGGGTTATTGTTGAGATGCCTTCTTTCCAGGCTCATGCTGTATAGCCCGTCGCTTCCAATGTTAACTAATTTTTCGGTTTTTTCAGAGGGTGCAATAATTTCATTTTGACAATTTTGAACAATGCTCTCGTCAAATTTATATGGATCGCAGCCAGTCGAAAAGCTGACAGAAAAGAATTTGCTTCCTTTCAAGTATTTATTGGTTTTAAAAAAGTATGAAATGCTTCTAATTAGAAGCTCTTTGATTATAAGAACAGACCTTAATTTAAAGAACAGGCTGAAAATAGCAACAGACAAATAAAATAATGATAAAACGCGATTGTTCTTATAAGCTTTTGCATATCTATTCAGCCAAGGTTCTGATAGTTCAAAATTTAAGAACTTATCGATAGTGCTATAGCAACCTTTTTCCCTGATGAACAAGTAAGACTGATTATAAAAACACCACTTTTGATTTAATAATGCTTTGATCGCTAAATGAAGTTTTTGAAAAATATAAACATTTTGTTTTTTTACAGTATTTTTGGTTTGTTTTTCAAGAATATCTATTATTTCATCCGGCATTATATATTGTTCATCTGCCCAATCTCTGGCGTGACCCAAAAAGCAGATCGTAAAGAAATTGACGCCATTGATAAAGTCATTTTTTGCCGCAAAATCAATAAGCTCGCTTATCGCCTCTTCATTGAGGTTTTTTGCAATAGTGGCATTGAACGTTGTCTGAATATTCATGCTGCGAAGATTTTCAATGACTTCAAGTTTCGTGTCCAAGTAATCCTTCCTGCGCAACTCTTTATAGGACTGTCTATTGAAACCATCAAACTGCAAATTGACCCTGTCGAGACCGGCATCAGCTAATTCCTTTAAATATTGAATGTCCGTTAATTTTAGACCGTTGGTATTGATGGTCACTGCTTTTCCGTGCTTTTTTAATGTCTTGATTATTTCTGTAAGGTCATTTCTGCACGTAGGTTCGCCCCCAGAAATAATGTAGAACTTTTGACTGTGACCGGATATAAACTTCTCTATATCAGCGCAAGTTGGCTCTGAATATTGCATTTCATGATTTTGGCCGCCAAAACAGCATATAGCACAATCTATATTGCACCTGTAAGTAGGCCATAACTCGTACTCAGGAACAATAGCTTTATTATCGCTAATTGCAAAATAGAATTGGTCTAATTCTTTGTATTTCTGAGGTGTTCTTGAAAGAAGAACATCGAAATCGCCGTGTGAATTGCAGGATTTGTGTAAAAAAATACAGCTGTCCTTCTCGATCAAACATGCATCAATGGGCTCTAAACATTTAGGGCAAACACTTTTAGTTTTTCTGAATATTAAATTGTTCATATAAGTTAAATTATTACCGGCTAAGAATGTTTATTTAATACTTCATCAAGTGCATGAAAATAATTATAATCCCAGTCTCTAGCTTCCCAGTCTTGGCATTTAGAACAATAAGGTATTAAACCAAATTTTCCTGACCAATGTAATTCTCTCAGGTCATTATATTCCTTGCTTTGCCATATATCTGTGATATTAGCGTTGTTAATATTGCCAATAATTGTTTTGTTGTGCCAATCTTCTACGCAAAACTCAGCAAGCCCGTCAACATTTATGAACAAACGGCTCCACAATAACGGGCAAGGCCAGCGATGATCAGCAGAGGATATTTTTTGCCTTGGGATATTAACCAATCCACCAATAGAAGTTAAAGGGCGAGTTATTACTTTGTCGATTTTAGGTGTCCAATAGTCAACAAAACTATCATATTCATTCTTAGATTCTGGCTGTTGGATTATGCTAACAAAAATCTTTGTCTTAGAGTGCATATTATCACGAAGTTTTATAAACTCATGAACGTTCTTCATGACAGTATCAAAGCTCGAGCCTTTACGGATATTATCATAGGTGTCCTTATTTATAGCATCCAGGCTTATTTCAACTACTTCAACATTAGCGTCTAAAATTGTTCTTGCCATATTGCTGTCCAATAGTAACCCGTTTGTAATAAAGTTAATTGGGCTGATATTCTTGCTCTTTGCATATTTGAGTATATCAATGAAATTTGGGTGACATAAAGGCTCACCATCACAAAGTAATCTGAAAATTGTGCCTGGATGTTCGGAAACTTCATCGGTAATTTTCCTATAAATATCCATTTCCATATGTCGAGGTCGGTAGTTCTTATCTTTTGAAATAAAAGAATATGGGCAATGTATGCACTCTAAATTACAAACATTGGTAATTTCAACAACGACCATTAAAGGAAAGGTTTTGCTTTTTTCAGAAGAGAAACCGTATTTTTTGTTTAATGACCTATCTTGCATGATCTTCTAAAAGTCCTCTTATCGTTAGAGTAATAAAGTTGACTTGCTTATTTGTTAAAGATGGATATATCGGTAAAGATACAGCTGATCTCATAATATGTTCAGTATTTGGAAAATCTTTAGGAGGCAAGCCCAAATATTCGTGTAAAGCGTAAGGTTTAACGGGCTGTTTTACTTTTATTCCTTTTTTAAGGCATTTTTTCATAAATGTGTTTATATTTCCCGGGATCTGTATCATGTATCTCTGATATATGTGCTTGGAATCCCTTTGTGTTTTTGGAAGTAATATTGGATAAGATTTGAAGGCATTATCATAAATTTTTGCTATGGATCTTCTTTTTCTTATGAAGGTTTCCAGTTGCCCAAGTTGCACCCGGCCAACAGCTGCCTGAAGGTCGGACATCCTGTAAGTGTATTTTATTAAATGATCGTTAGAGTTAGGTTCTTTTAAGTTCTTCAATCTTTTTAATAGTTTTTGTGAGCCAGCTAATACCATACCTCCCTCACCAGCAACAATGTATTTTGTTCCTTCAAAAGAGAATAGAGATAGTTCTCCCATGCTTCCTACTTTGTGTCCCTTATATTCTGCTCCTATTGAATGGGCACAATCTTCTATTATGTGTAATTTTAGTTTTTTAAATTCATTTATTGATACGGGACATCCAAACATATGTGGAATAATAATAGCTTTTGTTTTTTTTGTCAGAACCCTTGCAGCTTCACTAAAAGAAATATTGTAGTTTTCAAAGTCAACATCGCAAAGGACAGGCTTTAGGCTGCTATATAGAACGGCATTGAGAACAGATCTGCAGGTATAGCTGGGAATAATCACTTCATCAGATTTTTTAAGATCAAGAGCTGAAAGGGCTAAATGTAAGCCAAGAGTGCCGGTACTTGTTGCAACACCCCCTTTAACTCCTATATATTTGGAAAGTTCATTCTCAAAACAATGAACTTGGTTACCCTCAGCAATATAATTTTGATCTATTAGTTTGGATAAAGCTTGCTTTTCTTTTATTCCTAATGTGGGATTTGAATGTTCAATCATAATATTTATGACCAATTTATTACAAAAAGACAGTTTTTTCTGATAATCAATAATAATACTTCTTTTAAATAATAATTCAATAAGTATTATTATATATCGTCAAATAAATTAAAAATATTTATTTTGTTTGTTTTAAGGTAAATATATGGAAGTGTTTAGTAAGCAAGGATTGTTGTGGTCAATGATTATTTTCTAATGTTTATTTAAGTATTTTTCTGTGTTTTTTTAATGAGTTTGTTGTGTTTTCATTAAACGCGGTAAAAAATAGATCTTCTTTTGAAACGGATTCCTGACTAAAAATCATGTCAAATAAGCTAAGAAATTTTCTTTTTAACTCAGAGAATGACCGGATATTGATCAAATGTTTGAGAATAAAATGAGGTCTAAAGTAGAAAGAAATATATGCTTTTTTGGTTAATTTATCAATCTCTTCATTGGTTAAACTTGACCATGGTCTTGATATTTCCCGATCCTCTTCATTCCCTAATATCCATTCTTTCCAGTAGTCTTCCTGCTCTTCTTTAATCATTTCTTTCCATAATGGAGTTAAAGGTTTTGCCAGGCATTTAGAGAATTGAGCATAATCCAAATTAAGGCTTTTTGAAAATTTTATTGTCTTTAAAATACTTTCTTTTGTGTCTCCGGGGGCACCAATTAGGAAGAACCCAAGTGTTTTAATCCCGATTTTGTTGCAGAAATTAATGATATCCTTGATTTGTTTTATATAAACGTTTTTTTTGATCGTATTTAAGATAATCTGATCGCCTGATTCTATGCCAAAATATATTCTGCTGCAGCCTGCTTTTTTCATTTCAATAAGTAGCTCATGATCAATAGAGTCAACTCTTGAGCGGCAGGCCCAAATAAGGTCTAATTTTTTTTCTTGAAGGAGTTTACATATCGCGGATACTCTTTTGGGATCTATTGTGAAAGAATAATCAAAAATATCTATTTCTCTTATCCCATGCTTGTGATAGCACTCTTCTATTTCCGCTACTACAGTTTCAGCGGAGCGCGGATTAAAAACTGTGCCTCCTGCTTCACAAAATGAACATTTAAAAGGACAGCCTAATGAAGTTACCATAACAGTGAAATTTTTTCTTTCTGTTGGAAATTCTGCGTAAAGTTCGTTGGGCAAAAGATGTCTGGACGGATTGGGAAATTTATCAAAGTCAATTATTTGAGGGTGAGGAGTTATTATTGTTTCTCCATTGCGTTTGAAGATCAATCCCGGAACGTTATCAAAATCATTATTGCCGCTGGAAAGTTCTTCTAAAAGCCGGGGTAAAGTATAATATGCCTGTTCTACGATGCCGAAGTCTATTTCTTTATGTGATAATGTTTCTTTTGGGTATACTCTTAGGTTGTAGCCACCTACGACAACAGGAATGTTTAGTTTGCTTTTTAGGAATTTTATCCAGCCTAATGTTTCTGGGAACATGTATGTTGTTATCATAAATCCCATAATGTCCGGCTTGAAGTCTTCAAGTATCTGTAAAGCTTCTTCCATGGAAAGATTTAAAGTCCTTGCGTCGACAATAATTACTTCGTGCCCTTCTTTTTCAGCTATTGCTGCAACCCAAGCCAGGCTTAATGGCGGGTAAAGTCCAAAATATTTCTGGACTATTCTAATATTTTCTTCATGTACTTTATATTTGAATGGATTAAAGACCAGAGCTATTTTCATTTTTTATTAATGTATGCTGTCCATAATTTTATCTGATCTTTATAACTGCCACGGGTGTTGCGTTGACTTCAGCAATAAAGCCGGCGGTTGATTTGTTGCAAGAAGTCTGCGAATTATCATTAACTGTAATAAGAACGTTAAATTTACCGCTTTTTGTATATGTGTGAGATACTTTTTCCCCGCTCTTTATCGTGCCATCCCCAAAATCCCAGGTATAAGAAAGAGTATCTTCGTCTGGGTCTGTAGATGCTGACGCATCAAAAGGGGCTAACTTATCAACACAGCATGAAAGATTTGGACCGGCATCTGCAATGGGAGGTGTGTTAACTTTAACATTTACAGAAGCTGTTGCTGTAGAGCATGCAGTGCCTTTTGCGTCATCAACTATGACAGTTGTACGGTAGGCGCCGCCTTGTTTATACTCATGATTAACTTTAGGCCCGGATTTCAGTATTGTGCCATCACCGAAGCTCCAGTAATATTCAAGCGTGTCTCCATCCGGGTCTTCTGCTGAGGAAGCGTCAAATTCGACAACGTTTCCTAAACAAACAGACTCTACTGCTTTGATAGTTACTGAAGGTGAAGAATTAATTGCTACGTTTCTAGTGTCCCTGGAAGGAGAACACATTTTATTAAGATCGTTTTCTAAAACAAGACTTGCTTTATATTGGCCTGCTTTTGAATAGCTGTGTGTTGTTTTAAGGCCATTTGCTGATTCGCCATCACCAAATTGCCAAACAGCAGAAACAGTCCCCTTTTTATTTATAAATGAAGCGTTCCCGTCAAAATCAATATCAACACCAGCGCAGGAAATGATGTCTTCACCAGCATTAGCAATAGGGGCTTTATTAAATCTTACCGTTACGAAGTCAACGCTTGTCCCACAGCCAAGAATCGTTCCGTCTTTGACAATTAACTTAACATCATAATTTTTTAATTCTTTGTATTGATGGGATACTTTCATTCCTTCTGCAGTTTCGCCATCTCCAAAATCCCAATGATAAGTAAGAAGATCATTGTTTATGTCTGATGAATTTGAAGCATCAAAGTTGATTAGCATATCACCATCGGCACTTATACATTTAAGAATGATCTCATCCCCGGCATTTGCAACCGGGGGCTCATTTACATGGACAATTTTCTCAATGGTATTTTTGCTGCAATTGTTCGTTCCAGAAGTATCATCTACCGTTAAGGAGACCCTGTAATTACCGCCCTTAGTAAATATTTTTGTTTCCTTTGATGCCCCTTCTGTTATAGATGTTCCATCGCCAAAATCCCACTCATAAGCCAAATTGCTTCCAGAATCATCGTAACTAGCACTTGCATCCAAAATAGTTTTTTGGTTAGAGCAAATTTCTTCATTAATCGCAAGAATGGCTTTTGGTGGCAAATGTACTACCAATGATTGTGTTGTTACCGCGGTACTACAGGTTAATCCTGAATTGTCTGTTATGGATAGCTTTACATCGTAGATGCCTGATTTGCTGTAAGTGTGGCTAACTATTGGTTTTGTGCTGGTTTTACCATCTCCAAAATCCCACAAGAAATCTATGTTTTCATTGTCAGGGTCATAAGAGCTGCTTGCATCGAAAGTAAATTGGTTGCACTGAAGGCTGGCAATAGGTTCTTGATTTGTATTTGCAGCTATCGCTTCTTTGTCAGGACTTTTGCCTTTAAATACCCAAGCGCTTGAGATGTTGCAAAAAGAAATTATAAAAATGAATAGTAAAACGATAACCATAGTAACTCTTTTAATGTGAGGAATTATATCTTCCATTTAAAATCTCCTTAAAATTTATTATAAGTATATTATTCTTGCACAATTATAATACGCGGATTTGTGCTGTCAACAGAGAAAAATAATACAAAGTATAATGATTAAAGTTTTTGGTAAATTGATTGCCCTAAATGCTTCATAAAACAGCTATTCTCAATAGATAATGATTCAGAACCTCCAAGAAATAAGTAGCCACCCTTATCCAAGGCATTTATTAGCTTAAGTTCAAGAGCATGTTGTTCGCTATAAGCGAAGTATATGAAAACATTTCTACAAAAAATAAAATCAAACTTTTTTTCAAAATCTAACTTATCAGTTATCAGGTTTAATCTCTTAAAGGAGACAAAACACTTTATTATTTCTTTAATACTATAAAAACTGTTATTTAACTCATACTTTTTATCAAAGTATTTATTGATAATTATCGGGTCAATATTCTTTATTTGTTCTGAATGATAGTTCCCTGATTTTGCTGTTTCAATTGACTTTGTTGAAAGGTCAGTGGCAAGTAAATTGATCGACCAGTTATTGTTGAAACCTAATTCTTCGATCAAGGAAATCGCAATGGAGTAGGGCTCCTCCCCTGTTGATGAAGCAGTACACCAAATATTAAGCTCTTGGTTGTTAAAAGATATTTTTGAGGCAATAATCTTTTTTAAAGCATCTTTTCTAAAAAAATCAAATTGCTTTTTATGCCTGAAAAAAAGTGTGTGGCTGGTTGAAACCTCGTTTATCATTTCTCCTATCAAATATTCAGAAGTGTTTAGTTTTAAAAGATTTAAATAGTCATCATATGAATTCAGGTTTAATCTTCTTAAGATCGGGTCTAAACGAGATTTTAGCAGGTCCTTTCTTGAATCACCAAAATGGATGCCAGACCTTATAAATATCAATTCAGCTAAGGCCTTGTACTCTTTGTCTGAAAAAGTTAATGGATAGTTATTGGTATTATTCATTTTAATAGCTATATTATTGTTCCGGACATATGCTGGCCTTTAATTTCATTTAGTTTGACTTTGATTATCTTGTTTGACAGGTCCTTTGATGAGGGCACCTCTACCCTAACATAATTATCTGTTAAACCTGTCCAGATATCATTCTTTTTTTGTTCAATTAAAACAGATGCCCCCTTATTTATTAATGATCTTCTGAAGTCTTTGCTTTTCTTCTGCGCTAGTGTTCTTAAAAGTTCACTTCTTTTTTTGGCTGTTTCAGGTTTAACATTATTGATTAGCAGCTTGCTTTTTGCCATTCTTCGCTTTGAATAGCTGAAAACATGAAAATGATCTATGGAGGAATTGCTGATATTGTTAAATGTCTCACAAAAAAGTTTCTCTGTCTCACCGGGAAAGCCGACAATTATGTCTGTCCCGATGCAGATATCCGGGACTTTTCTATGGGCCTCGTAAACAAATTTGTTGAACTGTTCAAAAGTATATTTTCGGTTCATGGCTTTTAGGATATCGTTAGAGCCGCTTTGTAGCGGGACATGAAGAAACCTGCATACTTTGGAGTTGTCATACATTTTCCCAAGTAGGCCTGTCGGTATGGTGGTAAGCTCTATTGACGATATTCTTATGCGTTTTATTTTTTGGATCTGTTCGAGAGCGGAAACTACATCTATAAATTTGTAATTCTTGAATTTATACGATCCGACATTGATCCCTGTGATGACAATTTCTTTATGGCCTGCATTGGATAATATTTTAGCTTCTTTGATAATGTCATTAAATTCTCTGCTTCTTGCCCCTCCTCTTGCATAAGGGACTTCACAATATGAACAGAAAAAGTCGCAACCATCTTGTATCTTGATATTTGCTCTAGTGTGTGACTTGTCAATTCCGGCATAAGCGATCTTAAAAGGTTTTCGGGGAATATCAGGAGTGAAAATTACGGTTCGAGGACTGCTGTCAATTTCTTTCATTAAAGATGAAAGGTCCATCTTGTTTGCATTGCCAACTATCAGTTTTACATTTGGTAATTTTAGCAATTCTTCCTTTTGTATTTGTGACTGGCAACCAATAAGGGCAATGTAAGTTTTAGAATTGAGACGATTGATCTTATTGATTAGCTTGCGGGTATCAGTATCCCCCTTTTCTGTCACTGTGCAGGTGTTTATAACAGCAACATCAGTTGCTGTGTTTTGAGGTAAGACATGAAACTTACTGTTGTCTTCAAACGACCTGATTAATACTGCCGTTTCGCTTTGATTAACCCTGCAGCCTAGAGTATAAAAAGATATTGTATTGGTTTTTTTTATCATAATTGAACGTATTATAGTATCAAAAGCGGAGTTAAGCCACTTTTTATATATAAAATGTGGATGATGCTATTCTTTTTTGTTATTATATAACAAATTATGCAAATAGGAAAAATCACAATAGATAAACCGCTTATTCTTGCGCCAATGGAAGATGTTACTGACGCCGCATTCAGGCTTGTTTGTAAGCGGTTAGGTGCGGATATTGTATATACTGAGTTTACCAGCAGTGAGGCAATAATCCGTGATGTAGAAAAGGCTTTTAAAAAGATCGCAATATCTGATGATGAGCGTCCAGTCGCCATACAATTATTTGGCAATGATGAAAGGTCAATGGAGTTGGCGGCAGAAAAATCTGAAAAATTTAATCCTGATTTTATTGATATTAATTGTGGATGCTCCGTAAAAAAGCATGTCGCCCGTGGCGAAGGTGCAGGATTGCTAAGGGATCTTAAAAAGTTTGAAAGTATTGTAAAGGCTACGGTGAATGCGACAAAGCTGCCGGTCACTGTTAAAACTAGATTAGGCTGGGATGTTAACAGTATTGTTATATTAGAAGTTGCAAAGATGGTTGAGCAAGCTGGCGCAAAAGCTTTGACTGTTCATTGCAGGACAAGATGCCAGGGATATAAAGGAAATGCAGATTGGGATTGGTTAGGCAAGATAAAGAAAGAGATATCTATCCCTCTTTTTGGCAACGGGGATGTCCAAACTGTGCAGGATGTCGAGGATATGTTTAATATTGGCTGTGATGGAGTTATGATAGGCCGTGGAGCAGTAACTAATCCCTGGATATTCAATCAGGCAAAGCATTATTTAAGGACTAAAGAACATCTCCCGGAAGTAACCCTTAAAGAAAAAATCGAACTTTGTGTTGCTCATTTAGGCATAACGGTGCAAAATAAAGGTATAAAAGACAGCATACTCCCATTTAGGAAATACTATGTTGGATATCTTAAAGGGATAAATAATGTTTCAAAATTAAGGTCAGACCTTATGAAGCTTGTCGAGTATAACGAGATCATTGATCGATTATATTTGTTCCTTAAGGAAAATGGATAAATGAAAATTCTAAAGATAATTATCTTTCTTCTATTGATATCTGGTTATTCGTATGCAGATGTTATACAGCTTAAATCCGGAGAATTGATTAAAGGTGTTGTTTCAGAAGAGACTGCTGAATATGTTGTTATTGATTCTGAAGTCGATGTGAAGATCACATATTACTTAGATGAGATTGATAATATTATCTATGATGATGGCAGGGTCTTTGGAAAAGGGGATAAACTGGAAACTGAAAATCTGGAGAAGGATTCACAAGAATCTGATTTGATCCAGAATTTAAAGAAATATGAGACTAAAAGTATTGAAGAATTGAACATTGATAAAACAAGTGAATATATGGACAGGCAGGTCAGTATTCAGAAGAAAAAGATCAGGAGGAAAATTGACAAAAAGATCGCTGAACTTAAGAAAGTACATCCGAAATCAAGCAGGATTTTAGTTTATTTTGACAGATTAACTAAAAAAGTAAATACCGCCAAGGTCGATAAGATTATCAGGATATTCACGACGACTTCTCCAACGGTTTATTTTATGATTTATGCAATGTTCTGCTTCCCTTTTATGCTATTGGCAAAAAAAATGAGATGTAGTATGTTTCTTTCTTGGGTGCCTTTCATTAATGTTTTGGTTATGTTGCGTATGGCAGATAAATCTTTTTTTTGGTTCTTTCTTTTTTTTATCCCAATAGTAAATATTTTCATTTTGTTTAGCGTATGGCGAAGTATTTGCGATATACTCCAGCAGCCTCCCTGGCTGGGAATTTTTGCTATAATACCTGGGTTAAATCTTTTTATGGTTTGGTATTTAGCAATTTGTCCTAGCAAATAATCAAGAACAATCTTAAAGGTTATTAACAATTTAACACTATTAATAATGCTGTTGCAAAAATTCTGTTAAATCGTATAATACCGAGATGAGAAATTCAAAAATTGCTATTAAAATAAATGAACTTAACAAGTATTATGGTAAATTATGCGCATTAGATAACATATCTTTTGAAGTGCAGCGTGGGGAATTCTTTGCTTTTTTGGGCCCGAACGGCGCTGGTAAAACTACGACTATTAATATAATTACGGGTCTATCAAATTACTTGTCTGGTAAAGTAGAGATATTCGGCAACGATGTTACAACAGACTATCTTAGGGCGCGTCGTTTAGTTGGTCTTTGTGCCCAGGAAAACAACTTTGATCCTTTCCTTACTACTCATCAATTGCTTGTTTATCAGGCTGGTTATTTCAGTGTTTTGCCTAAAGAGGCTTCAAAACGCGCAGATGAACTATTAGAAAGATTTGGTTTGTCTGATAAGCGAAATGTTAGGCACAGGGCATTATCTGGTGGAATGAAAAAACGGCTTCTTTTATGCAGGGCACTTATCCATGATCCAGAGATCATAATCCTTGATGAGCCGACAGCTGGATGTGATCTTGAACTGAAATTCAGGATTTGGGATTATTTGACACAATTGAATAAAGAAGGAAAAACTATATTTCTTACGACTCATTATATGGAGGAAGCTGAAAGGCTTTGTAAAACAATAGGGATTATCAATCGTGGAAAGATTGTCCGTATTGGGAATAAAATGGATGTTCTTAGGGATCAATCGCTTGAATCAGTATTTTTGGAAGTAACAGGTTTTGAAAAGGTTTATTAAAATGATGATAATTACAAATACAATTGGCGTAATATCACTATCAAAAAGAGAGATCCGAAGGTTTTTGGTAGTTTCAAGTCAAACAATCTTCCCTCCCCTTGTCACGTCTTTGCTTTTCATGTTCATTTTTGGTGTGGCTATAGGAAAACGAATTGATTTCAGCGGCATAGGGCTATCATATTTGGGTTTCATTGTTCCGGGACTGATGACAATTCACTTAATATCGAGCTCTTATGAAAACACAAGCTCCTCTCTTTTTATAGCCCGCTGGCATAATCATATACAGGAAGTTCTTTTGGCGCCCCTTTCATATTTTGAAATAGTATTGGGCTTGCTTGCCGGAGGCTTGGCGAGAGGCCTCATGGTTTGTAGCGGGGTATATCTTGTTTCATTGTTATTCGATGTTATTCCTATAATTCACCCTTTCATTCTTATTTATTTCTGCATTAGCATTTCAGTGATATTTTCATGTGCTGGTATGTTAGGGGCTTTGTGGGCTGAAGATTTTGGGATGTTAAACCTTTGGAATGTGTATTTTATAGTTCCGCTAGTGATGATAGGAGGGGTTTTTCATCCGATGTCAATGCTTCCCGATATTGTTCAGAAGATATCGGTTTTTAATCCTTTGTTCTATTTGGTAAATGGCATTCGATACAGCGTAATAGGCATATCCGATGCGCCTGTTCTGATATGTGCTGTTATATCGGCTTTTTTAGCAATAGCCTTCTTTTTCTTTACTGTCTATCTATTTAAAATCGGATATAAGTTAAGAACCTAGAATAATTATGAATTTGATATCCTCAGGAAAATCAAAACATATTATTTCTTATTTGATCGATCAAATAAAAAATAATCAAAATGAGATTCATAATTGGCTCAAGAATTATGAAGGCTCAAATGAATTGCCCCTATACTCTTCAGTTGATATCAGGGATGCCGGCTTTAAGCTGGCAGTAGTTGATACAAACATATTTCCTGCAGGCTTTAATAACTTGTGCGAGCACGGGCTTAAGGATTCTATTAAATTTATGCGCAATGCGATCCTAAAAAGAGCTCAGGATTGTAAGGAAATTCTTATTGTTGCAGAAGAGCATACCAGGAATACCTGGTACCTTGAGAATGTCCGTATACTGCAGCAGTTAATCGAAGCGGCAGGATTTAGAGTTAAAATTGCTACTTTTTTAACAGTTCAGCCTTCATTTTGCGATAAGACAAGATATGTGGAGCTTGAAACTGCGACAGGCTTTCCGGTAAAGATATATTGTTTTAAAAGGATCTTGTCTGAGTTCAAAGCCGGTTGCAGCACGATTGATATGATCATTATGAACAATGACCTATCACAAGGCATTCCTGAAGCATTAGTAGAATCTCGGATTCCTATATATCCATCAATTAAAGCTGGGTGGCATTCAAGAAGGAAATCAAATCATTTTGATCAAGCAAATCGGCTGATTAAGGAGTTTTCTGAAATTATCAATGTTGACCCATGGTTCCTTTCATGTATACATTCTGCTGCTGTTGATGTCGATATCAATGATGAGCAAGATCGGCATTCCTTGATGGATAAAGCCGCAGAGCTTCTTAGTTCAATATCTACAAAATATAAAGAGCATGCAATCGATGAAAAACCATATTTATTGCTTAAAGCTGATTCGGGAACTTATGGTATGGGAGTCATGCCTGTTGAGGAACCTTCAGATATTTTAAATTTTAACCGCAAGAGAAGAAACAAGCTTCATGTCGGAAAAGGTTCCTTAGTAATAGATAGGTTTCTGCTTCAGGAAGGCATCCCGACAATTTACAATATAGATCAAGAAGTCAGCGAAGCGTGTATTTATCAAATAGACAATAATCTGATAGGCGGATTTTATCGTTCACATAAAGAAAAAGGTCAGCGCGAAAATCTGAATTCAAAAGGAATGGTATTTAAAAAAATGTGCCCTCATTCAAAGAAATATGGCGATTGTGGCGTTCATCACGATGTAAATATTTTTGACATATATAGAATTTTGGCCCGAATTTCTGGAATAGCCGCGAAAAACGAAATAGTTCAACTGGAGGGTCAAAAATGAATTATGTTTTTTTAATGGATCCGCTCTCTTCAGTGATTATTGAAAAAGATACGACTTTTGTTTTGATGTTATCTGCTTTTAAAAAAGGCCATAAGGTTTTTTTTCTGCCTAGCGGGGGTATGGTCTTAAAGAACGGAAGAATGAACTTTCATATAACAGAAGTTGTCCCTCAACAAGTAAAAGGCGCCCCATTCATAGAAAAGAATCAGTGCTGCTTGTCAGATGATGAAGTTGATGTTGTTTTTATTAGGACAGACCCGCCCTTTAATTATGAATATTTGGTAAATACCTGGCTGCTTGAACGATCACCTTCCAAGGTAAAAATTATTAATAAGCCTTCAGGTGTTCGCGCAGCCAATGAAAAGATCTGGGCTACACAGTTTGTCTCAGTTATTCCTCCGACATTAGTTGGAAGGCAAAAATCAGAGCTGTTGGATTTTTTGTCAGCAGAAAATGAGATCGTCGCAAAGCCAACGGATGGTTTTGGCGGCCAGCAAATATTTAAGATAAAAAATGGTGATTCGAATGCTAGCGTGATATTTGAAACATTGACGCAAAATTACTCGAGAGATATCATTTTACAGAAATATATTAATGAGTCCACAATGGGTGATAAACGTATCTTGCTGCTGAACGGTGAGCCCCTAGGAGCTGTATTACGCGTCCATTGCCAAAGCGATCACCGCAATAACATATTTTCCGGAGGGAAAGTTGAGCGCTCAGGAATAAGCGATAATGACCTAAGAATAATTGATGCAATTAGCTCTGAGATCAAAAGATTAGGACTGTATTTTGTCGGTATAGATATAATCGGAAATTATCTTATCGAGATCAATGTCACATCTCCTACGTGCATTCAGGAGATAGATAGATTCAATAATGATAAGCTTGAAGATAAAGTTATCGAATTCAGCGAAAAGTTAACTAAGGAGAATTAAGTGCCTAAACTGAAGATGTTTTTTAAACCAACCTGCCCTTTTTGTCTTAAGGTTATAGATTATATTGAAATAAACGAGATAAAAGTTGATTTGAGCGATATCAATGACAATGTTAATGCATCTGACCTGGTTAAGATCGGCGGTAAGAGGCAGGTCCCATGCTTACTGATCGATGGAAAACCATTGTACGAATCAGATGATATAATCAAATGGTTTAAGAGCCATAAATATTAAATTGATCAAACCTTCATTCTTTCAATTAGCTCTTCATCTAATGAAGGTGTATTAAAACAGAATATTTCTTTTGGGGAAGATGCTTTAAAATATTGTACTCTAGCAGAATCCAGTGTTTTGCTTTTTGAGTAATGTTTTACTAATCCTCCACAAATTCTAAAAGTCTCTTCTTCAGGAAAATCTCCTTTTAGAACTAATGTCGGACCCTTATTGTCATCCATGATCATTATGTGGTCATTTGGATCAGCGTTCTCTATTAACAGACTATTCTCTGGCTCATTGCGTCCGAGAATTGCCTTAAAGTTTTCATTAATGCGAAAATGCCTTCCCCATTGAAGAGATATCATTTCCTTGTAACCGTTATGTTTATAGCTAAGTAGATCTTTGGTCCTTTCACCAAAAACACGATCAGTTAAAAGGCATCCCCCTGCAGGCTGGGGGTAATCAGTTATGCCAAGTTTTTTGGCCAGATTGATTTGTTCTTTACGGGACCTACCGGAAATATTCATAAGTTTGCTTCTGTCAATTAACCCATCATTTTCTGGGATCGTTGGTTCAAGAAGAAGTGCAGATAATGGCCTTAAAAGCCTTCCTTGAAGGTCACATTCCTCTTCGATCAATGTAAGTTTGTCTCTCATTTGAGACATTGGCCTTTGAGCCAAGACTTCTCCGGTAAAAACAAAGTCTGCTTTTAGTTCGTTAAGGTATTTGCGCGCAATTTTGAACATGAATATATGGCAATCAATACATGGATTAAAGGCAGAGCCATAGCCATATTTGGGATTTTTTATCAGATCTATGTATACATTATCAAGCTGATGTGTAATCAGTTCAGCCTCCAATTTGGCGGCAAGTTTTTCAACACTATTTGAAGCTTGTTTTTGCCAAGGCATAATAAAATTTAGCAGGTACACTTCTACACCTTGGCTTTTGATTAAAGTGGCCGCAAGGGTACTATCTAATCCGCCCGAGATAACCCCGATAGCTTTAGCTTTGTTCTTATTATTTTGCTCCATGATCTTTCCTTAAGTTAATGGTTCAAATAATAAATCAAAAAATAAATAATATCAAGCTTATAATAAAACTTGCACTGAAATATAAATTTATGTTACTATAATCCCTCGATGAAAAACTAAATATAATATTATTAATCAAAACAAAGGGAAAATAATGAGCGCAAAGAAAAAATCCCCAATCAAGCTTCAAAATAAACTTACCGGAGGTGAAGCCCTGATCAAATGCCTTGAAAATCATGGCGTTGAGTATATTTTTGGTTTTCCTGGCGGAGTCGTCATCCCAATATATGACGCTATTGTCAATACAAAGAAGATAAAGTCAATTCTTGTAAGACATGAGCAGGGTGCTACCCATATGGCGGATGGTTATGCCAGAGCCACAGGTAAGCCGGGGGTTGTTTTAGTTACAAGTGGCCCAGGTGCTACAAATACAGTCACTGGAATTACAAACGCGATGATGGACTCTATACCAATGGTTGTTTTTACAGGCCAAGTTACTACCCCGATGTTAGGAAAAGATGCTTTTCAGGAAGCTGACATGTTTGGGTGTACACTTCCTTTTGTCAAACACAGTTATTTAGTAAAAGACGCCAATGATATTCCAAGGGTTGTGAAAGAGGCTTTTCATATCTGTAATACCGGTAGGCCGGGTCCTGTATTAGTTGATCTGCCAAAAGATACTACCTCAGGGATCTGTACGGCTAACCTTGACCCAAATATGGATTTACCAGGATATACAGTACAAACAACAATTAATAAAACTGATGTAAAGAATATGGCAAAAATGTTTAAGGGCAGCAAAAAGCCCTTATTGCTTGTTGGTCATGGAGTTGTTATTGCTAAAGCAGATCAGGAAGTTAAAGAACTTGCTGAAAAGTTGCAGTCCCCTGTTGTTAATACTCTTTTAGGCAAAGGTGGTTTTCCTGAAACCCATCCTCTTTCTTTAGGTATGCTAGGTATGCATGGAACTGCTTATGCGAACAAAGCCCTTGTTAATTGCGACCTGATCCTATCTATTGGATGCAGATGGGACGATAGAATTAACGGTAATAATGATGAATTCTGTATAGGTGCTAAAAAATTACATATAGATATTGACCCGGCAGAAATTGGAAAAGTTGTTAAGGTTGATGCCGCTGTTGTCGGTGATGCTAAGATGGTTGTTAAGGAACTGATCAAGCATGTTAAGCCGCTTGATACGAATGCCTGGAAACAGGAATGTGATTTTTACAAAAAAGAGTTCCCTCTTCACTATTCAACAGATAAAGGATTGCCTGCTCAATATATTATTGATCAGATATATAAGATCTCTAAAGGCAAGGCGCTTGTCTCAACCGATGTTGGGCAGAATCAAATGTGGTCCTCCCAGTTTTATAAGATCGACAAAAGAGACACCTGGTATTCGTCAGGCGGACTGGGAACCATGGGTGTTGGCTTACCTGCTGCAATTGGTATGCAATTTGGCAGGCCAAATGAATTGGTCGTTGCTATTGTAGGTGATGGCGGGTTTCAAATGACTGCTCAGGAACTTACTACGGCGTTCATCCATAAATTGCCTGTTAAGGTTTTTATCTTGGATAATAAATATTTAGGAATGGTACGTCAGTGGCAAGAGTTATTTTTTGATAACAGGCTTTCAGGCGTTGACCTTACAGGAAATCCAGATTTTGTTAAACTTGCTGAAGCTTATGGGGTTAAAGGGATCCGTATAAGTTCGGTAAAAGGTGCGCCAGAAAAAATAAAAGCTGCTTTTGCCCATAATGGCCCGGTTGTTGTTCACTGTGAAGTTGTAAAGTGTGGGAATGTTTTTCCGATGATCCCTGCCGGCAAATCGGCTTATCACATGATAGTTGAGCCACCTAAAACAAAAATAAAATAATTGATAGGATTTATATTATGAAAACTAAAGACAAATCAAACATTCATACAATCAGTTTTTTGGTCGCAAATAAACCCGGGGTTTTAGTTAGAGTCGCATTGGTATTTGCAAGACGTGGTTATAATATAGATTCTTTGGTCGTTTCGCCTTCACTAAATGAAAAGTTCTCAAGAATGACTATTACCGCACAGGGTGACCCGGAAATTTTGGATCAAATAATTAAGCAAGCGTCAAAACTTGTTGATGTTATTTGTGCTGGTGAGCATTCTGAGGAAGATGCCGTTGCCAGAGAAATGATGCTTGTTAAAGTAAAATATACTTCAACTAGCAAAGCAATTATTTTGAAACAAGTTAAGAAATATCAGACTTCAATTATCGATGAGGATGACAATACAATAATTATTTCACAAATAGGCACGACAGATGATCTGGATGAATTTGAAGAAATTCTAAAAAAACATGTTGTCATTGAAATGGTTCGTTCAGGAAAACTTGTTATGGTTAAAGGACAAGAATCAACATAACATATATGTGCATATTGAAAAAACCGCTGCCATAAAGGGTGGCGGTTCTTTTTAGAAATATAAGCTGATTCTAGATTTCTTTATGCTTTTGGCGGAAGAATTATCATGCTAATGCTAGTTCCGTCATCATCGTGGTAAATTGAAAGTATTTGGCATCTTTCCTTGTCAACAGATTCGTTCGTAACCCCCAGATAATTAGCTATAGCTGCTTTCAAGGCATCAAGTTCCAGTTTGAACATGAATTGTTCTTCTTCAGTCTCTATTTTTAATTCGTCAAATGCTTTTGACAATGAAATCTCAAATATCTCATTAAGAGTTTGTCCTTTGAAAAAATTAGTGATCTTATCGATTGGCGATACAGAGCATTTGCAGGCTATTTTGACAAAATTAAACGAAATGAACTTGTCTTCTTTGTCTATTTTAAGTAAGACTTTTGTTGGAATATTTGAGCATGACATAATAAATACCTTTCAATAACAGTAAATATATATTTATATTATCCATCCTATAGAGAAGAATGCAATATATAACCCAAGCAATAAATAAGTCGCTGAAAAAGAATATTTGTATGAATCAAAAGACGGTTTTACTAACAATCGATGTATTAAGTTTACTGATAACAAAATTATCGAAGAACATCCTAATATGGCAATATGATCAGTTATCATAAAGTATATTAAAACTGGGATTAGGCAACTGGTAATAATGCAAAACATATATTGAAGCTGATAGAATGTTTTTAAAGCACGATTATTTGAAGTAAGATTTTCAAAGTGGCTTCTTTCTTCAAGGATTTTCAGCTTATATAGGGTATAAAGGCATATAAAAAATAAGCCCGGAGAAACCCCTGAAAGAATTGCTGCTGAATGAAGTTCTCGGGTTTGAATAAAATATAATAAACCTAACAGTGCACAAGTGGTTAATATTATAAAAAAGGATTTCAGCACTTCTCTTTCAATTGTAATTGCTTTGGTCCTGATAGTGCTGTTACCTGATCTGCAAAGTATAATTATTATTGAAACAAATAAAAAAGAAATTAATGAAGCACATAAGCACAAAAATGCTTTATAGAAATTTTGAACGCCGTCGCCGTAAGCGATAGATGTGGACAGGATGATTAGCGAGGCTGGAATGCATAGTGTTCTGGAATCAAAACCTTTAGAATTAAATTTAATATTGAAAGAATTTATCATCATTGCTGTTTTAAGTCATTCTTGTTAAAAGTAAAAATTTCGCTAGATATTTTTATGAATGAATCGATTGATTTGGTCGGCAATAATTTTACAATGGGAGGTTTTAAGCTAGAATTTGAAAATGGATATGTATTGAAATCATCCTTAAAAGAAGAATAAGACAAAGCCATTATTGATACCAAAGATAAAGGGATAAATAATGATACGATTAATCTGGCCTTTCTTGATATGTTTGTTGCTATCAAAAGGTTTGATGATAAAAGCCAAAAAAGAGATCCTCCAAGCAAAACAATATAAGAAAACCCTTCAACAGCTTGACTGTTGGCATAATATCCTAAGTATGCTGAGAAGTTCACAAATGGTATTAGGCAAAACATGAAAAAGCAGCTTATAGAAAGCTGAAAGAAAAATCTTGCTTTATGCTTTATAACAGTGCCAACAAAAGCCCAGATACCGGCCCAAATAACAGCAATAAACAAGAAACCTACTGATGATAAAAGTAGCTTCTGGATGAGTAAATCCTTTGGACTGTGGTAAAGAGTTTCAAATGCATATAATAAAAGCATGCCTATAGCTGCTGAACAAACATTTACCGGTTTGCTAAGGCCCTTTAAGAATTTATTTGTTTGTACGATAAGTTTTGTTTTTGGTATAGGGTGATCTGGCGAAAGAATCCTGAGATGGGTTCTGCCTATTGTCAGCTTATCTCCTGACCTGATCTTAGCTTTTTTAACTTTTGCCGGATTATTGTTTATATAAAGTCCGTTCTCACTATCTAAATCTTCAACGATCCATCCATCTTGATCTTGTGTAATAAGAAGATGCCTTCCTGAAACATGGCTATCAAATAAAATAAGGTCATTATGATAACTTCTTCCGATATTTATAAAAGAAGTATCAAATGATTTATAATCTTTCCCGAACCAATTACTTTGAGATATTTCAAATACTACTCTTGCCACTTTATGTTTCCTATGAATTTATAGATAAAATCAAGTGCTTTTGTTTTGTTGACTCCAAGAGCTACAAGCTCTACGATCAGTCCTTCCATTTTTTCACCGACGGAAGACATGCTAAGGTTTATATCATATAACGACCTGTATTTTTTATAATTCCTTGAGCAAAGCCCGACTTTCCAGTTCATTCCATTTATATTGACGAATTCTGTTTGACATTTAAAGTTGGTGACGTCTGATTTATTTCCGGCGTTTGGATAGTCATATTTTTCTTTGAATTGATTTTCATAAATATTGTAAAATCTGAATGTGTTTAGCCCTGTTGAATACAGCCATTTATACCTGAAAAGCATTTCACCCGTCCAAAGATTTGAAGAAAGAAAAAGGCTGTCTTCATTGGAGCAGTATATATCAGCTGATTTAATAAGATCAAATTGCACCTCTGGAGTGCTTCCCCAGCATTTAAATGCGCTTGTTAATTCCCCAGGCACGCTAACTTTTCCTATTGATAAATATTTCCATTCAGAAGATAGTATTTTGTTTAAATAGTCGTTTTGATTTTTGCTCAGTTGACGCTCAATAATGTTGTCCCAGGATAAGTTCTTTGTCACACTTTTTGTTTTAGCTATTTCGAACAGTTCAGATAAAAATTCAACGGGAACAAGGAAGCTTATCTGATTTCCTGCGGTTGAAACATTTATGCCGATTATTTCACCGTTTCTATTGAAGGCCGGACCGCCACTCATTCCCGGATTAAGAGAACCTGAAAAAAGTATTTTTTTGTACAGTGATTCTTTCATTAAGCCGTTATATGTCCCTTCGACAATTGTCATGCCGAGGTCATGCGGATTACCCATGGAAAAGATCTTTGTGCCTTTTTCTATATCAGAATTTCCTAAAATAAAAAATGAAGATTCAGCAGAATCGCTTTTAATTATGGCAAGATCATGGACTATATCTATGTCGAGTATTTTTGCGGAACCAACTGTGTCGTCACTTTTTATGAATTCTACGCGATAGCTCTCAGGGGAGTTTATAGCTAAAGATACGACATGATAATTTGTTGCAATATGCCCATCTTTGCTTATTTGAAAGCCTGAACCGATTGTAGATTTTTTACCGGTAGCAACATTGACTATCTGAACTTGATAAACACTATTTCTATTCTCAATGTACAGATCTTTCGCTTCGTCAGTTATATCTAAAGCAAATGAAGTGGCCGCAAGGGTCAATGCTACATAAAACGTAGAAAAATATATTTTTAAGGCTAATTTAATGTTCATGTTAACTTGCTTCATTTAAATATTTCTCAACTTCCAGAGCAGCCATGCAACCTGAACCAGCGGCTGTAATGGCTTGTCTATATTTACTATCTTGAACATCGCCACAAGCAAAAACACCAGGAATATCCGTTTCAGTTGAGCCTGGTTTTGTGACGATATACCCTAAAGCATCTGTTTTAATCTGGTTTTCAATAAAACTTGTATTCGGAGTGTGTCCAATGGCAAAGAATAAACCACTAGCTTCAATCATTGACTCTTCATTTGTCTGGTTGTTTAATATCTTTAATTCTTTTAAGGCCTTGTCCCCATATGCTTCAAGAACGTTTGTATTCCAAAGAACTTCTATTTTATCATTTTTAAAAAGCTTATCTTGCATTGCTTTGGAAGCTCTTAAAACATCTCTTCTTACAACAACCTTAACGATTGATGCAAATTTCGTCAAATGGATGGCTTCCTCAATAGCAGAGTCACCCCCTCCAATTACAACCAGGGTTTTGTCCCTAAAAATTGGTAAGGCGCCGTCGCAAACCGCGCAGGCTGAGATACCTCGTTGCCAAAGTTTCTCCTGTCCCGGAATATTCAGCCTTTTTGCCGTAGCACCAGTTGCTATAATCAGCGATTTTGTATTAAAAATCTGTTTTCCGGAATATATTTTGAACGGTTTCTTGGACAGTGCAACTTTATCTACAGTTGATGTTTGGATTGTCGCTCCACAATTGAGAGATTGCTTTCTCATTCTTAACATTAATGCTGAGCCATCAATGCCTTCAGGGAAACCCGGAAAGTTCTCTATTTCAGTCGTTGTTGTTAGTTGCCCACCGGCTGCAACGCCTCCCGCCATCATTCCTTCAAAAAGTAAAGGCTTTAAGTTTGCACGGCCACAATAAATGGCAGCCGTGTGAGCTGCTGGGCCGGAGCCTATGATAATAACGTTCTCCATGATTTATTCATTCTCCTTGACGAGCTAATTCTTAACAGTTTTAGAAAATTCTATTGAATGCGCCTCAATAAAATTTGATTCTTTCTTTAACAATTCATTTAAGGATATGTCAGAGTTTAAAGTAAAGCCGGCATCCTTTATCATCTGATATGTTTTGTTCCTTTTTGATCCTGCCGTATTTAAATACCCTTCTAAGAACAGGGAATTAGCGATATAAAAGGACATTGTTTCCATATCTCTCAAGTGCAATTCCCGTCCGGCAGCAATTCTTATGTCTGCTTTTGGATTCAATAATCTAAAAAGACATAAAATGCGCAAACAATATTCAGGGTCAAGCAGCGATGAGTTATCTATTCTGGTGCCCTCAATTGGAATAAAGAAATTTACAGGAATAGATTCTACTCTTAATTTGTTAAGAGTTAAAGCCATTTCAATTATATCTTCAGGGGATTCGCCCATTCCAATAATTATGCCGCTACAAACTTGAAGGCCTATTTCCTTGGCAAGCTGTATTGTGTTCAATCTGTCTGAATATTTGTGTGTAGTGCAGATGCTTGGGTAAAGTGCTTCGGATGTGTTGATGTTATGATTGATCCTATCCGCTCCGGCAGCTTTAAGTATGCTCAATTTATTTTTATCTAGGATCCCTGCTGAAATACATACTTCAATTTTATATGATGATTTTATGTTTTTTATCAAAGCCGCAATATGTTCAATTCGTTCAGCATTATGTGATTTTCCCGATGAAACCATGCAATACCTAAATGCACCTTTGTGATAAGCTTCTTCAGCTTCGTTTATAATTTCCTTATCAGATTTTATAGGATAAGAATCTATTTTGGCATTGGAATTCTTTGATTGCGCACAGTATTTGCAGTCTTCAGGGCAATAACCATTTTGAATGTTGTTTATAATGTGTATTGAGATTGTTTTTCCAAAGTACTCTTTTCTTACTTTAAATGTGGCGTTAATTAAAGAAAGCAGTTCAATATCTTTGGATGATAATATAGAAAGAGCTGTTTCTTTATCCAAAGATACCTCTCTGATGCTGTTTTCAGCTAGTTGATCATAATTTAATGTTTTCATATAAAAAAAATAGTGTTATTGTGTTTTGACTAGGAAAACATTCTAATACAAATAATCAAATATTGCAATTTCCATAAAATATTATTAAAACTTTTAAAACTTGAAATTATTAATAATCAAGGTAATATATAATAAATTATTTATTACAATAAGATAAAAAGGTTAGTTTTATGCATTCATTTCATATCCCTGTAATGGGTACAGGTTTCACAATTGACACTCCTGTCAAAGTTGCTAAATATGGCATATCCTCAGTCATTTCTCTTGTGGATGATTCTATGATCGAGGAAATGAGGAAATATTATAGTGGCCTGATAAAAGAAGAGTATGTTCCTATTAAAAAATTTGATGAAGACTATCGTGCACGTAGAATCACTGCTTATTTAAACTTACTTGATAAAATGGTGAAAAGTGATTTTGAAAAAGTGCGTTCAAGTGTATTTGAGCCAAATAGTGAAATAACAAAATATTTTGAACTTCTTAAGGATACATCCCACCTTAAAAATAAATATAAGAAAATGCTAAGTGAGCAAGACCCTGAGCTAAAAAAGAAGCTTCAAGATGAGCTTAAGTCAGCAATGGAGCCCGGAAGCATTGATGTAAATATTATGACAAAGCTTGATAGGATAAATTATGATAAGAATGCAGCTGTCTTGCCAGATGAATTTTCTGATGCTCTTTCTGCCCTCAGAGGATATGCAAAAAGCACATTAAATTCTGCCATAGTCTTCTCTGCTGGAATCAACAGGACGCTTTATACTTATGTAGAAAAATTTGAAGATTTTTATGCTAATGCAAGTGGTTTTATAAAAAAGAAAATAATCCTTAAAGTTAGCGATTACAGGTCTTCTATCATCCAGGGTAAGTTCTTTGCGAAGAAAGGTCTTTGGATATCTGAATATAGAGTTGAGTCCGGATTGAATTGCGGCGGACATGCTTTTGCAAGTAACGGGTTTTTATTAGGGCCAATATTAGAAGAGTTTAAAAACAAAAGAGATGAATTGGTAGCTAATCTCCACGAAATTTATAATAAAGCTTTAAAATTAAACAATAGAAAAACGTTTCAAACTCCTCACGAACTGAAAATTACAGCCCAAGGCGGAATAGGTACAGCAAATGAGGATGAGTTTTTAGCGGATCATTATAATGTGGTAAAAACTGGCTGGGGTACCCCCTTTCTTCTTGTGCCAGAAGCTACTACTGTTGATAAAGTAACTTTGGATAAATTGGTTCAAGCTGATGAAAAAGATCTATTTTTAAGCCATGTTTCGCCACTAGGGGTTCTTTTTAACAACTTAAAGAGCTCTCTCAGTGAAATAGCAAAAAAAGAACGTATTGAAAAAGGTGAGCCCGGCAGTCCCTGTTTTAAAGGGCATTTAGTTACAAATACGGAATTTACTGAAAAGCCTATTTGTACGGCTTCAAGGCAGTATCAGAAATTAAAACTAGAAGAACTAATTGGTTTAAAATTAGAGCCGGAGATCTTTAAAGAAAAATTTCAAAGTATTGTTGAAAAAGCATGCATCTGTCATGATCTGGGAGCGTCTGCGCTAAAGAAATGCGGACTAGATAAGGATAATACAAAATTTAATACAGCTATTTGTCCGGGGCCAAACCTAGCCTATTTTTCAAAAGTGTTTACTCTTACTGAAATGGTTGATCATATCTATGGAAGAATTAACATTCTTAATTCAAAAGTACGACCAAATATGTTCATTCAGGAATTGAGAATGTATGTTGATAATTTTATTCAAGAATCTAAAAAATGCCTGTGTGAGCCTACAGAAAAGAAAATGAATGTCCTGGTTGAGTTTAAAGATAATCTTATTGATGGAATTAACTATTACTTTGAATTGTTTCCTAAAATGGTCAAAGAAACTCAAGATTACAGAGAACAGGCTATTGAAGAACTTAAACATTTTAAGATAAAACTAGAACAATTTATGTCTGAGAATGCTTCTATTTTCCCTCAATTAGTCCCTATTCCCAAAACTAGCTAATATAACTTATGAATTAAGTTTAATAAGAATACTCTGAAGGGGTATTCTCTTCAGACATTATTCCCCCGGTTACAATAGTATATGTTTTAGAGCCTGAGGTCCCTTCATTAACAGGAATTGCCTTAAATGAATATTCTTCTGCATTAAAATTACAATCATATGAATATCCTGCCAGGGTTTGGTCGCAATAATTTGTGTTGATGTAAGGAGGAACAGCATCGGTCAGGTCATAAATACTTAGAGGATATGCACCGTTATTAGCTGTCATGTAAGTTTCTGATGCAGTTGCTAAGGAGCGTAGTGTGCTTTGTGCAAGCGCATCATTTGCTGATATTCTTGCTCTGAGTAAATTTGGTATTGCAATAGCGGCTAATAAAGCTATTACAGGCAATATTAAGATACCAAGCCCACCAAGGACAATACCACTTATTGCGAGTCCTTTTCCTTGGTACATTTCTTGGTTCTTATTTATTTTTACCAAAGCAACAATTCCAAGAACAATAGCTGCAATGGATAGTAGAAATCCTAATAAGGGAATAATGAAAAAACAGCCACAAACCAAACTTGCTATAGCTACGCCTAAAGTTCTTTTTTGCGTTCCTGTCATTGTCTCTCCTTTTTTACAAGTTTATAGTTTTAATATCATCAAAATTGTCTAAAGCCAAAGGTGAATAACCGCAGTCAAGACTTGAAATAAAATATAATGAAAAGTTCCTAAAGAAAACAGCAAAAGGTAAGCCAATAGATGTAATTATTAAAAAGGCTATTAAAGCAAAAGGAACTCCTAAGGCGAAGGCTACAATGGCGAATATAATTTTTGCCTTCATTATCATTTGGAATAGAACAAACAGAAGCCCAAAAACGATCACAGCTATCAGCATTAAGGCAATGATCACGATCACTGCAATTATTGTAGCAATTATTCCGGTTGCAATGCCTAAACCTATAAGGACAAGAATATATAGCCAGAAATCTTTAGTGTTTTCTTTATATATTCTGGCAAATTTCCCCCAGGCCTCACCAAATAAGCACTTATCCATAGCCATAATAGTTACAACAAAATGGTCAATACAGACTGTTAAAATCGCAAAAAACACAATAACTGAGAGTAATATCAAAATTGGGGCAATAAATATTTTGAGGCCAATTAAAAATGTCCAATCAAAATTCTTATCAAAAGCCCCTGCTGAGTGAATTGAGAATAGGGTTATAAAAGTTATTATTGCAAAAGATAACAGGCCAATTACTGATATAACAAGCATTACTTTAAACAAAGAATTTCCTGCTACGCGATATCTTCCGAATGGTTCAACAATATCATAAACGTCGTTATGAATGGAATTAAACCAGATAAATTTGAATCTTGATGAAAGCCAGGTAAATAGAACGATAAGGGCTATAATAATAATGATCCCAATAAATATAAAAATATAGCCGATTAGAGACATTCCCGAAAACATATTGGCAAAATTAAAATTTTTGGATCTATTCTGCATGTTTAAAGATCCAGATTCTTCGTCGAGATATTCTACTTGCTGCGTTTCCGTAATAGGCTGACTATAATCAACATTACTATTTTGAACAACTACAAATTCTTGTTTAGTGGAAGCTTCTGAGTTCCGCTCTCTTGGGCTAAAATTATTACCTCCTCCACTACCGCTTCCACCGCCAATTGCACCTGCCATGTAAGCGATAAATAACAAATAGAGCCATTTCTTTAAAGAAATCGGATCAAAAAGGATGAATTTTGTCCGGTCTATACTTTTTGTTATGAGATCGGAGATTGAAATTTTTCGCATATGTTCTCCTTCTAGTTAGGTGTTTAATTGACAGTATTGCTATTGCAAAGGTCTTTAGATATTCTTACTGCACAAAAATCCGGACCGCACATCGAGCAGAAATTCTCTTTTTTTGATTTTTCATCAGGAAGAGTTTGATCATGGTATTCTCTTGCTGTTTCAGGATCAAGGCTTAAATTAAACTGATCTTCCCATCTAAATTCATTTCTTGCTTTAGACATTGCATTATCCCAATCTATTGCGTTAGGATGGCCTTTGGCAAGGTCGGCAGCATGCGCAGCGATTTTATAAGCGATTATACCTTCTTTAACATCTTTTTTAGTTGGAAGTCCTAAATGTTCTTTAGGAGTAACATAGCATAACATGGCAGTTCCATACCACCCTATCATCGCTGCACCGATAGCAGATGTTATATGATCATAACCAGGAGCAATGTCTGTTGTTAATGGGCCCAAAGTGTAAAATGGAGCCTCAGCACACAACTCCAATTGCCTAGTCATGTTTTCTTTTATAAGATTCATCGGAACATGACCAGGGCCTTCGATGATAGTTTGTATATCATGACTCCATGCTACTTTTGTCAATTCGCCAAGTGTCCTTAATTCTGCGAATTGTGCTTCATCATTAGCATCGGCTATACAACCCGGGCGAAAACCGTCTCCTAGAGAAAATGCAACGTCATACTTTTTTAGAATATCACAAATTTCTTCAAAATGTGTATAAAGAAAGTTTTCTTTTTTATGCATTTTGCACCATCTAGCTAGTATGGAACCACCTCTAGAAACTATGCCAGCTTTTCTTTTCATCGCCAAAGGGACATGATCAAGAAGAACGCCGGCATGTACTGTGAAATAATCTACGCCTTGTTCTGCCTGTTCGATCAAAGTGTCCCTATATACTTCCCATGTTAGGGAGTCAATTCTGCCAGCTACTTTTTCAATAGCTTGATATATTGGAACTGTCCCGATCGGAACAGGTGAATTGCGAAGTATCCATTCTCTTGTTTCATGAATATTTTTACCGGTAGAGAGATCCATTACAGTATCGCTCCCACAACGAATAGCCCAAACCATTTTTTCTACTTCTTCAATTATACTTGATGATATTGCTGAGTTACCAATATTAGCGTTTATTTTTACAAGAAAATTGCGTCCGATTATCATTGGTTCAGATTCAGGATGGTTGATGTTGCCAGGTATAACAGCTCTTCCTGAAGCAATTTCACTTCTGACAAATTCAGCTAAGCAGTTCTCTCTTATAGCTATGAACTCCATTTCTTTTGTTATTATGCCTTTTTTGGCATAATACATTTGAGTTACATTTTTACCAGTTTTTGCGCCCAGTGGTTTGCTGCTGTTTTTAAAACGAATTGTATCCAGTTCGGGATCCATTTCCAGTTGGTTGCGCTGGTATGAAGTTGACTGACTTAATTCTTCAGTGTCCCCTCTTTCTTTGATCCATTGAGTTCTTATCTTGGGCAGGCCACGGGTAATATCTATTTCGATGTCAGGGTCAGTATAAGGGCCAGATGTGTCATAAAGGTATAAAGGTTGGTTTGGCGATTCTTTGCCATTATGGTCAATAGTATCAGAGAGTGTAATTTTTCTAAAAGGCACTTTAAGCCCGTTACAATTAGGGGAGGCTTTGTATGTTTTTTTAGAACCTCTTAATGGATTAAAACTCAAATCAAGATTCAGTGTACTTTTAGAATTGTTTTTGTTTTCAATAGTCATTTTAATTATTTATGTAATTATTACAATTTTTTACATTATAGATAAGTATATATTAGTGTCAACTTAAAAAAAGAACAATATTTAAATATTGTGTGTTTACTGAAAACATTATGATATATATAATATTGTTAAATTTACAACTAGATAGGATAATTGGAGGTTAAATGCAATTACCACAAGGCATGATATTAGAGCAATTTGAAGTGGGACCAATGTCGAATTTTTTATATTTTCTTGGTGATCAAAAATCGAAGGAAATTGCAGTTGTTGACCCTGCTTGGGATGCAGAATATATTTTAAACAAGGCAAAAGATAAAGGTTATAAAATAATAGCTATTTTTGTTACACATGATCATGCGGACCATGTAAATGCAGTTGACGATCTTCAATCCAAATGCAATGTCCCTATTTATATTTCAAAGAGCGAATCATCTTTCTTAGGCTCTCAACATAAAAATGTCAAATGCCTTGATGATGGGGCAATAATTGCAATAGGCAGCATTGAATTTGAATTTATTCATACTCCCGGGCATACTCCAGGTTCGCAATGTATCAAACATGAAAATATATTAATTACTGGTGATACCTTGTTTATTGATGGGTGTGGAAGATGTGACCTCTATGGAGGTGATGCCAATCAGATGTATAATACTCTTTATAAAAAATTGTTGAAATTGGATGATTCAACTATTATATTTTCCGGTCATGAATATGGCTCAAGGAGATATGATTCTTTAGGAGAACAAAAGAAATCAAACATTTATTTGACTTGTAAAAGCAAAGAAGAATTCTTGAGGAACAGGATGGGAATGGCGTACTAGGTCAATTCTCTTCTTTGTGAACAAGCACCCATTTCATTCTGCCTATAACACTTTGCGCGATATTTGTGAGCCTGTCCCCTATCTTTTCAAGCGAGTCGATTAACTCTAAAAATATAAAACCTGAATTTAGATGGCAATTGTTTTCGTTCAGTCTTTCTATATGTGATAGCTTGAATTCATCCTGAAGGTTGTTTATGTGGCTTTCTCTTAATACTATTCTTTTTGCAATATCAATATCGTTATTGATGAGAGCTTTTGATGTTTCAGCGAGCATTTCTTCAATTTGATCAGACATTATTTTTATTTCTTTTGTCGCAGCTTCAGAGAACACGAGCTGGTCATCTATGATCCTTTTTGCAAGCTGAGCAAAGTCTTGAGAGTGATCACCGATTCTTTCTATGTCGTTTACATTGTGTATCAAAACTGGTAACTGTGCAGATTCTTCAGGTAAAAGATCTCTTTGTGAAAGATCTACTATATACTGTGTAATATCTGACTGAAGATTATCTGTTACAGTTTCAAGCTCAATAACTTTATCAACGAGCTTAAGGTCACTATTAAAGAAACTGTTTACTGCCCCACTGACAGCTTTTTTAGCTACGCTAAGCATATAGATTGTTTCATTATAGATTTGTTCTAGTGCCAAAGGAGGGGTATCAAGAAGATGCTTTTCAAGATATTGGGTTCCGAAATCAATTGAGTCCACTTTTTTAGGTACCAGCCAAATGCTTGCTTTCTCCAAAAGTGAAATAAAAGGCAGAAATATTATTGTATTTATAACGTTGAATGCGCTATGAGCGATTGCAATACAGAACATGATATTAGCGGCATTTATCTTTCCGGGTAAAAAAATATTCAAGCCTTTATCAAGGAATCCCATTGATATGAAAATAAGCATATATAGAACACCAATAACATTGAATAATGTGTGGGACATTGCAGAACGCCTTGCGTTAAGGTTTGTTCCAATGGCTGCAAGTTGTGCGGTGATAGTTGTGCCTATGTTACCCCCTAATATTAATGGAACAGCTGCATTAAAATCAATAATACCGTTGTATGCAAGGACTTGGACGATTGCAATGGTAGCACTGGAGCTTTGCAAAAGAAAAGTAAAGACCATTCCTACTAACCCTCCAAGCCATGGATTTCCACTGAACGAAATAATAATATTTTTAGCAGTTTCGCTGCTTTTGAGCGGGCCAAAAGCATCCTTCATAAAATGAAGGCCGATAAAAAGAATTCCTAATCCTAACATTACTTCACCCCAGGATTTATTCTTCTTTGTGGGTGCTAATGTCATAATTGCAAAACCTATTCCTACAAAGGGAAGCGCATATGCTGTTATTTCAAAGATGCTCATAGAAGAAACCAGCCATGCTGTAAAGGTTGTACCAATATTGGCTCCCATAATGACAGATATGGCTTGTTTTAATGATAGTAAACCGGCATTAACAAAACCAACAACCATAACAGTTGTTGCGCTGGAGGATTGAATAAGGCATGTTACGAAAGCTCCAACAGCGACACCAATAATCGGCAGCTTTGTAGCATTGTGAAGAAAGCCTTTTAGTTTTTCACCTGCAACTTTTTTTAGGCCTTCAGACATTGTTTTCATCCCGAAGAAGAAAAAACCAAGCCCACCGATCAATAAAAAGAAAAAATTGTCAGTCATTTAGTCACTCCATCTGGATCAATATGTTTTCGTTGAGTTGGTTGAAAAACAGCGTAATATTATATTAATTTTAATGCCAAGTCAAGATTTAACAGAATTTTGTTTACAAAATTCCTACTGTTTGCATTTTTGAAGCATAGCCTTTTCAATTATCCAGCTATATAACCAAAAAGGCGAGTATTTCCTAAATATATAAATCAGTTTTGATGAAAGATCGGGAATATTCCTGAAAGGGGGATTTTTTTGATTAATAAGCTGCTCAGCAAGCCTTGCAATATCTTTTGGGTCTTTAGTGTTCTTTGATATGCTTGAATCAATTGTATTCTTTAAATGTTGTGACAATTGGTAGTAAGAACTCTCTTTGTTATAGAAATTAGTTGCTACCCTTGCGTTTTCAAAAAATATCTTTGTTTTATATGATCCCGGCTCAATTAATAGGACATCAACACCAAAGAATCGTAATTCAAATCTTAAGCTTTCAGTGAAAGCCTCCAAAGCCCATTTACTCGAGCAATAGGCACTAAATGCCGGAGATGCTGTAAATCCTGAAACGCTCGAAATATTAATAATTTTTGAGCCTGCTTTTTGTTTTAATAGTGGCAACATTTGGCGAGTAACATTTTGAACTCCAAAGAAGTTTGTTTCCATTTGATTGCGAATATCATTTTCTGTAAGGTCTTCAAAGAATCCAGCCATGCCAAAGCCTGCATTGTTGATCAAGACATCAAGGTTCCCATAATTCGAAGCCAGATGATCTTTTACTACTGAAATAGAACTGTTGTCAGTTACATCTAAATGAAGGGTTTCTATGTTTACTTGAAGTTCTTTGGCTGTTTCTAATAAATCGCCTTGTTTTTCAAGGTTTCGCATGGTAGCTATTACTTTGTGCCCGCAGCTGGCTAAATGTGTAGCTATAATTAGACCAAAACCACTAGAGCAGCCTGTAACTAAAACATTTTTTGGGTCTGACATAATATAAAATATATGTTGGTTTTAAGATATTGTTTTCTGAAGCAATAAAGAATCTAGCAGCGTTATTGCGATCATAGCTTCAATTACGCATACTACTCTAGGACAAATGCATGGATCGTGACGTCCTTTTATTTCAAGGCTAGTGTTTTTACCTGAAACTGTAACGCTTTGTTGTGTTTGTGCAATTGAAGATGTGGGTTTGATTGCAACACGCAGAACTATGTTAGCTCCGTTTGAAATGCCACCCGAGATCCCTCCTGCATGGTTTGTTGTGCTTCTGATCTTATCTCCATCCAAATACAAATTATCATTATGCTCGCTTCCTAGCATTGATGTAGCTTCAAAGCCTGTTCCGAATTCAATGCCTTTAGTTGCTCCAATTGACATGATTGCGTAGCTTAAACGCGCGGTCAGCTTGTCAAAAACAGGGTCTCCAAGGCCTGGTGGGCATCCGTGAACGATTGCTTCAATGACCCCACCTACAGAATCATTGTTCTTTCTTGCTTCATTTATCTTTTCGACCATTAATTTTGCTGCTTCAAGGTCAGGAGCCCTAACAGGATTCTTTTCAATTACAGAAGTGTCAATATTGTTTGCTCGAATACCAGCAATAGAAAGAGTATAAGCTACAATGCTGATACCTTGGTCTCTTAGGATCTGTTTAGCTATTGCTCCTGCGGCAACCCTTGCAGCTGTTTCTCTGCCTGAAGAGCGTCCGCCGCCTTTAAAATCTCTTATGCCATATTTTGCAAAGAATGTGTGATCTGCATGTCCGGGCCTGAAAACGTCTTTAATATCGGTGTAGTCATTAGAATTGTGGTCCTTGTTACGAATAACAATTGCTATGGGGCATCCGGTCGTTTTTCCTTCAAAGACGCCAGAAAGTATTTCGGCAATGTCACGTTCGTCTCTTTGACTGGTAATATCGCTTTGACCAGGTCGCCTCCTATTCAATTCATGCTGTATGTCAGATTCAGAGATTTTTATATCTGGGGGGACGCCATCAATGACAACGCCGATAGCAGGGCCGTGACTTTCTCCAAAGGTCGTTATTTTGAAAATTTTTCCGAAAGTGTTTCCTGACATATAAAATTCCTTAAAATCAAACAGTTAAACGATCCAGGGTTTTTCTTTTTTTATTTTTTCTTCATAAGAGTTAATTTGATCGCTGAACTGTAAGGTCCATCCGATATGATCTAATCCCTTTAATAAACAGTCTTTTGCAAAAGGATGTATATCAAAAGTATATTTTTTTCGACCTGAAGTTGTTACTGCTTGAGATCCAAGATCTGCTGTTACTGTGGTCCCGGGCTTAGAAGTGATCTCATCAAAGATAGAATCCACCTCTTCTTCCTTTAAGCGTACCAAAAGAATGCCGTTTTTAATACAATTATTGTAAAAAATATCAGCGAAGCTTGGAGCGATTATAACCCTGAAACCATAGTCATATAATGCCCAAGGCGCATGTTCGCGTGAAGATCCACATCCAAAGTTGTCCCTTGCGAGTAAAACGGTTGAATTTTTATATTCTGGTTTGTTTAAAACGAAATCCGGATTATCTTTTTTGCCTTCATAATCAAGATATCTTAGTTCATGAAACAGATGTTTGCCAAAACCTGTCCTTTTGATCAATCTTAAGAATTGTTTCGGTATAATTGCGTCAGTATCGATATTGGCCCTATCTAATGGGGCAGCAATTCCGGTATGTTTTTTAAAAGGTTCCATAATATTATCCTCGTATATTTTTCAGAGATTAGTTCTATAAATATTTTCTTACGTCAGCAATTTTACCTTCAATTGCAGCAACTGCGGCCATTTGCGGGCTTACCAGGTGAGTGCGGCTACCAGCACCTTGTCTGCCTTCAAAGTTGCGATTGCTTGTTGAAGCGCATCTGTCACCTGCGCTCATTTTATCATCGTTCATTGCCAGGCACATTGAGCAACCAGCAAATCTCCATTGGCAGCCAGCTTCGATAAAAATCTTATCCAGCCCTTCTTCTTCCGCTTGGCGTTTTACTCTACCAGAACCGGGAACAACTAAAGCAGTTACATTGTTTGACACTTTTTTGCCTTTTAGAATATTTGCTGCTTTTCGCAAATCCTCAATACGTCCGTTAGTACATGAACCAATGAACACATAATTGATAGAAATATCAGACATTTTTGATCCTGATTTTAAGCCCATGTACTCAAGCGCTTTTTTTGCTGCTGAAGCATCAGTAGGATCTTTAAAATTCTCTGGGTATGGAACAGTATCATCAATAGATACTACTTGACCAGGGCTTGTTCCCCACGTTACTTGGGGTTTTATATCAGATGCATTTATTTCCAAAGTCTTATCAAATACAGCACCTTTGTCTGTTTTTAGTGTCTTCCAGTATTCAACTGCTTTTTTATATTGATCACCTTTAGGGGCAAGATCACGACCTTTAATGTAATCAAATGTTGTTTGGTCTGGAGCTATCATTCCCGCACGTGCACCAGCTTCAATGCTCATATTACAAATTGTCATTCTTTCTTCCATTGAAAGAGCCTCGATCGTATCACCCGCGTATTCGATTACATATCCTGTTGCACCGGCAGTTCCGATCAATCCAATAATATATAAGATGATATCTTTTGCTCCCACACCTTTTGCTAGCTCACCTTTTACATTTATTAGCATTGTCTTCGAAGGGTTTTGCTGTAAAGTTTGTGTGGCGAGGACATGTTCGACTTCGGAAGTTCCGATACCGAAGGCTAAAGAGCCAAAAGCTCCATGTGTTGCAGTATGCGAATCGCCGCAAACAATAACCATGCCGGGCTGTGTTATCCCTAATTCTGGCGCAAAAATATGCACCACTCCATTGTCTGGATGTAAGTGATCATATAAATTTACACCAAATTCTTTACAATTATTTGCAAGAGCATTAATTTGGATCTGAGAAGTTTCTTCCATATCAGAGAGCTCTTTTGTTTTTGTCGATGTGTTGTGGTCCATTGTCGCAAAAGTATTTTCCGGATGACGCACTTTTCTGCCAGAAAGCCTTAAGCCCTCAAAGGCTTGCGGGCTTGTAACTTCATGAACTAGTTGTCTATCTACATATATTATGCAAATATCCCCATGAGATTCTTTTACTAAATGTGAATCCCATATTTTTTGATACATTGTTTTAGCCATAATGATTCTCCGGTTTGTGAAATATTGGTTTACGCCTTGCTTAGCTTTCTTAGAACGGTCTGTAGGATTCCGCCATTCCTGTAATAATCTATTTCAACTGGTGTATCGAGACGAACAATCGCTTTGAAATTATTTATTTTACCTGAAGGCGATTCTGAAACGACTTTTAATATGCTTCGCGGCTTAAGGTTGTCATTTATTCCCATAAAGTTAAAAACTTCATCACCTTCTAGCCCAAGCGAGGAAGCGGATTCTCCTTCTATGAATTCAAGTGGCAGTATGCCCATTCCAGCTAAGTTGCTCCTATGAATCCTCTCGTAGCTTTGAGCAAGTACAACTCTGACTCCTAATAGGGCAGTGCCTTTTGCTGCCCAATCACGGGATGAACCAGTACCATACTCTTTTCCAGCCAGGACCAAAAGAGGGGTATGGGCTTCCTTATATTTGCATGAAGCATCGTAAATACTCATTACGGTCTTTGATGGGAAATGGGTTGTCCATGAACCTTCAGTCCCTAAAGCGAGTTCATTTTTTAATCTTATATTAGCAAAAGTCCCTCTTGTCATGACCTTATCATTTCCTCTTCGAGAGCCATAACTATTAAAATCACTTTCTTTGACCCCCAGACTTAATAAATATTTTCCTGCTGGAGAATCTTTTGAAATTGAACCAGCTGGTGATATATGGTCTGTTGTTATTGAATCACCGACTTTTACAAGTACTCGCGCCCCTTCTACGGGTTTTATAGGGCCTGGTGACTTTTCCATTTCTATGAAAAATGGTGGTTCCTGGATATAGGTGCTTGTTTTTTTCCAGGGATAAAGATTTGATTTGCTTGTTTTAATAGTGTTCCATTTCAAATTGCTATGATCTATATTTTTGTACCTTTTTTTGTATGACGAAGGTTTTACATTCTTGCAAATTACTGAATTTATCTCTGACTGTTCCGGCCATATATCTTTTAGGAAAATGTTTTCACCGTTCTTGTTTTTACCCAAGGGGTCAATTTCCAAATTAATATCAACCGTTCCTGCAAGCGCATAAGCTACGACTAAAGCGGGGCTAGCTAGATAATTAACTTTTGTATGCGGGTTTATACGTCCTTCAAAATTCCTATTCCCGCTCAAAACACTTGAAACAATTAACTTTTTCTGGTTGATCTCTTTAACGATTGGATCTGCTAGCGGCCCGCTATTTCCTATACAAGTTGCACATCCATATCCGACGATATGGAATTTTAATTTTTCAAGATATGTTAATAAGCCAGAGCTGCTCAAGTACTCTTCAACGACTTGTGATCCAGGGGCAAAACTTGTTTTAACAAAATCTGGGACTGTTAAACCCTTTTCACAAGCTTTTTTTGCAAGTAATCCTGCACCAATCAAAACAGATGGATTTGAAGTGTTCGTACAGCTTGTTATGGATGCAATAACTACTGATCCATTTTTCAGGTTCAAAGGTGTTTCTTTTTTGCTTTCTTCTGTAATTGGTGCTTTAACGCCTATGTCATTAACTGTCTTATTGAAAGAATCTTTCAGCTTTCCAACAAGAATCCTATCCTGTGGTCGGCGTGGCCCTGCGAGGCTCAACTGTACGGTCGATAGGTCTAAGGTAACGTTCTCACTATATTTGGGAGGCTTAGAATTTTCATAATAGAACATTTGTTGTTCTTTGAAGTAATGCTCAATTAAGTCAACTTCAAGCTCAGTTTTTCCAGTAAGCCTATAATATTTTAATGTTTCATCATCAATAGGGAAAATCCCTATGGTTGCGCCATATTCAGGGCACATGTTCGATATTGTTGCCCTATCCGGCAGGCTTAAATGTTTAAGGCCATTACCATAAAATTCAATAAATTTACCAACAACACCCTTCTTTCTTAGCATTTCAACCACTGTAAGCACCATGTCGGTAGCTGTTACATTTTCGTTAAGACGGCCAGTTAATTCGAATCCAACGACTTCAGGCAATAGCATGTAAATTGGCTCTCCCAGCATAACAGCCTCTGCTTCTATCCCGCCGACACCCCATCCAACGATTCCAAGCCCATTTATCATTGTAGTGTGGCTATCCGTTCCTATGCAGCTATCCGGATAGATCAATGTATCATCTTTTTCATCAATTTTCTTTATTATGCCTTTGGCTATATATTCAAGGTTTATCTGATGAATAATTCCAGTTGAAGGCGGAACAACTCTAAAGTTCTTAAAAGTCTCTTGCCCCCACTTTAAGAACTCATATCTTTCCTTGTTTCGTTTAAACTCTAAAGATACATTTTTATCTAATGCACTTTTGCTTCCAAAAGCATCAATTTGAAGAGAATGGTCAATTACAAGGTCGCAAGGTACTTGAGGATTTATCTTGCTGATATCCCCTCCGAGCGCCTTCATTCCTGAACGCAATGCTGCAAGGTCAACAACACAAGGAACACCTGTAAAATCCTGTAAGATTACACGAGCTGGTTTAAAAGCAATTTCTTTAACTGCTTTTGATTTTGGAGTCCAGCTTAATATATTTTTAATATCTTTTTCTGTTATTTGAAAATTATCAAAATTTCTTAAAGCACTTTCAAGAATTATTTTTATAGAAAAAGGCAGTTTGCCTATGTTTCCTGAGACAAGCTTGTCTAGTTTAGAAAAGGAAGCGATCTTATATTTTCCAGATTTCGTGTTTAATAATTTGAAGATTTTATTTTTATTAAAGCTGCTCATAATAAATGGTTTCCTAACATGATATTTACATTATACTTATGGCTGAATGAAACGTATTATATGGAAATAGTGCTCACGAGTCAATATTCTATTTGATGAAAAAAGGTCAGGCCTTAACACCTAGAAAGCCATGACCATTTTTAAATTTAATAAATAAAATACTTTTTATAAAATTACGATAATTTCCCCCATTTGTTAAAAAAGACGTGTGATGGATCAAATTTATCTCTTGGCTTTTCTTCACCTGTTGGAATACCGACAGCAATTACACACAATGGATTTACATTCTGAGGTAATTCAATAACCTTCTTTACGAAGTTTACTCTTTCTTCTCTGGGATGAGCTGCAGTCCAACATGCGCCAAGGCCAAGCGCAGTTGCAGCCAGAGTAATGTTTTGAGCTGCAGCAGAACAGTCCTGTATCCAATAATCTGTTTCTGCGCCCCCATGTGCTATTGAAAGGTCACTAGTTACAATAATTGCATGTTTTGCAGTTGCCATCATCTTTGAATAAGGCAACCCTTCAAGCAATTTATTAATAACTGATTCATCATCAACAATTATAAAATTAAAATGGCGTGTATCTCTTGAGGTTGGTGCTGCCATCCCGGCTTTTGCTAGAGATATTAATTTATCGCGGCTTACCGGGTCTCCAGTATATTTTCTAATGCTTCTGCGGTCAAGAATTGTTTTCAACATGTCCATTTTTTACCCCTTGAATAAAATAGTTAATGGATGATCTTATTGATGAGTTCTATGAAAAAGTATTCTAATGCAATTGAACGTTTTTTTCAACTAATGCTGTAAATAATGTATTAAAAAGAACTATATAATTATTTTAAAATCAAATACTTTTCTTGAGAAAAGCTTCCTTCTTTAATATCTTTTGAGCCAGATTCTCTAAAGATAAGTCTGATTTTTTTTCCGGGGGTTAATCCAAGTTTTTCAATAGGTATTTTTGCGGATATAAAATTATCACCAAGTTCAGAATTACTGATCGCATCATTGTCAAGGCTGTTGATTATCTTTGTAAAGCACAAAGAGCTATCCGTGCAATCCCCTACATCATGGCTTGCAAAGAAATCTATTGGATCTTGATTATTTAACCTGCCCTCTGTTATGAATCCTTGATTCCCATAATCAATGCCTGCTAAAAGTTTGATATGAAACTCAAAGCCTGGAATTTTTCCCCAGAAAGTATTCTGCCCTGTTGACCTATCATTATCGGCATCAATATACACTTCCATTACTGCTCCAGCCATATTTGCCGCTTGTAGACATTTTGATATGTTAGTTTCAGTAACAGCTTTAAAAATTAAATATCCGGGCACTGTTTTTGTGTAGATCGTTTTAATATCATGTGAACATTTACTGTTTCTTGATATATCGCCAACTTCATCATTTATGATTATGTCTATATCGGAAGATGGGTCTCTTGTTTCAGATTCATCATTAAAATCGTCATAAATTTGGGAAATATCGTCAGGATTTAAAAAAGAATTAGTGTCCTTATTGTCAGTTAAATTTTGTTTATATCCCTGATCTTGAGTATTACTGTCTGTTGATTCAACATCATCCTGCCAGTAAGTTATTTCAACCCCTCCAATATTTACGGTAAAAGAATCAGAATCTCTTCTTATGACTTTAGCATCAATAATATCACCATTATGAAGCTTGATTATTTCTGCGCTAACGTTGGATGCAAACAAGAACAAAATTAATATTGTCAACTTGGTTCGATTCATATATTTAAAGCCGGTTTTTAAGTATTAATAAAATTACTAGGTTTAATTATAGCAATATAATTATTCTGTTCAATTAATAGATAATAAAGTTCACTATATGATAAAAATTGCCGCAATAAAGCTGGTTTTCTTGTGAAAATCAAAATGTGCTTGCATTTATATATTTATACTCTTACTATGTTTATAGTTTTATTTTTGTATCATTAAAAACTCCAATAAAATATGAAAGTTGCAATATTAAATCCTTCTTATGGTGATGATTTTGTCCGAGTTGCACGATGGGCTGCAAAATCGCGTGGACGAGTGCAAAGGCATCCAGAATATTTATTGATAGCTGCTCAAATTCTTATAGACAATGGGCATGAAGTTTTATTTGTCGAAGCAGCTGCAAGAAATCTAACACCGGAGCAATCTTATTCAGTAGTAAAAGAATTTGGAGCAGAGCTACTTGTCGTACATGCCACAACCCCATCAATATATAACGATATTGGACAGGCAAAAGCTATCAAGGATCAGATCAGTTGTAAAGTGGCATTTGTCGGGCAGCATGTTTCTGCAGAGGTTGATAATACATTTGAATTAGGCAAAGGCGTCGTTGATTATATATTAAGAGCTGAATATGATTTCACGTTGCGAGACCTGGCCCAAGGAGTTGATTTAAAGAAAATCCCAGGGCTATCCTATTTTGACCAGAACATTATTGTAAACAATCCAAACAGGCCTCAGATTGATGTAAACCTTCTTCCTTTTCCAGCATGGCAATTAATTGAGCCTGAATGGTATCCAGATGCGGGAAAGAAATATCCTTTTTTGACTATTCTTACCGGTAGAGGATGTAACAACGGATGTACTTTTTGCCGTGATCCTCGCACAATGTATGGTTATACGCTTAGAATGCGAGATGCCAAAAAAGTGGTTGATGAAATGGAATATGACCTTAAGGTTCATCCTAAGATCAGGGAAATAATGTTTGAAACGGATACTTTTACTGCAGACAAACAGCATGTTGTTGATGTTTGTAATGAGATTTTAAATCGGGGACTAAATAGAAAGATATCATGGTCCTGTAATGCTAGAGTCGATACGGACCTGGAAATTCTTCCATTAATGAAAAAAGCTGGCTGCAGAATGCTTATGGTGGGTTTTGAATTTGGTTATGATGAAGGCTTAAAAGCTGTTTGTAAAGGTGGTGTGAGCGTCGATATGGCCCGAAAATTTGCAGTTAGGGCCGAGCAACTAGGATTTACTGTACATGGGTGTTTTATGTTTGGTGCTCCTGGTGAAACTCGCGAAACAGCTAGGGCGACAGTTGATTTTGCAAAATCAATACCAATGGATACTGTTCAATTTACGGGAATAGCTGTTTATCCGGGTACTGTTATGTATGATTGGGCAAAAAAAAATAAATATTTATTAGTGGATGATTGGGAACAATGGCTTACTGAAGGGCGCGAACAAAAAACTTTGGTCAGTTATCCTCAGTTAAGCAATAAAGAAATTGATGGCTTTATTGATATAGCACTTAAAGAATTTTATTTAAGACCATCGCAAATGTGGAAGATGCTTATTTCAATCCGTTCTTTTGGGGATCTGCTTCGTAAGCTTTATGGGTTCAAAGCATTTATTAGTTATTTTGCGTCTAAGCTTTTAAGCTTCTTTTAGAAATAGTTTTGCCTGTTTTAATAGATTAAAAAGGGGAAGAGTTTTCGGCTCTTCCCCTTTTTTAGCTTGGAGGTTTATAATAATGTTTAATATTGCGGAATGCGTCATTTCGAAGACGCGTTCCCCTTAATTATTTATATGATCACCTTTTAAACTGCATTCCGGTGTTAGATTCATAATCATCGCTGTAGACCCTTGAATCGATCATCTTGGCTTTTTCAATAAGGTCTATTAACTCAGCCCTGTACCCATAAACATCTTTTCCGATTGCTTCTCTGGCATTTCTTAGTGCATTCTCGTATGAAGCATTTGCTCGGTGCTTTGAATTTCTTAATATCAATCCAAATTCGGCAACTGCTGAAACAAACTGAAGATCACCTCTAGGACTTGGTGCGATATCATTCTTGTTTACTGTTTGTTTAATTAAGTTGCTAGTAACGCCATTAGGCTCTTTGTATCTTAATTTAACGGTCATAAGATCAGCGCTTGGTATGATCTTTTTCACTTGATAAGCAAGTTCGTCGACTTTTCTGGTCTCCTTTTCAGGATCAACAGGGATGATTTCATAAAGTGCAGTTACTGTATGCCCCGCGCCTAACTCGCCTGCATCTTTTGTGTCGTCATTAAAGTCCTCTTTTGCAAGCAATCTGTTTTCATAGCCAATAAGTTTATAAGATCTGATTTGTGCCGGATTGAATTCTATCTGGATCTTAACATCCTTAGCAATTGTAAAAAGTGTTGAACCCAGTTCATTGACAAGCACTTTCCTTGCCTCTTTCTGTGTGTCGATATAGTAATAGTTCCCATTACCCTTATTGGCAATTTGTTCCATTTTCGAATCTTTATAATTGCCTGTTCCGAACCCAAGGATCGTTAAAAATATGCCCGCTTCTCTTTCCTTTTCTATCATACGTACTAGCTCAGAATTTGATGAAACTCCCACATTGAAATCACCATCGGTTGCCAGAATCACACGGTTATTTCCACCATCGATAAAATTCTCTCTAGCTATTTTATACGCAAGCTGGATCCCTGCGCCGCCGGCAGTTGAACCCCCTGCAGAAAGGTCGTTAATGGCTTGAGTTATTCTTTGCTTGTTTGAGCCTGGTGTTGATTCAAGAACTATTCCAGCGGCTCCAGCATATACAACAATAGCTACCCTTTCATTTGATGACAGTTGGTTAGCCATCATTAAAAAAGCTGATTTTAATAAAGGTAATTTGTTAGGCTGGTTCATTGACCCGGACACATCTATAAGGAATACCAAATTACTGGGGGGGATTTCATTGCCTTCAAAAACTTTTCCCTGCAATCCAATTGATACTAATTGGTGGTTTGTGTTCCATGGACATACTGAGGCATTTGTATTAATTGAAAATGGCTTGTTGCCTTGAGGCGCCGGATAATTATATGAAAAATAGTTGATCATCTCTTCTATTCTGACCGCATCTTCGGGTGGCATTTGATTTGAATTCAGGAACCTTCTGACATTACTGTATGATGCAGTGTCCACATCAATAGAGAAAGTTGAAAGCGGATTTTCAGAAACGTCAAGAAACTCATTTTCCACGATACTATCATATTGCTCGGTATTGTATGGCTGTTGAACGTAAGGATTAACAGGATAAGGCATAATTGATTTTTGCCTATAATAATAACCGTCAGAAATTCCCATTTCATGATCTGCAATGGCAGCTGAACCATACATCATTGTTTGCATTCCGGCTGAGCTTCGTGTTCTTGCAACCGCTCTTCCTTCATCAGAACTTCCAAAAGCAAATGCAGGCTGTGACGGGCTTATACTGCCTGCACCCAAATCCTTGACCTTATATACTTGTTTTTCAGATAAGGTCAATTTATCACTTTCGCCTGGCATAGAATATGTTTCGGTAATAGTTTCATTTTTGACAATATCATAATCAGTTGCCAGGTAATACGGCTCATATTTATCTGATCCTTTTTGAGAAACTGGTTTTTCGGACTTAAAATTGATAGTCTTTTCTTCCTCTTTAATGATAGGTGATGCTTTTTTGAATGGCTTTATTGCGCTGAGATTATCTTTTTTTAGCTTGGTGTCTACCTCTAGATAATAGGGCTCGTACTGATTTGTTTTTGCTGCATCTGATCTTTCTGCAGCCAGATAAATTGAAGCATCTCTAACTCTGGCCTGAAGGCTTCTTTGTGAGTAGTTATGAAGGGCAAAAACACAAATTAATAAGGTAACTACTACTCCACCGCCGACACTTGTTTTAAGCATTGAACTTGGTGTTTTCATTTTCTTGACCTCCCGATTTGTAATATTTATCATATTACTATTGATTTTTTGTTCCAGATCGGGAGAGAGGGATTCATTGCCCCATTTTTTTATTTTTTTGGAGAGTTTATGGAGCTCTTCGTGATACTTTCTGCAATCTTCACATTCTGATATGTGCTTCTCTATTATTGTTTTTTCTTGAGGGGTTGCTTCTCCATCAAAATAAATAGATATTATTTTTTTATATTCTATATGTTCAGTCATTTTCTCCCTCCAATACGAAGGATGATAGTTCGATTTTTAGCTGTTCTCTAGCCCTGAATATAAGGATTTTAACTTTTTCTAAAGAGCAGTTCATTATTTGTGATATCTCAGCATAGTTCATATTATGATATTCTCGTAAAATGAGAGCCTCTTTTTGTTCTTCAGCAAGTTTTAGGATGGCCTTTCTTACCATTATTGAAGCCTCTGTTTTTTCAAGCTCAGTATCTGCAGCGTCTTTTTCATCAGTTACATCCCACTGCTCGTAATTGTTACTGTCTTTTTTAAACCACATAGAACCAAGCTTTTTTCGTTTTCTGATTCTATTGATACATAAATTTCTCGCAACAGTAAAAAGCCAAGTTGAAAATTTTACTTTTGCCCGATATATGTATCTTTTTTTAAAGAGCGTTAAAAAGCAATCACTTGTAACATCCTCAGCATCAGCCCTATTGCCCAATATTCTTAAAGCAAAGTTCAATATATGAGTTTTATAGCGGTTAAAGAGTGTTACTAAAGCGTTCTCATCATTACCTTGCTGATATTCTATTATCAGTTGTTCGTCTTTTTTCTCCATAAAGCTCTCTAGTTTGCTTTGTTCCCCTCTCTCCAACATTTTAAACGCAATTTGAAAAGAAAAGTTACAAAAAAAGTAAAAAATAACAATGATTTGCTAAAAATATAAGGGTTTATGAGTAAAAAGCAGGTAAAACACATAAATACCTGCAAAGAATTGCACTAAAAATAACTGAGCTGTAATGGTCTTTTTTCTCCAATTATAGCTTGATGATGCTAAAAGTGTGATTTTCCAGAAGATAACCCATAGTTTGAAGTTAAACGGAATGTGTGATAATAGCAAATATACCACTGTTAAGCCAGAAGCTATGTTTGCATATGTTATATGCTTTCTGTAACTGCTTTTTTTTGCATGCCAGAAAAGGAAAATAAGTGGATAAATCATGCCAAACAACATTAAAGCTAAAACTGTTTTATATGTTAACATGACTTAGTATCATTGATTAATAATGGATTTAGGAAGGGAATTATTTTCTTTATGCGCGAATCTTGCATATAGAAATTAAAATTTTTCTAAAATATCTTCTACTTGTTCTTCAGGCTTGTTTGAATTCTTTTTAATTTTGTATTTACCTATTACCAAGGTAATAAGCATTAGAATAAATGGTATTGATACTAAAGTGATAAATACCCATTTACGCGGCTTTTTTTTAAGGGGATCATAAAATATTGACATTTGTTATTCTCTAATTAATTTATTTTTATTTTAATTATTTCGCTGGCCCTATTGTGAAATCTACTTTTATTGCCGGTTCTTTTTTCAAGACAAAGCTAAGTTCGCAATACTTGTTCTCAGAAAATTTAAAATTAACACCTAGGGGTATATCATCCTGATGATTAGAAGGTGCAGACATAACTATGTTGGTGTAACCTGAGGATATAAGGTGATTCTTGAACTGACTGACAATATTGCTGCAGAATTCCCCAGTATAGTTTGTTATAGAGTCAAAATCCTCACAATCTATGCCTTTTTGTCCGGTTGCTTTAAGTAGGCCTGAAGCAACTGATTCCTCAATATACAGAATAACTGCTCCAAGGGCATGGTCCTTTTTCAGTTCATTATCGTTTAAATATAGATTTACAGCTGAGATATAGCAAGGACCATTAAATTTTTCAAGGCCAAATAACCGCATGCGGGTTTTGTATTCAATAATATCTTTAACGATTATCTCTGGTTCACCGATGAAAGATGTTTTGCATAGTTGTTCAAAAGTTGATTCAACATATTCTGATAGTTTCTTTGCAAGTGATTTAAGATCAGATTCATTTGATTTAGCTGGCATATTGTATTCTTTTGATTGCTGGTTTTATAAGAAGCTTGATTTGTTTTTCTGTTAATTATTGGAGCTCAATTCCTGTCGGACAGTGGTCAGAGCCAAGAATATATTTCATTATAAATGCTTTTTTTAATTTTGAAAGTAAATTTTCAGTTATAAAAAAGTAATCTATACGCCATCCTACGTCGCGCTCCCTGGCTTTTGTCTTATAGTCCCACCAGGTATAATGTCCAGGCTCATTGTTGAATTGGCGAAAAGTATCAATAAATCCATTATCAATGAACTTTGTTATCCAAGCTCTTTCTTCTGGAAGGAATCCGGTATTATTTTCATTGCTCTTTGGTCTGGCTAGGTCTATCTCATTGTGAGCAGTATTAACATCACCACAAATAATAAGCTTTTTGCCTTTCTTCTTGAGTTTATTTGCATGATCAAGAAAAGCTTTATAGAAATCCAGTTTGTAAGGAACACGTTTGTTCGCTGCGCCGCCATTGGGATAGTAAATATTAAACAGGTCAAAGTCCTTAAACTCTAAAATTAAAATCCTTCCTTCTGAGTCAAATTCTTCAATCCCAAAGCCGTGTTTTACAGAAACAGGTTCTTCCTTTGTATAAATACAGACCCCGCTATAACCTTTCTTTTCAGCTGATGACCAATAGCTCTTGTATTCTTTGGGAGCTAAAAGCTTGTCTGTTAGCTGCTCTGGGTTACATTTTGTTTCTTGAAGGCATAAAATGTCGGGAGATTCCTTTTGCAGAAAATCAAGAAAACCCTTCTTTTCAATTGCCCTTATTCCGTTGACGTTCCAGCTTAATATTCTCATTATTTGTTTTCTCAAAATATGCCGGCACAAACAGTTGAACAGTTTGGACAATGGTTATTATTAACTAAATTATATTCTCCGATCGTGTACCAGTCTCTTTCAATTAAGAGGTTCTTACAATTTGAACAATAAGTGCTGGAGCTTTCTTTATGATGGATATTGCCGGTATATACATGTTGTAATCCCGAATCCAGGGCAATATCCCTAGCTTTTATCAGAGTTTCCTCTGGAGTTGCTTTTCTATCGGTCATTTTATAAATTGGATGAAAAGCGCTAAAATGCAGTGGAACATTCTTCCCCAGATTCGTAAATATCCATTTTGTCATATTCTTGATTTCTTGGTCAGTATCATTTAAGCCTGGAATTATCAAATTAGTGATCTCAAACCACACATCAGTTCTTTCCTTAAGATATACTAATGTTTTCAACACAGGCTCAATCTGTCCCGAACAGTATTTCTCATAAAAATCATCAGAAAAGCTCTTTAGATCCACATTTGCGGCATCAATATGTTCAAAAAAATAAGGCCTTGCCTCATCGGTGATATATCCGGCAGTTACAGCAACTGTTTTTATATCAAGTTTATGGCACTCAATTGCTGTGTCACTTGCATATTCTGCAAATATAATTGGGTCATTATATGTAAAAGCAACACTTTTGCAATCATGGGTTTTTGCTGCTAAAGCTATTTCTGCAGGTGAAGCTTTTTCAGTCATTCTGTCAAATTCCCTGGATCTGCTTAGGTCCCAATTCTGGCAGAATTTACATCCTAAATTGCAACCGGCCGTGCCGAATGAAAGGATTTTACTTCCAGGATAGAAATGATTAAGAGGTTTTTTTTCAATAGGATCAATACAAAATCCGCTGCTTCTTCCGTATGTTATAAGGACCATTTTTCCTGATAGGTTTTGCCTTACAAAACAGAATCCAGATCGGCCATTCTTCAAAATACAATGTCTTGGGCATAGAGTGCACTTTATTGTATCTTTTTCAATTTGTTCCCAAAATCTTGCGAGTTTAGATTTATTATTTGAATTCATAGTTTTTAAGGATGCTATCTTAAAAGCCTTTGTGTTTTGATGCAGCTCTACTTTAAATATTCATTAATAGACCTAGCAGCTATGCGGCCCTGTCCCATTGCCAGAATTACTGTTGCAGCACCCAATACAATATCGCCACCGGCATAAATGCCGTCAATTGATGTTTTACAGTTTTCGTCAACAACAATATTGCACCACTTATTTGTTACAAGCGATGGAGTTGTTTGTTTGATCAATGGATTGGAATCATTGCCAATTGCAACAATAACTGTATCAACGTCAATAATGAATTCACTGCCATCAATTACAACAGGCCTTCTTCTGCCTGAATCATCTGGCTCACCAAGTTTATATTTTAAACATTCGATCGCTTTTACATTGCCGGTCTGATCGCCAATAATTCGTTTAGCATTCTGTAAAATGTGGAATATCACGCCTTCTTCTTTTGCGTGGGTTACCTCTTCAACTCTTGCCGGCATTTCGGATTCTGTCCTGCGATATATAAGATGAACTTCTTTTGCTCCGATCCTTAAAGCTGTTCTTGCAGCATCCATCGCAACATTTCCGCCCCCTAATACGGCGACTATCTTTGAATCAAAAATTGGAGTATCAGCATGTTCTCTATCATAAGCCTTCATTAAATTAGATCGGGTTAAATATTCATTTGCTGAAAAAACGCCGACAAGGTTCTCTCCTTCAATATTCATAAATCTTGGTAATCCGGCACCCGAGCCGATGAAGACAGCATCATAACCATCTTTTCCCATAAGGTCAGTCAGTTTTCTTGTTCTTCCTACAATAAAATTAGTTTTAATTACAACACCCATTTTTTTTAAAAAATCCACTTCTTCTTGGACGATCTTCTTTGGAAGTCGGAACTCAGGTATACCGTAAACAAGAACACCGCCTGTTTTGTGAAAAGCCTCGAATATTGTCACTGCATGGCCTTCTCTTCTTACATCCGCGGCAACTGTAATGCCTGCAGGACCGCAGCCGACTATTGCTACTTTTTTCCCAGTAGTTGGCTTGATTACAGGCTCAGCTATATTTTTTTGGAGTCTTTCCCAATCTGCGACGTATCTTTCCAATCTGCCGATTGAAACAGCTTTATTAACGTCTTTTAGGGATTTTCCTACAGTGCATGGTTCTTGGCATTGTGTTTCTTGTGGACATACTCTTCCACATACAGCTGCAAGTAAGCTGTTGTTCTTTATTATTCCGATAGCTTTTTTAAAGTCTTCCTGAGTTATGGCTTTGATAAATGCCGGTATATCTATTCTTACTGGACAGCCTTCAATGCAAGGTGCATTTTTGCATTGTAGACATCTCATAGCCTCTAGCTTTGCTTGCTCAGCAAAATATCCAAGAGCAACTTCGTTCATATTTTCATTGCGATCATTTGGGTTTTGAGCAGGCATTTCTTGAGGTGGAATTGAAATTCTGTCTTTTGGAGTTAAAGGTTCTTTTTTTGATTTCAATTCTTCAAGCAGTAATTTTGCATCATGGGCTAATTTTTTAGGTGGTACGTAAGCCATAGTTATTCTTTATCTTTAATTTTTAGATCAATATGGCATTGATGATGGTCTGAGTTTTCATGTTTTTTATAAGCGTTCAGCCGGTTCATCATATTATCAAAATCGACTAAATGGCCATCAAATTCAGGGCCATCAACGCAAACGAATTTTGTTTTATCACCAACAATGACCCTGCAGCCACCGCACATTCCCGTGCCATCGACCATTATTGTATTTAATGATACTACTGTTGATACGTTAAAAGGCCGTGTGGTTTCTGAACAAAACTTCATCATTATAGGAGGACCGATAGCGACAACCAGGTCAGGTTTATTGTTTTGTTCACAAAGCTCTTTTAATGGTTCTGTAACAAGACATTTTCTGCCATATGAGCCATCATCTGTACATATAATTAGTTCATCAGAAGATGCTTTCATTTTATTCTCTAATATTAAAAGTTCTTTGTTTCTTGCACCTAAAATAACAGTGACCTTGTTTCCAGCATTTTTTAGGCCTTGCACAATTGGATATAATGGAGCAGCCCCAATCCCGCCTCCGACACAAACAACTGAACCAAAGTTTTCAATATGAGTTGGTGTTCCCAGTGGCCCAACTAAATTTGCTATAAAATCACCTTTGTTGAGCTCTGCCAGAAGGTGGGTTGTCTTTCCAACGACCTGAAAGATCAATGTTATAGATCCTTTTTTGGGGTCTGCATCAGATATAGTTAAAGGAATGCGCTCTCCCTCCTCAGATAGCAAAAGCAGTATAAATTGTCCAGGTTTTCTCTCAGTTGCAATAAGTGGTGCTTCTACTTTTAATTGATAGACTAATTCGGATAATTGGATTTTCTCAATAATTTTATTCATGATAGTTATTAATTATAATAGAAATTTATACTATGCCTGCAAAACCCATGAAAGCCAATGATAAGAGGCCTGCTATAATTAGAGCTATGGGAACCCCTTTTAAAGCTTCAGGAATCTCAACAAGATCCAGGTTTTCACGGAGTCCTGAGAAGATAATAAGGGCTAAAGCAAAGCCACAGGCATTTGAGATAGCAAATAATACGCTTTCAATAAGATTATATTCTTTTTGAATGACAAGAATAGCAACTCCCAGAATGGTGCAATTTGTTGTTATTAAGGGCAAAAATACGCCTAACGCTTGATATAATGCGGGACTAACTTTTTTAAGTATGATTTCGACCATTTGGACAAGCGCAGCTATTACAAGAATATAAGTGATCGTCTGAAGATATCCGATGTTTAAAGGTACTAGAATGTAATTTTGGACTAAATAGGTGACTATTGTTGAAAGGGTCATTACGAATAAAACAGCACCACCCATTCCTAAAGCTGTTTCAACTTTATTTGAGACGCCTAAAAAGGGACATATCCCTAAGAATTGTGTAAGGACTATATTGTTTACGAATATCGCAGATATTATTATTGAAAAATATTCCATTTAATATTCCTTAGTCAGTGCTGCAATGAGCTTTCGCTTTTGATTTGTTGATTATATTAACTATTGCGATCAAATATCCCAAAACAATAAATGCTCCCGGGGCCAAAACAAAGATAAGTATCCCATCACCTGTTATAAATTTATGCCCGAAGAAAGCTCCCCCTCCCAGCAGCTCTCTTATTCCGCCTAAAATTGTTAATGCAAATGCGAAACCAAGGCCCATGCTGGCTCCGTCAATTAAAGATGAAAGTAAATTGTTCTTTGATGCAAAGCCTTCGGCTCTTCCAAGAACAATGCAATTGACAACTATAAGGGGAATAAATAATCCTAATTTTGCATGCAGTGCCGGAGCATAGCCTGCCATAACAAGGTCAACAATAGTAACAAAAGAAGCTATTACAACAATGAAAGATGGAATTCTGACTTTACTAGGGATCAGGTTTTTAATCAGGGAAATTACACTGTTTGACATTACTAGTACAAAGGCTGTTGCAAGACCCATTGCAAGGCCGTTTAAGGCTGATGTGGTCACCCCTAGAGTAGGGCACAATCCAAGCAACAATACAAAAACAGGATTTTCTTTTAAAAAACCTTTTTTAAAATTATCCCACTGGTTCATTGTTTTCCTTCTTTCATATATGAAGTGTATGCTGTTTGAACAGCATCACAAAAGGCCCTAGAGCTGATCGTAGCGGCAGTTATTGCGTTTATATCACCACCATCTTTTGATACGGTTAATTTCATTTTAGAGGGATCTTTGCCGTTAAATTGAATACTAAAATCAGATTTGCTTTTATCCATTTTATCCCCAAGGCCCGGAGTCTCTTTGTGCTCAAGAACAGCAATATCTTTAATTACGCCGTTTGGAAGAAGACCTACCATTAATTTCACTGTTCCCCCAAAGCCTTTATTCGTAATTGCTTCAATAGCAGTTCCGACTAATTGACCTCCCTGTTTTGCAGGGTAACAGGATAATGGCCCGACATTGGAATTTATAGTATATGTTTCATCAATGGGTTTATTGTCAAAATCAGGCACGACTGCCCGTATAGCAATAGTTTTTTTCTCAAGCCTTGCTTGCGCAATAGGCTCTTTGGTAGCTTCATATACATAGCCTACAGCCGCTGATGAAATGAATGTCACGATGAACAGTGTAGCTACCATATTTATAAATGTTGATTCTTTATTAGCCATTATTTTATTATTTCTCCAAAGCGTTTTGGCTTGCAAAATTTATTTATTAACGGCACGAAGGCATTCATGATCAAGATAGAAAAAGATACCCCTTCAGGATATGCTCCGAATACTCGAATAATCACAGTTAAAATACCAATGGCTGATCCGAAAATAAGCATACCTTTAGGGGTCATAGGCGAAGTAACCATATCTGTTGCCATAAAGATAGCACCTAGCAAAACACCACCAGTCAGGATATGAAAAAACGGGTCTGCATTAGACTGTGGATTTATCAGGCACATAATTCCTGTAAAAATAAAAATTGAACCGGTCATTGAGACTGGAATATGCCATGTAATAATTTTTTTGTACAACATATAAAAAAGGCCAATTATCAATGCTAAGGCAGAAACCTCACCGATGCATCCACCTACGTTGCCGATGAACAGATCCCAGTATGATGGTATTTGTGTTAGCAGTTTTGAATAAGGTGTACCGCCAGCAAGTCCTTCTTTTACTATTGCAAGCGGTGTTGCTGCAGTAACAGCGTCGATAGCAGATGCCCTTGTCAGAATAGGTTTTGGCCAGCTAGTCATATCGACTGGAAAAGATATCAGCAAGAAAACTCTGCCGACCAAAGCGGGATTAAACGGATTGTTGCCTAATCCTCCAAAAGACATCTTTGCTATTCCAATAGCTACTAAGCTTCCAAGTATTATGATATTTGGAGGTAAATTACTTGGGACGTTGTATGCCAGAAGCAGGCCAGTAATAATTGCGGATCCATCGGAAATTGTTGATTCTACTTTGAGAAGATATTTTTGTATAACGTATTCAAAAAGCACGCATGCAACTACTGCAGTTAAAGTGACCCTAAGCGCCCCTATACCAAAAAAGTACAAGCCTGCTATAAATGCAGGCATTAAAGCTATAATTACCCCGTACATTATGGATTTTACAGATCCTTTTCCTGAAATATGTGGCGATAAGGATACTTTTAAAAGGTTATTATTCATTATTTTACTCTATTCCTAATATTTTTCATTACAGTTGTCTTGGCTAATCTAATGAAATCTAACAAAGGTATCTTAGCCGGGCAATTATAACTGCAGCAACCGCATTCTATACAATTTACAACCTGCTCATTTTCTGCTTTGTCAAACAAGGATTTTAAAGAAAGCTTTGATAAAAGATACGGTTCTAATCCGAGCGGACATACGGAAACACATTTTGCGCAAAGTATGCAGTTATTTGCATTTTTCCTGTTTGACAGTTCCTCAGGTAAAACAAGGATGCCGGAAGTACCTTTAGATACGGGAATATCCGTAGTGTTTATTGCTTTGCCCATCATTGGGCCACCACTTATAATTTTGCCGGTATCTTCTGGAAGTCCTCCTGTAGCCTGAATTAAAATACTTATGGGAGTTCCTATCCTGGCTAAAAAATTTGAAGGCTTTTTAATCGATTTTCCGGTAATTGTAACAACTCGTTCTATCAAAGGCTTGTTTTTTTGGACGGCCTCATATATAGCATAAATTGTACCGACATTTTGAATAACACAGCCAACGTCAATTGGCAATCCTGGCGGTGCGGGGATTTCCCTATTAATTAAGGCTTTGGCAAGCTGCTTTTCTCCGCCCTGAGGATATTGAACCTTTAATGCTTGCACTGAAATGCCTTTATAATTATTAGAGATCGCTGACATTTTATCAATTGCATCTTTTTTATTGTTTTCAATGCCAATTATTGCTTTAGGAACACCAAGTGCTTTCATTACTATTATAATGCCTACAAAAATCTCTTCTGTCTTCTCAAGCATCAATCTGTGATCACTTGTTAGATACGGCTCGCATTCTACACCATTTATCAAAAGGTACTCACAGGTCTTTCCTTTTGGTACAGATAATTTGACATGTGTAGGAAAAGTTGCGCCACCAAGGCCGACTATTCCTGCCGCTTGGATCTTTTCTATAATGGATTTTTGATCAAATATTATTTCCTTTAATAAAGAATCCGTTCTATCTATATTTTCTTCCCAGATATCGCCTTCAACATCGATAATAACTGCAGGCCTTTTATATCCACATGAGTCAGGAACATCATCGATTTTCTTAACAGTTCCAGAAACTGAGGAGTGAATATTTGCCGAAACAAAACCGCTTGCCTTTGCTATAAGCTGGCCAACTTTAACCTTATCAAGAGGTTTTACTATAGGCATAGCAGGAGCACCGATATGTTGAGATAACGGAATACTTACAATAGTTGGCAAAGCGACTGATTCTATCTGCTTGGACGCAGAAAGCTTGTTATCACATGAATGAACACCACCGACTGGAAATGTTTTTAAACCTTTAGACATTTGTATTATTTTCTTGAGTAACAATTGGTTCTTTATTAAGCTCTGAATCTTTTTTTGGTGGAAAATTTGTTTCTAAGATCGCCGAAGTTGGACAGACAGCGACACATTTTCTGCACAGTTTACATTTTTCAAAATCTATGTAAGCAAGAAAATTCTCTACAGTGATTGCATCAAAAGGGCATTCTTTTTGGCATTTCATGCAGGCAATGCAGGCAACTTTACAGCTTTTTCTAGCAATGGCTCCCTTTTCTTTATTTATGCAAGATACAAAAACACGCCTATCTTTAGGCCCTTTTTTTCTGAGTTCAATAATTTTCTTTGGACATGCTTTAACACATGCGTTACATGCGGTGCATTTATCTTGATCAACTTCTGGCAAACTAGTTTTTTCGTTTATATGTATTGCATCAAATAAACAAGAAGCAACACAATCTCCAAGGCCCAAGCACCCATATTCACAGCCTGTATCGCCACTATAAACACTTGAAGCTATTAGACAATTTTTTACGCTGTCATAAATTGTTGTTTTTGGCCTATTTTCAGGTGAACCTGAACATCTTACTACAGCTATCATTGGTATTTGCTCGCCAGCTTCTAGTCCCAGAATTTTAGCTATTTTTTGCATCGTAGCAGGACCACCAACTGGACAATATAAACAGGCAAGATCATGTTTGTTGACACAAGCTTCTGCAAAATTCCTGCATCCGGGATATCCGCAGCCACCACAATTCGCTAAAGGCAAAACTTGTTCAACATCATCAATCCTCGGGTCTTCTATAACTTTGAACTTTTGTGCAATGAAATAAAGAATGATCGCGGATACAGTACCAATGGTACTTAATGATAAAATTGCGTATTTTAATGTGCTTTGCATATTTCGATAAAATAATTAAATTTAAATTGGTTCTATGCTGAATTCAAAATTTTTAATAAGACGATTTCTAAAAAAATAAACACCAAAATAATAAGGGATCAACATGGATATAGATATAAGTCCAGAAGTTACCTCATTTTGGGTGAACATGAAAGATGCTATTAAAGTTATCAATAAAATAAAAAATGGTAATAAATAACCGATAAATATGGCTTTAAAGCCAATTGATAGCTCTATTAATACCGAAACACTATCGCCCACTTTAAATGATGAGTAATCGGTAATATATTTAACATTAATCAGTTTGTTTTGTTTTTCTGATAAAGAACATTGACTTTTTGCGTGACAACTAGAACAAGCGGAAGCATTAACTATATTAACAGTAATAAGGTCGTTATCGATCTTTGTAATTATGCCGGAGTGCTTAACCTTAGCGTCCCTTTTATTCATATGAACTGGTTTTAGGATTTGACCTAAAAAAACCTCCGGGATACAAATCCGAAGGTGTTATGACTTTTAAATATTATTTTATAAACTAAATCTTTTTGACGTTTTTTTTCTTGGGTTTAGCTTCTTTTTCGGGAGCTTTTGATGCTTTTTGTTCGAATGTTATTGCTGTCAAAAAATTGGCTCCTGTATTCTTCTTTTCAGCTCGCACGACCCTGCATTTTCCTTTATATATTTCCAGTATTCCAGACATAATAACCTGGACTTCAAGAAGCTCATCTTTTTTAAACTCTTGTTCAGCATAAAAGGTCAGTCCATTACAGCTCATGTCTTGAGTAATTGAAAGATGCCAATTTTTATCAGCAGATTTTCTTTTTGTAGATACCAGGCGATATTCAATGCTCATAATTCGCTTGGCTCTTGGGCAATATCGACGTTCTTGACCTGATTTTTGTATTTTAGACATTAATTATTTTTGGCTATTTAGGTTTTCTATTTATGTTTACTCATTCAATATTGAATACAATATTAGCTGTAAGATATTGATTCGTCAAGGATTATGTTGATTCTTTACAGAGAATATTTGGTTTTATTTAAAGTCAGCCATTTCCAAAATATCTTTTCTGATCTTATTTCTTATCTCAGTGTTTTCTGCGAAACCGATACTTATTATTGTATCAATCTTCTGGATCTTGGGTACACCAAGGAACTTCTTAACAGCTTTTTCATTAAACCATCCGATCCAACAAGTGGCTAGCCCCTCTTCTTCAGCCTGTAGAATCAGGTGTTCGCATGCAATTCCCTGATCAATAAGGCTGTATTGAACACCTCTGAAATAAGATCCCAATTTTGCTGAAAATTGGGAACGCTCTCGTACAACAACAATTAATGCAGAGGCTTGCTTTGCAAAAGCATTCATTTTGTAAATTCCTGAAAATGCTTTTTCCGCAAGATTATCCTTAATTTCAGGAGTGTTTACGACTATAAAATGCCATGGTTGGGAATTGCAGGCTGAAGGTGCAAGTCTTGCAGCTTCAAGGCATCTAACCATGGTTTCTTTTTTAATTATACCTGGTAGGTATTTTCTGCAGCTTTGTCTTTTTTTAACTAACTCGAGGAAATTCATAGAAATTTATAGTTTACTTCTTTTTGTTTTTTAGAGGTTTTATCATATCCTTAGGATTGACAAGTTTGTCGAATTTTTCAGCAGTTAAATATTTAAGAGAAATTGCTGCCTCTTTTAATGTAATACCTTCGCAATACGCTTTTTGAGCTACTTTAGCTGCTTTGTCATAGCCGATGTGAGGATTCAGTGCAGTCACAAGCATTAAAGATTTATTTAAATTATTGTTTATATTAGCAATGTTTGCAGTCAGTCCCTCAACGCAGTTTTTACTGAAGCTGATTGATGCATCGGAAATAAGAGTGATAGATTGCAAAAGATTATATATTATTACAGGTTTAAAAACATTAAGCTCAAAATTACCGCTTGAACCTGCAATGTTTATCGTAGTATCGTTTCCAAGAACCTGCGCACATACCATTGTCAAAGCTTCACATTGTGTTGGATTGACTTTACCCGGCATAATCGAACTGCCTGGTTCATTAGCAGGCAAATTAATTTCACCTATTGCGCATCTAGGGCCACTGCCGAGCCATCTTACATCGTTTCCTATCTTCATGAGGGAAACTGCAATTGTTTTCAGTATTCCGCTAAATTCAACAATAGTATCATGAGCTGCGATCGCTTCGAATTTGTTAGGCGAGCTTACAAATGGCAAACTAGTAAAATTTGAAATTTTGCTCACTACTTTAGCGGCGAACTTAGGATGAGCGTTAAGCCCTGTCCCGACAGCAGTCCCGCCTATAGGTAATTCATATAATCTTGGTAGGGTGCTTTTAATTCTGTCTAAAGCATTTGAAAGCTGATGTGCATAGGCTGAGAATTCATCTCCTAAGGTTAATGGTGTTGCATCCATAAGATGTGTCCGGCCTATTTTTATAATATCCTTGAATTTTTTACTTTTTTTTAGAAGTGTGTCACGTAGTTTTGAAATTGAAGGAATAAGTTTAGTTATTATCTCTTCGACACTTGATAAGTGCATTGCTGTTGGAAAAACATCGTTTGAAGACTGGCACTTGTTTACATCGTCATTAGGGTGAATCGGATCTTTGCTTCCAAGCTTCCCGCCAGAGAGTTCGATAGCCCTGTTAGCAATGACTTCATTAACGTTCATATTAGTTTGAGTTCCGCTGCCTGTTTGCCATACGAATATAGGAAAATTATCACGAAGTTTACCTGCAATTATCTCATCAGCAGCCGTTGAGATCAGTTCCGATTTTGTTTTTGACAGTAAGCCTAATTCTGCATTGGAGATTGCGGCAGCTTTTTTTATTAAAGCCAAAGCTTTTATAAAGGAATACGGCAATTGCTCGGAGCCTATTTTAAAGTTTTCAATTGCCCGTGCGGTTTGCGACCCGTAGTATTTATTATCAGGGACTTTTATGTTACCTAAAGAATCATTTTCTATTCTATAGTTCATGGAAATCTCCATACATTAAGATATTACTGAAGTATTGTTAATTGTTTTGTAAATAATTAGTTAGTAATCGAACGCCAGCTCCAGTTGCTCCGTGCCCGTAATACATTCTTGAAGTCCCTTCGACAAAGGCTGTTCCGGCAATATCTATGTGAGCCCACTTTGTGTCGCCAACAAACTGTCTCAAGAATTCAGCAGCAGTAAGTGTCCCGGCTATGCCTTTTGGAAAACCCAGATTTTTTATATCTGCTATATTTGATTTAACAGAATCCTTTAACTCGGGATAATTTGGTAAATGCCAGGCCCTATCATCTGTTTCAATGGATGATTTTAAAATGTTTTTTGTAAGAATATCATCATTTGAGATAAGCCCTGAATAATCATATCCAAGCGCGATCACGCATGCTCCGGTTAATGTTGCAATATTAATTAAGCGCTCCGGCTCATAATTTTTTATAATGTATGAAATGGCATCCGCAAGAACCAATCTGCCTTCAGCATCTGTATTTGCAATTTCAACTGATTTTTTTGAATAACTTATAACAACATCGCCAGGTTTCTGGGATCCTGAACCAATTGCATTCTCAGCTAAGCCAACAGCAAATATAATATTTTTCTTGATCTTTAAAGCAAGTGCATTCTTAAGAGTGCCTATGACTGCCGCAGCTCCACCCATGTCTTCTCTCATTGTTTCAATGCTTCCTGTTGGCTTTAGGTTTAAGCCGCCAGAATCAAAAGTTATTCCTTTTCCAACAAGAGCAGTATATTTATCTTTTTTATCTGATCCTGTGTATTTTACTATAATTAACTTGGGCTCTTTATTGCTGCCTTGGTTAACGCCTAAAAGAAGATTTAGGCCTTTGGCTTTAAGTTCTTTTTTGTTTAGTATTTCGACAGAAATATTCTTGCGACCTTTAACTAGAGATAGAATGGTCTTTTCTAAGAATGCAGATGTGATAAAGTCCGCGTTATCATTTACAAGATCGCGAGTGAAATTAGTGCTTTCGCATATCGTGATATTAGATTCAAGATCTTTATTTTTAGTAGAAATGATATAAAGGTTCTTTTCATCAATATTATTTTTATCGACTGTTTTTGATTTATATTTGTTCCATGAATAAGTGCCTAGAAGGGCTCCCTCAATTGCGCATTTAATTGTTGATCCTTTCTGGTCATGGCAAATTAACTCGATATTTTTCGCATCTTTTAAATTTGGGGATAATAGTGAATTTTTTATTAAAATTTTGAGGCTTGTTGATGTGATGTCTTTTTGGGCGCCTAATGAGACTAAAAGAAAGAATCTTTTATTTAAGGCTAATGGATATGTTTGTCCAGGATCCCCTGTAAAGATTTTTGATTCAAACAGGCCAATCAAAGACCTGCTTAAGTCTTTATCAGTAAAATTAAAAGATCGGTTCTTTAATTGATCGGCTGTAATAAGGATTATTGATATATCTTTTTTAAAAGTTGCATATGGAATGAATGATACATGTTTAAACATAAATAATAATCCTTTTTTGTGAATTAAATAAAAGCTATGGGTGATCTTTATTAAAGTTCACCCAAGTAACTATTATATAAACTTAAAATAATCAGCTAGCTTTTTCTTTTTTGTTTTTAGTTTTTTGATCTTTTAGATATTGTCTGGCTTCAATTGGAATATAATCCCTCACATCGTTGCCTGTATATATTTGTCGAGGACGGCATATTCTTGAAGTTGGATCCTCGATCATTTCTTTCCAATGTGCGATCCATCCAGGAAGTCTTCCTATTGCGAACATTACAGGGAACATCTTGACTGGAATTCCGATAGCCTGATATGCAATCCCACTATAGAAATCAACATTTGGATATAACTTTCTTTCAATAAAGTATTCGTCTTTGAGAGCGATTTCCTCAAGGCGTACAGCAATATCCAACAATGGATCATGAATGCCCATTTTTTTAAGTAAGGCATCCACTCTTTTTTTAATGATCTTTGCCCTTGGGTCAAAATTCTTATATACTCTGTGCCCAAATCCCATTAATCTAAAGTTGTCATTTTTATCTTTGGCTTTATTAATATACTTCTTTAAATCACCGCCATCATCCTTAATTTGTTGTAACATTTCAAGAACGCTTTGATTGGCGCCACCATGTAAAGGACCCCATAAAGCGTTAATTCCCGCTGACAGGGAAGCAAAAAGATTCGCCCAGGAACTTCCAACCATTCGAACTGTTGAAGTGCTGCAATTCTGCTCATGATCAGCATGTAATATAAGAATTGATTGAAGAGCATCAACAACAACTTTTTCTATTTTATAATCAATATTAGGTGATGAAAACATCATGTTAAGGAAGTTAGGTATATATCTCAGATCATGTCTAGGGTAAACGATTGGTTCACCTATTGATTTTTTATAGGAAAAAGCACAGATCGTTCTGACTTTTGAAAGCAGTTCAACAATTAGTATGTCAATCTCTTCTTTAGAAGGATTTGGTTTAACCAATTCAGGATAAAAAGCAGATAATGCTCCAACAAGTGCTGAAAGAATACCCATAGGGTGACCGGTTGAAGGATATCCTGTAAAGAAATCCTTCATATCTTCATGAATCATAGCGTGTTTTGTAAATAATCTTGAGAAATTGTCCAACTCATCTTGTGTAGGAAGATGATTGTAAATAAGCAGGTGCGCTGTTTCAATAAATGTTGATTTACTTGCTAACTGTTCAATAGGTATTCCCCTATATCGAAGGATTCCCTTTTCACCATCAAGGAAGGTAATAGCACTTTTGCATGACCCAGTGTTTGCAAAACCACTATCAAGAGTAATGTAGCCGGTTTCAGAGCGTAAATTTGATATATCAATGCCTTTTTCTCCATGCGTACCAACAACTATTGGTAACTCATATTCTTTGCCATCAACTATTAATTTTGCTGTATTTTTCATAATTTCTCCTGTTACTATCATAAAAATAATTAATTCTAATCAAATGAGATGGTATTATATTATGAAAGAACAACTTTTGCAAGGTGGAAGAATTAGATTTATAATAATAATATTAAAAAAGGTTTTGTGAGCAGTTCGTTGTTCTAGTGAATAATATCTATTTTTTGCTCTTCAATCTTAATTCCTAAGCTTTTTGAAGTATCTAGATCTTTTTCTGCTTTTTGCATAAGTCCTAAGTATTTATAAGTATTTGATCTCATCCAAAATGCTTTTGCAAAATCCCCTTTAAGCTCGATCGCTTTGTCAAAATCTAATGCGGCATTAGTGTAGTCTCCGTTAGAATATGAAGCAACGCCTCTGTTAAAAAGTGCAATCACATTATTAAGATTATTATTAATTATATGACTGTAATCATTAACAGATGATGAATACTCTTTTGTATAATAGTAAACAGCTGCCCTGTTTAGATAAGCGTTCGAATCCGCACTGTTCAGTTTAATTGCCTGGGTAAAGTCAGAAATAGCATTCTCATATTGTTTTGCAGCAACAAAAAGCACCCCTCTGTTGTTGTATGTCCTGTCATACCCGGGATTATTTTTTAAAGCTTGGTTATAATCTGATAGAGCTAAGCTGTATTTATTCTGCATATAATAAACTGTTGCCCTGTTATTGAACGCATTGGCTTGATTAGGGTCTAAATCAATTGATTTGTTAAAATCTTTTATTGCTTCATTATACATTTTCATTTTTCTGAATAAGATGCCTCGATTATTATATGCCATTGCATAGCTATCATTAAGCTCAATAGATCTGTTTAAGTCGGATAAGGACTGATCGTCATTATTTCTTAAAAAATAAAAATATCCCCTGTTTAAGTACGCTTTGCTTGAATATGGATTAATAGTGATGGCTTTATTAAAGTCAGCAAGGGCTTCTTGATGTCTGTTCAGTTTAAAATAGGTCACCCCTCTTCCGTTGTAAGCATCATCATAATGAGGGGAAATTGATATCGCCTGATTAAAATCCTGAATAGCATAATCATAATGGCCAGTAAGGTTTAAAAGGTTGCCGCGGCTTACATATCCCAGCCTTAAATTTGGTTTTATTTGAAGGGCTTTAGTGAAATCATTGAATGCTAATTGATGCTTGCCAATCTCCTGAAAGACCAAGCCCCTATTTACATAACTTCCAAAATATTCAGGATCGATCTCAACAGCTTTGTTTAGATCGTTTAAAGCTAGCTGAAATTGTCTTTTGTGGTAATAAACTGCTCCCCTATTTGTGTATGATTTAACATCCTTTGGATCTATGGATAAGGATTTACTTAAATAAACAAGAGCCTCATCATAATAACCTTTTTTAGTATAAGCACTGCCCATGTTCTGATTAGGCCTTAGTTTATTCGGTGATTTTGATACGACATCCTTGCATAAAGAAATCTCGGTTTTCCATACTTCATTCCTCTTGAATGTCATGAATGAAAAAATAATAACTATAACCATGCTGGCAGTTAATGATGTTTTGGGATTTTTGAAAAAATTAAAGATGCAAAAACTTAATGCAATACAAAACCCGACAGAAACCAAATAAAGTTTATGCTCAAATATCAAGTTTGATCTAGGGACAAGATTCGCCCAAAGAGTTATAAAAAACCAGAAAATCCCGAAGGAAGCTAGCCGGTATTTATTTCTGATTTTTAATGCAAATATTAATAAGCAAATAAGAATTATAAAACTAGAAAAAGTGGAAAATTCAAAAATAGATTTTGATAGCTGAAAATCATAATCCAGATTCTGATAAATCGGGAGAAAAAGTAACCTTAAATATTTAACGAATACCCGTGGCTGTGTCAAAATATATTTTCCAAAGGTTATAATCTCTCCGGTATGTGATTCAGATTTTAGAACTATCGATAGTAATCCGAATATCGTGTTTCGAAAAAGAAAGTTGAACCCGGCAATAAATGCTGCAATGGGCAAAACAAAGATTTTTATTGGAATCAGAAAGCTTGATAAAGATTTTGGATCTTTAACAGAAATCCCGGATTTAGGGATATTAATTAAAAAATATTCAACGAACAACATGTTAAAAGGGATCGTTATTGATATTTCTTTTGATAACATTGCACAAATTGCAAAAAAAGCCGATAATAAATAAAAAACGATCGGTAAACGCGGTCTATTCTTGAGCATCCTGCCTTTAAGATAAAAGCACATTGATCCCATATAAAAAAGAGTTGCCATTGATGCAAATCGTTGGGTTATATATGTGACTGCTTGAGTTTGGATTGGATGAGACAAGAACAGTAATGCAGATATAAATGAAATAGCGTGTTTATGTTTTGAGAACTCTTCATTTTTAAAAACTGGCAAAGAAAATATTAAATATGAAAACCACCAGACAAAAATTGTTGTAATTATATGAATAATAAAATTAAACACGTGATAACCAAAAACATTCAATTGATTGATTTGGTAATTTAAGGCAAAAGAATAGATCGGAAGCAATCTTGTTCTAGGAAAGGCTTCTCTTTCCCAGAAATTACTTATTCTGCTGTAATCTGTAATATAGTTATTGTTCAAAACAAATTCTAGGTCATCAAATACAAATTCACCATTGAATGAGGCTGAATATATTATCAGGCCTAACCCGCAAAGGATCAAAAAAAGGAAAGCTATAAGCTTAAAGGTTGTTTTTGTTGATCTAGTTTGAATTTGCAACTTTGGCATTTTATTTTTCAAGTGAGTTTTTTAAACTTTGAATAATGAAGTCCACTTCTTGCTTTGATAAAGATGGATATATCGGCAAGGATAAGGTGTTCTTAAATAACTCTTGGGAATTTGGAAAATATTTTGCATCCATGTTCATTTGTTTGTGTAAAGGCTCAAAGATTGGACAGGCACAATGGACCCCTTTTTTATTCAGAGTTCTTATTGTGTCTGCAGAAGATCTTCCGAGATTAATAACATACCTATAATATATATGGTCTTTGCCAGGCAAACTTGTTGGTATTTGCAAATGGCAGTCAGTAAAGGCATTATTATATTTTCTGGCAATTGATCTACGTCCTCTAATGAACGTAGGAAGCTTTTCCATTTGAGATAGGCCAAGAGCTGCTTGTATATCAGTCATTTTATAGTTAAAGCTTAATTTACAAAATTTCTTTTTATCGTATTCTCGCATATCTGAGATCTTACTTAATAATCTTGCATTGTTAGAGGAAACCATTCCTCCCTCTCCAGTTGCGATCACCTTTGTTGCATAAAAAGAGAAAACACTGACCGCGCCAAAGCTGCCGACTTTCTGTTTGTTGTATTCTGCCCCTAATGATTGAGCGCAATCCTCAATAACCGGAATCCCTAGCCTAACAAGGTCTTTTATGTCCGCTGGAAGACCAAACATATGAGGAACAATAATAGCTTTTGTTCTTTTCGTTAGGGCATTTTTGGCCGAGTCTATTGATAAATTAAAATCATGATTGTTGACATCAGCAAGAACGGGCTTTGCACCAGTATACAGGACAGCATTCAGAAGAGCGCTGCATACGAAAGAAGGGACAATAACTTCATCCTCATCTTGTATCCCTAATGCTAATAGCGATAAGTGAATTGCTGCAGTTCCGGAGCTTAAAGCAACGGAACCTTTTAAATTATGATATTTTGAGAAAGACTTCTCGAATTTCTCTACCATAGGGCCTTGAGATATTTGTTTAGCCCTAAGAGTTTTCAGTACTGAGGATATGTCTTTTGAACTTATAGTGGGTTTAGAATGTGGGATATTATATTTCATGATCAGAAATTATTAGTTTATTAACTTAATGTATCTTAGAGGCATAAATCCTTCTGCGAAATTTATCTTTGCCTGAAAGCCCCTGAATCTTGCTACGGATCTTATATTTTCAAGCATTGTTGGCTCATCAGATGTATTTTTTTCTAGCTGGGATTTAAAGGTTTTCATTAGTCTGAATTTTTCATTAAGCACCTCACTAATATCAACGAAAATATTAGGTTCAAAATTTTGAGAGGTGTAATCCTCGTAAAAAAGGACTCTTTTGCAATATCTGGTTGCAGATATTACACACTGCGCAAGGGCTCTATGATCCTGGTGAGAATCGTCGAAATAGTTGACATAGATCTCATCCGGCTGTAGCCTCTTTATGATATTCTCAATATATTCAACATTCTCATTTGTCACGTCAAATTCAGTATCATTCCAATCGCCCCATATCAATTCTTTAGCACCCATAATATTGCTGGCTTCTATTTGTTCTAGTTTTCTGACCGAGCAATCCCCTCCCTTGGACCCGTCACTAAGAACCAGCAAATAAACATTGTCTCCTGATCTTGTGTATTTCAACAGAGTCCCGGCACAACCTAATTCAATATCATCTGGGTGTGCACCAATGGCTAATATGTTCATATGTTTATCTCCTGTATTTTTGCCAAGGCTTTTTCATAAAAGATTATTTGAAAAGTCTTGGGTTTTGAGAAACCCAATTATAAAGTCTCGCGACTCCTTCACGAGGTGATACAGAAGGTCTCCATTTTAAAAGTTTATTTACTTTTGATATGTCCGAAATGTAAACCTTTTGATCGAATTTTCTCCAATCAGCATATTTTATTTTAATTTTTTTACCGGAAATATCCTCTAAAATGTTCGTTAATTCTAGAAGGGAAAGCGTATTTTTTGTTCCGCCGCCCATATTGAAAACTTCACTTTTATGCTCACTTTTTATAAATGAGTCAAAAGCTTTTGCAAGGTCTTCAACCCAAAGAATATCGCGTATCTGTTTTCCGTTCCCATAAATTGTGATCGGCTTCCCAAGAAAGTACCTTATTGCAAACCATGCAAGCCATCCCTGGTCCTCAAATCCAAACTGACGTGTCCCATATATGCAGCTCATTCTAAAGACGCCTGTTTTAAGACCGTAAGCATGGGCATAGTCTTGAGCATAGAGATCGCCAGATAGCTTTGATACACCATATGGAGTGTGCCCAGTAAGATCAATGCTGAAACATTCATTTATGCCTTGCGAGAGCTTGAAATCATAACGCATTTTGCTCTCTTTTAGAGGTACTTTATTGACATTGTTGCCATAAACCTTGTTAGAAGATGTGTATATGAATATTCCTTTCTTGTTTGCGTTGCGCAAAGCTTCAAGTACCGAGATCGTGCCATTAGAATTTATTGTGCAGTCTTCAAGAGGATTATCCAGGGAATATCTTACGCCGGGCTGTCCAGCGGCATGAATAACAACATCCGGCTTTTCATCTTTGAATATTCTGGCCATTGAGGCACTATCTCTCACGTCTTTTTTTATCAGTTTTATATTTTTAATCGTTTTTAAGTAATTCCAATTATATTCAACTGACTTTGTGTCGGAACCGAATATTTTAGAACGCATTAAATTGTCAATAATCGTTACTTTATGTTTTTTCTTAACGAAATATTCAGCACAATGAGAACCCACCATTCCTGCGCCGCCTGTAATTAATATTTTCATTCCTGTCTCCCAAAACGCATTATGTTGATATTATATCTTTGCTCTCTTCGCCGCAGTTAAAGATCAGATCTACTATTGACATATTTGGCTCAAAAGCATTGGTGTTTTTTTTACAAAATAGTTGTGAATAAACCGGGTGATTATATTCCTGAGTCACAATGTTTATATTGTTTTGCTCAAATATTTCAAAATCCATGTATTTTTTTCCGTCAATGCCAGATAAATATGTATCTGCCTTAAAAGTCTTGCACAGGTCCACAAGCCTGACCGTTCTATCATCAGTTGTATCGTAATCAGAGGCTCTTACGATCTTTGTGTCAATACATAATACTTTAGCAAGCTTTTTAATAAAATAAATATTTATGTCAGATAAAAATTCCCAATCTTGACTATATGCTTCTTCAAATAAAGGTATGTATTTTTTAAAATACATAGCTTTACTATAGTTAACAGTTAGTGTTTTTATGTGCTCTTCTTTCCAGTTAACAGTATTGTTTATCTTCGTTTCAGAAATAACTTGCCCGAAATCATGAATTACAGGGACAGTTATCCACTTAGCACCTTGAGAGGTCTTTATTCTATTTCTGTTCTGCCAATCGTTCTTTTTAAACTGTACATTATCAAGCAAAATAAAAACATCTGAACGGATAAGTTTGTCAAAATATCCTAACCAGGGCAAGTATTGTGGCTGATGTATTGAAACGATCATTTGTTTAAAAGGCTTTCGTATAAATCCTCAATTTTGGATATCATTGTATCTAGGCTGAACAAATCATTTGCTAATTTATTTCCGCTGTCACCAAAATCCACAATCTGCTCTTTGTTTTTTGCTAAAGTGATCATTGCTTCTGACAAAGCATTAGAATCGCCAGGTGTAACTAGCATACCAGTTTTACCTTCAGCTACCAGCTCTGGAATCCCACCCGTATCGCTTGCAATAACCGGTTTTTTTAAATACATAGCTTCAAGTATTGCTCTTCCCATTCCCTCGTTAAGCGAGCTTAGAACAAAAATGTCAAAAATATTTATAAAGTCATATTTATTATGCCTGAATCCAGCAAACCTCACTTTATCAATAATATTTAATGATTCTGCTAGCTCAATGAGGTTTTGTCTCTCAGCGCCATCCCCAACAATTACTAATAGTGAATTTGGGATGTTTTTAACAACTTCAGCCATTGCCTCGATTAAGCAATCATTTCCTTTAATAGGCTCTAATCTAGTTACAGTTCCGAAAACTATATTGTCATTATCGATTTTTAGATCATTTTTAATTTTTTGTGAAAAATCATTGTTAATGCTTATTCTATTGAAATCCACACCGCTGTATATTTGAACAAATTTGCTTGGCTTTGCGATACCATATTTAATGTGTTCAAGTTTTCCTTTTATTGTCAATGTAATGATTTTGTCTGTGAATTTTGCGGTAAATTTTTCAACTAACAAGAATACTGCAGTTAAAAGCCTGCTGAAGTAACTATGAAAAACATGCCCATGCGGAGTGTGAACTATATGTTTAGCCCCTGCTAACTTAGCAGCCCAGCGGCCCAGTATTCCAGCTTTTGATGAATGGGTATGAACAATATCGTAGTTCCCTTTCTTTATATGATCGCAAAGCTTAATAAGGGATATGATATCCAGGAAGGGATTGATTTCACGACGCAGTTCATTAATAAAAGTATAATCCATATTATAATTGATGAGCTTTTCTTCAATTACACCATCAGGGTCAATGGTTTTTCCACTGACAAGAGATACATGATATTTAGATTTATCTAATCTAGCTACAGTGTCTATAGTATTTGTAGCAGATCCTCCGATATCAAGCCTAGTGATTATGTGCAGAACTTTTATCATAAAATATTAATTAGAAAAGATTTGATACTTCTTTTGCCCCGTTTCTCCAATCGAATTCTTCTTTAACCCTGTTCTTCCCGAATTCGCCAAGTTGTTTTGCTAAATGCTCGTCTTTTAGCAGTTGAATTATTGCCTTAGCAATTTCATCAACACTTAGAGGATCTACAAGTATTCCGGTTTTATTATCAATAACAGCATCGGGAATCCCTCCTGATCTCCCCCCTATAACCGGGATCCCGCAGGCATTTGCTTCTAAAAATACGATACCAAAACCTTCTGCGTCGCCCTTTTTTTCGCTAATCCTGCTAGGCATAACAAAGACGTTACATGCCTTATAGAGATCTATTATTTCCAAGTTGGTAATTGATTCAAGAAAAATAACAGTACAAACTAAATTATATGTTTTAACCAAGGACTTCAAGGTCGATAAATAATGTCCTGATCCAACAATAAGGTAAACTACATTTGCTATTTCCCTTTTAATGATAGGAATAGCCCTGATTACCATATCATTGCCTTTTCTTTCAATAAGGCGGTTTACGCTAAGAATAACTTTTTTCCCTTTCAGGTCATATTTCTGCACGATATTGCTTAAATTAGTCTCTTTAGTGTAGTCATTGAAGTCTATTAACGGATGAGAAATGATTATTTTTTCCTTTTCTACGCCAAGTTCAATCAGTTTGTCATGTGTAAAATTGCTATTGGCCATTATTTTAGATGCATTCTTCAAGATAGTAACAAGCAGCTTTTTAATTAGTGGAATGTGTTGATAAGACATGATATCCGCAGAATGAGTATACAGAAAATATTCTTTTTTAAAGAGTATTTTTAACAATAAGCCTACTACCCCTGTAGATAAGACATGGGCACAATGGATCCGTTTTATATCTTTTTTGGAAATTATTGGTAATGCATAAAAAAATGGAAGGATGATCTTAAAAGCTTTTTCTAAAAAAGGTATCTTTGTTAAATAAGATTTTCTAATAATTGTAAAATCTTGATTAGAATCAAATTCTTTGTATTTGCCCCATTTAGGAGCAAGAACGATAAAGGAATCCTTTGGTAAGGCTCTGCACAAGTTGTAGTAATATGTTGATTGGCCACCCAATATCGGCGGAAAATCATTGACAATAAACAGTGATTTCATGGTTTATATGTGGTTAATTATCCTTATTCCTTAACAGTTTTTTAAAGAACTCATAATATTGTTTTGAAACATTTTCCTGAGAGAATTTCTCAGCAAGTTTGAACCCCTTTTCAATTAAAACATCTTTAAGGCTATTGTTGCTTAATATGCTAGAAATTGCTGCTGCAAGATCATCAGTGTTGAAAGGATCAACCAGAATGCCGGCGCTACTGATAACTTCCGGCAGTGAAGTTAAATTTGAGGAAATAACAGGTGTTCCGCATGCCATTGCTTCAATTGGGGGTATCCCAAATCCCTCATAAAGCGAAGGAAATACAAATACTTCAGCACCATTGTAAAGAAGGTGCGGCTCATCTTCCGGGAGTATCTTTCCAGTAAATATTACGCTATCCTGAATCGAAAGCACATGTATTAATGACAAGTATTGTTGATATAGATGGGTTTTTGGACCAGCTAAAACAAGTTTCAGGTCCTTAAATTTAGGTAAAATCTTTCTAAAGGCAATTATGAGGTTTTCAACATTCTTATGATGCTTGAAGTTGCCTATATAATAGATATATCTGCCTTCTATTCCGTACTTTGCTTTAGCTGCTGAGATCTTCCCGGACTCATTTTCTGTTTTATAAATATCACTAACGCTCAAAGGTATTACCTTTATCTTTTCAGGATCAACAGAAAAAATATTTATAATGTCCTTCTTTGAATACTCAGAGCAAGTTAATATAATATCTGACCTGTCTGCATAAAGCTTTCCAAAATGCTTATAATAAGATTCCGAAAAGAAATTCAAATTGTTTTTATATTTTTCATAAATGATATACATAAGGTCAAGTATGGCGCTTACAACGATACATTTTGCATTAAGAGGCACTTTGTAATAAGGCGAATAGAAAATATCTATTTGTTCTTGATTAATTGCCATTGGCAGGGCAACTTGATCCCATAAAATAATAATGTTCCCAGGTATTACAATATTTTTGAACCTCTTATTGGGCCCTAGCCTTAACTTCTTACTAGAGAATAAAACTAGTTGGTCATCATTATTCTGCGATAAAAAGTATTTTATGAAGTTGTAGAGAGAACGGCCAATACCTGTATAAACCCCATCCTGTATTTCTCTTGCGTCGATTCCTAATTTCATTCATTGTCCTTATAAAGCTGTTTATATAGATCTTCAGTTAGTTTAGTGTTTATATTTATATCGAACAACTCAGTGATCCTTTTTCTGGCCATTTCTCCTAATTGTGAGCATAAAACATCATTATCTAAAAGCTTGTTAAGTGTATCAGTAAATTTATCTAAATTCCTTGGTTCAACTAAGATCCCTGATATATTATTTTCAATAAGTTCAGGGTTGCCGCCTTCATTCAGTGCAACTACTGCCTTTCCGCAGGCCATGGATTCCAGAATAGCTCTTGAGCATGCTTCTCTTTCGGTAACATGTGCTGCAATATTGAAGCAAGACAATATTTCATAAGTGTTATCAACAAACTTTGTTAAAGTAAATTGATCTTCCAGCCCAAAATTTGATATTAGTTTATTAAGCTCTTCAAATCTGTTATTTTGCTCCTCAAAAGTGTCTCCGACAATAACAAATTGAACATCCTTCCTTTTTTGAGCAAGCTTTGCTGCGATATCAATAAAATATTCGACATTCTTTCTTTTATTAAGATTTGAAATAATGCCAACAACTTTTCTTTTATCAAGATTAAATTTGTGGCGAAATGTCATAGTATCGCTGTTTGCTGAAAATCTTTTTACATTGACGCCATTCAATATTGTTTTTACTTTGTCCGGGACCTTGTCTTTTATTTCAAAACGTTTAGCAACCGCTCCGGAATTACAGATTATTATATCAGGTAAGAACAGTAATTGTCTTGATATGTCTTTTTCATTATCAAAGGGTAGATTTCTTTCATGCCAGATTATTGGTTTTCTAAGCAGCTTTGCAGCTATTGCGCCCAAAATATTGTTTCTCGGTGAATAGGAATGTATTAAGTCGATTTTGTTTTTTTTTATTAATGAAATCAAGCTATTATGTGCACGAAAAATTGAGAAGCAATGCAATAGGTTTAGTTGAGGTATTTTTAATAGAAAGACCTTTATATTTAAAGATCTTGCGTATTCAGATAACTTGCCTTCTTCTGGTATAGCTAAGAATAGATTAAAGGTTTCCCTATCCATATTTTCCCAAAGATTAATAAGGCTCTTTTCCCCTCCACTGATTTGTGCTTTGTTATGAATGTATAATATGTTCATATTTCAGGTTCAAGATAAAATTTCATCATAAACATTTTGTATTTTAGATACCATTATAGCAGCACTGAACATTTTTGCTTTTTCTTTCGCTTTTAACCCGAATTCTTTTGTTTTTACAGGATTCTCGATCATATAAATTATTGCATCTGCAATTTCATTTTCATTCTCTGGATTAATTAATAAGCCTTCTTCGTTGTTAGCGATTAATTCGGATACGCCGGTATCCTTAATTGCTATGATAGGTTTACCAGCTGCCATAGCTTCGATAACTGCTATCCCAAGGGATTCATTGATAGATGGGAATATGAAGAAATCAAAGACATTTAAAAGAACGGGTATGTTCTTCAGTTCTCCTGCCAGAATCACAACATTTTCCAGTGATAACGAATTAACTAATTGTGTTAAGTCGGATTTTAACGGGCCATCTCCAACAATTATTAATTTAATATTAGGATATTTTTTTAAGACAAGTGGCATTGCTTGAATCAAATATTTTTGTCCTTTTTTTGCAATCAAACGGCCAACGTTTCCAAGGATGATTGCGTCTTTTGCAATGCCAAAGGAGGTCCTTGTTTTTAAGATATTTTGATTGCTAAGACTGTCATAAATATCGTCAATTTCAATGCCATTATGAATAACCATAACATTTGAAGGATTAATACGGGTTTTTTTAATTACATGATCTTTAACAATTTCAGAAACACACAATATTTTCTTGCAAAACAAAGATATGATTTTATACCTAATACAATGTTTAGTTTCTATTGGATAAGGATACGAATGAATATGGATTACTTGTGGCACATTACATAATAATGATGAAAAAAAACCAATTAGATCGCTATCAAAAAAATGAGTATGAAGTAAGTCTGCGGATATGTTTTTAAGAATTTTGCTTAATTTAAAGACCATTTCAAATGAAATGGTCTTTTTCATGGTTAATTTTATTACTTCAACCCCTGTTTCTTTGATTTGGTCCAGTAATTCTTCAGAATCTAACCAGTAAATAACAGTTATTTTGTATTTTTCTTTGTCGTAATTCTTGCATATGTGTAGTATGACCTTTTCGGCACCGCCAACACCTAATGTTGGGATTAAATGTATTATGTTTTTCTTTGTGATCATAATTGATCTGTATCGATGATCTTTAATAGATCTTCAATTCTTCTTTTATACGTGTGTGACATTAAAACTTCTTTATAGCCGTTTTCAGCAATAAAACTTCTTTCTTTATCGCTGTCTAAGTAATAGAGGATCTTTTGTCTTAGATCATTTGGATCCTCGAAGAACACTAAATGTTTTCTGTCTTTAAAAATATCTAAAACGTCCTTTTGTTTATCAACTAAGAGAAAGCTTTTACAAGCTAAAGCTTCAAAGATTTTAGGGCTAGCTTGAAAGCAAGGTGTTTTGCCATCATTATAATGAGAAACAACAACTATTTTGGCAGCGCTGTAAATTTTTATCCACTCAGTATAATTTAACCGGGTATCAATTGCCTTAACGGCCAATTTTGAACTTTTATTTACTTTTGACCAAGATGGGCCCCAAATACCTAAATTAAGATCAGCTATTGATTCAAATACTTGTTCTCTGTTTTTGTAGTATGAACCTACGAAAGCAATGTCTTTCTTGTATATTTTATTTTCTTCATCATTTAAAAGTACTGGTTTGTGAAAGTTTGGACTACAGGCAAAGGGCAGCCATGAAGAATTATAATATCCTAATTTATCAAGAAGGGTTTTGGCTTCTGTGCCAGAGTAAAATATATGGTCAAAATAAAATGCATTCTTGCTAATATGCTCAGTATACAAGCTATTTAAAGGATCAGTTGTCAATAAAATAGACTTAACATTTAAATCCTGAATATCTTTAAAGACCTGGGTTTTAAAAGCCCCCCCTCCCACAAATAGACAAACATCAGGTGAGTTTTCTTTAATTGTCTTGATAAGTTTATTTCCGATAAAATTTAAGTCAATATTCCTTATAAATTCACATGAGTCCCTGAGCCTACCAGGGAACAAAAAGCTTCTATCTTCAAAAAATATCAATTCATGCCCGAGTTGCTTTATAGCGTCTTCTCTGAAAACATTAGTATTATCAAAATGGGGGTTATGATTAGAAATATATAATATTTTCATTATGTTGTATTTTTACGTTCTGCTAACAATTAGCGTCTTATTTAATCTATTATGTATTTTTTAAAGTACTTATCCCTTGAAAAAAGTTTTAACCGCGGATAATCAATTGCTAACCATGCGATTATTTTAAATATAGAAAGCATATTGACCTCAATCGCCTTTCTGAACCATTCAAAGCCATGTTTCCACGTGCCATTAATGCAATGCATTTTTCCAATTCGCTTATAATGAGTAGTTAAAACCTCAGGGTGTAATTTGAATTCATCTAAGTACTTCTCAACCATTCTTGTTCTTCCAAGGATCAAGCTCTCTAAATTGGTTGATATCCTCTCAGGATGGATATAATAAACAACAAGTTCCTTAGGAATAAAATCAAAGGAATAATGTTCAGAGAGCCTTTTAAGAAGGTCCCAATCCTGACAGGCTTTTAGATTTTCATCAAAAAGGCCTATTTTATTCAAGCACTCTCTTCTTGTTAAAAAGTTCATTCCCCCAATTCCTTGTCCGTAAAGAAATTGTCCTTTTAAATTGCCTTTTAATGTTGGCTGAGTTTTCCAAAGCAATTCATTGTTTTCAAGCGAGCGAACTTCTTGCCAAACATAGACTATGCCGATATCTGGTGAAGAATTAGAAAAGGTCTTGTATTGCAGCTCTAAAATTTCAGGCATCCAAATATTGTCATCATCAATAAAGGATAAATAATCACCCTTAGATGATTTTATGCCAGTGTTTCTTGCGGCTGAGCCGCCCTTGTTTGTCTCGTGTCTTATATATTTTATCCGAGTATCATTTAGGGCTTTTATGATATCTTTAGTCCCATCAGATGAACCATCATCAACGATGATAAGTTCAATATTATTATATGATTGTTGTAGAACGCTAATAGCAGCATTGCCAGCTATTGTTGATCTGTTATAAGTGGGCATGATCACACTGATAAGTGGATTGTCTTTTGTCATAACGGTAGATTTGTTCTTGATTTGTAAATTGAAACACCATCAAAAGATTTAATAAAATCAATGTTTAAATGTTTTCTTAGGTATTCTTCTGAATACATTGTTTCCTTAAACTCAATATCTTCAAAATATACAATAAAAACGTTTTTGCTTCTTATAGAGCTCAAGAATTCATCTGTTTCACCAAGGATCCTCTTATTGTCTGCAGCATAAATCGTCATCGATTTATTTGGTATTTGTCTTACTGCTTTTGAAGTGAATAGCTTAAACAATCCTGGGATATTCGTGTAGATCAAAGAATTGTTTGGCAATGAGTCAAGTTCTTCAAGAACTTTATGATTGTTCTTGTACTTGTTTAAAACAGACATGTTTTTATTTTGTGCATATTTCACATGCCTTAATATACGTATTGGATAAGAAATTAATATAGACAGCATAATATAAATCAAAATTGAACTAGCATTGAATAAAGGTTGTGAATTGTTAGATTTAATTGTGAAAATGAATATTATTGAAGCTATAAACAATGAAGATACGATTCTAGGGTCAAAAAGTATTAAAGTATAAAGGTTAATTATCAAAAGAAAAGAAATATAAGAAATTATATATAAGCCAGAAATTATTGTAATGAAATTTGTTTTGTTCGGTGATTTAAAGTTAAGGTATAGTTGTTTAAAAAATATGATAAGGAATAATAAGAATAAAATAGCTCCAAATATTGGAAATGAAATTCTGCCAGGCAAGAACCATTCGCTTATAACAGATAATCCGCTTTCGAAATTAAACAAGTACGATGAATCAACTATCAATTTTTTGCCTGAGTGCATGGTTTGAAAATATTTACTAAAAATAACCCATGTGAATGTAAAGGAAACGCCAATCAATCCGTAAAGGAAGGATTGTTTAAATCTTTTAGAAGGTTTTTTAGTTGTTATAAGCATAATAGCTAAACAATTAGATATGACTACCATGACACCTGCATAACGTATTGAGAATGCCAGAGATGCACAAATTGCTGATATATAAAATGCCTTTAATGATTTTTCATCATAATAAATTGCTAGGGACAGAAAGCTTGATGTCATGAATATATAGAAAAGTGGTTCACTCCAAAGCCAAGTGTGGATTCTTACAAGGTGCAAAGAGAGCAAGATAAACAGTGAGGCCGGTAGATATAATATTCTCGAATTTGAGAATTTATTAACAATAAAACCTACTAAAAAGATAGTTGATCCAAAACAAAAGGCATTTAATATTCTGGCAACATACAGCAGATCATTGTTTAACGATCCGAACAAAGAGAATGTCATTGGAACAAGCGGAGGAAAATACGGTAAGGGTACTAATATATTTGATTTATTAGCGATCATTATTCCTTTGCCAGCTAGAATATTCCTTGAGGTGCATATATAGGAAACAGAATCGTTGGAAAGATACAGGCCAGATGGTGTTAAGAATAAAACAAGAAGTATTCCGCAAATTGACAATAAAAACAAATTTAATATTGAATAACTGTTTTTATCAATTTTATAAAGAATGTTTTTTTGCATAAATAATATTTTAAAAAAAGATTTTAAAAAATCTCAATATCCCCTGTTTCCAAGGAACCCTATGGGAGATACCCGAAGCACCTTCAAAATTCTTAAAGTTATCAAGGTACCATTTGTAATTTCTCAATAATGCATCTTTGTTGGAATACTTTGGTTTGAACCCGAGCTTTTGTTCGGCTTTTTCTATTGAAACAAATGAATCTTCACAAGCAGTTTCGTACACCCATTTATACAATGGGGACAATTTGAAGAATTCAAGTATTCTTAATATGGTTATCATTGGCCAGGCAGGAAAACCTATGATCTTCTTGCCAAAGCCTGCTTTATCCAATACTGCCTGGTAATCTTCTTTCATTGTAGTGAATTCCTTAGCGCCAACATTGTAGATGTCGTTAACTATAGATTTTTCTTTGGTCATGCAAAGATAAATTGAATCACAAAGATCCTCTACATCAAAGAGTTGGTATCTGTTATTTCCGCTTCCGATCATGGGGAAACCTTTGCCATCTTTGGCCCAATCATAGAAGAGTGCAAAAACTCCAAGCCTTTCAGGGCCAATAAAGGACTTTGGCCTAAGAATAGGGATACACATGCCTTTTTTCTTAAATTCAAAACAGACTTCTTCTGCTTTAATTTTAGCTTCACCATATGGGCCAACTCCAATAAGTTTATCGTCTTCATACAAAGGATGATGGTCTGGTATTCCATAAACTGCTGTTGAAGATATCATGATGAATCTATCGACATTGAACTTATGAGCAGTTTTTAGGAGTGTTCGAGTGCCCTCGACATCAATTGTGTAAATCTCCTCTTTTGTGTATAAAGGTAATGCGGCAGCAGTGTGAATTACTATATCAATATCAGACATAGCTTTTTCTACATCAACAATGTTCCGGATATCTCCAACTATGGTTTTGATCTTATCTATTTCCGGATAGTCAAATTTGATCAGATCTAAAGATACTATATCTTCTATGCCCTTCTCTAGAAGTTTTCTTATCATGTTTATGCCTAAAAATCCTGAACCACCTGTTACAAGCACCTTCATATTTTCTCCTTACAAAGTTAGTTTTAAGACCATTTTAAAAATATATCACAACTGAGCAAACGATAAGCCACAATATAACATTTAACTGCATTTTAAAATCAGATAAAAACAATTTTGTAGGGTCACCATCAGCGTTTGCTTTGTGAATTAAATATAAATATCTAAAAATGCCATAATATACGAACGGCACAGAATAAATTAAATTTTTAGTGCCAAATACGCTTACAGTTCTTTCATCAACAGTGTAAAGCATGTATGAAATAACAACTGATGAAGTAATAACGGCGATCATTTGATCTATAAAATATGTGTTGTACTTATCAAGAACGACTCTTCTGTCTTGTAGATTTTGGTCAGTGATCAACAGCTCCTGCCTTCTTTTGTTCAAACTTAAAAACAAAGCTATTAAAGTGGTCATTATTAAAAGCCAATGAGATATTTCAGTCTCTGCTATGATGCCTCCCGCTAAAACACGAAGAAAAAAGAATATAGCGATGCAAAATACGTCAATGATGACAGCTTCTTTTAATAATTTTGAATATATTATATTTGCGATCAAATAGATCATGATAATAGAACAGAATTTAATGCTTAATAAAGATGCTCCTGCTATAGCTATTGAGCCCAGAAGAATTGAGGTTATAACTGCTTTATTAGTGCTGACCTTTCCTGCAGCAATGGGCCTCATTTTTTTTGCGGGATGTTTTTTGTCCTTTTCGCAGTCAATTATGTCATTCATCAGGTATACAGCACTAGCTGCTATAGAAAATAAGAAAAATGCCAGCACAGTATTAGTGTTCAAGGGGCTTATGAATAATTTTTTTCCAAATATAAGCGGTAAAAAAATAAACATATTTTTTATCCAGTGCTTTGGCCGTAATGCGATAAACAAGTGTTTCATGAAGATCTCCTGAAAAATATTATTTGTTTAAAATGTATAAAGTTAAGCCATCAAAATCCTTGTCGACCTTTAAATATCCTCTTGAATTAGCATAATCGATAAAGGGCTGCTCAACTAGCTTATCGTGTCCGACGAGGATAGCTTTAGGTTCTTGAGCATCTAAAAAAGTATTCAAATGGATCTTTGATGTTCCTTTATATCTTGCTAATAGCTTTTTATCAATAAAATGGCCGACACGATACAAAAAGGGTCCAGTTGAAAATTCATTATATATATTTGTTTGAGATTCTATTGCGTATAAAGGCGATAATGTTGCGATGCAGTCAATTGATTTCATGTTAGGAATGTTCTTTTTGATCTCATTTGCTGTTTGGTGCACTATCATGCCCCGCCAACCCTCTGTTCTAAAAGTTCTCCCATCTGCATAACGAAAGAGCCTAGGTCCACCAGAAAACATAACTATAATTGATGTTGCTAGAAAAATGCTTCTGAAATAAATATTACAGTGGTTTGGTATTGAGTTGTAAAAGCATAATGTTAAGAATAGCATTAAAGTAAATGGCAATATAAAGTACAGTTCTTGGATTGGTGAAGGCAAAAATACGACAATTATCGCAAATATAAGCATTGAAGCAGAAAGGCCAATATAATTAATTTTAAAATTTAGATTAGGCTTCTCTCGTTTTGTCAAAGAAACCAAGAGGGTTATTATAAAAAAGATTGTTATTGCTGTTGGAAAAAAATTTGAGTTGTTTAACAAAAGAACTTTTGCGGCGTATAATTTTTGTTTTAAGGATATTGGCGAAAAAGTTCCAATTTCTTTGTACCATAGTGAATTTAGATCGTGATATTTGAAATTATTAAAAATAAATATCTCGGGGTTACGAAACAGATAATAAAAAATAGGAAATGACCCAACAAATAATCCAGAAATAAATGATGTTAGTTCAGTTCTAAGATAATTCTTATATGATATTTTCTTTGGATAGAATATAGTAAAAATTAATAGTGGTATTGTTGTTGAAATATAGAAAAGTTTTGTTCCAGAAGCTAGAGCAGCAAAGGATCCGCAAAAAAACAATCTCCTGTATCTTGAGTTCTCAACGTAGCTGTTCAAATAAAAATGTAAAGCAATTAAAAGAAAAGTAATCGGCATAACATGATTCCATGCATAGCCGCAGGCCCTAACAATTGTTTCATTCAAAGAAAATATCAGCATGCTTGTAAGCGATATGAACTTACTTCCTGTAAGCTTAATTGAGATCAGGTAAATAAATATTGAAGATGAAAATATGGCGGCAAAAGCAATTATTCTTCCAAATAGTAAATAATGGGTAATTTTAAATAATTTAAAAAGATTGCCTGTGATGATCGGGAAATAGGGCATTTGGAAATATGCGAAATCAGTGTACAAAGATTGGGATGCCATTAGTTTGGATGAAGTTAGATACATGTTTTCATCTCGGCCTAATGAATTGTTCATTACATAAGAGAACATTCCTATTGCTACAATTGTGAAAGCTAGCAAGATCAGCCCTCTTCTGTAAGAGATATCTTTTTTGTTTGAAATTCCCAAAAAGAACAAAATAGGAAAAATAAAGCTATAAGATATTCTTTTTAGCAATATTGTTGAAAGAACTAAAGCTAATGTAACAATGATCAATTTGTGTTTTTGGATGAGTTTACTTAACATTAATTAATATTATTACTATTATTAAAATCTATGCAAGGAATATATGAGGTAATTTTGTGATGATCATTCGTATAATAAAAACAAAGTATTTTATAAAGACCACTTTTTCCAGAATAATGCAGGTATCGCTCGCGAAATGGCTTTTATTCTAGCAAAAAAGTGCTCATATGGGTGGCATATGCATTTGATCAAATAATTAGGACTTATATAAAGTCTTTTGTATGCATATTTAGCAACTTCTCTGATCTGGTCATTTGTGAACTGCGGCATGTCTGGTTGCCCATCCTTATTGAGCCATCCATTTTTCTTCATTTCGTCATAAAATGGAGTACCTGGAAAGGGTATCATTATTTGAAATTGGCAAGTGTGAGGGTTCATTCTATAAGCTAACTCAACAGTTTTTTTTGCGTTTTCAGGTGTTTCTCCGGGAAATCCAAACGCAAAATCAGCATGAACTCGTAAGCCGGCTTTTTTTGCATCTTGAGAAAAGCGTATCATTCTTTCAATGCTAATCCCCTTTTTTATTCTGGTCAGGATGTTTGGGTCGCCAGATTCATAACCAACGTGGATATTCCTGCAATTAGCTTTTTTCATGAGGAGCATCGTTCCGTAGCTCATGTTTGCTCGGGCATAACAAGACCATGGGAGCTTTATATCATAATTGATTATTTGATCGCTAAACTCTCTTGCTCTTGTTTCAGTAAAAGTATCATCTTGTATCATAACTGATCTGATATGAGGAAGTTCTTTTTCAATATATTTAAACTCTTCAATTACATTGTTTATGCTTCTTGTGTTATATGTGGAGCCTTTAACGTAACTATTAACCCACAAACAGTAAGTGCATTGTCCATATTTACAGCCTCTTCCTGTCAGAATGTCAATATAAGGATAATACTCAGATGGGGTTTTGTACCATTTTTCATCGAGCTGCTTGCTAAAAAATCTTGAAACGAAAGGTATTTCATCAAGCTGTGCAGTAGTGAGATATTCTCTTGTAGGGTTTATTTGAATAGTATCATCATTCCGGAATATCAGATTTTTAATGCTTCCAAGATCAACGCCTCCAGCTATTTCCCCGACAGGATGTTCAAATTCTCCAGCTACCAGCTTATTAATGATCTTTGATTTTGATAAAGTAGCCTTAGGATCAATATTTGCATAAGGGCCCACAATAACACAGTCACATTTAACTGATCCAATAATTGATTCAGCAAATGCGATGTCATTGTCTTCGCTCATTCTGCCGGTATAAAGAACGATAAGATTGGGGCACCATTCTTCTATCATTATTTTTGTTTGAGAATGGTTTAATCCTGCGGCAGGGGCATCAATAAGTTTTACAGTATGTCCTTCGTATTCCAGATAGGCTCCGCAATAACCAAGTAATATTGGGTACCATTGCGTTGCAGAGATGGAAACAAAATCACAGCGGGCGTTTCTCATGTATTCCGGTAAATATGGTGGTGATAGTAGAATAATTCGCATTATATTATTTTCTATTGAAAAGCACTATTGTTGCATTTTTTAAAAAAGTAAATATTGAGCGCAGGCTAGCGTTCTTGACTATATTCCAAACATATATCGGATTTTTTAAGAAAAATCCCAAATATATCAATTGTCTGGTTTTTACTAGATCCAGTTTGCTTTTATAAGGGTATTTATTTCCCGCAGGATCATATAATTGCCAGTTTTTTGACATATTGTATTTATCAATATACTCATTATACATTTTTGAGCCGGGATATGGAATTGCAATATTGCACTGAATAGCATCTGCTTTTAGGTCTGAGACCATTTTTATAATACGTTTCGCCATAACTTTCTCATTTGTATCAATATCTGGAAATAAAATTATAAACGCAACAGTTTCTATGCCTGCTGATCTAGTTAATGCAAAAGCTTCTTTTGTTGCAGTTGTTGTTGTTCTTCGGTCCAATCTTTCTAAAAGGTCAAGGTCCTCTACTCCATAGAATAGACGAAAACAACCTGCTTTTTTCATTTCATACAAAAGTTCTTTCGTTACAGGGGGAATTCTCATATTGCTGCACCAGCGTATCTTAAGGTTTCTTCTTTGTATTTCTTTACAGAATTCCATGGTCCATTGAGGATTTATATTGATGGCAGAATCAATAAAGAAAAATGAGCGGATGCCGAATTCCTTTATGTTGTGCTCGATCTCAGAAATTACTCGATCAACAGACATTGTTCTAAACTTATGCCCAAATAGAAACGGAAGAACGCAATACGGACATTCATAAGGGCACCCCCTATTGCTTAGCAATATCGCAAATCTATTTTTACCCATGATAAGTGCATGATATGCATCAATATCAATCAGGTCTAAAGCCGGGAAAGGAAGTGAATCAAGGTCTGATATCCAGGCAGGTTCTCTCTTGATTGTTTCTTTTGTCCAAAGGCCTTTTTCAAGGGTCTCTCCACGAACTGCCGCTACAATGCTATATTCAGGGTCTCCGGCAAGAATATGTGTAGCCCCTTTTTCAAACAGTTCATCCGGTAGCGCCATTGCATGAAAGCAGAAACAAATACGTTTTTCAACAGTATCTTTAGCTGCTGCTAATATCTCAAAATCCTCAATTGCGGAGGCAGTTCCAATATTAGTGACTATTGCATCAGGTTGAAAAACGGCGACCTCATTCTTTAATGCTTGAATTGGGTCTTTAAAATGACGCATCTCGAGTATTTTGGGCTCGATATTATTCTTACGTAAAACAGCTGCTATTGAAGCCAAGTCACATGGAGGCATTATGCTGCCAATTGGGCTGGTTATTGAACAAGTCCAAAAATTGTTCTTTTGAATAGCCGGAGAAGTAACTAATAAGACTTTTTGTTTCAATTAAGTTCCTTATTTGCAATATCTGTGCATTGAAAGCATTGTTTCAACATAGGGTAAGATCATATTTAGGTCTTTTGTGTTAAACAAGGTGCTGCATAATAATAATGGCCAGCTGGGCTGATACATATTACATTGCTCGCATAAATTTATTGTTTTGCGCAAATTACAAGAATGCTTCTCCCTTAATGAATTAATAGAGCCAGTATTCCACAGCGTACTTAAGGGATCATTAAATATGTTCCCTAATTTAAGAATGCCATTAACATCTTGGCAACAAGGGACAAGAGTTCCATCGCTCAATATCATTGGTTCGTTCCATATCCATGAACAAGAACCCATAGAATTGTTATAGTTTGAATCTGTCCTGTTCCGTCCGGAATGTGTTAACTGTCGTATTCTAATCGAATCATAATCATATCCGTTAAAAAGTCCTTTGAATTTGTTAATTTGTGATTTTGTTTCTGTCATATAAATAAACTGGAGAACTACGAAAGGTTTCTTGTTGTATCCTTTCCGCATACCCAGGAAACGTTTAACATTTTTAATTACAATGTCAAATTTTGCACCAACCCTTACCTCCTCATAAGTTTCAGATGTGGCTCCATCAATTGCAAGAATAATTAAATCAGGGGGATTTTCTAGCAGTTCTCTTGATCTTTTTTCATCAAGCAAGGTGCAGTTTGTTGAAATGCCAGATTTAATCTTATATGTCTTGCAAATATTCAAGAACCTTGAAAGTTCCGGGTGCATTAAAGGTTCACCGTAACCATTTAAGCTTACAAATTCAAGAGTTTCTTTATTGTCTTTAATAATAGATTCAAATGCTTGGCTGGTCATAAATTCAACTTTACGTTCCATGTTATTTCTTGGGCACATTGAACATTTCAGATTGCATGCATTGCTGATTTCTATTACGAGGCGGTAAACATTGCCTGATGTTGTTTTACCGTTAATATAACTATTAACTGATTTTATTCTATTATAAAAAGACATACTGATTCATTCCCTGTTGATGAATAGGTCGAACATTACTCTTGGGTTAAGATCAAAAAACATGCTAAATTCGTTTGAACAAGGCATTGAGCATGCATTACAACTATGCTTTGATGCAGTATCAAAAGCATCTTTAAATCCGTTTTTTAGAATATTATTTGGTTTAAATATTCCGATCAATTGAGGACAAGGATAAATATCTCCGTTGTAATCAATAATACAAAAATATTTTCCTGCATAACATTTTGGATATTTAAAATCCGGTTCTTCTTTGAAATAAATATCCTTCTTATAATCCGGCCATAATAAACTGTTTTTATACGTTTCGACAGAGAACAATATCGGGGCATTATTTTCCTTCAGCAAAATTATCTGTCTAAGTGCACTTTTTGTCTGTTCAATATCAGCCTGAAGATCATTATCAAAAGTTTTATGTCCTCTATTCTGGCTAATTAATGTTGTAAATCCTACTTTGCAATCATACTTTCTAGCAAGGTTTACCATATGTTCAACATCATTTACTGTATGTTTTGTTAGTACGGCGCTTAATTGTACTTTTATGTTCTCATTTTTACATATTTCCAATCCTTCGATAGCCTTTTTGTAGGAACCTTTCCCCCTGTTAAGGTCATTATTTATTTCACAGCCATCAATGCTGAAACATAATGAGTCAAGCAATTTAAGCGTTTTGATATTTTGTTTAACTAATAGTCCATTTGTGGTAAGAGCACAATTGATATTTTTATCTTTGGCATAAGAAATAATTTGGTGGATATCATCTCTGACTAACGGTTCTCCACCAACAAAATTGATCCTGAATGTTCCGGCTGCTGATAAATCGTCTATTATCCTATTAATATCAATTAATGGTAAATCATTACCAGGACGTTCATAGTAAGTAGCATAACAATAATTACATTTAGCATTACACCTGTTAGTTACACTGAACTGGACCAAAAATGGCGAATTATTTCTTGTTAATCTTCTTTTTAATAACTTGATACCGAATTCAAAAGCTTTATTTTCCATGATAATTTAAGGGTAAATATTTATCTAAAATATTGTTGTATGACATATAATTGATTTTCTTCGGTAATATTATACCTTTTATAAATCTTACAAAAGTATTAAAGTTTAAAAATGTTTTATCTGTGATGATTGCTTTTAAAGCGAACAGTATATTGAAAAATTGAAGTTTTGAGCGCCATCTAAGTATTTGTTTGTAATTTTTTATATTTTCTGGAGGAACCCTTAAATCTATCGTTGTTCCGTGGCTTATTATTTCGTCAGAAATAATATCGTTTTGAATGTAGTAATCATAAAATTCAGTGCCTTTATAAGGCGTCGCTATATTAATATGAGAAGGTATTTTTATTCTCTTCATCATGCAAATACTTGAGTTTATCGTCTCTTCTGTTTCTTGTGGTGCACCAACCATAAAAAATGCATGTACAGGGAGTTTGTGTTTTTTACATAAATCAATACTATTAATTATTTGTTCAGAGCTAAGTCTTTTGTTGTAAATTTCGTTACGCATATATTCACTTCCTGACTCAATTGCTAAAGAAATACCAAGAGCACCAGCCTGCTTCAATAATTTTATCAAGTTGTCATCAAGTGTTTTAGCTGAAAGTCCATTTGGGGTTGTAAAAGAAATATTTAACTTCCTGTTGATAATGCCTTCAAGGATCTGTTCTGCCCGATCACGTTGTAGGGTAAAGTTATCATCAATGATAGCAAATTGTCGGATATTATAGCTGCTTACGAGATATTCAATTTCTTTTAGGACATTATCCGGTGAACGAGGTCGCCATTTTCTACCATGAGAAAGAAACATATTGCAGTAAGTACATTGATTAGGGCAACTGCGAGAAGTAAGTAGCCAAAAATAAAACCCTTTTATCTGAGACATCCGATCGTTTCTGCATAAATGTTCATATCTCTTTATGTCGATTAAGTGGTATGCGGGAAATGGTAAAGAATCTAGGTCGTCGATAAATATTGTTTTAGGGTTAACTATGACATCTGAGTTGTTTTTATAGGCTATACCGTCGATATCAGAATAGTTCTTATCAGTGAAAATATGGTTTATCAATTCAACTGAAGACAGTTCGCCTTCTCCAAGAACAATAAAATCAGCAGCACTTGATCGGAGACAATATTCAGGAAATGAAGTTGGATGTATTCCGCCTAAAATAATAATGACATTTTTAAAATTGTTTTTGATAATATGCAGTAGTCTTTGAGTGAAAGGCCACCTTCCCGAATAAGGACATGTAATTGCAATTACATCTGGATCAAAAGTCCTTAATTGTGCAAAAAGGACTTTTATGTCGTAATTCCAGATATAAATACCGTTATCATTAACACAAGATTCAATGTTAAATATCATGGGGTCAAAGTTGCATTGTTCCATGTAGCTTGCTAAATATAATAGAGCTAGTGGTGGCATATGTTGATAAAAAGGCTCATTAAGCAAGTATGGCGAGTTTAATAATGCTATTTTAGTTTTAGGTAAGATCATTGCTTATAGTTATGGTTCAATTCGCTTTAGGATCATAAATTTCCAAAAGTTTTTATGTTCATGGTAGTTGCTGTTTATATATTCAAATAATAATGAATACCTGTTTTTTAAATTATCACCAGAAAATTGGACTGAATTATCAGCATGTAATACTACATATTTAATGGAATTTTTATTATTCTTAAAATGATTAAGAAGAATTTCCTCTTTTTCTGGGGTCGCTATCTTATCAAAGGAAGGCAACATTTTAGGCAAAAAACGTTTAGCTGCAATATAAGGAAGCTTTACTGATGAAAACACGAAAATAGTATCATTGGTTCTTAAGTTTTCTGTAAAGAAGTCCTCCATTTTATTAAATTCAACTGCAAGCTCATCATAAATGTTAAGGTTCAATGTTTTGGAATAAGAGAATGTATTTTTTTTAAATAATGGAGCATCTGCTATGTATTTGTATGAAATTGTTGATGAAGAATGGACAATTAGAACTAGAAATAAAAGTATTCCTATACTTTTGTATGAGTATGATAAGTAATCGAAAGTGTATAAAAGGCATATTACTATCAATAGTGACGTGGGTAAAATATTCCAAGACTCATAAGCTGCACAATTAGGTTCTCGTAAGAAAATCAAAAATTGACCTGAGAGCAAAATTAAAAGACTTTGTAGTATTGGTGTTAATTTAATTTTATGTTTAACGATCAACAAGAAAACAAATAGAATTAATAAATAAAGTTCGAAGAATGGCCGATGTGTGTATAAATGGTGGTGGACAAAAAGTGATGAGAATAGTGACAATAAGGCTAATAAGGCGATAATGTTGAATCTTGGAAGTATATTCCTTTTTTTAAGATAAAAGTATAAAGCAGAGATAAAAGTAAACACTAGAAAAGTGTCTCTATAACTGATTTTATGCCCATACATTGCACGATCAAGCATGCCCATTATGCCAAAATTAATATTATGATTTCTTAGCTGCGCTGTAATATTATCTAGCCTTAAAAAAGGAAAATAAAACATAATTGCGTAGTTTATATCAGAAAATCGAGAAAGTCGTATTATCCATATTGTTACGATAAAAAGAAAACCGATAATGAAATAAAACAGGTTGATAAATAATCTTCTGTTAAAGTTAAAGCAAATGTTTTTATTTAAGATAAGAAAGAATGTTGTTGTTAAAATGGGCATTATAGCCAAAATAAAAAAACCGTATTTTGAGCATTTATAAATTAAAAATGTAAAAAATATTATAATTCCTATATAAAAAGTATTAATAATTAGTGAATTGCAATTATTATTAGTCTTGTTATCAAAAAACAAATTATCAAATATTATGATAAGAAAATAAGTCAATGCACTTGTTGAAGCAATTTCAAATTTGAATCCGTAAGATATCCCTATAAGTGCTCCCAATATAAACAATATATAAGTTCTTTCTCGGGATGTTGTATAAAATATAAATAAGAGAATTGAAATAAAATTAAATATAAATGAATAATATGTTGCGTAACCCGGACCACAAATAAAATTATTTGCTGATAAGCAACCGATCATTATGAATGTTGCTAAGAGTGACATTATGTGGGATTGTGTCAGTAACAATAAAAGGATAAAAATAATTATTGCGAAAATAGCATTGAAGAAAGATATGCAGATTTTAATGCCTTTATATGACCTAGCCACATTTTTCAAGAAAAATGAATGTAATAAGAAGCTGCCTTCTCCCCAAAGGTTATCTGGATCATAAACTGCTACACTTAAATTATTTTTTGAAAGTTCAACAGAGTAAACATTTGATGTTATATCATGCAGTGCTAAAGGTTCACCTATATAAGGCTGGTAATCAGAATAGAGGGTGTAATCAGTGATAAAAAAAACCAAGAATATTAGAATGCAAGATAATAATATGTGAAATAGCTTCATATAATTAGTGCTCTTTTACTGCCGTTATAGTCATTAAGGGTGCAAATCCGGATAAAAAACATTTCTTAGCAAATAATTTATCCGTTATATTGCTTAAACCATACCAGTGGTATTTAATAATAATATTAAAGCCATTATTATTAAATAAAGAAGTTAATTCTGTTGAGTTTATGCCGTTTTCATGAACTTCAGTAAGATCATACATTTCTTTTGAGATTTTATCGCTTGATTCTTGGTATCTTTTTGAAGCATCATGGAATATTCGGTATAACTTTAGTATTGGCCAGAACCGTTTGTAGAACAATGCTTCCATGTCGTGATCTGAATAGAAAACACCGCCAGGTTTTAAAACACGTGATATTTCTTTGACAAGGTCCTCAAAATTGTAAAGATGATGCAAAACAGCGAAGCATGTTATGACATCAAATGAGTTAGATTTAAATGGTAGTTTGTCAACATCGGAAACTACAGATGAGCAAGGTTTTGATCTATTAAGCTTTAGGATCTCACTGGAAATATCAACGCCTATCCTAGTTGAAAATATATTTTCTGCACATGATGTTATTAGCCCGCTCCCTGTCCCCAGATCAAGGAGTTTATCGCCTCCACCTTTTGCTTTTAGCTGGGCCAAAGTTTCTTTTATCCAGGATCTTAATTCCAATGAACGTCTTCCGTCAATTTCGTCATACTTTGACGCAATCGCATTGTATAGTTTCTTATTTGCTGCTTTAACTTTGTTTTTGCTTAAGCTATCCATAATAATTATATTAGGTTATTTTCCATATAAAATTTCCAAGCACGTTCAATGCTCTGTTTAAAGGAATATTTAGGAAGCCATGCCAATTCTTTTTCCGCCTTTTTACTTGATAAATTCCTATAAGAGAACAGATCTTTAACTATCTGGGGCGTTATGATTCTACTATTTGAAAATTTGCCAATTAATCCTACAGCAATACTTAAGGGGCAGCTCATTATGGGCATCATTGGTATCATTATAGGATGATTATTGACAATATCAGCAACTTCACTAAAAACTTGCTTAAAAGATAAGTTTTGCCCTCCAAGGATATAGCGCTCTCCTGATCTGCCTTTTAATGAAGCAGCAATGATACCGTCGACAACATCATCGACATCCACAACATTAGTGATGCCAGATGGCACAGGAACAATCTTGGATCCAAAGGTCTTTTTTATTAAAGTTCCGGAATTAAATGAAAGATCGCCAGGGCCATAAACTGTTGATGGATTAACAATGACAATATTTTGTTCCTTTGACAGTTTAATAGCAGCTTTTTCTGCAAAAACCTTGCTTGCCATGTAGGGATTATGTTCAATCAATTTCTCATTATAAGGTGAAGTTTCATCTATAAGGTTTTCTTTTGAGCTTGAAAACCCGATGGTGGTGGCACTACTGACAAAAACAGTATTGGTTACTCCCCATTCTTTTGCCACATGAAGCAAGTTTATGGTTGCATCAGCATTAATATGCATTATTTTATCTTTTTCCCTGGGATCAAATGATATATAAGCTGCGAGATGAAACAAATGATCATATTTTGTCTTTGAGGATGAATAAGAGTTAATATCGAGGATATCACCCTCTATGATATTGACTTTTGCAGGAAGGTTATGATCTCTCCTTCTGACTAAAGCTGTTATGCTATAGCCTTTCTCTAGCAGTTTATTGACTAGTTTCCTTCCAATGAAACCCGATGCACCTGTTACAAAGACTTTCATCATTGTTTTGATCCTTTACTAA
>MHHG01000004.1 GCA_001805965.1 Omnitrophica WOR_2 bacterium RIFOXYA2_FULL_38_17 | reverse complement strand
TCCAGTCTGATGAATGGTCAGAATGGAGTCTAATCGATAACAACATATGGCAATTCTTAATAATCATTATCAACATACGAATTTATTTATTTAAATTCATATTCAGATTTTTATTATAAGTAATATTATTAATAAAATAATAATAAATTGTTTTGCTTTTTTATTGATAATATTGTATAATATTGATAGGTAAATGCTCTTTTTCATTTTATTTCTACTGTTTATTAAGAAGGTAGCGTTTTCTAAAAAAGTTGATTTTGTTTTTTTGTAGTTTGTCGGCGAGGAATGTGGGTATTTTTTTATAAATTGTTTAAAAATATGAACATGGTGTTGTAAGTGCTTGAAAAACAAAGAGATATTTTAAGAAAAATTTTTTTACATGACTTGCCGAGTTGCTATTATATGTTATACTTAAAAAGACGTTGGGGAACGTAATTACTAAGCTCAGCAAATTCAATGATTTGCGAAAGTGAAAAGCAAAATGATCAAGGCAAGCAACAATCAAAGCAGAAAAATCTTAATTGTGAATGAATCTAGGGCTTTTGCTTTGTGGCTTGGATTAGCATCGAATCGATAATTTTTTTTGACAATTTAACGGTCGAATTTTAATTATGAATCTAGACGCTAACAAAATACAATTTGCTAAAAATTTTTACTTCTTATTATTAAATAATAAGAAGTGTTTTTATAGTCTGATGAGTACGATCGGTTTGGTTCCAGCTGTAGCTAAAAGAGCAGTTTTTGATCGCAGGGATGTCTTGAGTTTAGCTAGAGCATTACAGGCGGATGCTAGAAATTTAGCTCCGAAAACTTCAGATTGGACAAAAAACGGACTTTTTACACATGGACGATAGATTGGACAAATTTAGATTGCCATCTTCGTTGATGGTGCCGTATGAGACTTCGGACAGGTCAGGTCCTAAGACCTTCGAAGATGTCGAAAATATCGCGCTTTATAATGTCCAATCTGACAACCAACCACCTGTTTTTAGAAGCAGATTCAAATCATGGATGAGAGCGGTCGCTCTTGCTGTAGTTCTAATTTTCTTGCCCGAGCAAGCCAGCTGGGCATTTAGTTATAATCCTATGGTCTTGTGGGGAGGTTCTCAACAGGACAAGGATGTTATACAAATTGACCCCAACGCCTCACCTGAAGAGCTTACTTCAGCCCGCATAGCATCAAGCGTCAATAACCTGCTTCAACAAGTTGCATACAAATCCGACACTAGTATTAAACTAAGCCTTCCAGATTCAAGGGCACGCAACGAAGATATCGGACAAAGAAGCATTGTAATCCAGCAAAAAAGACCGTTTAACCGAAACCGTATCAGGCAGTTTGCCGCTTGGCTTCAAAACCCCAATATTCATCCGCTAAACTGCGGAGTTTATGTTTTAAAAGATATCCTGGAATTCCATGGCGTAAGCGCTACTTTGGAAGAGATCTCAGTCACTACATTGATGGTTGACATTTTGAACGATGTCATAGCCCCGGGAGATAGCAGGCTGAAAACTTCGCTTTATGCTATTAATAGCATAGTAAACGCATATGGATTCAGCTACACATCTGCAAAGCTTGATCCAAAAGATATTCTCAAACTAAACACTCCTTTTGTTGCAAACTTCGATGATGAACATTTTGTCACTGTTACTGAAGTTAGCGAAGATAGCGTTAATTACATAGATATTGGCAGAAATGCTTCCGCATCCAAAGAAAGCTTTGTTTCAAAACTAAGCGGCTTTGTTCTAGCGACAGGCTTGGAAGGCCGAAATGATATTGCTTTTGAAAACGTCCCAGATTCGTTAAAGGCTTTCATATGGGGTTCTGCATGGGTAGATAAGTCAGATGAGCTTCCTGGCCTAGTGGGTGACGGTGAAATTTGGAAATCGGTCGCTATTGCAGTAGTTGGTGCGATCGTTGCGGCGATCTTATGTCCGTTTACTGCCTGTACATCTATGGCTGGTTTTCTTGCTTATGCTGCTCTTTCAATGGCAGCTTCCCAATTTGCGAGCACTCTTGCTGAAGTTTGCGTTATGAAAGGTGTATGTAGTGAAACAGGAGGAATGATCCTTTCGATCGCTGTCGCTTCCGTTATTACTATGGGCATGGGTTCCTGGTCTGAGGCCGGTGTTCAAACAGCTAAGACAGCTGCTGTTGAAACAGGAAAAAATGCAGCCCAAAATTCTGTGGTTCAAGGGATTAAAGACACAGTTACTAATCTAGCACAAAAAGTTGCTGATTTCTTTGCACCTTTAACTAATGCTGTCAGCAGTGCGTGGAATGCTATGACCAGCACGATAAGCAATGCACTTAGCAGTGTGTGGAATAGCGTTGTTAACAGTGCGGTAGGCCAGGCAATTTCTAATGCATGGAGTTCTATTGCTAGTTCTGCATTCGGGCAGATGGTTAGCAATGCATTCAACTATGTTAAAGAGTTCGTAGTGAAATTCCTTGGCACGGGAGCTTCAGAGACGGCTAAGGAAGGCATAAAGAACGCTGCGTCCAAATCATTGCTCTCGCACTTTATTACTCAGTCGATAACTCAAACAGTTAGAGCGACTGTTTTTGTTTATGTAGGACAGTGGCTGATGGAACAATTAGGTGTTGAGGAAGACGATGTCATTATGCAGGGATTATGTAGTTTGGCAGCTTCTGTTGTTGCAAGCGCGGCAATGTCTTCTACAGTTGTTATTGCTGATAATATTGCTCCAAAGTTAAACATGTCGGGTAATTTGGGGCTTGATTCTCTTAAGGGCGATTTATTTAAAAATCTTGGGAAATCTTTTACAAGTGCTATAAGGCAATCACAATTTATGCTTCAGCTTGTTGGCATTGGTGCAAGATATTTAGCTGATAAAACAGGTATTGCAGATGCTGAAGACGATGCTTCTTTGAACCAAATGATTGGTACGGTTACTACGATGTTCGTTGAGTATATGTTCACAAAGGATGATAAATTAGAAAAAGCAGTAGCTGATAAAAAAGGGGAAGAAGCTGTAGAAGCGGCTATGAAACAAGATCAGGGTGTCCAGGAGGCTATCGCAAAGGCAAAGGCAGAGTTTTTTGCAATGCCTGGCAATGAAGCTGTTGTAGCGGAACAAATGACACCTACGCAGAGACAAGAGTTAGATGAATTTATTAATGATAATGAGGACGTGGTTAAAGCAAAGGCTGCTTGGCAAAAAGGGCGACTAAACCAAATAAAAGATGGGCTTGCCGCAGAAGTAGAAGAAAAAGGGTCAGCGGCTTATGCCAAGATGTCTAAAATTCAACAAGAACAGACTTCTGAAAATTTAGTGATAGCTGCTATTGGACATGAGACTATTTCTGCATTTGAAGCACAGGGCTGGTTAGCAAAAAATCCAAATATTTCACACGAAGCATTACTGAAAGAATTAAGCAAAGATGATCAAGGAGTAACTGAGGCATTGAAAAAGGCTTTAGGTGAGGAGTATGAAGAGGGAGACCAGTATAAAGAGGTTCTAGCTAAAAAGATAGAAAAGGGAGAAGGAGACTTATTTAAGGCCGATTTCAATAAGGCATATGCAGAGGCAAACAATCTAAAGGCAGACGAGCTTCCAACATGGTTGACGGGTTTAGGAGAGAAACAAAGTGACCTAGTTGCTTTATTAAAGGGAGAAAAGGTTTTACCAAAGACAGGTGAAGAAAAGATTGCAAATTATGAGGAGGGCAAGCAAAGAGCATTTCAAATGACATTGGCAAAGGGCGCTTTAAGAATGATGCTTGCTTTTATTTTAGACGAAATAGAAGGAGGCAAATATGATACGGATGATGCGGATTCTCAAGATGCAATTCAGAAGAAGCAGTTGGCTCAATTAGGAAATAGAGTAATTATGCTGTTCAGCGGATATGCTGTTGAAGCACTTTTTGCCGGAGCTTCAAGTGATGGCAAGAACTTAACCGGAGGAAGTGTTTTAAGCAAAGAAGCTTATGAGGCTATAGATGCAGGAAAGACAGCGGCAGAAGAGGCCTATAAAACAACATTTGCTTTTGCTAAAAATGAGTTTCTTGCTTCTATAGGGAAGAGTTTTGAGCAGCTAAATCCGGAGCAGCAGGCAGAGGTTATTAAACAAGCTGATGCAGCTGCTTTACAAGCTGCCACCGCTGCACAAAAACAAGCAGAGATCGCTTACCTTAATGCAAATACAGACGCTAAGTTAAATGCCGATGCTTCAGATAGTGAATTGGCTGCAGCAAAATTGTCAAAAGTGGATAAGAGTTCTTATTTTGGCGAGTTTGTTGGCAATGGTATTGGTGATTTTATTAAAGCAGCGGGCATTAATATAATTACTTTTGGAGGGGCTGCACCTGTAGATGAAAACTTGCATCTTGCCTTTGTTGGAGATGCTTCTAATAATTATGGTGAAAAATTCTCGCCAATCGATAAATTGGTTTCTTATAGTCTTAACTTTGGTAAGTTTTCTGATGCACAAGCAGCTGCAAAAGGATGGACATTACCAAGGCTTGCTCAGCTTAAAAAGCAGAATAAAGAGACAGAAGATGCCATAAGAAAAGCTAATGCTGAATTGCCTGAAGAATCACGAATGTCAGAAGAGGCGCTTGAAGCTCAAATAGCTGTGTATAAGTTTAACATATATCAAAAGCTTATGGACCCTATTCAGGCACAATTAAACAGCTATATTGGTTCGGTGATTTCAACCGCAGGCAGTATTTTTACCGATCCAGAAGTCAACCCATTTGTAAAAGGGCTTGAGTATGCTGTAACTCCTAGCCTATTAAAGCCAGGAAATGAAGCTAATGCACAATTCTTCTTGTCAATGGGTTTTAATCTTAGGCGTTTGGCACAAATGGAAAATAATGATTTTAGCAAGAATCTTCTGTTCACTTCAAGGATTGGTTACACTGTTAATGAGGGCACAGGTCAGCTAACGTTAAATGCAAAACTTGTCGGGGCAAATGCTTATGTTGCAAAAGATTCTGTCAATGGATGGCATTTTGATTTTTCACAAATGACTCCAGAACAGCAAAGGAAATTTAAAGTTGGGCAGGAGAAGGATGGGTTCTTTGTTAAAAAAGAAGATGGCTCTGTAGCTATATTTGATGTGAATATGCCTGATCCGAAAAAAGGCGATACTCTTGAAGGAACACCTGTAGCTGGAAAAGCTTTGATGGCTTTGGCTTCCGGAAGTGATTTTGACAAAAATGCTATTTTTGGGCCTAGCAAATTAACGGTGACTGGGGTTTATGACCGTAAACCAGGCGATAAAGATGTCTTACGTGCAACGGTTCGTCCTGAAGGAACAGGTCTTCCGGATAAAAAAAGAGAATATCTTATTACAACTCTAGATGCTAAGGTGCAAGCGGCAGCAGCAGAAGTTAATAAATTACTTGCAACTATTCCAAAGGAGGAAGGTCCGGCTAAAGTTGAAGCAATTAAAAAACTTAAGGATTCTGAAGCAATGATAGCAGCTAAAGAACAATTGGCTGAGGCTATAAAAGCTAAAGAAGCAGAGACTTTAAAAGATGTTGCAGGCGGTTTAATAGCAGCTAATGTTATGAAGATAACAAAGCGTGCAGACGGATTTAGCAATGTATTGACAATAAATGCACAAAGAGCAGCTTTTGTTGATGTCATTAAAGGTAAATTAGTATACATAGATAAGAATTTTGATCCTTCCAATCCTCTTGCACAAATAACTTATGGAATTGGAGAAACTGATAAAAATGGCAATCTAAAAGAGCTTTCTTCGGTCGCTAGTTTCGCTAAATTTGCAACGATGGTTACTGATGCGGAGACGGGGGCTTTTGATAAAAACAACTCTAATGTCAATCTCGCAGGTTATATTGATCCTGCGCTTAAGACACAAGAGGATAGGGTTTCTTATGACAATAGAGTTGTAACAGCGCAAGGAGGTCTTCATCAAAGCATTGTTGGCATGGAAGAAGGTGGCAATAGTCAATATCAGCAAATCCAAAATGCAACAAGTCCTGAAGAGATGGCGCAGGAGAAGATTGCTATATCTGAAAATGCAAGAGGGTTATTAGATGCAACAGTTGGTCCTGTTTCAGATGCCGTGAAAGAGTATGCAGGAATAGATATTTCTCCAGGTTTGAAAGTTTTTATGAATGACCGTAAAAATGAAGCAGTAAGGTTTAGCGGAACAGAAAATGTGGTATTGAATTACAATGTTTACGATGGGCACGTGTTAGGAGACACGCCAACAGGAGACAGAAAACATCCACTTCTTACTTTTTCAGGAACAGTTTCGGAAGTGGGGTTAACTGGAAAATTAGGTTTTGTTACTGATGCAGGACATCTAAAAGCTATTACCAAAAATGATGCAGGTGCTATTGTTGGATTTGAAGAAGGTGGCGTGATCTATAAGTATGCTACTAGCCGTTATGAAGGGAACGCATTAGCGTTACCAACGGAGATTTTTAGCAAAGATTCACTGTTGATTGCAAGCCAAAGGGCTTTAGCTGGAGATATTGCTGTTGAAAGAGCAGAACATCAAGTGAGACAAGAAGCGATCGAAGAATATTCAGCTAGACAAGCAGAATTGGGCGCTGCTGAAAATCCAAATGATGCAAAAATGTATGCTGATAATGCGGTGGCAAATAAAGCAAGTGAAGGATATTTTGAGGATGTTAAAGCAAAAGCGAACGAAAAGGTAAATGCTGTAGCTTGGGTTATAACAGATGTTTCCGGTAAGCCTCTTTCTCTTCCTGAACCCGGATCAGTACCAAGTAGAAAACCAGAAGAACAAACAGTAGCAGGTAACACTACTTTAGAGGCAGCAGGTGGCAGAAAAGCTGGTGTTGCATATGGTGCGGCTAATTTAGATTTAAAAAAAGATGGAACAATGGAGTATGAAATACGTGCTTTTGAAGGAGACTCTGTAAAGTTTGATAATTATAAGGATGATACTATTGGAATAGCCACATTTACTGTTTCTCCGGAAAAAATTACATTGATGAGCCAAAAAGGCAGGGATATTCTAATAAGTGAAAGAAAGGCAGTTGTCGCTGGTCTAAGAGCAACGTGGGTAGGATTAGCTAATGACTTTGCTAATAAGGCAAAGAATGCTAGTGCAGATCCAATGAATGATCCAAGGGTACAAGATGATGAAAATATTTCTGGTCTTGTTGGTAGATTGATAGAAAGAGAATCTTTAGATCGAGGTATAACATCGAAAGATATGAGAGTGCTTCAGGAATTTGTTGTTGCAAAAGAGCTTATGGATAATGGAGTTGCTGAAGATTTAGCAAGCAGTTTAAGTCGTCATATTGTTGGAGAAGCACAGAAAGTTGCAACGGTTAATAAGGGAATGAAGTTAGTTGATGCTCTTATAGTCCAAGAAGCGACATATGATATTCAAACAACAGAGAAAACAAGAGCAACTAAATTAACGAAAGACCAGATATCAAGTCAACTGCAAGAACAAGGTTTTGATAAAAATACAGCGGATTCCGCGGCTGTGTATATTCTTGCAAGAGTAAAAGATGTTGCTTCTACTGTGACACAATCTGATGGTGAGCTGTTTAAGGCCGCAGCAGGAAGGGTAACGGCAGAATTAGGTCTTTCGGGAGATAAGATGGCAGCCGAAAGGTTAGCAAGTGATGTCCTTGTCCAAGCTAATATGTATGTTAATGGAGAAGCGAATGCAGAAAATAGCAAAGAACAATTAGCTTACTTTACTGATATCTTTACTAAAGAGGGTTATTCCTCAAATCAAGTAGATGTTCTAGCCGCAATAGCTGTTGATACAGTTGCAGGAGTTAAAACTCAAGAAAGAGCCCTACCGCAATTAGCAGGATTAACTTTTAACAAAGAAGAAAAGACCGCTTCTGAGACTCCAGAAGCAAAGCAAGTACGTCTTGCTAAGCTAATGGGGCAAATAGATACGCCATTTACTCAGGCAGCTATTGACAAGAAAACAGAAGAAGTCTTTGCTGCAAAGAAGCCAGCTATTATGTCAGATGAGAGGAATTTTGATGAATATAATCAGCAGCTGGTTTTCACTGAAAATGGCTTGTATTTAGATCAAGGTATATTTAGATCAGGAGATGAGGAAGGATATCATCCATTTGAGAATACAGTTTCTAAGAATTTAACAATTGTTAAAGGTGAAAAGGGCCTTGAATATTTTACAACGGGAAAAACAGGGCAAATTATTCATAAGGGTGGTATTGTTGGTAGCCGTGATGTTGAGGTTGTTAATAAAGATGGGAAAGTCGTCGCTGTAACAAGCGCTAAGATTTGGGCTGATGATGATTCCAAGATTTCTTTTAATGATTATTCTTTTATTGAGGAATTTGCTGCGCAGGGAAGCGGTAGTTTTGGAGTTCCGTTAGATTCGAGAAGAATGAAAATGGAAGAAGGATCTACAGTTAAGCTAACAAAGCTCGAACTTTCGTCTTCTCTTGGAGAAAAAGCAGATTCGAAAATTGAGCTTAAAGCAGGCGATAGTGATCTTAGATGGAATGCAGATGGAACATTAAGTTTGAAGGCATCGAATATTACGGTCGCGAATGTTGATGCTGCAAAAAGAGTTCTTGGCCCAATGGCGGGGGAAAATGTATTTATTGATAATGAAAAATCTGGCGTATTTGCATGGCCATTAAATCTTCGAGTTGGTGAGGAAAACAAAAATCCTGATAATGGAGAGAAAGAAAGGATCGAATTAGGTCTTCCAAGTCAAAAAGCTTCCGGAGAAAGGGAGTGGTTTAATAAACTTGATTTCGTTGGAGGGGGAGTTCAGGTTGGTATTTACAAGAATAAAATCGATGAAAATACTACGCAAGAGTTGCCTGCTTTATTAATGCGTACTGGTGAAAAAGGGCAACTTGTTATGAACGCCAGCCCGTATCAAACAGGATTTAAAAATGTAGAGTTTGCTCCTTCTCTAAGCGGTGAATTTACAAATACAGAAGGCGGACCTGTTAAGGCTGCCGAGAGAAGTGAATCCGGAGAAGTTACAGGTCTTTTCAAAGTTTTTGCGAGTTCGGAATCAAGGGATGGAGAGGTTAATAAAAAGGGAATAAAAACTGTTTCAACGAGCAAAGCGAGTATGTATATGGGTGGAGGGCCTCTTTCTACTCTTATAATAGATAGTGCGGGTAATGCAAGATTGTCTAAAGGAAGCGAAGCCAGATTTGTAAATCAAATGGAAGGGTTTTTAGTTAAAGGAAATAACACGCGTTTGACTGACCAAGACTTTCAAGATGAATCGGGCATTATCGGGAATTTAAATTCTATTCAATATACATCACAACTTTTAACAGGCCACAAGGCTTTTGGAGAAGATGGTAACCCTGTAAGACAATCAACAAGTACTTTGGTAGCTATGAGTGGAAACGGTCTTATTACGCCTGCTTATTCTTCAAGCGGTGAATATGAAATGAATGGAACAAAAGGGCAAGCCAAAGTTACTATTATGGATAAAGAGACAACACGCGGATTCACTTTGGCGGGACAAAGAACTGTTAACCCGGGAGAAGAAGGCTATCCGGCGCTTGTTAAACAATTAATGGTTAATGTAAAAGCTACAGAACAAAATCCTTATATTGTTGATTCTTTTAAAGTTATCAATAGTAATGAAATAAAGTCAAATCTTCCTCCTGCAATTGAAGCTGCAATTAAAGCTGAGATAACAAGTAGAGTAAAAAGAGAAAATGCTGGAAAGGGCAAGTCTGCAGAAGAAATTGATAGTTTAGTGTTAGATGCTCAAATTTTAGCTATTTCTAGGGCGAGTGCTATTAATGCTAGCATTGACCCTGACAAAGATTGGTCAAAAGAAAAAGGTGGCCAGTTGGCTTTCTTGCGCAATGAACTGAAAAAACCGTTTGCATCTGTTGAGGATAAGGTAAGTGGAGATGAATCTTTTGCATGGATTACAGCAAAGGGTAATTTTGATGTTATTAAAGGAGATGATAAGCACTTAGCTTTAACTGGTGCAATACCGGTTGCTGCTTTTGGCGGTAGGGATGCTCATGGGTATGTTTCTTTTACAACCAGAGCAACAGCGATGCCATTCCAGGCAGAAAAAACAGAATATTCCTACAAGAAAGGAAATGGTTGGGTTTCAGATGTTGGTTTTGATGGAAAGCCGTTAATCGATGCAAATTCGGGAAAAAGGTACCAAACTATTCTAAAAACAGGTGGAGTTGTTTGGACTGAGACAGAAGGGTCTGTAACAGAGATTTTAAAAGGTTCTGTTGGTGTCAAGAATGGGCAATTAAGGGTTTTTGGTGGTACTCAGGGTTATTCAAGTTATGTCTACAGTAAAGGTAATGTAAAAGATCCAAGAGAGCAGTCGTTAGATCTAACTTTTAGTATGCTGGGTAGGTTTTCTGGGAATAAGGCTTATATGGACGAGATCACAACCGCGCAATCAGTTTATATTCAAGATGTTCCCGAAGGACAAGGTTTTACACGTCGTGCAGTACGCCAAGGTCTCCATGTTGATCGTAGTACGCCAAGTGATCTTTCTATGAAATTTGTGCCTACAAAAACAGGCTTTGAATTAGTTCTCCCAGAAGGGGGAGAAAGAGTCACAAGAACAGATGGCAGCAAGAATGTTGATCTGGTCTATTCCGGAGAAAATCAAGGTAAGCTTAAAGTTTTAGAGGGAAGCCATTACACTGTTTTAATGCCAGAAATAGGTTTTAAAAAGAGCGATGACGCAATGATAACAAGAAGTGTTGCGGTTTTAAAAGAGTTTGAACCCGGAAGATATGATGGCGAAGGAGATTTTAACGGGAAATTAACTTATTCAAGCAGCCGCTTTTTAACAGGTGTTAACGTTGAAGAAGCAGATTCTGTTGCGCTTCTATCAACACCGCTTGTAACGGATAATACTAAGCCAGCTCCTAAAGAGGGCAATAAATCAAAACAAAGAGATGAAACTGTTGTGAAGTTGGCTAGAAATCAGGATGGGACTTATAGTGTTCTTGCTTCTGGAGAAGTGCTAGGGGAGTTTAATAAGGCTGCGGCAAAACGTGAAGATTTGCCTGAAAAAGATATCGTCGTTCAGCAAGAGAATGCAGCGCTAAACATAAAAGTAAAAACAGTTGGAGATCTAGTAAAGGGTGTTAAAGATTCAAGATTAGCATTCAATATCGGAAATATGGGTTTGTTGGATTTTGATTTTCAGGCTCCCAGAGCTGTTTTGTTTGCTAATACTAAAGAGAATATGGCAACACAAACACCGAAAAATCCTATTGAGAAAAAAGTCAAGCTTATCGGAGAAACATCAACAGATTATGTTATGCAGATATATGGCGGAACTGATAACTTCATGAAAAAAGGAGAGACGACTCCTTCAACGGGTATTATTCGAACAGATGATGGGCAAGAAAAGTTCTTTGGGACGGATAGATCGATTGCGAAAGTCAACGGTAAGAATTGGGGCATGATGGAAATTGCAGCAAAAGGGGAAAATTACAAGATTAGAGGATTGATCCAGGCTTATATGAAAGCCAGTCCTGAGCAGAAACTTGAAATAGCAGCGGAGGCAAAGAAAAAAGGCATTATCCTTAATGAAGATTCTAAATTAGTAGAAAGTCAGGGGATCGTGCGGGTTAATATTCCCAAAAACAATCCAATTGAATATTCAGGAACATTTACATTTGATGTTAATGGAGCCCTAACTCCTTTCGCGGTCCAATTAGAGAAAAAAGAGTTTGGAAATTTCAAAATGGATGCAAGGATGACCCGCAGCCAAATGATAGCTTCTTGCCATGGAGGGGGACAGAATTACAATCGACCTGTGCCAAAGTGGAATAAAATAGATACTACAGGAAAGCTAAAAGCAATATCAAAAATTGATCCATCATTGGCAAATATCTCAGGGGGAAATCTGGGGAGTACAGGAAAATTAACGGCAGAAGAGACCCAAATGATTATGGCTTTTCTTGCTGAGTCTGAAGCAATAGATCCTTCTTATTATACTTGGGGTAAGGTCAAAGGCAAGTCATCAACAAGGCAGGATCTTGTAAATAATCAATGGGTAAGTAATATTGTAAGAAGTGATGTTGTTGTAACCCAAAAAGATTTCGTATGGAATTCTTTTACTGATGAGGATGGAAATTCTAGACAGTATGCGTTTAAGATAGATGGCTGGGATTTTGAGGAAGGAACTCGTGCAATACAAGATGATAATGATGGAAGAGGGAATGTTGATCATTTCAGGGGCCGTAGATGGGGAATAATAGTTTCAGAAGGTGATGTGGGAATTCCTTTTTCTGCTAGTGATATTAGTACTTTGTTAGCCAATGGTGCTTATGCTCGAGGTGATTACTCTGAAGAAAAACAAAATAATTCTGGTCCCGGGGCTTCGGAACGAAGTCAGACGGTTCTTTTAAAACGCAATGCTGTAAATGGCGAAGTTTCTTCCAAGGTTGAGGAAGGAAAAGTTCTTATTAGTACAGGAAGTAAAGATGATCAATATTCATTTTTACTTCTTAATTCCGAGGAATATACAGGTCTTGGGAATCTAAGATTTGTCTCTACTTTAGGCAATGAAGGAACGAAAGTTGAAGCAGCAGAGAAGAACGATGTTTCAAGAGTGGCTGCTCTTTGGAGGATGATGACAGTCAAGCTTGGGACCGATATTCAGGCTAATGACAATGCAGTTGTCTTTTTCGATAGCAAGAATTTGTTGGGTCAGCCAGTGAAATCTAAATTGGCAGATAATGCACAAAATACAGGTAAGCAGGCAGTAGATGTTTATAACAATTCGATACAGACTCTAAACGGCAAAAAGCAAGAAGCTGTCACGTCGATTCAGTTTGATAAAGACGGAAATCCTGTTCTTTATGTTATGACCAAAGATGCTTGGGATAAAGAAGGTATTGCACCAGCGTCACAAGTTGTGAGGGGGGATGGGACGGTAGCTCTTACTAAAAGACACAGTATTCTTGCAAAGCTATGGAGAGACAATAATATCTTTGTCCAACGCATGCAACTGGATAGTGAAGGAAAAGTTAATTATAATGCGCCTATAGAATTCAGAGAGTTCGATCCGTCGGATTTTGCTTTTAATATAAAGCAGAAAATACCGCATCAAAACCGAAGTGCATTCTGGGAATCCGTTGGTGCGCTTATCACTCCGGATGCTCCAACGGAAGTTGACAAAAGTGATGCGCAACTTCCTGATAAGATAAAGATGTATCGATACCGAGGGCAAGGCGCTTTTCAGCTAGCTTCTAACGATACTGCAGTTTGGCTTAATAATAATGATGGCACTGGTGGCGGAAAAATTGGATGGGTAGATGGTAACTCGAATAAAAAACTATTGGCCTACATGATTAATGGCGGGTCCGATGGTACAGGCGCAAAGTACAAAGGGCTAGAGCCTTTTTATAAGCAGACAGTTGTTGCAAACGAGATGGCCTTTAGAGAAGGTGTGATGGAAACTGTTTTCTGGACTTGGACAGCAGTGGATGTTGTCCTTGCGGTGGGAGGATTGTTTACTGCAGGAACTACAACAGTTGCAGCAGTAGGTTCAGAAGCAACAAAACAAACGGCTCAACAGGGATTAAAGTGGGGGACGCGTACTGCTATGCGTGCTGCGGCATTGGCTGCAAACGCAGCAGCAAAGCTCACTAGACCTGTTTTAATGAGCATGGCAAGGAAAGCGGCATGGGGAGCAAGCATAGGTATAGCAACAGGGGCAGGAGCCAATCTATTAGGCGCAGATCTTAGTGCGGGAGATATTGCACAATTTGGTCTTATGGGGTTAATACACGGAGGAACCGGTCCGCTTAGAGATATGGGTAGGGTCGGAGGAAAGTCTTTGTTTAAAACTGCTACATTAAGCTGGGGTTTAAGAGGCTCACAGGCACTTGGTTTAACAGGGTCAACAAAGTATCTAGTTGCAAAAGGAATATCAACAGGAATTAGAAGTGCAGCTGTTGTTGCCGCGGCAAACGTTGGAGCGGAAGCAGTATCCTATGCTGTTAATGGTCGAGGTTTGGAGGCAGGAGAGAGGGGTGCTATTACTTTAGCTGCGCTTGCATATCCATTAGCTAAATCTTCATCATTTATAAAAGGCACAGGCAAGCTTGCTGCTGTAGGTAGATTTGGAACACAATGGGCATCAGCAGCATCGCTGATGGTGGGTGGTGCTAATTTTGGTTCTAGCCAAATGGGTCATGGTTATTTGACAATGGGTGAAAATTTAGGTTTAGCAGGTGTTGCTATTGCATATCCGATTGCAAAAGGATTGTCTGCATATGCAAATACTATTTCTCCTATAGGCAAAACCTTTGGGCAAACGGCTGGAAATTTTACAAAGAAAGTTGTTCTTGGAGCTGTTTCGGAGGCAGGTATTTTCGGGTCTGCTTATGCAGCATCTGGTCTTGCACTTAGTGACAAAAGGCAAGAAGGTTGGGCTGGAGCGTATAGTGCCCTTGATCATTTTTCTCAAGGAGGAATAGAGGGATTAAAGTGGGGTGGAGGATTGACAGCTTTAGGTGGATTAGCTAACCCTATGGTAAGAAGCGTATTAGCAAGTCAAGCTGCTTCTTCTAAAGCAGTTCAGTGGGCTTCACGTACAACAGCTGGTTCAGCTATTTCTACTGGTGGCAGATGGCTTGCTGGTACAAAAATTAGCGAAGCAATTGTTGGTACTGGTAAGTTGATCGCCGCAAATCCAAAAATAGCAGGTACTCTTATTGGTGCAGGTTCCAAAATGGGCTATGAATGGGCATTTAATAGTGACGAAAAGAATCCATATACACTTGGAAGAGGAGTAACAGACGCTATAGCTGGTGGAGCAATGGGGTATATAGGAGGAAGAATATTAGCAGGGCCAAAGAATATAGGACAACTGAATGCTTTTTATCACAGGGCAAATGGAACTTCTGCTGAAATTAAATCATTGGTTGATATGTCTGCAACTGGTGCTGTTAAATGGTTGTATGTTTCTCCAATGTTTACAGTTGGAGGATCAATGTGGAAAGGTTTGGTTGCAAAAGCTGAAACGGCTATTGATGGAGAGAATTCACGATTTAAAGATCAGACTGTTAATGGCAGAAAAATTGGGACAGATTGGAGGGCGATACCGTTCTTCTTGAATGGGGATCAAAAATCTGGATACATGAATTTAGTTTCAAGGCAAGGTGCAAAAGAGCTGCTGAAAGGTTCTCTTGATGGCCCTAAACAGGGTGTTTGGATGGCTGCTTTCTTTAGTGTTGCACAAACTATGAAACCGGTAGCTGAAGCAGAAGCTACAGGCTTCCAAAGAATTATGGCAAAAGTACAGGGAGGCAACTGGGGGCCATTTAAGGGAGACATCTCTAAAATGGTTTATAGGGATGCTCTTTACATGCCGCTGCTTGTTACGGGTATAAATGAAGCAGTTGAATATGGGTTTAATGATGGCCATATTTCCCTTTCTTCGATGAGAAATGCTATTGATGGTGTTTATAAAGAGAAAGAAGATGGAACAAAGGTTTGGACGCCTAAGCGTTCAGAGATGGAAAAAAATCCAGAGACTGGCAAGTGGGCGCCTAAGAGAGATAAAGAAACAGATAGAATAGTTTTTACTGATGAAAATCATAGAGTTGTAGGTCAGAAGGAAATAGACTTCCTTAAATTTGGAGCTATGTTAGCAACGCCGGCGATAAATATTGTTCCTAGAGATACTGCAAAAGTTGGTAAAACAGCTTTAGATAAAACACAGGGAGATCTTGCAAAGAGCCAAGCAGGTGATGTTGCTAGCCTTGCAAATGCTGAACAACAAACAGCCAGAGTGCCTTTTACGCAAAGAATTAGGGATATTGTTAGTAGTTTAAGACCGTCAGAGCGAGCAGCTATTAGCAATAATCGTGGTTTAAACAGAATGTTAGAACTTATAGGCGTAAAGGGTCAAGCAGATACGAAAGCTGTTGAAGCAAAAGCCAAGGAATTAGGAACTGCAGCTTTAGATCTTTTTAACAGCAATGGTGAGACCCGCCGCGAAGTAAGTAAAGGGCTGAAATCATTAAGTGCTAGCGATAGGAATCTAATTGCAGAAACTCTAAGAGTAATGCGTTTTGGCAGACAACAGGTGGCAAAGAACAGCGGAAATAACATTTCTTTTGATCCAGCTGTTTTTTCAGGCGCACCTGAACAGGTTCAGGGTATTCTTTTAGGCTTGCAAGCGAGGCAAGGAGATTTTGGTATCACAGTTAGCGGTTTAGGAAAAGGTAAGACAGAAGGTCTTTTAATGACAGCGGGTTATCTTGCTCAAAAAACAAATGGAAAAGGCGCTATCTATGTAGTTGGCATTGATACTAAAATAAGCAATGGTGAATATTCTAATAGTTCTTTCTTAAAAGGGTTAAAGGGTTCAGATGGACAACCAATTGAAGTTTTCCAGGTTCAATCAAAAGCTGGAGATATTTTGTCTCAGGTTAGAGGCAAAACAGGAGTTGTAATTTTATCTCATGCAGATGCTATTAGGCTACAGAGTGAGGGAAAGGGAGAAGGAGCGAAAATACTTGCCTCTGCAGAAGCTCATTTGGTTGATGAGGCAGGTGCATTTTTAAAGAGCCATCCTTTTGTAACATCTAACGGACGAATAGGAAAAGGATTGATAGAAAGGGCAGAAAGTGGCAATGATCCAGTTGCTAAGCGAGTAGTTGAACTACATAGGATGGAACAGGAGCAGGCAAGACATTTGCATGAGACTGTCAAAAAGGTTGAAATGCAGCTTATGGGAGAAGGTGTTAATCCAGAAGATATTTTCCTAGTATCTAAAAAAGGAGTAACACTTTCTAGTAAAGCAAAACAGATGGTAGAAGCTGAACATGGTGCTTGGCTTAAAGGGAGGAGTGAAGTTGTATCAACAGATATTAATGCAGAAATTAATGCTTCAGCAAGAATCCACCATGCAAGAGCAAATCCCGAGTTTGATTTAGCCTCAAAAGCCTTAAAAGATGAAAAGAGGACAATGGATCAGCCTGATACTGTTTCTGGAGATAAAGCTTTTGCAAAAATGATAGTAATTGAATCGGATATTTACACAGGTAGAAATAGTTTAGCAGATTTTATCAATGCCTCCCTATCAAAAACGCAAAATCCTACAACTGTATTGCAGGCTGTTAGAAGCATGAAAGGTGCGAATAGGGGTCTTTCTGGTATTGATGCTAATCCAGCAGAGCTTGTAGCATTAACACATGAGGCAAAGATCATACGTCTTGAAGCAGAAAGAAATAGAATTGGTGGTGAGCGTACAAAACTACGTTTTGGGAGTGGAAGCCGTGATCGTAATGCACAACAAGTAGAAGGTGTTAATCAGTTAATTCAGAACAATAATGATTCCGCTGCAGTTAATCTTCTTGTTATTCATGGCGCTCAAGATGGATATTTTAGAGAACAATTGGCGAAAAATAATGGCAGATTATCAGCAGAGCCTGGAGCAAGAAAAACATTCCTCTTGAATCCAAATTCAAGTGATTTTAAAGGTGAAAATGCAAAAGCAATGGAAGCTCAGGCTGTAGCACAGGCAGGCGGAGAGAAAGTTAATGTTATTTATTTAGGATTGGATTATGGTGCTAACAATTTGGCACAAATATCAAATGCACGCAATAATGGGGCAAACATTTTTATGGTCGGGTCAACCAGTACTTCAAGCTTAGAGCAGTTACTAGGACGTGCGGATTACTACCATGAAGGCCTTGGAAGAATGGACTTAGGCAAAGCGGAAGTTACAATACTTTTAGGAAGCGATGCTTATGCATATTCAACTCAAACAAGACAAGCGAGAGCAGCACAAGCAAAAGTTGATTCTCTTATAAGATCTGGGGCTTCGCCTGAAGCAATAAAAAGCGCTGAAACGGCACGTGATCATGTTTTCTTGAATATTCTAGATTCAGTTGAAATTGCAAGACAATCTAATGCGATATATTCATCACATAGTCAAACAAGAGAAGCAACTGTCGCTGAAACAGATGCAGCAATCACTGAATATTTGGCTGGGGTTCAAGGTCAGGCAAGGGCAACTCCAACAGAAACCAGAACGATTGCTCCTGAAATTGTAGCTGTTGTTAATCAATTCGAGCTTGATACTATTCAGCAAAGTACACAATCATATTTGCAAGCAAATCCGAATGTTCAAACTATAGATGTTGCTATGTCAGAAGGAAATGGTGTAAATACATATGCTCTTGATTCTTCCGGCAATGGCCTACAACAAGTTGCTATTAAAAACACTTCTCAGGAGGC
>MHHG01000003.1 GCA_001805965.1 Omnitrophica WOR_2 bacterium RIFOXYA2_FULL_38_17 | reverse complement strand
AGCAAAATAAGAAAGCCAAGGAGTTCAAGCAAAGCTCAGCAGGCTCAGGATGTAATTGACAGGATCAATGCGAATTTTGATGCATTAAGAGGGCTAAAAGGCTCAGATGTGATTGAGGATCTTTATAGGACTATAAATGAAGACACGTTTGCATTGATACATAGATTAACAGAGCTCAAGAGCAGAAAATTCGCAGAGACATTTAAGGCAGGATTTATTGAGGCGCGTAAGTCAGCAGCAGACATTATTGCAGAACGAAGAACAGCTCTCGCAGAAAAACAGAAAGAGCAACAGCAAAAAGCGTGGGATGAGATGAGGTTTGATCATTTGGACCCTGCAAGGGTTGCCAGCCTGGATGAAGAATATGAAAAGCGTTATCCCGGAAAAGATATGCTCGAAAGACTTGTAGAGGCAATGCATGAAGGCGACTTTGATCTTGTTTATACTGTTGTGGGAAGAATGAGGTCTGCCGGACTGGAGAAAAATCTTGGTGAACATTCAAGGGCCACGATTAGATATCTCGAGGGTAAGATCAATGAAGAAGGCGCAAGAAGAAGTGCCGGGCAAAACAATCCTTCAGACCCGCACCGCGGCAAAATAGATTTTTGTATTTCCCAAGAGGACATTGTCAGGGACATTTCGAAGAGCCAGCGAACAGGAAAAACAAGGCGATTCATTTTATCTGTAGATGAAGCCATTGAACTGGTAGGGGATAGGGACGGCGTTGTTGCCGCGGCCCTTGAGCTATTAAGGGATACTATTGAGATCCGAGCCGGCAATTTTGAGAAGATATGGGCTTCTTTCAGGAATGGTATATTATATTTAGACAGGTCATTATTACAAGACACATCACTTCACAAAGAGCTTTTGATAACGCTTATCCACGAAGCAAAAGTAATTGCCAACCCGAGATCATTAGACACAGAGAATGAAGAGTTTGCTCTTGAATGCGTAATTGACTATCGTCCTGTAAGCGCCGGCTTGCTTAATTCATCATTTGTCAGGGCGGACATGGCTGTAAAAGATGCGGTAAATCCTGCAAGCAAACCTATTACGGCAGTTTATATCGCTGCTGGCGCAGATGTTTCTAATTACCTTCTTTCTCTTAATGCGATAAAAGGATATTTCATAGCCGGATATCAAGGAAAGTTTGGATGGTTCAGCCGGCTAAGAGCAAGGGACCTTCAAAAGTGCTTCGGCATAAATGCCGAGCTGTACATTGATAGATATCTTGATGAGTATTCGTATACGAAGAAGTTCAATGATGGTTATACAAATACACAAGGGGTCGAAAATAAAAAGAAAATGATCGCTGCTTTAGCATATGAGCTTAGAGCGATCGGGGTCGACCTAAAGACTGTCCGGGTATTTCAGGAACATGGAAGGCCGGCAATATCCTTTAGATGGAAGCATTTAAGAGAAGAAGAAAGAATATACACGATAATCTTCGTTAATGCTGATGCCAGGAAGTGGCATGGATATAAGGATATATTTATAGATAATGAAGTTGATGTTGTTTATCAGAGGGCAGCGTTAATGATGCCTCTTGATTATAAGAAAGGCAATGAAAGCTATATTGCAAAGATATACGGGTATCTGGCTCCGGGAGGGTTCTTTGTCACGGATGATTCAGCATTTGAATTCTATGAAGATAGTTATTCTGAGCAGCATGCTTGGTTCCCTCTACCTATAAAAGAGGTCACAAATAAATGGATAGAGCATTTAAGGCAGGAGATCCTTCACAAATATATGGAGGTGTATATGGACGAAGTTGCAATGCTGCATTATGGATGGGATGTTACTATCAGAAGGAAAAGTCCGGAAAGCCTTGGTGATACAGGCGTTTTGGGCACTCAAGCGGATATGCTTGAAGATTTAAGGGAAACAGCAGAAAGTTTATTGGTAACCAAAACGGTTGATCTTGATATGTTCCCGGCAGAATTTCAGCATATTGCAGCCAGGATAATATCCCTTTATGACAGAGCATATCCTACGGTCAAATATCATGCTCTTAGGGTTGCAAAATTATCAGATGGATTGGCCCAGGAGCTTGGATTTGACCTCAAAGAAAGAGGCCTTCTGATGCTCGCGGCTCTCGCGCATGACCTGGGTAAAAATGATTCAGAAAAGTATATTATCGGTCAAGGGATCTTTGTCACTATTCAGGAATTGATAATGGATAAGCGTTTGTTCTCGGATGTGGAAAAATTCATTGTCGGCAGGCATGCAACAAAGTCTTATGAAATACTGTTGCGCTCAGGAGCACTTGCGGACCTGAGCAGTTATGAGATCTATATGTTGCGTATTTTAATTGTTCTTCATAATTATCGCAGGCCTTTTGATTCAGGCATATTTAAAAAGGCATCCTTGTATCAGCAGGGAATAATTGCAAAGATGCTGCCGGTTTTGATAGCTTCAGATGTTGCGGACTCTTTAAGGGACCAGACAAGGCCGTACATGCTGGATAGAAATGAGTTTGAGTTAGAGTTCGTTATCGGATCAATGCTTCCAATGATATTGGATGTTGAATGTGAAAATATGGCAAAGGTATATGAAGTTGTCAGGAATCTTTATTCTTCGAAAACTCAATGGTTCATGGATATTTTAAATGAAACATCCGTAGTAAGGGGCTTTTATAATTCAAGTCATGATGAATGGGAGGAGCTTGATGGCCTTGAATATGAGCCGCTAGAAAAGCATGATAAAGACCCGCACAGATCCAAATCCGGATTTTTGGTTTCGGAAGAAGATATAGTAAAGGACCTTTCAAAGAGTAAGAGCTTCAGGGCAAAAAATATGCACTGGTTCAATGTTATTGATCAGGCTATTGAGCTTGTCGGTCAAAGGGATGAGGCTATTACAGCTGCGCTAAAGAGGGTCAGGGATACTATGGAAATACGGGTTGGGGATTTTGCAAAAATATGGGGAGCATATAGAGATGGAATTTTATATCTTGATATCTCTCTTTTGGCAGACCCATCCCTTCACAAGGAATTGCTTCTTACTCTTATTCATGAAGCTGGAGTTATCGCACATCCAAATAAGACAGATGAAAATAACGAAACTTTCGCATTAAAATGTGTGATCGATTACAGGCCGGTTGAATCCGGGCTGCTTCATTCTTCATTCGTTAAAGCTGATATGGCGGTAAAAGAAGAAGTGAATCCCAATAACAAGCCTATTGTTGCCGCCTATATCGCAGCAGGAGCGGATGTTTCTAACTTCCTTCTTTCTTTCAATGCAGTAAAAGGATATTTTATTGCAAATTATTGCGGCCGATTTAAGAGATTAAACGGCTTAAGAAAAAGAGACCTCGAGAAATGTTTTAATAAAGGCGCAGGGGCTTATATAAAAAGGAATCTGGAAGAAACTTATAGTGAGGATAAATATTGGGCGGGATATGCCAATACATGCGTGATAAGAAATAAGAAGAAGGTCATAGCCGCGGTAGCATTTGAGCTAAGGGCTATGGGAGTCGATCTTGACACGGTTGAAGTGATTGAGGATAGCGGGCATCCCGCGATCTCGTTTAAATGGCAGCATATAGGCTGCGAGCAAAGGGCATATACAATTGTTTTTGTTAATGCCGATATTACTGTTTGGGATCAGTATAAAGATGTTTTTGAGAACAACGAAATAGATGTTGTCTACCAGCGTGCAGCCTTGGATTTGCCGCTTGAATACAAAAAAGGAAATGAAAGCTATATTGCCCGCATTTATCGGTATTTAAGACCGGGAGCGTTCTTAGTCACTGATGATTGTGCTTTTGAGTGGCAGGAATCAAAATATTCCGAAGAGGTTAATGAGTTCCCTATTGCTGTTAATACGATATCTTCTGCATGGTTAAACCATATTATTGAAGAGATAGTTAACCATATAAGGATATTTGTAAGGAAAGTTAATGAGGGCACATTAAACTATGGATGGAATGTCAGGATACGCATGAAGCCTTTAGTTGCGACTGAAGGGCAAAGACCTGAGATGTCGCCGGAAGAAAAACTAAAAGAGATCGAAAGAATACTGTTAATAGACAATTACGAGAGGGTCAAGGAAGCTTCAATTATTATAAAGTTCTTAAGCGATAAGGACGAAGAGGTCAGAACTAGGGCTGAATATGTTTTTGCGTTGATGGTAAAGATCGAAATGCAGAACAGGTTGGCACATTATATTAGAAATCCGCTTGTCAGCTTAGGCGGATTTATGAAAAGGATAATGAAAAAGGCTGAGGAAGTAAAAGGCCTTGAGGATATTGTAAAGAAAATAAAAGAAGATATTCTTGAGCCTGTTGAAGAGATATTCGCGGTCCTTGAAGCCGGGGAAGAGCGTGAAATACAAACGGATAGTTCAGATCCAATAAATTTTGAGGCTAATAGGACTGTATATGAAGCAAGGAAGATACTTGTACTAGTTAATAAGATAGAAGGTTGCATCGTCTTTCTGGCACAAAATAAAGGATTTATGGATTGGATAACCACAGCGGCCGGAAAGTCATATGTTACATATTTAGACTGCGTGAGAAACAGCATTGATGAGCTGCGCGGGATATTTAGCGGGCTAAGGGCAATCTTTGAAATGCAGCATGTTGACTATAATATTAAAAATGTACAACAATATGTAGAAGAAGTGAAAGAGATGTTCAGGTATGTAGGTATCGTTAGTATTGAAAACCGGCTAAACAACTCCCAAGAGCGCAGTATTGTGCTTCCGGTAAATTTTAATGATGATGTTCTGGCGCATTTATTCGCGACTTCAATAGGTGCGCAGGCTAACAATATCAGGATAATATTCAGTGAGAATAAAGATATGTTCAGGATAGTTGTTCTGGATAATGGCAGCAAGAACAATGCTTCCGAAAAGATCGAATATCTGTCTTTACTGCAGGCTGAACAGGATGCCGGGGTGACGGTATTGTTTGCTTCTAATTTGCTTGCTGAAATTAAGGCTGCAGGAGGAGATGTTTGGGCATTATCTTATCAAGAGGGAAATGCTCTTATCAGGGAGATCGTAATTGAAGTGCCGTTCGTAAGGCCTCAGGTTGGGAAGGATGAAGGGGTTGATGATAATGATGCAGGCAAAGCTGGCTTAAGAGGTGACATTAAATTAGTGATCAAAAGCATTGAGCGGGAACTTCAAACAGAGTTTGCTCAAAGAGGCCAGATAAAGATAACAATAGATGACAGCTTATTAAATGATAGCAGCGATGTATTCTATAAAGCAAAACTGATTGAACAAGCTTTAAGAGCGTATATAAAGGCATCTGTAAAAAATGCCTGGGCCGAGAAAATTATCGTCAGAGCGTCAATATCTCAAGAACGAGAATTTGTAGTGAATATTTATTCGGATGAAAAGGGTATTATCTTCGTTAGCCAGAAAGATATGTATTTAAGAGGCAAAGGGGACCAATTTGGCAAAATACTTTCTGATATTAGGGCTAGGTTCAGAGAAGCTGGCGGCGATATTTCAGCTGAGGTTGTAGGGGTGGAAAGTGTTTATACATTGAGGCTTCCCGCAGGATCAGACGTGAGAAAAGAGAACGCACCGGCGAGCGTAGATGCTAGCGTTAAGGGCAATTCAAACAATCTGCCTAGAATAACCACTGGAAGGGCACAAGCAGGTTTTGCTCATCTGCAGGCATTATTATCCATTCTGAGCGTCTTTATAATTGCGGGCATGGTTGCAGTTCTCGGAATAAGTCCTTTATGGATATTTGTCGGGGCCGGTACAGCTGTCGCAGCTGTTAGCGCTATTTTGTTCGTCAGAAATAGAACTAAACAAGCTGCAAAAGAAAAATTAACCGGAAAGATATCTTTAGGGATCGAACCAAAGAAAGAAATACTTCAAAAAACACTTCAGGTAATAGTTTTCACAACAGTAACTCTTTTAGCCTTATGGCTGTTGGTCTTAAGAAAGCCTATAAGTATACCAGCTGCTGAAGGGCAAAAGGCCACTCATAACGTTCCAGCCGTTAGAACACAGGAGCATGTTCAGCCTTCATACCTGATAAAAAAGCTGGAAGGTGGTAAACCGAACTGGTGGCTTAGAATATTATTGAGCCCTCTGGTAGTTCCGCATGAATTAGGGAATCTGGTTTTAACAATGCTTGTCCCTTCCTGGAGAAAGAACCTTCAGTTTAGTTTCAAGGATATATTTTCAGGCCTAAGATATAAAGATATCAGGCCGCCTTGCCTTGGAGGCATTGTTGCTAATGACATGATAGCGTTATTCTTAATATTATTCTTTTCAAGCTCATTCCCTCTTCTGATATTGGGAATAAGCCACATTATTTTTGCGGGCATAGATCTCAGGATGAGCGGGGATGATACGATCGGTAAAGAGAACAGTTATGATATCGAGCGAATTAAAAAAGACTATCTTGACCTGCTATATGCAAAAATTGACATGGCAAAGATAAATACGATCATAAGGCAAGAGGCCAAAGAGTATATCGTTAAGTTAAAAAAGCAGGTCTGTTTGATGTCCGCTGTATTTGCCCTGATCGAGGTCTTTCTATTGGTTTGGTTTGCGGGAGTTGTTTATGCCGGTGTTTTAGGCCTTTTGACCTTAATATTTCTGACGGTATTCTTAGAGGCCAGGGTCCTCTCAAATGTCAGAAAAATGTATAAAAATGAAATAGCGGGCTACAGAAGTGTAATTAAGAATTTCAGATATTCAGAACAATATATAAGGACTGCTGACGCCAAAAATTACAATCAGGAAGGCGAGGAAGGCCATTTATCAATAGTCAGAATACCAGGCAAAAATCTGGTCAGGGTTTTGATCGGTACCGGGCCAAATAATATAACGCACAGTATCTTTATCAATATAACCGGTCACCCAGGAAGGATAGTGAAAGTGGTTTCCCTATGGAAACTGAGCCTGGATGAAAATAATAATACTGATATTGAGAAGATAGGGCAATTTACTTTTAGCATTAAGGAGATGAGTTTTGATTTTGAGGATATGAGGATTGTGGTTCAGAGAGCAGGCGATGTCCTTGTAATAAATCAGGGCAGGCAATTTGTTAAGGTTGAATATGTCAATATCTGGGGTGATGATAACCAGGAAAAAGTGAAGATCATTATACCTATTGATGAATGGCATGAGATCAGGTCACAAGCTATGTTCGATGTTGCAAAGAGGGCTGACCTGGGCAAGATGATCGTGAAAAGATTTGAACTGCTGGGCAGTATGCTTAAAGTTCTTGAAGGCTGGTTGGCTAAGTCGGGTAAGAATAAGGGCGCGCCTGTTGCCGAGAGAAAGAGCGGCGAGGTTGTATGGAACATAACACAAGAGCAGATCATATCTATATTGTCAGAGGCAGGATACTCAAAAGAAGAGATCAACTTCCTGATAGATCAGATCAATATCCACGAGGCAGAACTTACCGAAGAAGCGGCGATTAATTCACAAATAGAAAGTTTAGTAATTGCGCAGATAAAGTCAATTGATGATCCTATGCGTAGAATGGATGACTATGAAGCTTTGATCAATTTGTTAGGTAAGATCGCCAAAACTTCTGAAGGGATGAAGCTGTTAAAGGATGTTTGTATTGAAACTATAATATTCAAAATGAGAACAGTTGCTATTGATGCCTTGATAGATATCGCTAATAGAATAGAAGCAGAAAAGAGCAAAGAGCTGTTCTTTGAGTTGCTAGAAGAATGCGGTCATCCTTACTCTATCAGGAGACTGCTTGTTTATATCATTAATAATTACGGCAAAAGCGCTGTGGGAAGGCTTGAAGAAATACGTCAAAGTAGTGATGACGAAGGCAAACAGAAAACTATCAAGTTAGCATTGTTCAATTTAGAGAATATGAAGCCTGAAGTAGATGATGCTGAAGATCCTTTTACTGCTTTCTGCAAGGAGATAGATGATACAAGACAGAACAAAGGCCTAAGATTACAAATGCTGGAGGTCGCCACAGGGGCAGCCGGTTTTGTAAGAGAAGCACAAAGGCATCGTTGGGGACGTAATGCACAGATCACTGCAATTGATGGTTCAGGAGGTATGGTTGAGAACGCCCTGGTATTGAGCTTTATCGAGGTCCTGTTAATGAACTGGGGCAAAATGAGCTTTGAAAACAACAGCTTTGATCTAATAACATATAATTTCCCAAGCCCTAATGCTGGTTTAGCGTCAGTAGGAGTAGCATTTAAAGAAATATTCAGGGTTTGCCGCGATGGTGGCGGCTTGGCATTTTATTCAACGGATGATGAGTTCAACGGGTTTAATTCAGAGAAGATTATTGAGAAGTTGGAAGCTGCTGGTTTTGAAAGAAAGAACATTCAAATATTCAAAGGTGAACAAGTTCCGGCATCTTATCCCCAGACAGGAACGTCTGCGCAGATAACAAGGCCTAAAGAAGCAAAACAAATATATTTGATACTTGCCAGAAAACCTGTAATTGAAGTTTCAATGATAGAGTCTGCAGAAAAAGATCCAAAGGCAATAGACCAGATCGATGATCTAAAAGAGTCGCCAGTCAAGGTCTTTTTAGCGGGGCTTCAATTGACAAGGGATATTGATGCAAGACAGTCTAGCAAAACAAAGATCGCGGTAAAGATCGGCAATGTAGCGCTTATTCAAGAGAATGCGCCGAACTTCAATCCTAAATATTATACTGCATATTTAACTTTTTATATGGGATATCCAATTTCTTTAAATATCCATACATATGGAATATCAGGGTTATTGGATCTCAATTATTTAATTGATTTTACGCCTTTATCTGGATTTAACGAAAATGAACAAGTCAAAGCATTGTTGAAAGAAGGGCTTGAGGATGAAGATAGACGTTTCTTTGCGCGCCGGACAAAAATATTAACAACACGTTTTACTAAAATAAACAAGTGGGGCATTGATGAAGTCCCTCATTTTGTCGCAGGGACTTATGCTCCGGGAGGAATGGCAACGCATCTTCTTGTTGATAATACGATGGAAGCGATCACAGAAGAAATGACGATCCTAGACCTCGGCTCGGGAGCAGGATTGATAGGGGCGGCATTAAGAAATCAGACTAACTGTACAGTTGTTTGTTTGGATCATAAGGAAACAGCGGTCTTAAATACCAGGATCACACACGCAGCGATCGGACCAAAAGATGGCCGCAAGGTTGAAGTTGTTTTGTCGGACCTTTTCGAGAAGTTTGAGGGAAGAAAATTTGATGCAGTTTATTTCTTTGCCCCGGGGGCTGAAACAGAGTTATCAAGGATAATGCCCGGGAGGATGGGTGTTTCCGAGATGAAAGACCCTGAAAGTTTCTATACAAGGTTATTCAGTGAAATAAGTGACTATCTTAATAAAGGCGGCGCTTTGTACCTGGTAATCTTAGAGGGAAGTGAGATTGTATATGACAAACTTCAAGAAGCAGGATTGTATTATCAGGTTATTGATTCTTATACAGATGAAAATGGAGGATGGGAGAATTTAGAGCTATTGAAGATCCAACCGGCACTTAGAGTAAGATCGATAAAGGAAAATAATGAGACTGATCATAAAATTCTTTCAAGTGAGATGTTTAAAGTGGCTTCGGGTGACGTTGACCCTTTTGTCCGAGACAGATTTACTCTTCTTGGACGAATGCTCAGTATCTTGGAAGAATGGCTGGCCAGGTCTGGTAAAAATAAGGGCACGCCTGTCGCTGAAAGGAAGGACGGGCAAGTAGTCTGGCATATGTCTGTTACGCATATCAGGGCGATACTTAGGGTTTATGGTTTCACTAATAGAGAGATTGATCTTCTGTTAGATCAGATCGATGTTCATGAAGCAGAGCTTACTGAAGAAAAAGCCGTTCAGGCGCAGATAAAGAAAATGAACCGGCTAAAAGAAAAAGATGCGTGGGTAAGGAATAATAATAAAAAGTATCTAGCTATAAAGTTCATTATATCTGGTGTCGCTTTGATAATGGCTGGTGTGCTTGAGAAGAACTTCTTCCTTTATGTCAAATGGATGCAGCTGGTCATATTAGGACTGGGAATGGCTTGTTTTGTTACAGCTTATATTATTTATCCTAATGCAAAGCGATCAAGCAAAAGGATAAGCAGAAGAAGATTAAATACAGTAAGGCAATTCCTGAAAGACCATCCGGACCAGAATGTTATGGGAGTTATTGTCTTTGGAAGTACTGCAAGGCTTGAAGCAGAGGAAGACAGTGATGTTGATATTTTATTAGTCAAAAAGCAAGGCCCCGATCCTTTGATATATCAGACAGGGGACTTGGACTTCCTTGACGATCTGACAAAAAAATTAGGCGTTGTTGCCACTTCTGTCATGCCTCTGTTATTAAAGGCAGGAACAGACCAGGATGCATTTGGTGCTTTTGACCTGACATTGATGACGCTGTTTATCCCGGCATCGTGGATAGGGGCTATGATGTATGACCCTCGCGGCATGGGTGACAGGCTGATAGGAGACTATATTGTAATTGCAAGGACACGACAGCAAGAGCAGTATATAAGAGGATTAATAGACGGAAGGATTGCGCAAATAACAGCCCAGAACGGGACCCAAAAGAAAGGACTTGTTAACAATTTAGATAAAGAGGCAGAAGATTCTGTCCTGGATACAGTCAAGAACAATGCCTACATGCCGATCGAGGGATTTGACAGGTTTGTTGCACCGCGAATTAATGTTTTTGCCAGGTTCTTCTACACAACAAAACAGCCTGCACGAGCACCACCTGCATTTGTTTGGGCAAGAGAAAATAGAGGACAGCTGCAAATCTTCCTTTCAAGAAAAGCCAAGAGGTTATTAGGATATCTTTTTACCCCGCAAGAACTTCCAATTGTATATGAATCAATAGCTCGCCACGAATATGCGGAAGTATTGAATAAGCAAACTCACCGACAGGCAGTGAAAGAACAAAGAAAAATCAAAGATTACGATGTCATAAGGGACCGCCTTGAGTTAATGCAGGTCTTATTAGAACAGGATTACCCTGTCAAAAGGATACCTGACCTTGTTGCGCGTTTTGCAAAGCTTATGTCAGACATCGGTTTTAGTGAAATACGCGCGAATATTGTTTTGGGCGATACGAAAAACATAGAAAAAGGGGCATGTGCACTGTTGAATAACCTCGGAAAACTCTATTATAAAAATGATAGCAATATTTTGAAGCTAACAAGGGTTCTCGTTGAATATTATGATGACAATTTGATGGATGCGATAAGTATGTCAAAAAGGCCTTTGAAAATGAAAAGAAAGATTGTCAGCAGGCTTTCGACATGCGCTGCAAAAGCTCAGCTTGTACACGTTCTTCTCGAGCTTCTAGGAGTCAATGGCAGGAGCGTTACTGCGCCACAACATGCTTTTAATGCGGTTTTATTGCCTAACGGAAAGACTTTATTTGTAGATGTTTCGATGAACAGGATAATCAGGATACAAATTTCCAAGTGGTACTATTCCTCGGGGAAATACCTAGTTGTCAGAAGAGGGCAGATGATATCAAATCCGGCAATGAAAAGGCTGCAAAAGGCATCTGATAATCAAAGGTTACTTCCAGACGATTTATCAATAAGGGAAATTATCTGTTTCTGTTATGGGTCAATACAGATAATGAACGGCAGGGCTTTAGTATCAGTTATACACAATAATATTGCTGAGACATACAGGGAAATAGCTTTAAATAAACAGTCAGTTCAAAAGTACAAAAAGGCAAAGGAATATAATCCTGATGATGCCAGGCTTTGCTCTAATTTGGGCAGAGTATACCTAAAGCAAAGGCAAGTCGCCAAAGGTCGAAAAGAATTCGAACGATCTGTTGAACTGAATCCCGCATATTCCCTTGGGTATCAGGGCCTGGCTTTTACTTACAGGATAGAAAAAGACCTTGAACGGGCACTTCAGGTCCTTAAAGAAGGCAATGCAAACAATCCTGGTTGTGATGAGATCTTGCAGATAATGGGCCTGGATTTCATGTTATTAAAAGATTTCGAGGGGGCAATAAAGGCTTTTAAAGCCGCCGTCAAAATAAACAGAACATATGCGGGGCATTTTTATAATCTTGGTTCGGCTTATGCCGCCAGTGGAAGAGTAGCAACCGCAGTCAAGCATTGGGCAAAGGCGATCGCGATCAATCCGGAATTCTCCTTTTATATAAGCAATGAGTTCAAGGATGAAGTGGTGAGATACCAGGCGAACCAAAAGAAAAGGTCTGAAAAAGATGAAGGATTTTATGCAAATGAATTTGATGATAGCGAAAAGGGAAGAAGAGTATCTATTAAAGTATTATTAGAACAGAATAAAGAAGAGATTGCAGGATTATCGATTACTGCGGCAAGCAAGGTTTTAGGTGTTTCACGAAAGGGGTTGAGCAGATTTGTTAATCTGAATCGTTGGGCAATTGCTAGGTACCAATTAGAAGTTGGTGCTATGCCTACGGCAAAAGTTAACATTGGCTCGGCTTTAATTGAACATGAAGAGGATGTCAGGGGCAAAACGGTATATCAGATAAAAAATATCATTGGATGTTCGGGCCAGGGGTTAAGGGACCATCTAAGAATCAATCCGGATGTTGAGAGAGATCTTGAAATTGTTAGAGGTGAAGAAAGCGAGCCATATATTCAGCGGGCATTAGAAGAGCATGCACAAGAGCTAAGGGGAAGAACAGTAGGTGAGGCGGCTGAGATAATTGATTCATCAAGCTCCGGATTACATGGTTATTTAGAAAGGCATCCTGGGGAGATTAACAGATACCGGCTAATTAATATTGGTAATGACCGCACATGCAGTAATTATTACGTACCGTCTGAGCGCCAGCATAGAAGGGACCGTGAATCAGGCCGTAATACTGATTCTTCGAGGGACCAGGATAAGAGGTCAAAAGGTTATTATGGAGATGTTACAGCTCAGGAGCTAAGCGAGTATGTTGCTAATATTGAATTAGGGTTTTGGAGATTAGAACTTTCACAAGAGCTTAATGTTTTCAATATACAGATCGAAGGCATGGATATTGATTTTTATGTCCTGAATTACGGGGCGAACGCACCGCCTTTATCAAAGCCATATATATTTGCAATAGAGAAAGAAGGAAAGCTGCAGGTCATAATCTCACCAGACGTATATAAAACACTGACAATATCCATAAGCCATGCATTTAAAAATAACAGCATACAGAAATTAGGCGCTGCGCTAAGGATCATTTCAAGACATGAATACAAAGAAGTCGTTGAAGGAAAGTCCCATGAGCAGGCAGACAGAGAGACAAGGGAAGAATTTGATGCCGGGCATCATGATTTGATCGGGCTTTTTGATGCGTTATTTGAAATTGATGATGATGAAGCAAATGAGGAAGAGATGTGCGCTTTGGGGGCAGATGCGTATACTGCCTATGCTTTTGCCGGGATCGATGGAGTACAATATTTATTCGAACCAAATGTCCCGTCTGAAGGTGAAGTAATAAAAGGCATAAAAAGTTTAGATCGAGCGACATTGATAGCAAACAATGGCGAGATCTATTCGTTGTGGCTAGCGGGTATAACTTGGCTAAACAGCAGTAAGTGGAAATTCGCTTTTAATATTGTTGAACCAGGAGCGCTTTATCCCGTTGAAGACCCGATAGGTTTCCAGGGTACTGTAGACGAAGAACTTGGATTAATAGAAGATCTCGACAGAAGGCTGATGGATATAAGAGCTGCTCCAGAAGTAGGCAATAGATTGCTAGGCCTTGGGCTAGGTTCTGCATTCTTGAAAAAACTTTCTTCCTTGATGGTAGGCCTGGCTATTGAAGGAAAAATTGCCAATGAGCCGACTAATGCAAGGATATTTAATGCTTTAAATAGGGGAGAAATTAAAAATGGTGATGATCTCAAAAGAGTATTCCTTGGATCTGTCTTAGGAAGAAGTGTCCTTGGAGCGGGTTTTGACCCAAAGAATCTTACAATGTTATATTGTTGCGATTATGACATAGGGGCAAGGGTGCCATTAGAAGATGATGATGCGGCAAGAAAACTGGCCACTGATTGGAATAATGGAAGATTTAATCCAATAGGGTATCGGGTAGTATCAGAAACTGTTGTTAGCAGTAATGGGGATGACCAAAAAGATCAAATAGCTTACAGGTCGCCATTTAAATTTATTGAAAGTTTAAGCAAAACTGTTCTGGACGCAGGATTGAATATAGTTAAAAAAGGCAAAGCTGTCGCTGTTGAGGCTGCTAGCGGGCTTGATAAAGAACATAGAGATGCATTAGCTGCGCTGATCAATTATTCAATTGTTTTATCTGGAACAACAAAGAACGTGGGTGCGGAAAACACGACGAATGTTTTTATGAGGGATGATATCAGCATAAGGGTTGCGGCTTTTAATGATCAGTATTTTGGGTGTGCTATGGACAATAGTGTTGCATGTGTAAGCGATGACGGAAAAATACTATATATCAATATTGATGTCCTGACCGTTATTGCTTCTTTGGATTCAAAGGCACAAAGGGAGGATTTCATGGCGTTCATTCACGGGCAGCTGCAGGGCCATGAAGTATTTCATATTGATGATATCAGGAGAACAGGTAAAACGAGCGAAGAGAGCGTATGGGAAAGAAGTATAAACTTCATTGAACGTGATCAAATTATTTTAAAGGCGACTTGCAGGGTAATAAATAATCCTAAGGTCTATGGGATAAGGACTGATTTTGAAATGAATGAAAGGCTTAATGACCTTGAGAGGGAGAATTATAACAATAATGGAAGGTCAATAGCTGCAAGATTGTTCAGCGAGGGGTCATTATCAGCAGAGAATCTCGCAGTAGCTCAGAGAACGGTAAATAGATTGAATATCTGGAAGGCCGATGCGGAAGTGATAGGGGCGGCTTGGCTGCTTTCGGTAGACATAGAAAGAGTCTCAGCGTCAATGAAGTCCGAAATAATAACAAAGCTTGGAGGCAAAGTATACGAATTTATCGAGTGTTATAAAGAGCTTAAAAAGATCGTTTATATCCCAAGAATAAAAGGCGGGAAAATCGTTGGAAGGAAAACCATAGAGAATTATATCAAGCTGTTTGTTATTAGCGCAAAGCATTATGAAGTAATTGTGCTCAGATTGGCAAGGATGACGGAACTTTTATCAACCCTGAAAATGGATACAGCTGATAATAGGGAGTTCGCAAAATACCTAAGCTTAAAAGCCCGCCATGTAGATTCAATACTTGCTGAATTTCTTTTGTTGAGGAAAGCGGCATCTGTTTTAAGGTCAAAATCCTTGATGGTCCTGGATCCGGAGGAATATGAAAGAATAGAGGCAGAGATCCTGGGCGAAGCGGGATTTGAAACACGTGAAGAGGGCGAGCGGTATCTTGACAGGGTCAGCGTTGCGGTCAAGGGATATTTGTTAGAAAGTGGTCAAAAGTGCAGTGGATCTCCGGAAGAAGGAATAACTGAGATCAGGCTTGTTGATATAAGGACTAGGCTCAAGAGCGTATATTCTTATGCGAATAAAGAGAGAAGGGTAAGGGAAAAGGCCGTAAAAAGTGGTAAGCCGGTAGAAGCAGTAGAAGATATTTTAGGAGTAATGATCGTTGTTGAAAGCGAAGAGGATGTGCATGCAGCACATGCATTGTTACAGAATGTCCAGCAAGAGATAGGATGGCTTAAATATAATCGCTTGAGCAGGGACCTGCAATATAAGGATCCGAAGGTTTGGGGTAAATATGCAGGGTACCATACCGCTTTAAAAGATGAGTATGGCAGAAGCATTGAGGTTGTATTGTTTGACAGGGTAAATTATGAAAAATATCTGATCGGCACATCTGCACATTGGGAATATGCAGCACAAAAAGATGAAAAGGAGTTGGCTGATCAGAGCTTTAAAGACTTGATGAATGTACAGATGACAGGCGAACTGAAGAAAGATTTTCAGAGCGCTGTCGACCAATTTGCCAAAGAGGTGATCGTTGTAGCAGTTATCGAAGTAAGACAGGATCAGTATGTATATATTCCTGTTGCCTTAGGCACAGGTGCAACTTTATTTGATCTTGCGTCGCATCCGTTGGTTGACGTAGTGGATGGGCCACAATATTACGGCGCTTACTACATTGAGGTTGGAGAAGAAAGAGGAGAGATCGTCGTTGATACCACAGGGGTTAATGTTGCACGAAGAATAAAGGCAAGGGACCAGATTAAAACAGGTACTACGATACTTTTTCCTTTAAGGGCAAAAGACAGCATTAAGCTTGGTATCAGGGATACAGAGAATGCAATAACAAACAGGGCAAGATTGATCGCGGCCATGCTGTCATTGCCTGAAGCGGGTAAAAAGTCTTTGATGGTTTCAGGACAGGAGAAGATATGGAAAAACAGATATATTCTTAAACAAAATGAAAATGCTTTTTCTCAATTCCTTTTATTGATCGTGGATGCTTATGACTATAAAGATCTTGAAGACCTCTACAGAGCTTATAGCATGGGATTCATTACAGATGAAACGATCAGCAATTTTGCATTAAAGCTTGGAAGGGCCCGGCTGGAAGGAGTGATTGATTTTGAGGGATCAAGACATTTAAGCGAGGAAGATATGTTCATTATCAGGCAGGAAAATATTTTAACAGCTTACAGCCTTCCTTTCGCTTATGTTAATGACCTATTACATTCTGATGATGCACTTTTAATTGCATTAGGTATGAACCAAATAGATATAAATGATATCGGGAATAAATTATCTTCATCGAAGGTAGGCATTGAAAGCCAGTACGATGAAGCATCAAAAGTGGCTAATATTATTTTTATGTTCCAGTCAGTGCGACCAGGCAGGCTTTACTCTGTTGTAAGATTGGTATCCAGGTATGGAAATATAAAAAATGTTTCAGTGAGCGAGGCTGTAGGTGTCCCGACACATAAGGGTAAATACAAGATCGATATAACGATTGAACATATTGGCAAAGAGAGAGAGCAGGAATTGTTGAGAGCTGCTCACAGTATTCTTGACGTGTCATCAAGATCTGCATACGTTTGGCAAGAAAAAACAAGGAAGAAAGAAACAAAATTAATGAATGTGCAGCTGACCTTGCAGAACACAGAAGGAAAGCTATTGAACATTCTTGACGCTTTGTGGGATCTGGATCCCAACATAGATATTGTTTCCCTACAGATGATCTTAAGCAAGATCGGGGTGACAAAGAATGAAGCAGATCTTCTGTTGGCTATAGAGGTCCCGAGCTGGATAACCACATCAAAAGTCATTTCACTATTGAAAATGACATATGATGGCCAAAGGAAAAAAGGGAAGAAGTATTATGCGAAGGTCAAGAATGTCAACAGGAGCGGCAATGGCGGATTTGTAGTTTATGAACTTTTGGCAGGTATGGCATTTTTGGGATCATTGCCGGCGTTTATCAATAAAGAAAACTTATTCGGGATCATTGTCGCTTTGATGGCGATCATAAGTTTTGTTGTCCTGGTATATTTGTTAAATAAATTCCTGAGGATGAGAGTTATAGCATTATTAAAGCAAATAGCAAATTGGCTAAGATTTAACAAGCTCAAAGAGAAGAAGAAAATAGATGCTTTGAAGGATGTTCAAATAGCTGATATCAAGCATATTGCAGTTGCAAGGCAGAGAAAAAGAAGCGCGCAAGCTGTAACCACACAAAGTAAAAAAAGGACAGAAGATAAAATGAGTCCGCGTTTTAACAATAAAGGTTTTGTTAATAATGAATTGTTATTAAGTTTTTCAGCGCTGATGATATCTGCAGCAATTATTCACCAGGCCGGGCCGATAGCAGGTCTGGGAATAATATTAGGAGTTTTAGGGATCATATTTATAGTCTACTTAATAAAAATGCTCGGTAATGCCAGAATGAGGGCAATAGCCGCGGCTTTAAAGAACATAATTACATTTAATGGTGCTGTAAGGGCAAAAACAAACGCATTTCTAAGAACAGCTAGAGAGATCGCGCGAGAAAGAAGGCTGGTCAACAGTATTCATGAAAGATGGAGAGAAGCTGTCGTCGTTTTTGGAAGCGCCAGGATCCCTGATGATGACCCGCTTTATTCTAAGGCGATGCAAATAGGTGTAGAGCTTTTTAAGGCCGGCATGGCTGTTAGGAGCGGTGCCGGGCCTTCAATGATGGAAGCGCCGTTAAGAGGATACGTCGAGGAAAGGATCAGGCAAGGCGTTGCAAAAGACCAATATAATATGACACAGGGAATAAGGATAAAGCTACCTTTTGAACAAAAGACAAGCCCTTATGTCGAGGACAATTATGAGTTTAACCACTTTGTTATCAGGAAAATGGGGCTTTATAACAATTGCAGAGGCATCATTGCTATGCCGGGCGGGTTCGGGACAATGGATGAATTGTTCGATGTCTGGTTCAGAGGGCTGCCTATTGTCCTTGTCGGTATTGAATATTGGACGCCGATCATTGAAGTGATCAGAAGGGTTACCAAGGAGATAGGGGTTGAAGGTCAAATATCCAACTGGCCGCTTATGACAGATTCGCCGCAGGAAGCGGTGAGAATGATCAAAGAGAGCGAGCCCAAGGTAATGAAAGAAACAAAGAATTATTTAGACGAAGCTAACAAAGACCTCGAAAGCAATATGAAAAAATTGTCCAAATGGAAAAGAAGCGTTACTTTCATTGGACAGGCAGACATTAAGAATAAGATGGTTGAAAATGTTGTAAGAACGTTAGCGAAAATGCTTGAAGCGAAGGATATACCTGGGCGCTCGGTGACAAGGAATAAAAATGTAGGAATAGCATTGTTAACGGCTTCAAAGAGAACAGATAAAATGCTCCAGCAAACAATTTTAATTCCGGGAAGAAGGTTCCTTTATCTAAAGAGGAACAGGATAGTTACGACGAGCGCTACAAACCATCATGTTTTGATCGAACAAAATTCCCGCGGGTTTGTATTTTTGCCGGGACGAATTAAGACGCTAAGCCGTTTATTTGACCTTGTTGCGGTGATGCAGACAGGAAAAGTTGAGAAAAGGCCTATTGTCCTTATTGGTAGATTTTTCTGGGAGCCTGTGATTGGGGCGATAGTGAAGTCAGCGCTGGATTGTCCAGCAGGGGCTTTAATTAGGCAAGAAGATATAAAATTATTCGTTATTGTTGATTCTGCCGAAGAGGCATTTAAGCATTTAGGCTTGGAGAATATACCCGGCCAAAATGATAGGGCCATTGACGGAGAGTTGACCGGGAAGAGATCAGGGGTCTTAGGTAAAAGAATTATCGCTTCTGTGATAATTCTTTCCATAGCTAACGCTTCAGTATATTTCAGGGATGAGTATGCAGCTTTTATAGGGTCAGTATCCTGGCTGGGAGCTTTATTGATCAGGCTTTTATTGGGTGCGGTGACCAGAGGTGCCGGTGTATATATCAAGCAGGCCGTTAAAGGCGAGCGTACAGATCACAGGGAAATCATAAGGTGGATGATAGTCGGGGCCTTTATGGTAGGATTTCTTGTCTTTGCAGTACTTTATCCTTTGATAAGAATGTTAGGGCTCACTCCTGTGGAAGCTGCTTTATTCGACCTTTTTATTTATGCGCCGTTCATTTCTCTGCCGCTTAGCTTTATATTTTATGAATATTTTATTTCCCGGGAATCCATCAAGAAGAAGATAAATTTAAAGAATATATTTGTGACAGGCAAAAAAAGCGTGAAGGCATTTTATGTTACCCAGCTAGTTTATTGGTTTGCGGTCCTGACCGTAGGCTGGATATGGTTTGCTGAATATATGGACATCTATATTGTGAACATGAGCATTGTTTGGTCGGCAATACTTGCCTTTATGTTTGATAGGACTAATGAGGAACAAAATAAGGATCATGATAATGATCAGAATGTTTTGCGACAGGAAAAGACCTCGGATAAATATACAATAACATCGCTTCTATTATACGGATTTGCCGGGAAGATCATTAATATCTATCCTGAAGCTGGGAAAACAATAAGGGTATATGCTGACATGCTTGTTATCCTGGAAGAGTTTTTAGCTATGTCGGGAAAAGTACGAGCAGGCCCGGCATTAGTCGCGTATTATGACCCTATGCTAGATACTATTATCTATAATCTCTCTCCTGAAGAGATCCAGGCCATTCTTATTGACAAATATCCCGAGGAAAAAATACAAGCCCTTATCAGTTTTATTGTTCAGCACGAAGAGCTTCATCAAAGCTCACATCCCCAAGGGTCTTATGAAATTTATGCAAATGAAGAGGAATCCGTCCTCCAGATGCAGCTAAGGAAGATCGTTGGTGATTTTAGCAAAGAAAATGACAGTCTTGATGATAGTAAATATTGTTCTTATGAAGAGGCCCAGAGTTTCGCATCTATTCTTAGTGAGCTATATTTTATTCTTGATAGCGCAAGGGTCTCCAGACGGGATTCTTTAAGCATATTAGAGCATCTTAAGAATGGAGAGCCTCTTAAGTTCGCTCAAGAATTTTCACCTGATATCAAGAGTTGGGCTGTTAACTGGGTAAAAAGAATAAAGCTGGAATTTGGGCATATTTTACCATTTCTTGAAGTATGGCACGGCCCTTCCTATTCAGAGCTGATATTTACTCCGTCCCAGGATGCAATAATAATACTCGGTAGATCCAAATCAGGAAAATCTTCTTTAGCCGCGACAGCTCAGCATCAGGGTTTTGAGTTCGGCGGGGAGCATGATACAAAATATATTATGCTTTCTATCCCGGGATATCTTTTCGCTGGGACAAGGGAACAGATATTTAAAATACGTGCCAGGGCATATCGTTTGGATAAAAGAGACCCGGATAGCCGCATGGTTTCTATAGTCAATCAGGTGTCAGCAATAGGTGTTGTAAGGAATATTATATTATTAGAACATAACCAGCAGTTAAACCAAAAGATAGTTGTGAGGGTCCAGGAGGCAGCCGATCTTAGTGGAATTGCCGGATTAGAAGTCAAAATGAGATTGGCAAAGCCGGTAAATGTTATCCATCTTTCCCATGGAAGGACGGATGAAAAAGAATACCCAGAATTGGTCAGGCGTATGGCTATGAGTATCACAAGGGATGCGGATGAAAAATTGATATATTCACAAACTATCAGGAGATACCTTAACGGTAGAGCAAGGCATCTTTTCAAAAGTCAATCTGAGCGCCTTCTGAGGTATGCTGATATGCTGGAAATTTTAGAGAGATATATTGCTGTTTCAGGAAAGCTAAGGGGAGGGCCGCAAGCGGTTGCATTCTTTAGCCCCACCATTAACGAAGTGGTTTATAACCTTACCGAACAAGAAATAAACGATATATTAAAAAGTAAATACTCTCCTGTTGAGGTCCGATCGCTAATACTATTCATTCATGAACATGAACAATTGCATAAAGAGTTCCACCAGATGGGAATATCCTTCAAAAATGTTGAAATTGAAGAAGGGATAATCCTTACCCGTCAATTAAACAGAGCAGATCTTGCCTCCATTGTTAACAAAGAGTTCATTAAAGGGATAATCGAGCAGCTAAACAGAGAAAGCCTGTTTGTTAATACACAAATTGCCCAGGTTGACGGACGCTACCGGCTAGGCGGTTTGGTATTAGCTGATCTAACTGAGGCAGGATTAAGAGAGGAATTCAAAGAGCATTATCTTGGAGGTGCGGTTGGATGCATTGACAGGATCTTTAATAGTAAAAAAGTAAGATTGCAGTTTGATGAGCCCAGGCAGGCAAAGAGAGCAGCAATAGGCATCATTAACAGTATACTTGAGATCGAAGGCATTGATTCTTATTCAAGCCATGAAGTTTGGGAGATCGCGTTTGAGGTATTAAGGCATATGATTTATGGCGATCATGATGAAGAGATAAAGAACGATGCCAGGCGTTCAGGATTATTGGCCCTGGACAATATTGTTTTAATATTAAGAAGGGTCGGGAGTAATGCGCTAGAGACCTTGGCAAGAATAGCGGCAATGGGAAATTCATGGGACCTTTTAGATTCTAGATATATAGTTCAGGCAAACAGGGACAGGAAGCTTCATTTGGCTGGTATTGAAGAAGAATTGAAACGCGAGGATTTCTGGAGATTCAATAATATTAAAGAATTCGATAAGCTTCTAAATAAGCCGCTCATGAGAGTTTTATATCTTGTTGATAATGTCGGTGAAGACGCTATTGATCTTATTCTTGTGAGAGAACTTCTTGTGAGAGGGAACACAGTTGTTATGGCCGCAAAGGCCTTGCCGTGCGGCAACGATTCTACTGAACAAGACCTGAGAACCCTGATTAAAAATGAACAGGTAAGGGCATTAATAGGAGAAGAGAACTTATCAAGATTAAGTATCATTGATTCCGGAAGCATAGTGTTTGGAACAGACCTTGCACGGACCTCAAAAGAATTTGAGGCGGAGTGGGAAAAGGCGGACCTTATTATCTCAAAAGGACAAGCAAACTATTTTACGTTAAGGCCGTATTCATTAACAAAACCATGTTTATATTTATTTAGAGTGAAATGGCCTGCGGAAGCGAACATAGTCGAGCAAAGGGGATTCAGCAGAGGGGATTATATAGCTGAGCTTGTCGACATCTCTCAACAGAAAATCGATACATTGCAGGACGGGCCTGAATTTGACTGGTTAGACGGGTCATACAGCGAGATGGAGGAGATAGAAGAAAGATGGCTGGATGGAACAATTGAAAAGATAGTTGATGAGTCTCTTCCCTGGCGCACTAGGTACGCTGAGGCCAGAAGGATAGTCACGTTCTTTGATGTGGCAGAAGGAAACCTTGCGGTCCTAAGGATGCTGCGCAACCCAATGCTTAGAGAGGAAATCTTTGAAGAAAAAATGGGTAAAGTGTGGGCATCACTTTTAAAAGCAAAAAATGCCGTAATATTAAGAACACGGATGAGCGATCCTATCAATCAAAAGCTTGTAAGGAATATTGAGAAGAAAATGCATGAAGCAGACCAGAAGCTTGTGCATTTATTTAATGAAGAAGGTATTGGAAAAGACCAAAGAGTAAAAGATAAAGAAGGAGGGAACCCGCCATCATCAATTTGGTATTTGATCACCGGAAATGCCCGAAAAGGGGTCCTTGGCGCTGTCGCTGAAGGCGTAGTATTGGCAGCAATATCTGTTGCTCTTGCGATGATGTACGGACCGGCTGTAGCGTTTGGCCTGATGTTCTTTGCCGTTCTTATATGGGCAGGTTATCATGTCTGGTTCATTAACAATTCCCCTGATCTTCACGAGTCACTTCAATATCTGCGCAGTAGAAACAAGTTTGTATTGCTTGTTCAGTTCACATTGCCTTTATTATCATATTTAGTAATTCCATTCGCGGTAAGCCTGTTCAGCCTGATTCTCGTAGCTGTAATAGCGGTGTTATGGCATGTTGTTTTAGATCAGAACAGAATGGATCAGGCTGATGGCAAGTGTATTGAATTTGAAAACACGTCAAGGATATTTGAAAACAGGCTCCTGCCTTTATTTGGTATTGTTCTTGTTTCATATATTGTTTTTGGTGTATTTGCAAGGATCAGCGAGATCAACAAAGGATTAGAAGGGCTGCTCCAGTACATCCTGGTATTTGGTTTTGCTTTAATGTCAGTATGGTTTTATAGGG
>MHHG01000002.1 GCA_001805965.1 Omnitrophica WOR_2 bacterium RIFOXYA2_FULL_38_17 | reverse complement strand
TTTGGATTCAATTGATTCAAAGCTCTGCTTACACCTTCAGCCAGCGTCGCATATTTTCCCTGCATCGAACCTGATATGTCTAGAATAAACACCCAATCTCTTCCACCTGCAAGCGGCTGAAGGTCCATACCAGGTGTGACTGTCATCATAAAGGTACCTCTTTTTGCAGATTCCTCTTTATATGCAACCATATCAACAGCTCCGGGTAAATTTTCTGCATGTTTATAATAAACAACTATATCCGTGTTCAACCTAAAAGCTGTATCTATAGCAGCAACCGGCTGAGCAGCTGCATCGGCATCTTGTTGGTTATTGATAGTCAATGCGGTATCCTGGCCTGTGCTTGACTGCACTTCATTTAAAGTATTATCTAAATGAACAAACCAATCTTCACCCTTTTGAGTTATTTGGGCTGATGGGTGATTTGGCAATCTTATGCTAGCCACCGGATAACCTGAACGAACAACAAGATCAAAACTAAATGTCCCAGAAACTTTCTCATTAGTTGTCCAGAACGCTAAAGCTTCTTCATCGACGCCACCTTCTTCAAGCTGATAAACATATCTGCCCATGCTTGTGTCTACTTGGACTGGCTGAATATAGCTTAATCTTATTTTTGTTTCTTGCCCTGCCTTAACCGGATAAACACTTATTTCAAATGTTTTATACTCATTTTTCTCAGTTATACCTGTATTTTTATTTTTTGATTTTTGGTCTTCATAAACTTCCCTTGCCTTTTTCTTCTCTAATACTTCTCCATTTATAGGCTTTCCGTCTATCCACATGGTAAATTCTGAAACTGCAGCTTTGTCCGGAACCGGAAAAGAGTAAACCGCTTCAAGGTCTTTTCCATGAGGATTAAAAAAACTTTGATCAACTGTTGTAATAGCATATCCATCCTCCATCACGACTTTCACATTATGATCTTTGATATCTAGTACCGGCAGGCCTGAATCCTTTGGGGTAAGTAGCCCTGCAGCATATGCCGGACTACTTATTACAGCTAAAGCAAAAAACATAAAAACGACTATAACTCTGATAATTTTTTCCCTTTTCATTTTAATTCTCCTTGTTCTTTAAAATATCCCTATTGAAAACACTGGTGTTGTGAAATTAACTAGGTGCTTGCTATCTTGTTTACTTTGTAAATTTATATTAGGCTTTACTTTGCCTACTGCAGTTTCTATCTTTCTCATCAATCTATATGACCCCATTTTCCTCTCTAAATTCTTAATTAGCATGGTGCCAACACCAATAAGAAAGACTGCCATAGTCAAAATTAAAGATATTTTTTTATTTTTCCCCATCATTTTTACCTTTCTAGTTCACCTATTTATCATTAACCGGTTAACTTTTCATTTAAAAAAATTTAATTGTCCAGCAAAACACCCAGCCATTTAATTAATTTTGACGCGATTTCTTTTTGGTCTGAAATACTTAGCTTACCCATCATCTGCTTCATTTTTTCATTATACTTTGGCCAAAGCCCATCCAGAAGCTCTTCAGCCCTTTTAGTAACCTTTAGCATATTGACCCTTCTATCTCCTTCTAAAGGAGACCTGGTAACTAACTTTTCTTTTTCAAGCTTATCAATTAATTTTGTCATGTTGGCAGGAGTAACAATTAAGTGTTTGCTTACATCAACCTGACTGATACCTTCTGGGCCACTATGGGTTCTTATCGCAACCAAAACATTTAATTTTCCGATAGTCAAACCATAATCTTTAAGAAACTTACTAATGTCATTATTGCAAATGTTGTAAATTAGGGCTATGCTGTATAAGGCTTCTTCATAAGGCTTTTCTCGTCCCTGAATGATCCCGTATTTCTCTAAGTTCATCATCATTTCTCCTTTCATTGATTATAGTTTACCAGTTAACTATTAACTTGTCAAATATTTTTTTTCAGGAAGGAGATATAGGAATTAGAGCATACTTTTAATTTGACAGACCATGCAGAAGAATTGCAGCTGCGCTGGAAACATTCAAAGATTCTATAGAATTAGATATCTCAATTTTAATGCTTTTATCAGCGATCTTTACCATATCCTCGCCAACTCCATGGCTTTCGCTGCCTAAGACCAAACAAAAAGACCCGCCCCTTTTTACCTCAGACAAAGAAACCCCATTATTAGAATCAGCGACCAAAATAGGTATTTTACCCTTCTTGCCATTTAACCAGTTGCCGTCATGATCTTCAATAATATTTAATTTAAATACTGAATCCCTAGCCGCACTAATCGCCTTAAAGTTATAAATATCAACACATGTCGGGCTTAAAACAATATTCAAGACATCAAACGCCAGGGCTGTTCTCATTATCGTTCCTATATTACCCGGATCTTTAATGCCATTTAAATAAACAACTGATTTTGAATCATTAAAAACAGACGGGATCTTTTCATATACTGCTGTAATACCAGAGGGAGTGTCCAGCTGGGAATAAGAACTATTCAAAGCTTCATCAATTAAATAATATTCAATTAACTTAGTCTTATTTTGAATATATTCACACTTTTCTTTATTCTTATCAATAAAATCCTGCGTGAGGAATAATGCCGTAAAATCAAATCCGCTATTTAACGCATCATAAATGATCGCCAAATTTTCAACTGTAAATTTACTATTTTGACGACGATACTTTTTTTGCGCCAGTTTCCTCAACAGCTTGATCTGACAATTGTTCTGACTAGTTATCTCCGTAGCTTTCAATATATCACCTGAACTGCTTACTGCTCATATTCGCAAAAATATGCAGTGTCTTGAGAAACTTTGACTTTAAGTTTCGAATTTGCAGGCACATCAAATGAAGATCCAGAGCCAAAATCTTCCCACTCGTTGCAATCCTCTAAAAATACAGATAACTCTCCGGCAATTACAGTCATTATTTCCTTTAATGTTGTATCAAATTCATATTCGCCAGGCTCCATAACGCCCACCGTCTTTTTGCCTTCTTGTGAATTCACAACAAAAGATTTTACCTTACCTTCAAAATACTCATTAACTTCAACCACTTTACCTGCTCCTTTCATCCATGTTGGATCCTTGTTGTTCTGAATTACAATATTTGTATTCTCTATTATCAAAATATCTTAGCGAAACCATTTCGCCGATCCAGATTTTATATGATAAATTCTATATCACAGCCCCCCATATAGCAACAAAAGAAGTTAAACATATTTTAACGTCTTTCATATTATGTTATATTAAAGACAATGAACATTAATTCCGCTAACAAGCTCGCTGTACATGATAAGCTTCTGTTTTCTTTCGGGGCGATCATGATCGCATCTGCACTAATATCCTGGACACTTAGGATAAATCCATACCCGAGCAACTCTGAAATATTACCGGAACTGCTAAATGATCCTACACAGATAGAAACAGACCAAGCCACCTTTGATTTTGAACGCAAAGGTAACAGTTATAATATTGTTCCTCTTTATGAATATGAAATATCTGCCCTGGTCGTTTCAAAACGCGAAGATAGTTTTCAGCATAAGGTCTTTTATCGCGATCACGTCAATGAAGCCGATCTTTGCGTGATATGGGGAGACAACATAAAAAACAACATCCATAAAAATATGACGTTTAGCAATTCAACCTGGTTCTGCTCGATAAAAGCGAAAGGGCACAGAACCTGGCAAGAAATGCAAGACATTTTCAAAAATGAAAATCTCTCCAACAATCATCTTTTAAGCAATGATAGTGAAGTGCGTAAAAATATCAGCAGGGCAAAAGTCGGTGACCAAATAAGAATCCGAGGGCTACTTAGCAAATATTCCACAAATAGCGGTCCAGAACGCGGAACAAGCACAAGCAGAACAGACACAGGTAACGGAGCTTGCGAAACAATATACGTTAATGATTTTGAAATCCTTAAAAAAGGGAACCCCTTCTCTGATATTTTCGGCCTAATAGCAAGGATCAATCTGGTAATCGTTCTTATTCTGATTGCAATATACAGAGAACAGTTATTATTGAACAATATAAAAACCGGTTCTCCCGGGCCTAAAGAGAATTACCTTGAAAATCTGAAAAATACAATACCCAAAGAACCCAAGAAATGGTGATTCTCAAACAACAGCTAACATCAGAACATGAGATCAAACTGATATTCTAGAATTAAGCCCAATTGTCGTTTTATTGGTCTAAATCCATTGCATAATCTATACTTTTATTATTAGGAATATTAATATTGGATTGAGTATACCAAGGGCATTTATGAAGATTAGGTCTTTAGGGTATTTTCAAATTCTGGTTCTTGTTTCAATATTGCTATGCAGCAATATCTCTGTTGCCCAGCTGTCTACCCCTCTTCTTTTACCAAATAATCTTATAAAACCAAGCACTATATATGATCCTCCCCTTCTAAAAGGAATGATATTTCAGGATAACAATCCTTTTCAAATTGACTTTATTGTAGACAGCGGCAAAGACCCGCTAGATGATACTGATCTTAAAGTAGAGATCGAAAAATTATCGTATTATTTTCTTTCGGCTCTTGCTATCCCTGAAGAAGAGATGTGGGTTAATTTATCCCCTTATGAACAAAACAGGATAATCCCTGCGACACTTGGAAGGACCGCCATGGGGCACGACCTTCTTGCCCAGGATTATACTTTAAAACAGCTAAGCTCATCAATGCTTCATCCAGACCTTGAATTCGGACAAAAGTTCTGGGATACAATACACAATAATCTCATCGAAAAATATGGCACGATGGATATCCCCCTAAACACTTTTAATAAAATATGGATAGTCCCAGAAAAAGCGGTTGTAGATATCAGAAATAACAGTGTTTTTATCCGGTCTGCAAAACTAAAGGTCATGCTCGAGGATGATTATCTTGCTCTCGAAGCTAACCTGCACCGAACAGATCATGGCGTAGGTGAAATCCCTGAACAAGAGCTTGATAAGATCCAGGAAATTTCCACAGGATTAATACGAGATGTTCTTCTGCCTGATATAGAGCGCGAGGTAAACGAAGGGGAACTATTCTCCACCCTCCGCCAGATATATCATTCAATGATACTTGCCTCCTGGTATAAAAGAAATGTCAAAAACAGCATTATAAACCAATACTATTCGGACAGAAGCCAAACATCCGGGATTCAAAGCAAAGACCTCGGTGTCCCCCAGGAAATATATGCAACTTACATGAGCGCTTTCAAAGACGGCGTATTTAATTTCGTCAAGGAAGAGTATGATCCAATATCGCAAGAGATCATACCAAGGAAATATTTTTCCGGCGGAGTTGATACTTCAATGCTTGGAGAATCTATTGAAAACCCAACAGAAATTGCCCGGCAAGAAGATCCCACTGCTAATTTCGCGGGGCCAGCAATTCGTGCAAGCATAGTGTTAAACGATGCACCGCAAGATACCCAAGGGGTTTATTTCACACCAACAACTGAGGCAGTGCTAGGAACCGAAGCGCCCAATGTAGATACTCCATTCTCTAAAGACTTTTCAAAGATGATCGTAACTGAAGAGCAAACAAGATTTGTCCCGGATGTTATCATGCTGCTTTTTGAAATAGCCGATGAACTGGGATTAAAGATCGCCTTAACTGGCGGTACCGCACGAGACTTTGTTGTTGCAGTAAAACAAAGCACACTGAACATAGGCAAAAAAAACACTCTCCCGAAACTAACTGATGTTGACATTGTTATTGAGCATACTCCAAAGGAAGATGATCTTGGCCTATACAACGAGAAGGGATACAATATCTTTCAAAAAAGATTAGGTGAAAGACTTTCTGAGCTTGGATATACGGACAGGGACTCAGAGATAACTCATTTGGATTGGATGCCAGGAACTTTAATAGGAGATACTTATGTATTTCAAAACATAATGAATAATACAGATGCCGGTTCAGCTTTTAGCATAAACAAACTAGCTGTTGAGAAGGTTGGCGACAAATTCCTGATCTTTGGTATACCAGAAGTCCTTTCAGACGTTAGGACTTCAACGCTCGACTTTTTAGGTGAAGACAAGCCATTTTCCATAACAATGATGGCAAAAATGTTAGCAAGAGGCATAATGTACAAAGAAACCGCAGAGTTCAACTTTAATGAAAGATCACAGAAAAAACTTGCCGAAGACCTGTCAGGTTACAGTCTTCAGCAAATACAGGAATTATTAGAAAAATTAGGCCCGAATTCCCAGAGACACAATGAAGATATTACTGTAGCAAAAGAACGCGTGAGACAGATCACAGTTGACCATGACATGGAAAACATCTTTCAATTATCGAGTGACGATATTGTCGCAGTTGCATTTGGTGAAAAAACAATAGAAGGCGCCTCAAAAAACGTTGGTGGTATCGATCTTAATGCAAACATCCTTAATCTTGATGAGAACGGGAAATTTACCTTCAGCTTCTCACAAGACCTAAACATTGAGTTTTTGCCTTCAGGAAATCTCAGGCCTGCAATATACAATATTCAGCCCTATGAAAGCATTTGGGCTAACACTTCGACAATTCTCCAATAAAACAACTTAGGTGTTCTTTCCCTTATCAACCATTCTCTCTTCGTCCGTCGTATTTATTTTAATTTAAAAATATTGCATATTTATATTGATTTGAATTGTTATAGATAATAAATTAAAAGGGTGAGCTCTTTTATTAACATATAACCTGTTCCTATTTATATGCACAGATCAACAAAACATTCCTACTCTTTAATGTTTTTAGTGTTGTATCTTTCTACATTCACCTCACTAGCTATCTGTTACGACGATGATTTTGATCAGCCACAGCCATATGGTTATTATGAGGGCGTTGAACACCATAAAAGAATGGACCTCATAAGCAACGCTCTTGACCGTGCAGAAATGATAATGGAGCCCGACAACCATGACACCTTCAAACAATCCCTGGAACGCTCTTACGATAATGAACAATATAAGTACGATGAATCAGAGTACGCAGAAAGAGGCTACAGATATGTAGATGAATTCGACGGCAAACCTCCCGTCAGTTCAACATTTGATTGGATAGCTTCAGTAATGGATTATGGCTTTATTGTTGAAAGCAACCAAAAACCAACATTTTATTTTGACTCAATGCTGCCAATATATACATCTGAGGACGATAAACAGACTTTCTTTGCACAACATAGGGTCTCACGCCAGCTTGACCTTGGCACATTGCTATCTCTTGGCTTTGGCTACAGACAACTGATGGCAGACAAAAAATTCATTGCAGGAGCTAACACATTCGTCGATTATTCCACCCTTGAAAACCACAGCCGGATGGGATTAGGTTTTGAGGCCATTGCCAATTCTTTTGAAGCCCGGGCAAATTATTACCATGCACTTTCTTCGCAAAGAGAAGTTGGGGCATTTGGCAGAGAAGTTTTCGAAAAAGCCGTTAATGGGTTTGACCTTGAAGCTGGCGGCCGGGTCCCGTTTATCCCATGGGTAAAACTCTTTGGCGGCTATCAACGTTATTTCCATGCAAACACACCTGATAAAAAAGGCTGGACATCAAGGGCGCTTCTCACTCCTGTTAAATGCGCATCAGTTAACCTGGAAGCTTACAACTGGGAGAACGATGAAACCTCCTATAGAATGGAAGGGCAACTTCACCTCCCATTCTCTTCTTTTAGCCCGTCTGACCTAATGAACGACATTAGATCTATTGCTAAAGATAATACAGAACAACCTAAAACAGTAATTGACCTTACCCCAAGAATGAGAGAAAGGGTTCGGAGGAACTTTGTGATTGCCACAGAAAGGTGGGACGGTGACAACTCTCCAAGAGCAATCGGCAACCTTGGCAATGTTCAGCTTATCGTACGTTTTCCCTCTGTTGTGCCTACATTTACAGACCCAAACAGCAACGGCTTCGTGGATGCGGGCGAAACCTTTGAGATCGATTTTATTTTAACTAATAATACAAGCAATACAGCTACGGATGTAGCTTACTCGAATGCAACGACAACACTTGGCATTGTCGACTTCAATGATTTTGCTGAATTACCCGATGCGCCCCCAGGAGGAACAACAAGGACCGATGAAGTTACTGACATGGACTTCACAATACCAGCACTCACCGCTCCGGGCACACAATTCTTCTTTTCTTTGGATTTTACTGCTGATGGCGACACACAGAGCTTTACATTCGGCCCATTCACAGTCGGAGCGATATACCACAATCAGGTAATAAATTACATTTAAAAATACCACAATAAAACATAGAAAATAAATTTATACAAGGAGATCATCTTGAAAGAATCTCATAAGGTCCTAAAAGAAGCTATTGATAAGGTCGGGATAAAACAGGTCTCTACGCAATTCAACATATCAACTGCCCTGATATATAAATGGTGCGAGAACCCCAGCCCTGCTGTTTCATATAAAGAAGCCAGCGGCACAGTCAACCCGCTCGACCGCATTAAGACAATTTATGACATAACGCAAGACATAAACATCATTAACTGGGTCTGCCAGGCAGCAGACGGATATTTTGTCGAGAATCCAAAGGTAAGCAGATCCGACACGGACGCCAAGGTCATGGTAAACATGCAGTCCATCATAAAGGAATTTTCTGAAACCCTTGCCACAATATCTGAATCTTATAACGACGACAAAAAGATCTCTTTAAATGAAGCTGAAGCGATACGCAAAGAATGGGAGGACCTAAAAAGAGTGGCAGAGTCTTTCGTCAGGGCATGCGAATCAGGAAAATTCAAATAACCGTTATCTGGGATCATAAATATTTAAGCACATCCTGTGCTTCTTCCTGAGGCATTAATTCAGTTATTACCTCTTTTATTTCTTCAACTTCTTTAAAATATATATCTTCCGTCACTACACCATCTTTCATAACTACATGTTTTCTCTCTTTGACCTTTAAGAATCTTTTTCCCGCAGGAATGGACGGATTCTCAGATAATTTTATATTCTGCAATAAATTCTGACTTCCCATTTCTCCGTAGAAATTATACAGAAGATTAAAGTATCCCTGAACAACCTCAAAAGGGTTCACAAATACGCCTTTTTTATTTGCCAGCTCTTGCATTTTTTCTATACTTTTATCAATATCATGAGAATAAAGGTCCTTATCCTTATATGTCTCCACACGCTTATTAAGATCATTGGAAAACACGGAAAGGTCTAAAAATAACTGTTTTGAAGAGGCCTCGATGCCTTCTGTTTCTGCATAATTTTTAATTATGTCAGTTACTCCGCCAAGCATATCATTGAGGTCTCTTTTTGAAGAACCATAATATTCCCGGGTCTTATCTGAAGATTTACCAGTTTGTTTCGATCCATTAGCCCCTGATGCCAGCTCCTTGCTATCAATATTGAACAACAGGTTTTCATTATCCAACTCCACAGAAGCCTCTGTGACATATGCCTCACTTAAAGGGTCAAATGAAGTGCTTTCATTGTCTTGCTTTGCAGAGAATGTTGAAGCAGCGCAAACATTAAAAGCTAACAGAAAACTCATTATTCCTATGATCGTATTTTGCATCTCCAACTCCTTTCTTGCTCCTCTACTTAGAGTATAGATGCTCCTGATAGCCCTTGTTAATTATAAGTTCCTGGTATTTTTATAATAAGATTAAATATATGGCTGGGGTCTAAACAAAGTTAAACATAAACTGAGGCATATCGGGGAAATGCGTATCTTGCGCGGCTTAATGCTTCAGTCTTATTTATAAAAAGATCTTTGAAATCAAATACAGGACCCCAAAGAACGATAGAAAAATTATCCCTATCCAACTTAAGATCCTCAATATTTTTCCGGGACGAGCTGTAACCGGCATATGTTCGGATGTAACTGTTCTATAATTGATATACGCAAAAACAGGGGCTGCCAAAAAAGACAATGTCGTAGCAAAATCAACAAAGGTCTTTAGTTGATTGATGAATTTACCAATTATCAACGTTGATACCACAGCAAGCACGATCATCCATATCAAATAGATCGTATCAGCTTTATCTTTTGTTTGTGGAAAGATTATAACCGATGCCTCGCGTACAATACGGGTATACGCATCAAAACAAGAAAGGCTTGTGCTGAACATCGTAACCGTTGCTGCCGTTGCTATCACAGGAAAACTCCATTGGCCCAAAGCCTTTGTATACAAAGAGATCACTTGTCCTGTAAAAGTAACTGCGGAATTTGAGAATACCTCTCCACTCTTGAACATAACCAAAGCTCCCAAGCCCAAAAAGAAAACAGCCATTATCATTGTCAGCCAGTAACCAAAATGAAAATCACATAAGGTCTCTTTCATGGTTGGAACATATTTGGTCTGCTTGATCCTCTCACAACTCCAAAATGAATGCCACACGGAAATATCGATAGTTGACGGCATCCATCCCATCAATACAACCAAAAAGGATATCCCCGGCAGGTCCCAAACAAATTGCCCGCACATAGCAACAGAATGACCCCTGCGGCTTTCAATAGCCATTGCAAAGGCAGAGATCGTTGAAACAGCTAAAACCACCATCATCAATTTCATGGTCTTATCAAAAAGAGGATATTTACCAATTATAAGAACAACAGCACACACCAGTAAAATTATCGCCGCCAAATATACCGGTGGATATGCCCATCCCAGAAGATTGACAAGTAATCCGGTAGATACCATCGTAACAGACGCCTGTATCGGGAACATCGTTGCAAAAGCAAGCAGCAGATATAAATTGAACGCCCAATTACCCAGACGTTTATATCCTAAAAGGAGATTTTCCTGAGTAGCCGTTACATAACGAGGGCCGAACTCAAAGAAAGGATACTTAAGTATATTGATTAGGACCACGAGTCCTAATAAAGTAAAGCCATAAATAGCCCCTGCACGGGTTGAATGAACAATATGTGAAACACCTATAGATGTCCCTGCAAAAATGATACCAGGGCCTAAGGCCTTAAAGAACCCGCTAAAACGGCTTAAAAAAACTCGTTTTACCATATTAAAATTCTCCTCTAATATCTTTCATTTTAATCAAAACAACAACAAAATCACCCTGCTCCGATAAGAAAAACTATCACCTTGTTCTATATCCTATCCTTGCATAATTCTTTTTCTGAGACCACTTCAATTCCATTTTTTTTAAGAAGAGCCGTTGTTATGCCATCCCCCTTGATCAATCTGCCGGTAAATGTACCATCATAAATAATTCCACATCCGCATGAAGGACTGTTTTGTTTAAGGATCACTTTCTTGATATTTCTTTTTAATAATAAATCCAGCACTTTTTCAGCTCCGATCTTTAAAAACTCAGTAATATCCTCACCATGTTCATTGATAACTTTGTCACCCCTGATCTCTGATCTGGCCCTAGGCGCAGGAAGTCCTCCTAAAAGTTCAGGGCAAAACCGGAACAATCTCTCTTTTTTTGAAAATTCAATAACTGTATTATCAGGCTTGCTTTTCCCATCATACCTGCAAGCAACACCCAATAGGCAGGCACTGCATCCTATCATATAACATCATCTCCATATTCACATGCTGATTCCTGATAATCTGCCTTAGTTGACAAAAATGGATAGTAATTTTATCATTTAAAGAACAATGTTTCAACAAGCAAAAAACCCGTTTCTCTTACCGAGAAACGGGTTTTTCATATTGCAAATTTCTAACGTTAACAAGTTAACGAATTATAATTTTACAACATTTTTGGCTTGATCACCTTTTGGGCCACCAACTATTTCGAATTCTACTTTTTGGCCTTCTTCTAAAGACTTGTATCCGTCACCTTGGATTTCTCCGTGATGAACAAAAACATCGTTTCCAGATTCTGGTGCGATAAAACCGTAACCTTTTTGGTTGTTAAACCATTTTACTGTTCCTTTTACCATTATTCACTCCTCCTTTCAACAAACTTTGAGTAAACAATGACAAGGACAAAATAACAAAAAAACCGCAAGAGCAATATCTCTACCCTGCGGCCTAAGATTTATACCTCTTTTAATCTACTCATGCGCAAGTATGCACTATTATCTTCACTTTGTCAAATAAAATATTATAATTACCAATAATCAAATATATGCACTTACCCTGCCTTTCCTTATATAAGATCATTGCACTTAAGAAAAGGACAGCTATAAATAACTGCCCCTTTCTTATCTGCCACAGAATCAAATTATTATTTTAACCTGCAGGTCTCTTCATAATGACCACCTCGGTGTGGACTGCTCATGTTCTTTGCATAACCACGACCTACTATTTTACAGACCTTATGATGTCTCCTGTAAAAACAGACCTTTCTGGTAATATGCGGCTTCCTGCACACAACTATTTTTTTCGTTCGGTTATAATCATTATTGATTACATCATCCAGCACATGAACTACCTTCTTTAATGTAACATTATCATCTTTTTTACTAACGCTGCTAGCCTGTGCCTGTTGTCCTGAACAGAGCAATACAATCCCCATCAATACACTTGCCAGTATTAGTTTTTTCATATCTTCCCCCTTTTTTTAATTGATAATAATCATTTTTATTTTGCAGACCTATAACTTAAACACACACTATTAGAAAAAGTTTCGCAAAAAAAATAAAAAAAGCGGGCTAATCCAGGTTTAGGGTCATATTGCATGTCTGATATTTATATCTTTCAAATATTCTTTTTGACAAAAACATAAAGAGAGATTAATCTAAAATGCTTCACTTATTTTGCTTACCTAAATTACCGCAAAGATAGAATAATATGAAGTATTCAATAATGCCTTAAAAGGAGAGAAACATGTTCAAATTTGTCCGTAAATTATTTCTATTATTTATTATCATTGGGTTATTTTTATCTGTAAAGAACTACCTGGCAAGATTCGCTCTTGAGAAGGGCGTAAAGGCTGCTACTGGTTTGGGCCTACAACTTAACAAATGTATTGTTGAGCTCAAAGAGACCTCTTTTGACCTCAAAGGCATCCGATTAGAGAACCCAGCAGGATTTTCTGATAAATACATGTTCGAAGCCCCCGAAATATATGTAAACTATACTGTCTTGCCGATATTTAAAAAGCTCATTCACTTAGAAGAGATCCGTTTCGACATTGACAGCCTGGTCATTGTAAAAAATGAAAAAGGCCAGCTGAACCTTATGTCTTTGCTACCTGAGGAAAAAAACAAAGAGCAGGGAACAGAGAAGGACAAAGATCAGGGTTCCAGCCCAACAAGCGAAAAGAAAGACAGGCTTTTTGACCTAAAAGTGGACAAAGCACTGCTAAAGATCAATAAGATAATATACAAAGACTATTCTAAGGGTGGGGATCCTGTGGTCAAAGAATTCAACATAGGGATCTATGAAACTTTTGAGAATGTTGAAGGAACTGAAGAACTTGTTACAATGATCATAAATAAAGTCCTTATAAAAACAGCATTGTCAAATGTGCTAAAAATAGACCTGTCCGGCTTTCAAGACGCAGTAAAGAACATAGATGTGAGATCATTAGCCGATAAATTCAAAGCTTTAACAAAATAAGATAATCATTAAAAAAAGAACGACATTCAAATACCGAGCGACCTGTTGTCCTCGATGAATCATATTCTCGATCAGCTCCTCTGAACAGCCAGTTTTTACGGAATTGGATCAGTTCTAGATATGTTGTTTAATTATCCAAAAAACACTGCTGCAAGGCCAAAATACAGTTGTAACCGATCACTTCAAGAATAATTGCTTAAGTCTATAGATATACAAGAACAAGACAGGCGTAAAAATAAACGTAAATAATATTGATGCCAGCATTCCTCCTATCATAACCGTCCCCATTGCGGATTTAAGAGGAACTATAGACCAGAGCTGAGGCAAGACACCTAATATAATCGCCAATGAAGTCATTATAATAGCTCGAAATTTCTCAGATGCTCCAAGCCACAAGGCTTCCTTGACAGGGATACCCTCTTTTATCTTCATCAGGGCATAGTCCAAAAGAAGGATAGAATTATTCACTACCAAGCCCACCAGCATGATCATTCCCAACATCGAAGCAATATTGATGGATTGATCAAGAAAGAACAAGGCATAAAATACACCTATAAAAGAAGTCGCAACCGAGAATAAGATCGGGATCGGAAATAGCAAAGAGTTCATTATAGCGCACAACAACATAAATGTTAAAATGACCGCTAGCAAGAACGCCTTTCCTGTTTCCTTGGCTGATTCTTTTTCATATTCAGAACTTCCCACATATTTATAACCATGTCCTTCATCAAAAGAAAGCTCTTTAAAAGCCTTATCGAGAACACTAATAACATATCCACTTGTAGATTTCGCCAAATATCCTTCTATACTAATAACACGTTCTTTATCCCGATGGCGGATCATCGGCGTAGACTTACCTTCTTCGATCACGCCAAGTTCAACAACCGGAACTAAACCTTTAGACGTTATCACATTGATCTGTTTAATATCATCAAAGTCCTCGGTATATTTTTCATCCAATTCAACATTAATATCATATTCTTCTCCGGACTCTTTATATATATTAGTATCATCCCCGTAAACAGAGGAACGAATACTGCTTCCGGCCTCTACACCGGTTAAACCGTATTCCACCATCCTGTCCTGATCAGGAATAAACCGTATTTCTTTTTTAGGCACTTTATATGAGGACTTAACACTGCGGAAATATCCGCTTTCCCTCATTTTTTGTTCCATCATTCTCGATAGATCGATCATTTTCTGATAATCAGGTCCATAGACATTAATAGAGATATCACCCTCAAGCCCTCCTCTGGCTTCACCTCTTTCTAAATTAATATTTACATCTGGAACCTGGGCCATAAACGGGATCAATTCCTTAATAATATCAGTATCACCCCTTTTCCTTTGAGCTAAAGGTTTTAGATTTGCTACAACAGCAGCATTCTCAACACCATCTTTTCCAATATCAGTTAGAACCGATTCTACTTCGGCGATCTCATTAAAACGCTTTTCAATAATCTCAGTTGTCTTAAGCGTTCGTTCTATGGTCGAGCCTTGAGGCATTTCGATCTTTACTGTGATCATATCTTCGTCAGAATTGGGATAGAACTCACTGCCGATATAAGGCATGATGAACTTCAGCGAGTAAAAGCATACCAGAACAAATATTATGGTCATCTTCGGGAACCTGAACATCAACTTAAAGATACGCTCATACTCACGTTTTAGCATATGCATAACATTATCCGTACCAATATGAAGCCAAATGAATGGATTAAGGATACTAAACCTATTTTTCTTTTCTTTTTTATTCTTTTTAAGCAAAAGCCCGCAGAGCATAGGTGTTAAGGTAAAAGAAGCTATAAGGGAAAATATTGTTGCATAGATAACTGTTAATCCGAATGATTTCATGAACTGACCAATAATGCCTCCCATAGAAGCGATCGGCGCGAACACAACCAAGTTCGTTCCTGTTGACGCTAAAATAGCGGTTGCGACTTCTTTGGTCCCGCTAATAGCCGCCTTGACGGGATCATCCCCTCTGTCCAAATGCACCAGAACATTCTCAACAATGACTATGGCATTAGCAATGAGCGTTCCTAAAGATGTAGCCATAGCCAAAAGAGTCATCATGTTCATAGTAAAACCCGAAACATCTACCAGAAATAATGCAGATATGATAGATGTTGGTATTACAATAGAGGCAATGAATGTCAGGCTTATCTGACCAGTAAAAAGATAGAGTATTATGATCGTCAGAACAATACCAATAATGATATTAAGATAAGTCTGATTAGTCTCATCAATAATAAACTCGGTCGTATCTGTTGCGATCTCAATAGCACACCCCGGAGGAAGCAACCTGCGAAATTCAGGCAGCCTGCGGTATACTTCTTTGGATATATCAACAGCATTTCCATCAGAAACTTTATTCAGAGAAAGCCCTACCACATCTTTTCCGTTAAAGCGGGCGATCGTTTCAACTTCTTTAAAACTGTCCTCTACTCGAGCAATATCTTTCAATTGAAAACTTGTTCCATCTCTTGATTTAATAAGCATATCAGCTATCTCCTGAGGACTTTCAAATTCCCCCATAAACCTTAAACTGAGCGTATTTTCATCCTTTTTCAACAAACCACCAGGGATATTTTTGTTCTTCGCTTTGATGCTGTTAACAATATCAAAAATTGTGATGTAACGCCGCTTCATAAGCGCCGGGTCCAAAATAACATTGATCTGGCGCTGTTTCCCTCCATAGATATCTACGTTAGCAACACCATCTATCGATGAAAATTTATCTTTTAATTTTTTATCTACAAATTCATACAGTTCACGTCCATCTAAGGTATCACTTGAAACAACAAGGTCCATGACTGGAGCCAAAAGCGGATCGTATTTTTCAATGACCGGTCTCTGTATATCTTCCGGCAGATCGTTCAGTATCGCCTCTACCTTATCTTTGACCTCAATAAATTTTATATTGACATCTGAAGTTAACAAGAACTCGATCGTCACATATCCAAAATTTTCAAAAGACCGACTTTCTATTTTATCGATCTCAGCAAGTTCAGCAACAACATCCTCGATCTTATTTATAACCAGCGTCTCAACTTCAACTGGCGTGGCCCCGGGATATACAACAGTTACAGTTACGATAGGAAAATTGATCTTTGGCTCTTTTTCAACACGCAGATTAAAGGAAGATACTATCCCTAAGACTATAAAGACAGAAACAAACATTATCGTCGTTACTGGTCGTTTTACAAAAAATTCGATCATACTATTTCTCCTAAATGTTTAGACCTTTTAAAATATTAACTTTATCTCCCGGAACAAGTTGAGTAAAACCCTCTATAACAACACTATCCCCTTCAACAAGGCCACTATCCACTATCGCTCCGTACCCATCTCTCTTTTCAACAGTGATGACCTGCTTGACAGAACGACCATCCTTAATCTTCCACACATAAGATTTTCCGCTATCATTCTCTATTATTTCATTAGGGATACAAATGCTGTTTCGAAACGTGTCTATATGCGCCTGGGCAACTAACCAACCTTCAATATTGAAGGACTCTTTAAAAGTGACTTCAACTGCATACATCCCAGAATCAAGAGAGATCTCTTGCGCAATTTTCGAGATCTCTCCCTTGAACATATCTTGACCAACCTTAAAAGCCATATCCTGCCCGACCTTCAACTGATCCCTGACTGACTTAGAAACATTCCCTTCAAAAACATGAGGACTTATCTGCCATGCAGTTATTTTTATATACTTAGGTATATCTTTTCTCTCAATAGTATGGACAATTACTGGTTTCCCATTTTTCTGCCACTCAGAAAAAGTGCTTAATATCTCGCTATTCCTGTCAGCTTTGATAACCATCTGCTTGGAGATCACAAAGAAAACTGGAACAACAAGAAATATTAAATATATTGTTTCTCGTATTTTATTCATCGTTCCCCCTCATTAACGTAAGCCTTTCAATAACAGCTAACGTACTATTTAACTTGAACAATGTAAGTTCTTTATTTATTTTTGAATTCGTTAATTGCAGCTCTGCATCATTCAGGTCTGTTACAGATAATTGTCCTGAACCTAAAAGTTCCTGACTATATTTAAATGATTCCTCAGCTAGGCGTATCGCTTCTTTATTAACCTCTAACGTCTTTTTATATTCCCTATATTCATTAATAGCCTTATCTAATAAAAGTAAATACTCCTCGCCCCCTTGCTTATAAAGCAGCTCAGCATCTTCCTTATCTATCTTAGCCTGATATAATTTCTCTCTGCTTATACCTCCAAGCCAGACAGGAATACTGACCTTCAATCCCGCCACGCCATAATCCTCCATATTATCACCACCAATAGATGCATCGACGCTGTCACCTTTATGGTTCCATGTCGCGAACGCGGAAACTTCAGGATAAAGAGTCGCTTTTTTTGACTTAATAATATATTCCTGTTCCTCTATGTTCTTTGCCAGAGACCTTATCTCCGGTTGATTATTATATAAAGCCAAGGCTAGTTCATCTCTTGCAAGGTCAGGATATTCTTCCCAAAACCCTTCTTTAAGTTCAATTAAGTTTTTTGACCCTACACCAATAACCACTTTTAATGTTTCCATTGCTGAGGCAAGATCTGCCCGAGCATTGTTAACAGCGGGTTTTCGCGATGCAATATCAGATGCGATCTTAATATTATCATATTTAGAGACACGCCCTCCTGAGGAACGGCCCTCTAGTATCTCTTTATTCTTCAAGGCATTCTGATATGATTCATCAGCGACAGACAGGATCCTGCTGGCAAGATAAGTGCTAAAATAAGCTATTTTTGTGTTATATATAACTTCCTGCTTTGTTCCTTCCTTAACATATCGACTTGATTCTAGAGCTTTCTGAGCAGCAGAAATTGAATGGGAGATCCTTCCAAATGTGAAAACAGTTTGGGATATCGTTACGCCGGCATCGGCATGATACTCTTTTGTCGCAGCTGTTGCTGAAATGTCAGGATACTCAAAGTTATTGCTCCATCCTACTTCCCCCATGATCTTTGGGAACAAATAAGATTTTTCTTCATTTCTGAGCGAACCTTTCCTTCTAACCTCATTATCCTTCAACTTTAGGTCTTCGCTGGCTTCGAGAGCCATTGCAACAGCATCATCGATCGAAATACTTAAGGCCTCTCCAGCCTCTTGAGCAAACGAAAAGTTGCCTGCTAGAACGTGACCAGCAAATAAAACACATAATAATGTCATCGATCCTTTTATTTTCATATCCGACCTCACTTTACACCAAGACCTTTCCAGAAAACAGAAAGTTGTTTTTTATAATGACTCTTTAAATTTACAAAATCTTTTTCCTCTATGGCCAAAGGGATACCCACAAAAATAGCCATCA
>MHHG01000001.1 GCA_001805965.1 Omnitrophica WOR_2 bacterium RIFOXYA2_FULL_38_17 | reverse complement strand
GTCCCTAAAGATGTTACTGTCATGAAGGTCAATAACTTTAGAGAAATAAAACTAAATATAAAACCAATACTTCCCCAGAAAAAACTGATTCAGGAAGCTGCAAAAGCTTTAGCCTCTTCAATAAAAAACAATCAGCAGATAATGGCAATTGTTGGCTACGGGACTATAAGAAGTCATGCCGAGAATGAGCTTTTAGCTTTTTTAGAAAAATTTCATATCCCTTTTACCGCAACTATGGATGCCAAAGGGGTTATTCCTGAAAATCATCCATTATGTTTAGGTGTTTACGGGACATCTGGCGATATTGGCGCAAATAAATATTTTGATGCTTCTCAAACAGTCCTTGCGATAGGGAATTCATTCGCTCAGAATGCGACATTTGGTTTTAAACCGGATCTTTTTAAGGGAAAGAAATTAATTTATATTAATATCGATGATCACGAGTTAAATAAATTTTACAAAGCGGATTATCCTATCCTAAGCGACGTAAAGCCTGCTATTGTCGCTTTAATGAATGAGATTTCAAAAGAAGTGAAAAGTGTCCCGGTTAAAGCAGTGCAAAAAGATAAATGGCATGATTCGCCGCTCGATTACAAAGGAGCAAAGATCCATCCTGGAGATTTAGTCAAAGCCATATCAAGAAATCTACCTGAGAATGCGATCGTAATGGGTGATGCAGGCTCACACATGCTATGGTTAAATTGTTATTTAAGCTTAGACAAACATCAATTGTACCAAAACCCTGGAAGCTTTGGGCCGATGGCAAGCCATGTTAATGGATCAATAGGCGTTAAATGCGCAAATCCAAACAGGACAGTTGTCTGCGGGTGCGGAGACGGTGCATATCAGATGGCAGGTTTTGAGCTAATGACAGCGATCCAATACGATATCCCGGTTGTCTGGGTCATTTTTAACAACGGCGAGTTCAATGTCATCAAGAAATTCCTTCTTAACCTTTTTGGCGATCAGGCATTCATGCAATTCACAAATCCTGATTTTGTGAAATATTCTGACGCATGCAAGGCTTTCGGAGCCCGGGTTGAAAAACTGGAAGATTTTGATGAAGTATTTAAGAAGGCATTAACATGTGGTAAGGCCGCGATCATTGATGTTGTTGTTGAATCTGAAGTCTATCCGCCTTTTGGTCTTGGAAAAGTCTAATGAGGATAGGGCACATCGGTATAAGTGTTTCGGATTTAAAAAGATCGACAGCTTTTTATAAAAAGCATTTTGGCTTGGTTTGCGAAGAAAAATACCATATTGAAAATAAAGGCATGACGATCGCCCTTTTGAAAAAAGGCGATTTTATTTTGGAACTTTTTGAATTCAAAAAATTTAAACCGTTACCCAAATACCGTAGGACATTAGACTCTGACTTAAAGACCCTTGGCGTTAAACATTTTTCTGTTGAAGTTTATGATATCCTTAAGACATTCGAAAAGTTTAAAAAGACAAAGGTTCCGTTTGAAAAAGAATTGCAAACATTCAATAATGGGGCCCGGTATTTCTTTATTAAAGATCCCGATGGCATTTTAATTGAGATAATGTCTAAACCTTGATAAGGCATGAATATCTCAATAAGAGTAAAAATACAACAGAGTTTATTGAATTATTGGAGGGGATATGAAAATCCAAAAGACATTTCGAATGCCTGATACAGGGGCGATCAAAAATTATGACAAAGAAGGAAAAGAAATATTTCCTGTTCCCAAGGATGATCTTTGGGGCCAGAATGGCTGTTACGTAGTTAACCCGATGTCGTTTACAAAATTAGGGAAACAAGGCAAGTCAACGAATGATTCTTCAAGCTGGGAAGATGGCTATCGTACGGTTTTGGATAATAATACCGGACTTGTCTGGGAGATAAAGTCACCTAAAAAAAGTGATGTTAATTATTGCGAGAATAAATATACCTGGAAAAAAGCAAAAGACGCTTATATTAAGGACCTTAATAAAAAGAAGTACGGGGGATTTTCTGACTGGCGGCTTCCCAACAAAGATGAACTAAGGTCGATCATCGACTACAGTAAAACTGGCCCATCGGTTGATATTCATTATTTCCCAAATTGCAGAAGTGATTTTTACTGGACATCTGTGCCCTACAATATGCAAAAACCTTTTATCTGGGGGCTTTTCTTCGGGCTTGGAAGCGGCATTTGTTATTCGCCTTTAAGCGAGCGTTATGTCCGTGCTGTAAGAGGGGGATACAATAGAAACTTCGGCAAGGTTGATTCATCACGGTTTAAAGATAACAATGATGGAACGATTACTGATACGCTTTCAGGTTTAATGTGGCAGAAGGGTGAAAATGAGCGTATGGACTGGTACAGCGCGCTTAAATGCTGTAAAAATATGCGTTTAGCCGATTATTCTGACTGGCGTTTGCCAAATTTAAAGGAATTAAATTCTATCCTTAATTTGAGCTACGAGAACAATTGGTGGTACTACAAAGAGTATTTTCCTGCAGAAGGATTAACCCCTCCGCTGCTTCATTATTTTTCTTCAACTCCTTACGAGGGCATTTATGTATGGGTAACTAATTTTTGTTTCGGTTACGACGGGTATTATGCTAACAAGAATGCCCATCTTCTTTTTAGGGCGGTTAGAAATGTAGGGGTTATAACCTCTAAAGAAAGACCCCATTTTAAGTTCCCGGATTCAGGCCAGAAGAAATGTTATAACGATGAAGGTGGGATAATCAAAACGCCTAAAAAAGCAGCGCAATATTTTGGGCAGGACGGCACTTATTCACTTAACCCTCTTTCTTTTACTAAGTTGTCAGAAGGCGCAAAGCCCCTTGATGAAAAAGCTGATTGGAAAAAAGGCTTGAGAATGGTCAAGGATAATAACACAGGGCTTGTCTGGGAAACAAAATCCCCGGATGAAAATGATCTTAATTTTAAAGGCAGCTCTTACACCTGGGAAGGCGCGCATGATTTTGTTGAAGGGTTAAATAAAAAATGTTACGGCGGTTTTAGGGACTGGCGGTTGCCAAACCGGGAAGAGCTTAGGATGCTCGTTGATTATAATGGCCAGATCCCGGCAACAGACGAAAATTTTTTCGCTGATTGCCTCCCCGCGTTCTACTGGTCAAAAGATCTTAATGTCCAGGATCCGATCCTTGCATGGGGAGTTTATTTTGCTTACGGCTGTGCAATTTCCTATTTGAAAAGCTTCTACTATCCCGTAAGAGCTGTTAGAGGCGGCTACAGCCCCGGTTTTGGCGATATTCAAAAGTACGCATTTAAAGATAATAATGATGGAACAGTCTCCGACTTCAACACAGGGTTGATGTGGAAAAGAGATGAAAGCCCCGAACTTAACTGGGAAGAGGCTCTTAAGTATTGTCAGGAATTAAATCTTGGAGGCCATTCTGGATGGAGGCTGCCAACGATCAGAGAGATGGGTTCTTTAATGGACCTTTCTTTCAAAGAAGGAGTTTGGTTTCACAAAGAATTCTTTCCGGGAACAAAAACTGCACCGCTCGGATTTTACTGGGCATCGACAACTTACGGAGATACTTTTGGGTGGGGAGTGAACTTTCAATTTGGGTTCGATGGTTATTACGCTGGTAAAAAACAAGGCCGGTATCCATTTAGGCCGGTAAGAAGTGTTTAGAGAAAGGACGTCAATATGAAAAGAATAACTCAATTATTCATAATCTTGTTTTCAGTAATGTTTTTAATTATGAGCGGCCATGCTAATGCTCAATCAGGCAAAAAGGCAGTTTTTATTATCGCCTCAGAAAATTTTCAAGATGATGAATTCGCTCAACCTTTAGCTGTTTTAGAAGATAATGGTGTTTCGGTTACTGTTGCCTCTACTACAACTGAGGAAGTTACTGGAATGAACGGAGCAAAAACCACACCGGATGTTTTATTAAGCACGATCAAAGCGGATGATTTTGATGCTGTTGTTTTTATTGGAGGCAGCGGCGCAGCACAATACATTGATGACCCTATGGCTCATAAATTAGCTCAAGATGCAATTGAACAAAATAAAGTTTTAGGGGCGATCTGCTTAGCTCCGAGGATATTGGCAAGTGCAGGCGTTTTAACCGGGAAGAATGCAACTGTCTATCCCACAGAAGGCGAAAAATTAAAAGAAGCAGGGGTTAATTATACCGCAAATCCGGTTGAACAAGACGGGAATATTATTACTGCTGATGGCCCAAGCTCGGCTAAAGAGTTTGGTGAGGCACTTGTTGGATTATTAAAATAAAAAAGGGGAAGAAGCAATGAATAAATCATTAGTAAAGATAAGCATTCTTTCAATCTCGCTTTTAACCGTAATGTCCTCGGCTGCTATTTCTCCGGCCCTTGCAGAAATTGCCAAGGCCTTTAAGGGAACTGACCCGACTTTGATAAAATTAGTCTTAACACTTCCTTCCCTTTTGATAATTCCTTTTAGTCTTATTGGCGGATGGCTTGCAACAAGAATGAAAAAAAAGACAGTTCTCTTGTTAGGACTTGTTATTTATTTCTTGGGAGGTGTAGGAGGTGGATTTGCTAAAAGTATCGTACAGCTTTTAATTATTCGCGGGATTTTCGGTATTGGCGTTGGTCTAATTATTCCTCTGTCAATGAGTTTGATCGCAGACTACTTTCAGCAAGAAGAAAGGGCCAAGCTTACAGGGCTTTCTGGTTCTGTGTCACATTTTGGCGGGGTTTTATTTCTTCTTCTTTCAGGCTGGCTTGCATGTTTGAACTGGCGTTATGCTTTTGCCGTTTATGGATTATCATTATTTATTATTTTTATTATCATTTTTTGGCTTCCAGAACAAGAATCAAAAGGAACAACCGGCATTGCTAAATCAAAACTTCCTTTCAATGTTTTTGTCTGTTCATTGTTGGGGACATTGATGATGGTTGCTTTTTATGCTGCGCCAATCAATTTAGCCATGTTTATTGAGAACGACAGGATGATATACAAAAGTGTTAGCACCTTGTTTAAAGATAAGGCAGAATTTGAGGCTCATTTATTGAAGGGGACCATCTCACAAACTACTATTGACTCATTTAAAAATAACGGGATCAATATTTCACCATCAGCGGTCTTAGCCGTTAAGGAACCTTCTAAGAAATGGAGCATTACAGATAATAATAAGGAATATATCGTAATAAAAGAGAATGGGGCGCTTGTAGTTTCTTTGAAACGAATGGGTAGGCCTGGGATCGCCGGATATTTTCTTTCATCAATGACGATGGTGGGCGTTTTTTCAGGTATTATTTTAACATTGTTGCTTAGATGGTTTGGCCCTTTTTGCTCAGTAGTGGGACTTGTGTCCATGGCAGTGGGATACGCAGTTTTAGGCGCTTCATCGTCATTGTTCGAAGTTTTTATTTCAATGATCTGCATCGGGTTCAGTTCAGGTGTCCTTATGCCATTATTAATACTGAGGGTTGCAAAGATAACGCCTGCTGCACAAAGGGCTTTTGCTATGGCTATTGTCAGTGTCGGTATTTATTTAGGACAGTTTCTTTCCCCTGTGATCTTAAAGGCAGCAACATCTTTTCCTGGGAGAGATTCTTTTAGGGGACAATTTAACTTTCTCGCTGTTTGTCTGGCTATTGCCACAATTGTTGGTATTTATATCGCTATAAAAACGGTAAAGACCGTAGGATTTAAAGAATACGCATCTGGTACAGGACCTGTGCATCATTAAGTAGTATGTAATACAGTGGGAATATGGAGATTACTATATAGACAGGCCCTTCACCAGTACAATTGATATAAAATAAATATATTAAAATATAGTTTATTAAATTAATGGAGGATGTATGAAAAATAAAGTTTTAGGAGCGTTGTTTCTAGGAGTTGTTCTGTTGCTTTGCCCCCAAATGGTTTTGGCAAGCCATCTAAAGGTAGATAATGTTTTGATGAGCGAAGTTAACAAAGAAAGCAAAACAGCAAAAATTCAGTTTAACGTTTCATGGGACAATGCATGGAAGAATGAAACCAATAGCGATGCAGTTTGGTTGTTTGCGAAATTTCAGGCCCCACAAGGAGAGTGGAAACATGTTAATTTAAAAAGTTCAAGCGCAACGAATTTTGATTTCCTTGATCATACCCCTGAGATGTTTTCAACGGGAGATAATGCTGATATGGGGATGTTAGTGCCAGACGAAAAAACAGGTGCGTTTCTTTTCAGGACCAAAGGAATGGGTACAACAGTTTCAAAGAATGTTAAAATGGTCTGGGATTACGCCAAAGATGGCGTGAGTGATGATGAGATATTCAATGCGAAAGTACAAGTTTTTGGGTTTGAAATGGTCTATGTTCCAGAGGAAAAATTTTACGTTGGAGATCCAAAGGGTCCAGATGGCCCAGATAATACGATTTATACTTACCCAAATAATGGGTCTTATTTAATCGCATCAGAAGACCCAATCCTTGTTGATAAAGTGGATGGAGCAATGTATTGCGATCAGGATAATCCTCGAAGCCGTGAAGACACGCCGTTTACCATCCCTGCGGAATTTCCAAAAGGATACAAGGCTTTTTGGATCATGAAGTATGAACTGACATCCCAGCAGTTTGCAGATTTCCTTAATACGCTTAACAGAAAACAGCAGCAGAGCATGGTTGAATCGGATATCAGCCAGAATCAAATTAAGAATTATTACGTGAAGACAAACAGCGAAGAAGAGCATATTCGAAACTCGCTGGTTGTCTCTAAAACAGGTAATGGAACGACAGAGCCAGTCAAATTTTACACATATGCTCCCGCACGTGCTCTTAATTTCATGTCTTGGTCGAATGTGGCTGCAGTTGGAGATTGGGCAGGGCTTCGTCCCATTACAGAGTTGGAATATGAAAAAGCATCTCGAGGGCCTAAAGAAGCTATAGTGAATGAATTGGCATGGGGCGTTAGTATGGATTCTACGGATATTGGACGTGTTCAGACCTTTGACGGTGCCGATGGTTCAGGATTTGAGAAAAAAGTTCCCCAGGCAGGTGTTGTGAATACTTGCATGGGCGGCGGCATTGCTCCTTTTGATGTGGGTAAAAAATTAGTTCCTGATAACCCTGGGTTTGAAGGTCCGGTTTCCGGTGAAGTTTTTGAAAATACCCAGCACGAAGGCATTAGCGAGAGAATTAATACGGGTGCCTCTTATTATGGCGTTCGCAATCTTTCCGGGAACCTATGGGAGCGATGCGTTACGATGGGGCATGAAGTTGGACGTGGTTTTGATGGCCAACACGGTGATGGGGTGTTAAGTGAAGATGGTTTTTCCAATGTCGCCAATTGGCCAGACCAAGATGGGGCAGGCGCTGGAAACAGAGGCGGTGTTTGGTCAAGCCCGGAAGCAAAGTATTTGCGTGTTTCATTACGTTTTGCAGCTAATTTCCCCAGGAGCGCAGATGGTAAAAACAGCGGCATCCGATTAGGGTTCTAGGCTTATGGTAGCTTGATTTGTGATTTTATGGATATCCAATTCACGATTCACGATGCCCGATTCACAAATAAATAATTCATCAGGAGGAGATATGAAAAAAATAGGCTTTTTCGGTTTTCTTTTATTGGGGTTGATTGTTTGTTCCCTGTCTATTGCAACAGGTGTTTCTGCGGCTGAATCGACCGCTCCGGAAATGATCTTAGTTCCTGCGGGGACATTCCAGATGGGTAGTGATGATTTTTATAACGCAAAGCCTGTCCATAAAGTTACTTTAACAAATGATTTTTACATTGGTAAATATGAGATAACAAATCAACAATACGCAGATGCACTTAATTATGCTTGGAGCAAAGGATATCTAAATAAGGATGAACTTTCTCAAAAGGCCAAGCGCCGCAGGGCGTCTGGAGTATCCAAATCACCGCAACCCTATCAGGACGTTTTTGATGAAGATTCCGGAATCACCTTTGAAAATGGGGTGTTTTCAGTCCTACCAGGAAGAGCGAATCTGCCGGTTGTCGAAGTAACTTGGCATGGTGCGGCGTTTTACTGCAATATGCTCAGCGAGCAGGAAGGTCTGACTCCTTTGTACGATCTTGACGACTGGTCATGCCAGGTATATGGCGAGACTGGATACCGCTTACCTACAGAAGCAGAATGGGAGTATGCCGCTCAGTATGACGATGCACGCAAATTTCCATGGGGCAATGAGGCGGTTGATGATACACGGGCAAATCAGGGGTATAAAGATAATGCTTTACCTTTAGGGTTCCCGGTGACGGTAGGTACATTTTCTCCTAAAGGTGACAGTAAGCTGGGGATATCTGATATGGCCGGCAATGTTGCAGAGTGGTGTAATGATTGGTATGGCGATTATTACTCTCATGATGAAGATCAAACCGACCCGGTAGGTTCTGGGAAGGAACTTTTTTTCAACATACCAGTGTTTAAAAAGTTTTTTGCGGCGAAAGTATTGCGTGGAGGAAGTTTTCTTATGGATCCCAACTTTCGAAAAGGAATGGGGGTCCCGTTCATTACGGATACCGTTATTCATCCTGATGTATATAATAATCGGTTCCGCAGCTACGATTATTTGAGCCGTAATGTTGAGGGATTCCGTGTAGTTAAAATCATTGCGACGGGTAAAGCAACAGCGGTCTTTAGCGCACCGGATAAATAATTTAAGGGTTGAATTAGAATCAATAACCACCAAAGTTGCAGCATTGTTAAAAAGAAATTTTAAAAGTTGGTTAGACAGAAAAATGCAAAGGTAGGGAATTTGATGAAGAAAAAAATATATGTTTTTTTTGCTGTTATTTTTATTGGGTTAGCATTGTTGGTTAGCCCAAGATATGTTTTTTCTCAAATAAAGGATTTTGATGAAGAAAGGCTGACTGTCAAAAAAACAAACGTTAGTGAATTGGGGAACTCCACGATAAAGGAAGAACCCGAGATACTTACTGACATAGAATTAAAATATGTTTCAGGCGAAGATAAGCTTTGGTTCACAGATGATGATGATATTTATCATTATTTTTTAATTGATCATGATCTAGATGGGAAAGTCATAAAAAAGTCCTGTAATAAAGCAGGAGAAGACACTATCCCTCTAACAACTGATGATGTTATGCAGGATTATCAGGTTTTCGAATATGCAGAGGATGGCAGCCTGGCAAAAGAAATGTCGTTCAATGCTAAGAATATTAAACAGTCAACAGTGATTTATTCTTATGAAGAAAATGGCAGAAAGAATAAAACATCAAAATATGATAATAAAAATAAAGAGATACGTTCTGTAGAATTCTCATATGATGACAAAGGTTTGTTGGTTAGGGATGTTGAAAATGTGGGGAAGGAAATTGAGAAATATCATGCTTTTGAATATGATGAGTCAGGCAGGCTGATTAAAATGACGGAATGCCATGTTAAAGAAAATGGCAACGGATCTGATAGTGTTTGGTTTACAGAGGATGATGTTGTTTCTTCAACAAAGGAATCCTTTTATAATGATCAAGGCGTAAAGATCAAGGAAAATAAATATATTAACGCTGGCCCCGATGGCAAGTGGTTTACAGAAGATGATGTTTTGCAATATTATGTGTTGTTTGAATATCAGAAATAATATCGCATATTGCAGGTTTTAATAAAGTTTATTCCAAACAAAACACTTGAGATCCCCCATGAACAATATTCCATTTGAGTTGGGCCCCATTCGTCCTGTGGACGAATCCAGAAGCCTTCTGATCCGCACTACACGCGGTTGTCCCTGGAATCGATGCGAATTTTGCGTTAATTACAAGGATATGAATTTCTCCATGCGTTCTCTAGATGAGATCAGGCACGATATAGTTGCTGCATCAAAGTATTACGGGGACGAGGCCTTCGAAACATGCTTTTTGCAGGATGGTGATAGCTTCCTGATGAAAACTGATGAGCTTGTTGCGATCCTCAATTTACTGAAGCAGACATTTCCATACCTTAAGCGAATCAGTAGTTATGGTCGTGCTCAAAGCATGATCCGAAAGTCAGGCCAGGAAATGCAGGCTATCTGCCAAGCCGGATTGAACAAGCTTTATTGCGGCATGGAATCCGGGTCGGATAAGGTATTGAAAAAAGTTAATAAGGGTGTAACAGCTGCCGATATTTCTACATCCAGTCGCAGGGCAAAGGATGCAGGAATGTCCATTTCAGAATTCATCATTCTTGGATTGGGTGGACAGGAATTGTGGGAGGAACACGCTCTTGAAACAGCCAAGGTCTTGAATGAGATCGATCCTCACTTTATACGGGTTCTCACAATAGGGGTCAAGCCAGGTTCTGGGCTTCTTCGACAGATGGAAGCTGGCGAATACACGCTGCAGACCGAGAAGAATATCATAGAAGAACAACGATTGCTGATCGAGAATCTCAATGGTATTACCAGCCACTATGCTAATCATCATTCTGTGGACCTTCTTATGGAGTTAAGGGGCCAATTTCCTCAGGATAAGCCGCAGCTTTTGGCTATCCTTGATAGATATCTCTCTCTTCCGGAAGAAGACCGGATTAATTTCACATTAGGAAAACGGATCGGCGTCTACCATAAGCTCAACGATATGGAATCCGCTCATTTACGAAAACAGGTTGATGCCCAGCTACTAAAGATCCGTGCTTCTTATTCTGATGACCAGCTGGATGAACTCTTTCACCATCTTCGCGCACAGATAGTCTAACGCTGCTCTATTTTGCAAAGTTGGCTGCAGGTGGCCCAACAATCGAACTTTTGCAAGAAGATAAACTTCTTCATCAAACCAGTCTTGAAAAACCTCTCCGAATGCAAAAATGTCCTATAGGTGATTTATTGAAGAAAACGTAGATTATTTAACCAGGTTATTTGTTCGCTTTGAGTCATGTTCGGGAAAGAGTAATTTTGATCGAAAAAAAACAAAAACTTGACAAAAGAATTGTAATATCGTAATATTTGAATATAAGGATTTAAGGAGAAGAATAAAATGGATTATGATAAACAAAGTGAAATACTGAAAATACTAGGACATCCGATTCGATTGAAAATGGTAGAGGGTCTTATGAATAATGAATGTAATGTTAATAAAATTATGGAAGTATTAAATATCCCTCAATCTACAGCTTCTCAGCATTTAGGAAAATTAAAAAGTGCAGGTGTTTTAGTTTCGAGGAAGGAAGGAGTGCGGATATGCTATAAGGTTGCTGATAAACAAGTTAGAGATATTATGAAAATATTACAGGGGTAAAAATTTTTTAGAGAATATATCCAAATATCTGGATATACCGATAGCTGGAGATTTAAAATGCTATATATGAACAATTAACAAAAAGGGGGCAGTAATGGCTAAAGTATTAACAAATGACACATTTAATAGCGAAGTTCTTAAATCAAAAAAAGCATGTTTGGTCGATTTTTATGCTGATTGGTGTGGGCCATGCAAGATGATGTCGCCAATTATTGAAGAATTAGCACAGAAGTATGGTAGCAAGTTTGGTGTTTATAAGTTAGATGTTGATAAATCAGGTGAATTAGCGTCAAAGTATGGCATTGCAAGTATACCTGCTTTATTATTCTTTAAAAATGGTGAAATTGCTGAGAATATAGTTGGTGCTACAGCTAAGGAAATACTTGAAGATAAAATCAATTCGTATTTAGAAAATGCATAATTAAGGAAGATCTTTATAGAGAAAAGAATATAGGGAGGCATAAAGTTGTTTCAAAAGTATTTAGATAAAATATTTGTTAATCCCATATTGAGGTGTGAATATAATGCTTCAAAGTATTAAAATTTGTTATAAACATAGCAGATTCATTGATGGCCGAAAGAATATTACATTTGACCCAGGGTTTAATGTTGTTGTTGGTCCAAATGGTTCGGGAAAAAGTACTTTGCTTGAGTCTATTTATAAATGTCCTGATTGTGAAAAGGTTCAAGATAATGATCAGGTATATCAATATTTTAATAGTGAAACTATGAATCCTCACCGATCTGAAGAATATTTTGATGGCATTAATGGTTCTATTATAAGGGTGCGCGCTATGTTTTCATCACATGGTGAAACTATGCGTGATGTTTTGCGTTATATTGGTTTTAAAAAAGGAGATTGTCTGCTTCTTGATGAGCCGGAATCAGGTCATGATCTCAGCTGGATAATAAGAATCAGAAAAGGTTTAAATGAAATATGTAAAAAGGGGTGTCAGGTTATAGTTGCTTCACATCATCCTGCTTTTTTTGATGATGCGAAAATTATTGAACTAAGACGAGGTTATGTTGCTAGAACCCTTAAAAAATTAAAAAAATTAGTATCTATATAATAAGTGACCTGTTTAAGAATGAATAAAATTGAAATATTTGAGAAGTACACCGCTAAGTATGAGGATTGGTTTGAAAGAAATCCTTGGGTTTATCAGTCTGAACTTAAGGCAATAAAACAAAAATTGCCTGAAATTGGGAAGGGCGTTGAAATTGGAGTAGGAACAGGACGTTTTGCCAAACCTCTTGGTATTAGAATCGGTATTGAACCATCAAAGAATATGGGGGTGATTGCAAGAAGTAATGGTATTGAAGTTGTTAACGCCAAGGCAGAAAAACTTCCATTTGTTGATTCTAAATTTGATTTTGTTTTGATGGTTACCACGGTCTGTTTTCTAGATGATATACAAGCGGCCTTTAAAGAAGCATTTCGTGCTACGAAAGCAAAGGGCCGAATATTTATAGGATTTGTTGATAAAGACACCAATCTTGGAAAGGCATATCAGGAGTGTAAAAATAATAATGTTTTCTATAAGTTTGCGAAATTTTATTCTGTTGAGCAAATTGTTTTTTATCTGAAAAAAGCTGGTTATGTGAAATTTGAATTTAGCCAAACGATATTTAAAGATTTAAGCGAGATAAATGAAGAAGAAGTGGCAATAGAGGGCTATGGTGATGGATCGTTTGTTGTAATTAGTGCTTTTAAACAATGACAGTATTGCTGTTAATCAAAGATGAATTAAATGATGTTGAAGAGTTTCAGTAGGTTATTATATTTGAGTTGTACAGTTCAGTTTAACTTTATTGAGGAAACAAAAATGCTTTAAGATATTCTTAAGTAATTATATAAAGCAGTTATCAAGATATAAATAATTTAGTCGTATTTTGATATTGAATTTATTGTATTGAATTAGAATTTTTCAGAAGAGTTTAATTGAGAAACTTGTGTAATTATAAGGTTTAAACTATGAAGTAGATATCTAAAGGGGATTGAAGTCATGATTAAAAAAGTTATGCAGTATGGTATTTTTTTATCAGATTGTACACCTACAAACAAATTGTCTTTTGCGCTGAATATGATTTTACAAAACCATCCGATGGAATAAATATTGTCAATGCAAGTTAAACAATATTCTTGACAAAAATAAAATTAAGCCGTAGTATTGATAATGACAACCATTACCAATAGGAGAGTAAATGCCAAATCAAAATGGGACAGGGCCAAGATGGATGCATGGACAAATTAAGTGCTGTGGCTATCGCATGACTAAACCACGTGAGGCGATACTTGATGTTTTAGCTAATACGCAAAATCATTTAAGTGCGGAAGATATTTATATGGCAGTGCATAAATTTTATCCGAATATTGGATTGACTACAGTTTATAGAAACTTAGAAGTACTTGTGAATATTGGAATGGTTGTTAAATTTGAGTTTGGAGAAGGTAAGTCTAAATATGAGCTCTCCGATGAATATAGTAGTAAGGGGCATCATCATCATCTGGTTTGTAAAGAGTGTTATACGGTTATAGATTATTCTGATTTCATGAAGGATGAAGTGAGCTTCTTGAAAAGTACAGAAAATGGTCTTTCTGAGAAATATAAGTTCAATATAACGGATCATTTGATACAATTTTTTGGTGTATGTGAGAAGTGCACAAACAAATAATTTTTTACCATTTAATGACAATGGTTGTCATTAACATTAATTAAGGAGGAGTGAAATGCCAGGAGGGGATAAAACGGGTCCTGCAGGAATGGGCCCAGTTACAGGAAGAGGAAGAGGATTATGTGTTGATAAAATATCACCCTTGGGGTCATGGCAAAGGCCTTATGCCGGAAGATTTAACCAAGGTGGTAGAGGAAGAGGTTTTCGGAAATTTTATTGTTCGATGGGGTTCTTAGGAATAGCACGGGCTAATCAGATATATAGTGAAGTAGATAGCCTTGATATCTTAAAGTCTTATGCAAATAAAATTCAAGATGAGCTTTCCTCAATACTGGAACGTATCAATATGTTAGAAAAGTCAAAATCAGTTTAATTAATTATAAAAGCAAAAATACTTGGAGAAAAATATGAGAATAGGTGTAACTTTAGAAGATGATAAAGGTTTAAAAAGCAATATATCGATGCATTTTGGTCAATGTTCACATTTTTTAATTGCGGAAATAGAAAATGGAGTAATAAAGAGTTCAAAAGTAGTACCTAATAATACACAGCATGGTGGTGGGGGCTGTGTAGCTGTGGATGCTATTTTGGAACATAATATTACGCATGTTATCGCAGGTGGAATGGGAATGGGAGCTCAACAAAAATTTGCGGCAGCTAATGTTGCTGTATTTGGATTTTCAGGACTAGCACGGGATGCTATTTCAAAGATGCTTAACGATAATTTGACAGGACTTAGTGCCTGCAAAGATCATGGAGATTGTCATTAAAAAGGAGCAATTAATTATGAAAATATGTGTTACATCTGAAGGAAATGATTTAGATTCTAAGGTTGATCAGCGCTTTGGTCGTGCTAAATATTTTATTTTTTATGATGATGAAACTGCACTTTTTGAAACCATTTCAAACAAAAATGTTGATGGTACTGGAGGGGTGGGTGTTCAATCTGCTCAACTTGTTGCAGAAAAGCAGGCCAAAACTGTTCTTACTGGAAAAGTAGGGCCTAATGCTTCAAAGGCTTTAGAGTCAGCAGGAATAGATGTTGTTCTTGATGTAGAGGGAAGTGTCAAAGAAGCACTTACCAGCTTTTTGAATGGAAAGATTAATTCCAGAAAAGGTCCAAATGCTAAGGAAAAATCAGGATTGAATAATTAAATAATAAATAAAAAGAATTACAGCAGATTATATTTTTTCCATTAAAAAAATATTTAATAAAACCAGTAGGATTATTCTTATCGAAGAAAGTATTGTTTTACTTATAAATAAAGAACATTTCCACCCTGTTTTTATTTTCAAAGATGAAAATTCATTATTAGAAAACGCAGGAGTCATTAAAGGAGGTGCATAATGCCGGGAGGAAACGGTTTAGGCCCACTGGGTGCAAGTCAAAGACGAGGTTTTGGTGGAAATAATCCGAAGCCAAATGTGAATTGTTTTTGCCCAAATTGCGGAGAAAGAGTGCCGCATCAACGGGGAGTACCATGTAATTCAGTTAAATGTCCAAAATGCGGCGCTAATATGGCGAGGGAATGATGGATAAAAATGTTTTAGAAAATTATGAGAGATATTGTAACAGAATAAAACTGTTTAAGAGTTTTGGGTACGATATTGATAAGGAAAGAGATTTTGTGATTGAAAAGGCTCAGCCGATAGAAGGAAGAATATTAGAGCTTGGAACCGGAAAAGGTAATTTTGCTGTTGCCTTAGCACAAAAAGGATATCAAATTACGACTGTAGATATATCAGAAGAAGAACAGAAATTTGCCAAAATGAATATTCAGTATTTCGGATTGCTGGAAAAAGTAAACTTTGTTATTGCGGATGCAGAACATTTACATTTTCCTGATGATAGTTATGATATCTCCTTTGGCATTAATCTTATGCATCACTTAAGCCAGCCGTTAAAAGTTCTAGATGAATTCTTGAGAGTTACCTCCACAAGAGGCAAGATTATTATAAGCGATTTCAGCAAAGAAGGTTTTTCTATTATTAAGAAAATACATGAAAGCGAGGGAGGAGACCATAATTCTGGCAATTGCACTTTAAATGAAATCGCTGAATATATATTAAGCAAAGGATTTCAAATTGATAAATTTAATTCTAAGTGTCAGGAATTAATAATAATACGCAGGCGGGGTAATTAGATAATGATAATTTCTGTTGCAAGTGGAAAAGGCGGAACAGGAAAAACAACAATAGCTGTAAATTTAGCCTTGTCGTTAAGTAATGTTCAATTGATAGATTGTGATGTTGAAGAACCAAATGCTGCTTTATTTTTAAATCTGGTTATATCTGAGAAAAAGAACGCGTTTATTCCGGTACCCGTTATCGATAAAGAGAAATGTACGTATTGTGGCAAATGCCGTGAGGTATGTGAATATAATGCTATTGCTGTATTGCCTCAGACAAAGAACAGTAAAGGCAACATTTTGTTATTTAAAAATCTTTGTCATGGTTGTGGAGCATGTAAATATTTATGTCCTGAAAATGCTATTACAGAAATGAACAGAGAGATAGGGGTAATTGAATTTGGTAACGTAGGTGATGTTCAGTTTGTTCATGGAAAATTAAATATTGGTGAGGCAATGGCGCCTCCAGTGATACGTCAAGTTAAACAGTACATGAATCCCACAAGAACCGTTATTATTGATGCACCCCCCGGGACATCTTGCCCTGTTATAACTGCTGTACAAGGAACGGATTATTGTCTGTTAGTTACGGAACCAACTCCTTTTGGACTAAATGACCTTCAGTTAGCAGTAGAAACTATGCGTAAATTAAAAATACCATTTGGAGTAGTGATAAATAGATGTGATTTAGGAGATCTTAAGACGGAAAATTATTGTAAATATGAAGGTATTCCTGTTTTAATGAAGATCCCATTTAGTGAACAAATTGCTAAGAGTTATTCAAAGGGAGAGCCCATAATTAAATTATTTCCAGAGTATATAGACCAATTTAAACGATTGTTTAAAGATATCAAGAAAGAAATGAAAAACAGATGGAAAAAAAAGTAGATGTATTAATACTAGGTGGAGGACCTGCTGGAATAATAACAGCTGTAACAGCAAGAAATTATTATCCTGATAAAAATATCGCAGTTATGAAAGATGTAGAGCAAGGTGTTATTCCATGCGGAATTCCCTATATGTTTGCGAGCTTAAAAAATCCTGAAGAGAACAAACTTGGTAATGCAACTTTAGATAATAATAAAATTAATTGTGTTATTGATAAGGCAGTAAAGATTCATAAAGATAGCAAAACTGTTCTTACGGATAAAGGTGACACATATTCATATAACAAGCTTGTTTTGGCTGTCGGATCAACCCCTGTTAATCTGCCTATTCCTGGTATAGACAAAAAAGGTGTCTATTCAATTCTGAAAGATTTAAATTATCTCAAAGAGATTATTACAGAGATAAAACAATGTAAGAGGATTCTTGTTTTAGGCGGCGGTTTTATAGGGATTGAATTTGCCGATGAACTTGCCAAGCTTGATGACAAAGAAGTTACTTTAGTTGAAATGCTTCCTTCCATATTGGCTAATTCATTTGATCCTGAGTTTTCTAAAATAGCGGAAAATAAGCTAAAAGAAGCCGGTGTAAATGTGAAGACAGGTATTTCTGTAAAGGAAATACTCGGAGATCAAAAGGTAGAGAAAGTTATGTTGTCAGATGGAAGTGAATTAGAAATTGGCGCCATAATATTAGGCGTGGGCTTTATACCCGAGGTTCATTTGGCACGGGAAGCTGGTTTGGAGTGCGATAAAAGAAAAGGAATATTTGTTGATGAATATATGCGCACAAGTGATCCTGATATATTTGCGGTAGGTGATTGTGCGGGCAAGCGTGACTTCTATACACAAAAACCTATCCCGGTAATGCTGGCATCAACAGCAACAGCAGAAGCCAGAATTGCAGGAGCTAATTTATATAAGATTAAAGTTATACGTGAAAATAAAGGAACCATTGCAATTTATTCAACTTATCTCGACGGTATTTCTTTTGGGTCTGCTGGATTAACAGAAAAAACAGCTTTAGATGAAGGATTTGAGATCACAATAGGAAGCGTAGATGGAGTGGATATGCATCCAGGCACTTTACCAGGAGCAAGTAAGAGTAAAGTTAGACTAATATTTTCAAAACAATCAGGAATAATCCTGGGAGGACAAGTCTGCGGAGGAATGTCTTGTGCTCAGATCATTAATATTATTGGAGTTGCTATTCAAAAAAGAATGTCTTGTACAGAACTTGAAACATTACAGATGGCGACGCATCCATATTTGACAAGTTCTCCGACAGTTTATCCGCTTGTTGTTGCTGCACAAAATGCAGGAAGTAATATGAGGTTATAACTAATGAAGCAGATTTTGATTATTAGTGGAAAAGGTGGTACAGGAAAAACTGTCCTAACGGGTGCCTTTGCCGCTTTGGTAAAAAATAAAGTGATGGTTGACTGTGATGTTGATGCTGCGGACCTGCACCTTTTACTGTCTCCAGCCATAAAAGAACGCAATCATTTCAGGAGTGGAAAAACCGCGTTTATTGATAAAGATAAATGTGCTCAATGCAGAAAATGTATAGAGTTGTGCCGATACGAGGCTATTTTTGATGATTTTATTGTTGATACGATTGCATGTGAAGGGTGCTCATTTTGCAGTAATGTTTGTCCTGCCGGAGCAATAGAAATGCATGAGAATGAATCAGGCGAATGGTATATTTCAGATACAAGGTTTGGTCCTCTTGTCCATGCCAGATTAGGGATTGCTGAAGAAAACTCCGGGAAATTAGTTTCGCTTGTAAGGCAACAAGCTAAAGAATTAGCAGAGAAACAAAATTCCGATTATGTCATTATAGACGGCCCTCCTGGAATCGGATGTCCTGTGATCGCCTCATTATCAGGAGTTAATTGTGCTCTGGTTGTAACTGAGCCAACGCTGTCTGGATTGCATGATGCGAAACGTGTTATTGAGGTAGCGCAACATTTTAATGTTCCAGTTAAGCTTGTTATTAACAAGTTCACTTTAAATTTTGAAATGACGACGCAAATTGAAGACTACTGCAAAGAAATCAATGTGCCTGTTGCAGGGAAAATACCTTTTGATAAAACTATTGTTGAAGCAATGGT